>NZ_JAZHOU010000004.1:0-265936 GCF_036553625.1 Winogradskyella poriferorum
AGGGATGGGACGGAACGTTCAACGGTAACAATATGCCATCGAGCGACTACTGGTTTACAGTAGAATACGAAGAACCCCTTACCAACCAAATTAAAGAGTTCAAAGCCCATTTTACCTTGAAACGATAAAAGAAATTATGAAATTAAAAAAGTTTTGTTTAGTAGCATTTACAGTTTTAGCGGCAAATTTTAGTGTTGCTCAAGAAGGTGTTCCGATTTATTCAGATTATTTAACAGATAATTATTATCTAATACATCCTTCAATGGCTGGTGTTGCAAATTGTGCTAAAGTTAGATTAACTGCCAGGCAGCAATGGTTTGGAGTAGATGACGCTCCTAGTTTACAAACATTGAGTATTAATGGTAGAGTTGGGGATACACCTGTAGGAATTGGTGGGATTGTATTCAATGATTCTAATGGTTATCATTCTACGTTAGGCGGATATGCTAGTTTTGCTTATCATTTAATGTTTTCTAGAAATGAGATAGATCTTAATATGTTATCATTTGGTATAAATGCAGGCTTTTTACAGTATAAAGTAGATGCTAGTACATGGTTAGGGCCTGGTGACCAATTTGATCCATTAGCAACAAGCTCTACAGCTACAAATTTTAATATTGATGCTGGTTTTTCTTACCATTTCTTGGATTTTTATGCGCATTTTACAGCAAAGAATATATTAGAAAATGATGGTATTAACTGGAATCGCAATGGCGATCAATGGGAATTTAGAAACTTAAGAACATACTTGTTTTCTACTGGTTATACATTTAGTAAGTATGGAAGTGACTGGAGCTATGAGCCTTCTATAATGTACATGTACAGAGATGCTACAGAAGAATCTTCAATAGACATTAACGCTAAAGTTTACCGAGAAATGGATTTTGGTAAAGTTTGGGGTGGATTATCTTACAGACGTAGCTTAGATGGAGCTGAGTTTGTAGATGGCTCAGGAGTAAGTAGCCAAAAACTACAATATTTCACACCTTTTGTTGGTGTAGATTATAACAATTTTGTGTTTGCTTATACATATTCATACCAAGCAAATACAGTAAACTTTAATACAGGTGGTTTTCATCAAATAACTTTAGGTTACAACTTTAATTGTAAGCGAGAGAAGTTTGAGTGTAATTGTCCTGCAATTAACTAAAACAAAAAAGGCTCGATTTTTTAATCGAGCCTTTTTTGTTATATGCTATTCCCAAATATAGTTTTTCTTTTTTGCTTGGGTTTTTATGGCATTTACCATTGCATTTTCTAATCCATTATTTTTGTCGTCAGAGTTTTTAGCTATATATGTTTTACGCTTTATATTGAGTTCGGCAATTTCTTTTTGAAGCTTTTCGCGTTCAACTCTTTTCTTTTCAACATAAGATTTTATTTCATCTTTAGATTTTCCTTTTAAGTCTTCAGGTAATTGTTTTTCATCTAAATCTTCATAAGAAAAATCAGCTTCTTTTTCTGCATCAACTAAATCCCAAGAACTATTCATATAGAGTCTAGAACTTTTACTCACAGTTCTACTTACGGCATTAGCTTTGTTGTAACTCATAGCATTAAGATCTTGTTCTGTCTGCATTTCCATTTTTTGTCTTCCTAAGTACCCGTAAGCAACATACGTTTTGTTTAGTTTCTCATTGAGTTCTAAAATCTTATCGTCATAAGGAGATGCTATGTGAACAGTGGCTTTGTTTTGATTAATAGCCATATAATCTCCATGAGTAAGATCTGCTCCATCCTTCCAAAAACCTGAAATCCCTTGGTTATAGTCACCACAAAAAATAGTATTTACCGTAACGTTTTTTTGATGTGCGAGTTTAGAAGCTTCCTTGTAACTAACTGTACCTTGTGTATAAGGCTCATTTCCTGCGATAAAAATTAATTTTAAGTCATCTTGCTTGTCTCCCCAATTAAGTTGATCTAAAGCTGTTTTTACAACTTTACCACAGTATTCATTGCCTCCTTTTGTTGTTAAAGAGAAAAGCGATTTTGATATTTCGTCTAAATCATCACTAAAAGCAAGTACTTGTCTTAAATACCCTTCATCTGCATTAAGATTATCATTGCCATATTCATAAAGCGCAATTTTAAGATTAGGGTTTTGCTCCTCACATTTGGCATAAGAGAGTTCATTTACAATTTCCCATAATTGTGCTTTAGCTTGGTCAATTAAACCATCCATACTATTACTGGTGTCTAGTAATAATGCGACTTTAATTTCTGGTTTGTCAGTTTTTAAATTCGTTTCAATCACTGTTTGATTGATAGCGAGGTCTTGCTGATTTTGTTTTGTGTTTGCATTGCACGCTGTAAGGGATAGTATTCCCATTATTACAGCGAATGGTTTTGTTATTGCTTTCATGTTTATTAATTTTTTGTGTTTAATTCTTTTACATCTATAGTACCATTAGGCGAAATCACATAGTATTTATGATCAATTTCGGTTTTTGTAACAGTTTGTGGTTTTTGCTCTTTAGGCTTTGGTGTGTATAATAGTTTTATGTTCATTCCTATTTGAACAACAGGTTCTAATATTGATGGATTTATCACAATGTCATACTGCTCATAAGTCAGTGGTTGGTAATAATAAGACGTTTGTTTTTTGGCACTGCTAACACCTTTGTTGGTTTTTAAAGCTTCAAAAGAAACACTATTATAGGCTTGGTAACTTTGGTAGAAGTCTTTTGGAAAATAACAGTATTTATCATCTGCAATTTTGACGTCATAGCTAGCCATGTCAAAACCTAGTGTTGTATAGTATGCTTTTTTATCTGCAATGAGTTTCAATAATTGATCTTGAAGATTTTTATAAACTTCCTGAATGTTTTCAATAAAATAATCAACCTTAACTAAGTTATAAACTTCACTTTTGGCACAAGCTTCTAGGATGCCTTCAAATTGACTGGTTTTAGTAAATTGAATATGAATGTTCTGTTGCAATTCAAAACCTTTTGGTACTTCAGTGTATGTTTTACTGAATAGCTTTTTTGTAACTTCTACCTCGTACACAGGTACGAAGGAAATAACATCAATAGCAAAGTCTTTTTCGGTAATTCCGAGGGCGTTTAGTCTGGTTTTAATATTGTCTATTCGTCCTTTCATAAGCGCATTAGTAGATTCTGCAGTTTCACCAATTTGAGACAAATTGAAAATAGCTGTGTACGTTGAAGCGCTCACATTTTGTAATGCTTTTACATCTATGGTAAGCACATCACTCGGATGGAGCGTTTTGTTCATCTGATGTTGAACTGTTGGGTTGTAAATGTTGGCATTTCCTGAAGTTAAAATGTTCTGTCTAGAAATGTCTTGTGTAATTTGGTTGTAATTGCCTTTGTGCTGTGCAGTTATAGTATTAGCACATAAAAAAAGAAGCAAAAATGCCAGATTGATTTTTTTCATTTTGAATTTATATTATTGATTAATGAACAGTAAAACTCTGCTGAAAAAAGAGAAATAAAAATCCAGAATGAGTGAAGAAGGCTGGTTAATGAGTGAAGTAAAATCTTAAATGAGTTAACTCTAATATTTTTCTACTTAAAAGACTATAAAATTGAAGTGCCCATTTTTCGATACCAAATAAAGTATGTAAGTTAGTCCTGTTAATACCTTATTTTGATAAAAATTAAACACACATACAGCCTTATATTTTTCTTCCTATTTACACTTTTAAGTTTTGGGCAAAGCAATAACACCAAAACTAAAAAGGAAGAAGCCTTTTTTACAGTACGAGGTTCGGTTTATCTAAAAGACACGCGAGAGCCAATAGACAATGTAAGCATACAAGTAAATGATGGTAGATATACACGTACAGACGTTTTTGGAAAGTTTGTTGTAAAGGCAAGAGTAGGAGATGAACTTACCATAATGCACAACGATTTTGAAACCGTGCGTTACACTGTTTTAAGTGATGAGCGAATTACCATATTGGTAGAAGAACAAAGTAAAGGACGTTATAGAAGTGTTGGGTCAGATGATGTTATAAGGCAATTTAACCAAATGATAGATTCGGCTGACGCGTACTTAAAAAAAGATGCTGCAAAGAGTATAAAATTTGTTGGAGATGCGCTTAATTACGATGTGTCGTCTAGGCAAAGCGCAGAAGCACACGAGCTTTTGGGAGATGTTTATGTTTACTGGAAGCAGTATGACCTTGCTATATCTGCCTACAAAGTTAGTCTTCAGAATTTTGAAATGGCCTCGTCTAAACTGAAATTGGCAGATGCTTATACCAAGAATGAAGAGTATCAAAAAAGTGTAGATACATATAAAAGCCTCAATGAAAAGGATCTGTCTAATTACGAAAAAACGGTGTTGTACGAAGGTCTGGGTGATGCTTACTTAAAATTAAAAAACACGCAACAAGCTATAAGTTCTTATGAAAAGGGATTAGAGATTGCCAAGAAACATTTAATAGCACCAAAGGTTACCGATTTAAACTCTAAAATTGCCGAAGCCTATAATCTAAAAGGTGAAGTGGCAAAGGCAAAAGGCTACTACAATAATTCACTAAAATTAGCGCAACAAGAGAACAAGAAACGCGCTGTAGAAGAGCAGGTAAAAGTTGCAGAATTCAATAGTTTAAATCGTGATTATGACAGTGAAATTCAAATAAGAAAAGATGTGATTGAAACATTAGAAGACATAGAAAAAGACTCTGTGTTGCCTAATGAGAGTCCATTAACTATTCAGAAGCAGAATTATAAATTAGGGAATGCATACTTGCTAAATAATGATTTAGATAGTGCTATTTCTTATTTTGAAAAAAGTATTGAAGAGGCTGATAAAAAAGGGGATTTAGAAGTTAAAAAAGATGCAACAAGACGTGCATCTGAAGTGTATTATAGTCTGGGTGAGGATGAAAAAGGAAGAGAAGCTATAGATGAATTTAAAAGTGTGGTTGATGAGTTGTATGCAAAAAAAATACAAGAACTGTCTCAAGTTGCGCGCTTTAGCAGAAATCTAGCAGAGCAGCAAAACAGAATTACAACTTTAGAAAGCGACAGAGCACTATCTAAAAGCAAGTACGAGCTTACACAAGAGCGTAACAAACGTCAGCAGTTAATCATTTATTCCTTGCTAGGCGGATTGGTGTTGTTTCTAATCACAGGATTTTTAATGTACAAATACATAAAGCAACAACGATTAGCTAATAATCTTTTGGCATTAAAATCTTTGAGAAGCCAGATGAATCCACACTTTATTTTTAACGCCTTAAACTCGGTAAATAGTTTTATTGCAACTAACGATGAGCGTACAGCAAACAAATATTTATCTGATTTTTCACAGTTAATGCGTGCTGTTTTAGAGAATAGTGAAGAAGATTTTATTCCATTAAAAAAGGAAATTGAATTGCTTCAATTGTACACCAAACTCGAACATTTTAGATTTCAAGATAAGTTTGAGTATTCTATAGATGTAGACGAGAGTATAAATGTTGATGAATTTCAAATTCCACCAATGTTACTGCAGCCTTATATCGAAAATGCAGTATGGCATGGTCTGCGTTACAAAAAAGAAAAAGGACATTTAAATATTGCCATAAAACCAAAATCAAAAGACGAAATTACCATTACCATTTCAGACGACGGAATTGGTAGAGCACGCTCTAAACAAATGAAGACCGAGAATCAGAAAAAGCAGAATTCTAAAGGGATGAACAACATCAAGAAGCGTGTGGCAATTTTAAACGAAATGTACAAAGACAAGGTTGATGTAACGATTGAAGATTTTCAACAATCTGAAGATGCAGGCACCAAAGTTGTGGTGACTTTAAAGAAGGATTAATAAAGTTTGAAGCTAGACGTAAGAAGTTAGAAGTAACTTCGTGCTTCTTTCTTCTTACTTCCAACTCAGAAAAACATGAAACATCCATGATTAATCTTCAATCAATAAGTGAAATGATAATAGGATGTTCCATCTGACCATTAAAAAAATAAATATTAACAGATGAAACTAAACGCAATACTAGTAGAAGATGAAGAAACAAGCAGAGCTATTCTTCGAAATTACCTTTCCAAATACTGCCCAAATATTTCAATTGTAGGTGAAGCTTCTAATGTTGAAGAAGCATTGGTACTGATTAGAAATAACGATTTGGATGTGGTTTTTCTGGATGTAGAAATGCCTTATGGTAATGCGTTTGATTTGTTAGATAAAGTTGGTCATGTAGATTTTGAAACCATTTTTGTTACAGCTTATAATCATTATGCTATTGAAGCCTTAAATGCACATGCATCGTACTACTTAATGAAGCCAATTTCTATAGACGAACTTATTAAAGCGGTTGATTATGTCACTGAAATAAAATCGAAAGAAGAAGCGCTACAAGACCAAGTCTTGGTACCAAAAACCAATGCTGTAAATGGAAAAATAACTTTGCCACAACAGGATGGTTTTGAAGTTATAGAAACAGCAGATATTATGTATTGCAAAGCTGATGATAACTATACCGAAATCTATTTAAACAACAACAAGAAAAAGCTGGTAAGTAAGACTTTAAAATACATTGAAGAAAGTCTGAAAGATGGCAATTTCGCCAGAGTGCATAAGAGTTATTTGGTTAATGTAAATGAGGTGGTGAAGTATGTAAAAGGAAAAGGAGGTAGCGTCATTTTAAGTAACGGAAAAGAAGTTATGGTATCTGCATCTAAAAAGGCTGAATTGTTGGCTTATTTTAAATAATGACCTCTAAAAAACATAAAATACCATGGCCAACCAAAGCGGTTATGGAGCAAATCTACGAGAAGCATTTTTGGGGTGGAAACGATTCAGATTTCTACTCAGGTAAAGGCTCTCACGATCCAAAAATTATTCAGCCCTACATTGATACTGTAATCCGTTTTTTAAAATCACATAACGGTCAACTAACGGTTTGCGATTTAGGTTGTGGAGATTTTAATGTTGGCAGAGCCTTCGTTCCGTTTACAAAAACATATGTTGCCATAGATATCGTAGAAGGTTTAATTGAAAGAAACCAGCGATTATTTAAAGCAAATCATTTAACCTTTAAATGTCTGGATATAGCTAAAGATGATTTGCCAAAAGCAGACTGTGTAATCATTAGGCAAGTATTTCAGCATTTGTCTAATCTAGAGATTCAACAAATTTTAGACAAGCTAAGTGCTTATAAATATCTCATACTAACAGAGCATATTCCTGTTGGTGAATTTACACCGAATATTGATATTATCGCTAATAGCCAAAACCGACTAAGACATAACAGTGGAGTAGATGTGTTGGCCGAGCCTTTTAATTTTAAGGTTAAAAGATGCGATGTTTTGAGTGAGGTTATTTTAGATAATGAAAGTCGAATAACCACAACTTTATTTATCTTATAAATTATATAGGCTAAATCTTGAAACGAGTTTGGGAAGACAGAATATTAAGCACTAATTTCTCTTAATAGCCACATGTAGTCTTCTCTGTTTTTTACAAAATCCTTATCAGAAATATCAATAATTTTTACGTTCAACTCGGTTTGGTTTCTTAAAAAGTTGAGATAGCCAGAATTTATTTTTTCAAGATAATCGTCTTGTATTTCCTTTTCGTATTTACGACCACGCTTTTTTATGTTGGCTTGTAAACGTTCTGTATTTTGGTATAGATAAATGTATAAATCTGGTCTTGCAATATCTTTATAGACTTGGTAAAACAATTTTCTGTACAATCTAAATTCATCATCAGCTAAGGTGACTTTAGAAAATATTAGTGATTTATGAACGTCGTAATCGCTTACCATAAAATCTTTAAAGAGATCTAGCTGCGATAAATCGTCACTAATTTGCTGGTAGCGATCTGCCAAAAAAGACATTTCTAGCGTGAAAGCATAGCGCTCAGGTTCTTTGTAAAACTTTGGTAAAAACGGATTATCAGCAAAACGCTCTAAAATCAATTTAGCATTAAAATCTTGCGCTATTTTATGGGATAAGCTGGTTTTACCTGCACCAATATTACCTTCAATAGCTATAAAATTATAGTTGACAAAATCAAAACGCTTCATTGGGTTTTTAAGCCAGATTTTTATAGGTTCAATTTCAGACTCATCTTTACAATCATCTAGCAATTCATAAACTGTTTTCTGAAAAACAGGATGCCTTACGTCTTTGGCAATATTAGATAATGGTACTAAAACAAACTTACGCAGGTGTATGGCAGGATGTGGTATTAAAAGTGACTTCTCATTGATGACTTCACCTTCGTAAAACAAGATATCTAAATCAATCTCACGAGACTCATAAGTGTCAGACTTTTTGGTGGTTCTGCCTAAATCAGCTTCAATTTGCTTAAGAACTCTTAGTAGTTTTTTAGGTTTTAATTCGGTTTCAATCTTAATGCAAGCATTGTAAAAATCATCACCTTCAAAACCCAAAGCAGGTGTTTCGTAGACTTTAGAAATTTTACGGATTGTACCAACCCTTTCAAAAATAGCATCAATGGCCAGTTGTAAGTGTTCTAACTTGTTACCTTTGTTACTTCCTAATGCTATGTAAACGGATTTGCCTGCTGTCATGGAATTAGCAAAATAACTAAAACAAAAATTAATAGCTTATCTTTACTACAACAATTTATTAACCATTTTAAATGTCATTAAAAGACAAACTTTTAGCCCAACGCATCTATCTTTTACTTGGAAGTCTTTTTATAACCTCTTTGGTGGTTTCAAACCTTATTTTTCAGAAGTTTTTTTATTGGTATCCTGTAGATGTTGAAGTTTTTGGTAGCAAATTATTCGAAATTTCGGTTGGTATTTTGCCATATCCAATTACATTTTTAATTACCGATTTAATCAGTGAGATTTACGGTAAAAAACGTGCTAATGATGTTGTCGTTGCAGGTATTTTTGCATCCTTATTTTCGGTTGGTATTATTTTGGTGGCAGATAGTGTGCCTGCATTAGATAATTCGCCATTAAATAACGAGACTTTTAAGCTTGTTTTTAGTAAGACCATAATAGCTGTTGGTTCTAGTATGTTTGCCTATTTATTTGCTCAGTTTATAGATATTCGGATTTACCACTTCTGGAAAAATCTCACAAAGGGAAAGCATTTGTGGTTGCGTAATAATTGCTCTACATGGATTTCTCAGTTTGTAGATACCTTGTCTATTATAAGCTTACTGTGCTATTTTGAAGTTTTACCATGGTCTAGCTTTAAAGGGTTATTAATTAGCGGATTTTTATTTAAAGTCTTAGTGGCATTTTTAGATACACCATTTTTGTATTTGGGTGTTTACCTTTTTAGAAAACGATTTAAACTCAAGGTTAATGAAGAAATTGATCTCACCTAACTGTTATTAAATCATTAAAGTCTTCCTAAAGTTTCTTAAAAGCACAACTTTTCTTACCAACTTTGCGTATAATAAGTAAAGCTATACACTACAACCATGAAGAAATTTTTAAAGATTGTCGGAATCATTTTACTCATATTTATTGCCATTCTTATTGCAGTACCATTTGTTTTAGAGTCTAAAATAGATGCTATTGTTCAAAATTATGCCGACGAAAATTTAGATGCAGATCTAAGTTTTGATGATGTTAGTTTAAGTCTAATTTCTAGTTTTCCTCATGCAGAAGTTAGTGTAGAAAATCTTAAAATTATTAATAGAGCACCTTTTAAGGATGAAACGTTGGCAACAGCAAAAGCCTTGTCTTTTGAAATGCCACTTGGTGAATTATTTAAAGGCTCTGACGAACCCTTGGTGGTTAACGAAATTATAGCAGATGAGCTGTTGTTAACACTAAAAACCAATAAAAACGGAACCACAAATTACGATATCGTAAAGCAAGATGAAGAGGCTTCAACAGCATCTGATTCTGAAGAACAATCTTCTGGTTTTAGTTTCGATATTCAAAACTATGAACTAAATAATAGTGCTTTTACTTATATAGACGAAGAATCTAATACCAGCTTATATGCTACAGAAGTTAACCATAACGGTAAGGGTATTTTTTCTGGAGAAACCTCAGAATTAGACACCAAAACCGAAGCTAAGATTAGCATGTCTGTAGACAGTACGCAATATTTAAGTAATAACAGTGTAAAATTAGATGCTTTAATCGGAATGGATTTGGAGCAAAATAAATACACCTTTAAAGAAAATAAAGGATTCATTAATGCCTTGCCATTAGAGTTTGAAGGATTTGTGCAAATGGTTGAAGAAGGGCAACAAATTGATATTACGTTTAAGAATCCAGAATCATCATTTAAAGACTTTTTAGCAGTAATACCAGAAGCTTATGCTAAGAATATTGAAAATGTAAATACCACAGGAAACTTTACAGTTAATGGTGTTATAAAAGGGTTGGTGTCTGAAGAAACTATACCAACATTAGACATTAATATGAAGTCTGATAACGCATCATTTAAATATCCAGATTTACCAAAAAGCGTTAGGAATATTATGATTGATGCATCGGTAAAGAACACAACAGGAAATGCTGATGACACCTATGTAGATTTAGATCAGTTAGATTTTAAGATAGATGAAGATGTGTTTAAATCTGAAGCTCACATAAAAAACCTTACAGGTAATATGTTGGTGAGTGCTAACTTAGATGGAGTTTTAAATTTGGCTAATATAACCAAAGCATATCCTGTAGAATTAGAAAATCAGTTAAGCGGAATACTAAAAGGAAAACTCAATACATCTTTTGATATGGATGCTATTGAAACCAACGCATATCAGAGAATAAAGAATAATGGTAGCGTGTCTGTTACAGGTTTTGTGTTTTCTTCAGAGGATATTGTAAATCCTATTCAAATAAATAAGGCTGACCTTTCTTTTAAACCTGGTACAGTAAGTCTTAATAGTTTTGATGCACAGACAGGTAAAAGTGATTTTTCAGCAACAGGTACTATTAATAACCTTCTTGGATTTTTATTGAGTGACAAGAAGCTTCAAGGAAGGTTTAATGTAAATTCTAATACGTTTGCAATCTCAGACTTTATGGTAGAAGATGAGTCTGCATCAGAAACATCAAACAAAACAACTTCAGATTCAGAATCGCTTAAAATTCCAGACTTTTTGGATTGTACCATAACAGCAAATGCTAAAACTGTCATTTACGATAACCTGAATTTAAAGAATGTAAAAGGGCAGTTATCCATTAAAGACCAAAATGCCAATTTAAGTAATATGACTACAGATTTATTTAATGGTCAGTTAGGTATTTCTGGTAATGTAAATACAAAAGAAGCTAAGCCAAAATTTGATATGAAATTGGCAATGCAGCAATTTGATATTTCACAATCTTTTAAAGATTTAGAGATGCTTCAGGTCTTGGCACCAATAGCAAAAGTGGTGCAAGGGAAATTAAATTCTACAATTGATGTAAGTGGTCTTTTAGATGAAAACTTCTCACCAGACTTAACTACTATTTCTGGTAATGCCTTAGCAGAAATATTAACGTCTAATGTAGATGTTAGTAAAAGTCCTTTATTGTCTGGTTTAGATAGTAAGTTAGATTTTATAGACTTTAATCAGCTTCAAAAAGATATTAAAACCAAATTGAGTTTTGAAAACGGTCAGGTTAGCGTAAAACCATTCACGTTAAAATATAAAGATATACCAATTGAAGTTTCGGGTTCGCATAGTTTTTCTAATGCAATGAGCTATAGTGCTGTATTGCAAGTACCAGCTAAATATTTGGGTAGTGATGTTAACCGATTAATAGGGCAAATTAATGATGCAGAGGTTAATAAGGTGTCTATTCCTATAACAGCAAATATTGGTGGTACATTTTCTAGTCCGTCTATTTCAACAGACTTAACAAGTGGTGTGTCTAGTTTAACGAAGCAGTTAGTAGAAATTCAAAAACAGAAACTAGTCGGTAAGGGTAAAGATAAAATCAACGATCTTTTGGGTAATGTTTTAGGTGGAAATAATAGTACAAAAACCGATTCAACCACAGTGAAAACAGATAGTACTAAGAAAGATTCTAAAGATGCTATAAAAGAAGGTGTAGGTAATGTTTTGGGTGGAATTCTAAACGGGAAGAAGAAAAAAAACGACACAAAAGCACAGGATTCTGTTAAAAATGACTGATTTTTGGTGAAAAATTACCGTTTTTTGACTCGTTTCTGTTAATTATTCCTCAAAATGCTTGTTTATCTAGATTATTTGGTTATACTGTAGGTTCACAAAATTTTAGAAAACTACATGAGGCAACTTAAGATTACCAAGCAGGTAACTAACAGAGAAGACAAATCCCTAGACAAGTATTTACAAGACATAAGTAAAATTCCTTTAATTACAGCAGATGAAGAGGTAGAGTTGGCGCAGCGTATAAAAAAAGGAGATCAGGAAGCCTTAGATAAGTTAACTACGGCTAATCTAAGATTTGTGGTTTCGGTAGCAAAACAATATCAAAATCAAGGATTAAAACTTCCAGATTTAATAAATGAAGGTAATGCAGGTTTGGTGAAAGCTGCAAAACGTTTTGATGAAACCAGAGGTTTTAAATTTATTTCTTATGCAGTTTGGTGGATAAGACAAGCTATTCTTCAGGCTTTAGCAGAACAATCTCGTATTGTCCGTTTACCACTAAACAAAATCGGTACAATTAATAAAATTAACAAAACCTATTCTCATTTAGAGCAGGTTCATCAACGACCTCCAAATGCTGAAGAAATAGCCAGAGAGCTAGATATTAGTACCAGAGAGGTAAAACAATCTATGAAAAACTCTGGTCGTCATCTATCTATGGATGCGCCACTTAAGGATGGTGAAACCTTTAGTCTATATGATGTGGTAAGTGAGAGCGAATCTCCAAGACCAGATAAAGATTTAATGCAAGCATCTTTAAATACCGAAATAGAGCGTGCGTTAGATACACTTACTCAAAAAGAAAGTGATGTTATTCGTCTTAATTTTGGTATTGGTAATCAGCCACCGATGACTTTGGAGGAAATAGGAAGTATTTACGACCTTACCAGAGAGCGTGTAAGACAAATTAGAGAAAAGGGTATTAGAAGATTAAGACACGCAAGTAAGAGTAAAATCTTAAAGACTTATTTAGGGTAAGAACAAGTTTTTTAAGACTTAAAGTAGTCTTTTAAGACTTTTTAAAACACACTAAAATAAAAATCTCAATTATTGAGAAAAATAATTTTTTATTTTCAAATAGTTAGCCTATATTTGCCGACCATTTGCAAGATATAGATAATAAAAAACTAGCGATAGATGATTAAAATCGAAATTAAAGAAGGAGAGAATATAGAAAGAGCTCTTAAGCGTTATAAGCGTAAGCACAGAAATGTACAGATTATGCAAAACTTAAGAGAGTCTCGTTATTTCACTAAGCCATCTGTTAAGAGAAGAAGAGAGATTCAAAAAGCAGAATATATTCAGAGTTTAAGAGACGCAGAAAACATCTAGGTCTCTAGCTTTTTATTTTACAATATTAAAAAGAGCAACAATTTGTTGCTCTTTTTGTGTTTATTTGTTTTGCTTAGGTTTTATTACAGATTTGATAGCAAGTATTAAGTAAATACTTAAAGCTAATAATACAAAAAAGGCTTTCAATCTGTCGTAAGTAGTCATGTGTTTATAATAAAAGTTAGGGTCAATAACATTTGATACTATTACAATCATCAAAAACACTGCTAATAGAATATACGGTAGTTTTATTTTCATAGCTTTAATATCGAATTAGTCCTAAACTAAGTACTTCTATTTTTTGTGTTAAGCTACATATTTAGTCAATAGATTATCTAAAATTTTCATTTTCAGCTCTAACCTCTATAGGTTCAATTGGGTGGTCTTCATAAAAATGCTCAAAAGTTTTGTCTGTAGAGTAATTGTCTGTCAATACTTTGTATACCATAAGAACAACTAAGATTTGACCAATAACTGTAAGATAAAACACCCAATTAAACGGAAAGTTCATCGAACACATTATAGTGATAGTTATTAATAGTAGTGTAGTAATTGCAATGTAAAGGAATGGTGACTTTTTCATCTTCTTTTTATTGAAATTTAATAATAAGAATTCGAAAAAAATAATTTTTAACGCAATCCTAACAATCTGTATTATAGAATGTTTAGGTCTACAACAAGTCCTTCGTTAGCTCTAATATTAAATACAGTTTCATCTTCAAAAATGAGATATTGGCCTTTAATACCAACTAATTTTCCGGAATACGTAACCTGTTTTTTTATATTTAAGCTTTTAGGTTTTTCAGGATAGTGTTCTACTGGGAAATTAAGATGTGTCTCAGCGTTATTCTCTATAAAGTACTCTTTAACGTCATCAGGAATGTAAGTTTTTAATCGTTGTCGCCATTCTGTTAAATCCTCATCTACATTATCATTTCTTAGCATTTTTCGCCAATTAGTTTTGTCTGCTACATGGTCTTTTAAAGCGACCTCAGTAATACCAGCCAAATAACGATTTGGTACTTCAACAATTTCAATAGCTTCATGTGCACCTTGATCTATCCAACGTGTTGGGACTTGACTTTTTCTGGTAACACCAACCTTAACATTGCTAGAGTTAGCAAGGTATACGATATGTGGCTGTAGTTGTACCTTTTTTTCGTATTCTAAGTCTCTATCTTCCTTGCCTAAATGAGCGGTGCTTAGTTCTGGTCGCATTATCCAATCACCAGCAATAGGTTTATCAAAAAAACAACTCTTACAAAATCCCTGTCTGTAAATAGGTTTGTCTAGTCCACAACTTAAGCATTGATGTCCAACATGTTTAATTTCAAGAGTTTTGTTAATGAGTTGATTCATGTGAATAAAATCATTTTCAAACACCAAATAATATTGAATTGGTTCTAAAAATTCAGTCTGCATTTTAGTGAGGACACCTGTATAAATCATAAAAGAAATTTATTATTTTTAGCCATTAAGCCTTTTTGAGAATATTCTTCAAAAAGCTTTAAATTTATTTAAATGAAAAAAAATCTCGCTTGGCGAGTAAAGATAACCAATCCATGCCAATTCCTATTGTAAATTCTATTGCTTCGTGGTTTTTAAAAAAACGATTTCATCAAATAGATCTGTTTTTAAAGTATCCAAACGAAGTGCAAAACGAATTACTTTTTAGTCTTTTAAAGTTTGCCAAGGATACGGAGATAGGTAAGCAATATGATTTCTCTTCAATAAAAACTTACAAAGAGTTTAATGAGCGTTTACCTATAGTTAGTTACGAAGATGTGCAACCTTTAATAGAGCGCTCTAGACAAGGCGAGCAAAATATCTTTTGGCCCAGACCAATAAAATGGTTTGCAAAATCTAGTGGAACAACCAATTCTAAGAGTAAATTTATTCCGGTAAGTTCAGAGTCGCTAGAAGACTGCCATTATGCCGCAAGTAAAGATTTACTGTGTATGTATCTTAATAATAATGAAAATGCACTACTCTTTACTGGTAAAAGTCTTCGCTTAGGTGGAAGCAAGGAGCTTTATAAAGAAAACGGAACTGTTTTTGGAGATCTCAGTGCTATTTTGATTGATAATATGCCGTTTTGGGCTGAGTTTAGTAGTACACCAAGTAGTAAAGTGTCCTTAATGAGCGAATGGGAATCTAAGATGCAAGCTATTGTTGAGGAAACCATACAAGAAAACGTGACGAGTTTAGCAGGTGTGCCATCGTGGATGTTAGTTTTACTTAATAACGTACTAGAAAAAACAGGAAAAGATAATCTTTTTGATATTTGGCCAAACCTCGAAGTGTACTTTCATGGTGGAGTAAGCTTCAATCCATACATAGAACAGTATAGAGCAATTTTACCAAAAAAGGATTTTAAATATTACGAAATTTACAATGCTTCTGAAGGGTTCTTTGCCATACAAGATCAGAATTACTCTGGAGATCTATTACTGATGCTAGACTACGGAATATTTTATGAGTTTATACCTATGGATACCTATGGTACAAAAGATCAAAAAGTAATTCCGTTGAGTGACGTAGAATTAGGAAAAAACTATGCAGTTATTATTACCACAAATGCAGGTCTTTGGCGCTATAAAATTGGTGACACTATTAGGTTTGTTAGCTTAAAACCGCACAGAATCAAAGTATCTGGTAGAACGAAGCATCATATCAACGCTTTTGGCGAAGAACTTATAATTGAAAATGCAGAAGACGCTCTTAAAAAAGTTTGTAAAAGAACCGCTGCTGAGATTGTAGATTATACAGCAGCTCCAATTTTCATGAATGGTAAAGAAAAAGGTGCGCATGAGTGGATCATTGAATTTAAAACACCTCCCGAAAACATGTCCTATTTTGAGGAGTTGTTTGATAATGCTCTCAAGGCTCTAAACTCCGATTATGAAGCCAAGCGCTATAATAATATGACTTTAAACAAGCCAACAATTCATTGTGCCAGAACCAACTTGTTCTACGATTGGCTAAAGGTAAACGATAAGCTCGGAGGTCAGCACAAAGTACCTCGTTTATCAAATTCTAGAGATTATATTGAAGAGTTATTGCAATTAAATAGACAGGTTTGATTATAGGGTTGTCGTTCATCGTGAAATTTTTCATGTAGATTACATACAACGAGTTTTAAAATGACTTTAACCAAAATCTAGACAAAAAGATTTTCACTTTGAAGGATGATACTATATTAGCTGTAAATAAATGTGCTATTAATTATTAATTAATTACCCTCTATTTATATAACATATTGTCAGCAATATTTATTAATCGATCCTAACAATAAAAAAACCACAATTTTAAAATTGTGGTTTCTTTTATTATAAGCCTTTATATTTTAGGACACAGCCTTAAGCTTCTTTAAAGTAGATTTATTTAAGCGGTCTTCAGCGTAACTTTTAGTTACATTTAGTTTTGTTTCACCAGAGCCTGGTAAATCAAACATAGCCTCTGTTAGTATTTCTTCGCATAGCGAACGTAAACCACGTGCACCAAGTTTGTATTCTATAGCTTTTTCTACGATATAGTCTAATGCTCCGTCTGTAATAGAAAATTCAACCTCATCCATAGCAAACAACTTTTTGTATTGTTTAATGATGGCATTTTTAGGTTCTGTTAATATAGCTCTTAATGTGTTGGCATCTAACGGATCCATGTGTGTCAATACAGGTAAACGACCAATAATTTCAGGTATTAATCCAAAGTCTTTTAGGTCTTTTGGAATAATATATTGAAGGATGTTATCGTCATCTACATTATCATCTTTTATGGAGCTATAACCAATGGCTTGCATGTTAAGACGCTTAGTAATTACGCGCTCAATACCATCAAAAGCACCGCCTGCAATAAATAAAATATGCTCTGTGTTAACTTCAATAAACTTTTGGTCTGGATGTTTACGACCACCTTTTGGTGGAACATTAACAACTGTGCCTTCTAATAATTTTAGAAGTGCTTGTTGTACGCCTTCACCAGATACATCTCTAGTTATTGATGGGTTATCGCTTTTACGAGCAATCTTATCAATTTCATCTATAAAAACGATACCACGTTGTGCTTTCTCTAAATTGTAGTCTGCAGCTTGTAGTAAACGTGTTAATATACTTTCTACATCTTCACCAACATAACCTGCTTCCGTTAAAACGGTTGCGTCTACAATAGCTAAAGGAACATTAAGCATGCGTGCAACGGTTTTGGCCATCAAAGTCTTACCAGTACCAGTTTGACCAACCATAATAATGTTGCTCTTTTGTATTTCGATATCGTCGTCAGATGGTGGTTGTAATAAACGCTTGTAGTGGTTGTAAACCGCTACAGACATAACACGCTTAGTAAATTCTTGTCCAATAATATATTCGTCTAAGAATGCTTTGATTTCTTTAGGCTTTCTTAGCATTAATTCAGAGCTAAGTTCTGAGTTACCAGATTGCTTAGACTCTTCTATAACAATACCATGTGCTTGTTCTATACAACGGTCACAAATATGTGCATCTAATCCTGCAATTAATAAATTGGTTTCTGGCTTTTTCCTACCACAAAATGAACATTCTAATTCTTCTTTTGCCATAATTTAAATTCTAATTTAGGAATAATTGGTCCTAAATAATTTGTTTACTTGCGTTCTAAAACTTCATCAATCATTCCGTACTCTAAAGCTTCACTAGATTTCATCCAGTAATCTCTATCAGAGTCTTTTTCCACTTGTTCGTAAGATTTACCTGAGTGACTAGATATAATATTATAAAGTTCTTCTTTTACTTTTATTGTTTCGCGTACAGCTATTTCCATATCAGATACTTGTCCTTGTGTACCACTCATTGGTTGGTGTATCATAACACGAGAGTGTTTTAAGGCAGAGCGTTTTCCTTTTTCTCCGGCACATAATAATACTGCTGCCATTGATGCTGCAATACCAGTACATATTGTTGCTACATCTGGTTTTACAAATTGCATAGTGTCGTAAATGCCTAAACCAGCATATACAGATCCGCCTGGAGAGTTAATGTATATTTGAATATCTTTTGAAGCATCTGTACTTTGTAAAAATAATAACTGTGCCTGAATAATGTTAGCTACCTGATCGTTAACTCCTGTACCTAAAAATATAATACGATCCATCATTAAACGAGAGAAAACGTCCATGGCAATGGCATTTAGTTGACGCTCTTCGATAATGTTTGGGGTTAAATTAGTTGGGTACATACTAGAAATTATCTTTTCGTAGTAGTTACTATTAATACCTTGGTCTTTTATCGCGAACTTTTCAAATTCTTTTCCGTAATTCATTATAGTTTCAATTTATTTTTTGTTTAAAAAAAAAGCGTAAAACTTTTATAGTTCTACGCCTTAAAGATACTAATTTATTCAATAACCTTAGCTGTAGAATTCTTTAACAAAATCATCGTAAGTGATTTCTTTTGTTTTGATATTTGCTTCAGTCTTATATAGGTTTAATAGTTTTTGACTCATCAATTGCTCAGACAAACGTTTTACCTCATCTTGGTTAGACATTATACGAGCTGCGATATCTTCTAATTCTTTTTCTGAAGGATTTAATTGACCAAATTGTGCCATCTGACCTTTAATCATTTCCATGGCATAAGCTTTCAATTCTTCAAATTGAACTTGTAAGTTATGATCTGCAATTAATTTACCTTCAATAAGTTGGTAGCGCATGCTTTTTTCAGACTTCTCATACTCTTCTTTAGCCTGCTCTTCTGTCATTGGTTCTTCACCTGCAGTTTGCATCCATTTTTGAAGGAACTCTACAGGAAGATCAAACTTGGTACTTTCTAATAAGTATTCAGTGACATCGTTTAATAATTTCTGATCACCTTGTTGTGCAAATTGCTTTTCAGAATCTTCCTTAATCTTGTCTTTTAACTCAGTTACAGAAGTTACTGCTTTAGGGCCAAAAAGTTTATCGAATAATTCTTGATCTAAATCTGCAAGTTCTCTCTCGTTAATTTCAGAAACTTCGAAGTTTACTTTAATGTCTAGTCCGTGAGCATCATCGTGAGATACTTTTAAGAACGTCATTAAGTCGTGGTCATCGTTAAAAAGACCTTTGGTTTTTAATTCAATAACATCACCAACTTTAGCTCCGATAAATTTCTTAGGGTTTGTTTTTCCTTTTAATTTATCTAAAGTAATAGTTGCAACATTCTCAATACCTTCTTCTTCGTTAGTGAATTTTCCAGTAATTTCAGAATCTTTAGTTACTTCGTTTTGAGATACTAGTTTACCATATTGCTTTTGGATGTGCTCAACTTGGTTGTCAATCATCTTGTCGTCTGCAACAATGTTGTAGTGTGTTATTGCTTTCTTACCTTTTAACTTTACGTCAAATTCTGGAGCTAAACCTAATTCAAACTCAAAAGAAAAAGCATCAGCATCCCAATCTAAATCGTCTTGTGGTTTTGGTAATGGGTTACCCAGAACGTCTAACTTTTCTTCAACTAAGTACTTACCGATAGCATCTTGAAGTAATTTGTTTACTTCATCAACTAATACAGCTTTACCGTATTGTTTTTTAACCAAACTCATAGGAACATGGCCTTTTCTAAATCCAGGAATGTTAGCAGACTTACGGTAATCTGTTAAGATTTTTTCAACTTTATCGCTATAATCTTCTTTTGCGATATCTACTTTTACAACTGCATTTAATGCGTCGATGTTTTCTCTTGTAATATTCATTATGCTTAGTAACTAAAATTGGGCTGCAAAAATACAACATTTTTCACAACCCTACAATAGTTTAAACAATTGGTTTTTAGTCGTTTTTTGGCTCTTTAAAAATGGTGTGTAAGATAGATTGCAGAATGGATAATAGAATACTGAAAATTAAGGCAGTCCAAAATCCATTAACACCAAATCCATCAATTAATTTGTCTGCTAAAAGAATAATCAGAGCATTAATAACTAAAAGGAATAATCCTAAGGTTAAAATGGTAACAGGCAATGTAAAAATTATTAAAATTGGCTTTACAAAGAGGTTGAGAATAGCCAAAACCAAGGCTACAATAATGGCACCTACGTAGCCATTTACTTCAACACCTCCTAAAAGATGAGCTATGATGAAAACGGCTAGAGCATTGATTAAAAGTCTTATTAAAAGATTCATGTCATTAAGTTTTTTTAGTTTACTTAAGATAAGAAATTAATTACAGCCTCATAAAAGTCTTCTGGATTTTCTGCATGCAACCAATGACCTGCATTTTTAATTGTAACAATTTCTGAATTTGGAAAATGACGATGAATGATGGCTTCGTCTTGTTCTCCGATATATTCAGATTTATCTCCTCGCAGAAATAATGTATCTTTATCAAAAGTGGCATGTATAGGTAATGCTTCTCCCACTTCTGAAACGTTGTCTTTTAAAACTGGTAAATTAATTCTTAAGCCTAATTGTCCTTTTTCTACCCAGTGTAAGTTTTTGAGTAAAAACAATCTGGTGCCTGTATCTCTTACATAATTGCTTAATGCTTTGTCTGCAGCGCCGCGACTCTTTATTTCTGAAAAGTCTAAGCTACTTAGTCCTTCTAAAATAGCATCGTGATGTATAGGGTAATAGCGTGGAGAAATATCTGCAACTATCAGTTTACTTACGAGCTCAGGAAATAAGGCAGCAAAAAGCATGGCTGTTTTTCCTCCCATAGAGTGGCCAAGTAAAACAATATCATTGAGGCTATGCTGTTTGCAATATGCTTTTAAATCTTCAGCCATTAACTCATAGTCAAAGTCTTCTGAATGAAAACTACGACCATGATTACGTTGGTCTACCAAGTGTACTTGGTAGTTAGCTTCTGAAAACTGTTTGGCTAGAGTTTTCCAGTTATCTCCCATGCCTAAAAAACCATGAAGAATTACAAACGGTTTTCCTTGGCCTATAATGTTAGAGTGTAAAATCATTTTAGTTTGTCTAAATACATTTTTATTACATTTTTAGCGCCTAAGTACAAACTTTCAGATATAAGTGCATGACCAATAGAAACTTCTAAAAGGCCAGTGATATTTTCTTTAAAATATTTGATGTTATCAAGTGAAAGGTCATGACCAGCATTAATACCAAGTCCTAATGTATTGGC
The DNA here is from genome assembly GCF_036553625.1 of Winogradskyella poriferorum. Lineage (NCBI taxonomy): Bacteria > Pseudomonadati > Bacteroidota > Flavobacteriia > Flavobacteriales > Flavobacteriaceae > Winogradskyella > Winogradskyella poriferorum. Next base: position 21,471 of record NZ_JAZHOU010000004.1, read on the forward strand.
TAAGCCAGCACATTCCATGTAAGGTTTTATGCCATCTTTGTTACCTAAACTAAACTGATGAGCATAAGCTTCGGTGTAGAGTTCAATTCTGTCTGTTCCTGTTACTTTCGCACCTTCAATTTGGTGTAAGTCTGGGTCTACAAAAATTGAAGTTCTTATGTCATTATTTTTAAACTCTTTAATAACATCTATTAAAAAATCTTTGTGTTTTACGGTGTCCCAGCCTGCATTAGATGTTATAGCGTCTTCAGCATCTGGTACCAAAGTTACTTGTGTTGGTTTTACTTCTAAAACCATGTCGATAAACTTAGGTATTGGGTTACCTTCAATATTGAATTCTGTGGTGACTTCAGATTTTAAATCGTAGACATCTTGATAACGAATATGTCTTTCGTCTGGTCTTGGGTGAATTGTTATACCTTCAGCACCAAATCGTTGAACATCTTTAGCAAATTGTACTACGCTTGGTACATCTCCACCACGACTATTTCTTAGTGTCGCAATCTTGTTAATGTTAACACTTAATTTTGTCATTTTTTTAAGTTTTAAACAACAAAAATACAGAACTCATCTTGGGTTTTTGTAGTTATTTTTGATTAATTTGCAAGATATTGAAACACTAAATATGCAGTTACAAGATTTTGTTATAAACGACATAAAGCCATTGAATATCACAGATAAAATAGGTGATTTACAAATGCTGTTTAATCAGCTCACGTATTCTCATGTGCCAATTCATAATCAAGGTGTGTATATGGGTTGTATTTCAGAAACTGATGTGCATTGTTTCGATAGCGCTATAGCAATAAGTGACTGTAATCATACTATTGAAGGATTCTTTGTGAGATCTACAACTAACTGGCTCGATGTACTTGAGGCATTCGCTCAGAACGATTCTAATATCATGCCTGTTTTAGATGAAAAGAACACCTATTTAGGATACTATGAGTTGAATGATATTATTCATTTGTTTAACGAAACACCTTTTTTCGCAGAGCCTGGAGGTATTTTAATCGTAGAAAAAGGAATCCATGATTATTCGTTTAGTGAAATTAGTCAGATTGTAGAGTCTAATGATGCAAAACTACTTGGTGCATTTATATCTAAAATGGGGTCAGACCTTGTTCAGATTACATTAAAAATTGGTAATTCCAGTCTTAACGAAATTATACAAACTTTTAGGCGCTACAGTTATAATATTGTTTCAGGTCATGAAGAAGATTCTTATATAGAAAGCTTAAAAGAGCGTTCAGAGTATCTAGACAAATACCTAAATATGTAATGATGAAAATTGCAATTTACGGTCAGAATTACGCAAAAGATTCTACTCAGAATGCACTAGAGATTTTAGTAGATGAGCTCTCAAAATATAATGTTGAGGTTTTAATTGAATCAGATTTTTTGAGTCAACAGAACGAAGTAGTTCTTAATAATAGCGCATTAAAAACATTTACAGAGCTCAATAAAACATTCGATTTGCTTATTAGTATTGGTGGCGACGGTACTATATTAAGAGCAATAACCTATGTGAAAGACCTTGGTATCCCTATAGTCGGTATTAATACTGGTCGATTAGGTTTTTTAGCAACTATACAAACAGAAGAGATTGACTCCGCACTATCTGAGATTTTTAATGGAGATTATAAAATTTCAGAGCGTACTTTGTTGAGTGTTACTACAGAACCCGAAAGCCAAGTTGTAGGGCATACTAACTTTGCACTTAATGAGATAGCTCTTAGCAGAAAGAATACTACCTCTATGATTACTGTAGAAACACATCTTGATGATGAATATTTAACCTCTTATTGGGCTGATGGTCTTATATTATCTACACCAACAGGTTCTACAGGATATTCTTTAAGTTGTGGAGGTCCAGTCATAACACCAGAAGCTAATAATTTTGCGCTAACACCTATAGCTCCACATAATTTAAGTGCAAGACCTTTAATTATACCAGACAAAACAAAAGTTACTTTTAAGGTTGACGGGAGGGAGGATCAGTTTTTAATGTCTTTAGATTCTAGAATTGTTACTTTGCCTAATACAACTACGGTAACAGTAAAAAAGGCTGGTTTTGCAATTAAGATGGTTGAGCGTTTAGAAGAAACATTCTTAGATACTTTAAGAAAAAAGCTTCTTTGGGGCGAGGATAGACGTAATTAAGTCCTGTTTTTTACAATAAAAGCTTGTAAATACTGTTTATCTCTAAGACAATTTGTATCAAATTGTAATAGGCTAATCATAATTATTATATTTGCAAACTTTGAAAAATTTATGAGGTATTTATTCCTAATTTTCATATGTGTATTTTTTATGCAAAACACTAAAGCTCAAATTTATGAGGTTGGTGTGTTTGCAGGTGGGAGTAATTTTATTGGAGATGTTGGTGCTACCAATTATATATCACCAAATCAGCTTGCTATTGGTGGTATTTTTAAATGGAATAGAAGTCCGAGGCATTCTTATAGATTATCTGTTATTTTTTCAGATTTAGAAGGTATTGATGGAAAATCAGATGATCCAAGAAGAATACAAAGAGGTTATAAGTTTAATACAAGTATTTTAGAAATATCTGCCGGAATGGAATTTACGTTTTGGGATTTTGATTTACATACAAGTGGAGTAAAAGGAACACCATATTTATATACAGGGATTTCTGTGGCTAATCACGATAATTATTATTTTACTCAAAACGGTCAGTATACTTCAGAAGATACAAGTAGTTGGGCGTATGGTATACCAATGGTTTTAGGGTATAAAACCAATATAAGCAATCATTTGGTGTTAGCAGGAGAAATAGGTGCTAGATATACATTTTCTGATGAGCTAGATGGGAGTGTGCCAGATAATGAGTTTAGAGAACAGCTAAGTTTTGGAAACACAAATAGTAATGATTGGTATGTGTTTTCAGGAATTACCTTAACTTACACCTTTGGTAGAAGACCTTGTTATTGTAATTTTTAAGATGAGTCTAAAAGAAAAAGTAAATAAAGAAAAACTTCCCAACCATGTTGCAATAATTATGGACGGTAATGGTCGTTGGGCAAAGCAACAGGGCTTAATGCGCGTTATTGGACATGAAAACGGTACTAAAGCTGTTAGGCAAACCGTTGAGGCAAGTGCAGAATTAGGTATTAAGAATTTAACACTTTATGCTTTTTCTACAGAAAACTGGAACAGACCAAAACTAGAAGTGCAAACGCTTATGAAACTTTTGGTAAAATCATTAAAAAAGGAGATAAAAACCTTACAAGACAATAATATTAAGCTATCTGCAATTGGTTGTCTTCACGATTTACCAAAAAAAGCACATAAAGAGTTGTTGGATGTTATAGAAAAGACAAAAAATAATACGAATATGACATTAACTTTAGCCTTGAGCTATGGTTCTCGTGAAGAAATTGTTAATGTTATTAAAGAATTATCAGTTAAAGTTAAAAATAATATAATTTCTTCTGAAAGTATTGATGAATCAATTATAAATAAGCATCTTTACACGCAAAATTTACCAGATGTAGACTTGTTAATTCGTACTAGCGGTGAGCAACGAATTAGTAATTTTTTACTTTGGCAAATTGCCTATGCTGAATTATATTTTACGGATATTTTATGGCCAGATTTTGACAAAGAACATTTGTACAAAGCACTCATAAATTATCAAAATAGAGAACGAAGATTTGGAAAAACAAGCGAACAACTTACCTCATAAGAAATTATCAAAGTCCCTTGCTAAATTAATTGGTGTTGTATTAATTTTTACAATACCTTTTTTGGGTAATGCACAAGCTCAAGATGGTGCTAAGTATTTAATTAAAGAAATTACCGTTACAGGAAATACTAATTTTAGTCCACAAACTATTATTGCTTATTCAAAGCTAAGAAAGGACGAAGAAATTCAGGTAGGCGGAGAAAAAATTGCTAACGCAGTTAAGACCTTATGGAAGTCTAACCTATTTAGTAGTATAGATATTTTTATTACTGATATAGATGGTAGTACCGCCAATTTAGAAATCCATCTTATGGATTTGCCCGAGCTTAAAGATTTAACGATTGAGGGTGTAAAGAAAGGTAAGAAGGATGAAATTATAACCGAAAATAAGCTTCAATCTGGTGTAAAGGTTACAGAAAACCTTATTGCAACCACAAGAAATTACCTTACTAACAAATACAAAAAGAAAGGATTTTTAAACGCTAAAGTTAACATTCAAACCACAGAAGTTATAGACTCTGTTGAAAAGGAACGTGTTAACATGAAAATTAAGATAGACAAAGGTCAGAAAGTAAAGATAAAAGAAATCAACTTTATTGGTAACGAAAAACTTGCAGATAAAAAGCTTCGTAAAGCAATGAAAAATACTAAGAAAAAGAGTCTTAGTCCATTGCGAATATTTAAGCGTTCAAAATATATAGAAGAAGACTTTAGAGAAGATTTAGTAAGCATTGTTGATCGTTACAAAGAAAAAGGATATAGAGATGCCAGAATTGTTTCAGATTCTATAATTTATAACAATAACAAAACTATAAGTTTAAACATAGAAGTAGAAGAAGGCGAAAAATATACTTTTGGAAAAATAGATTTTGTTGGTAATACAGTATATGATGACAGACAATTGGCAGCATTGTTAGGCATTAAAGAGGGTGACACATATAATGGTGTAGAGTTGAGAGAGCGTATAGATGATCCTAATGATCCAGATGCAATAAGTTTAGTAAATGCTTATCAAAATAGTGGTTACATGTTCTCTACGATTAACCCAGTTGAGGTAAGTGCAGAGGGTAATGTCATCGATATGGAGATTCGTATTTCTGAAGGTAAGCCAGCTTATTTCAATAATGTTACAGTTAAAGGAAATGATGTAACCAACGACCATGTAATATACAGAGAGATAAGAACACGTCCAGGTGAGTTGTATAGTAAATCTCAAATCATAAGAACCCTAAGAGAGCTAGGGCAATTAGGATTCTTTGATGCGCAACAGTTGGTTCCTAATATTAAAAACCCTAATCCTGTAGATGGTACTTTAGATATTGAATATGAAGTTGCCGAGCAAGGCTCTAGTCAAATACAACTACAAGGTGGTTATGGTGGCGGAGGTTTTATAGGTACACTTGGGTTATCATTCAATAACTTTGCTATCAAAGATATATTTAAAAAGGAAGCATACAAACCAGTACCAAGAGGAGATGGACAGAGTTTGGCTCTAAGATTGCAAGCTAGTCAGTTTTTTCAAACATATAGTTTCTCGTTTAGTGAGCCTTGGTTAGGTGGTAAGAAGCCATTCCAGCTATCAAGTTCTTTATCTTATTCTAGACAATTTTTGTATAACTCTACAACACGTAGAGCAGATAAGAGTAGAAGATTTAATATTCTTGGTCTTACTTTAGGTATTTCAACCAGGCTTTCAGAACCAGATGACTACTTTTTATTATCACAGGCAATAAGCTACCAAAAGTATGACTTAAATAACTATAACACAGGACTATTTACTTTCGGTGATGGTACATCAAATAACTTGTCTTATACTATTGGTTTAAGTAGAAATAATTTATACACAGATCCAATTTTCCCAACAGGAGGATCTAGTTTTACGGCTTCTGCTAAGTTTTCTTTCCCATATTCTTTAGTAAATGGAGTGGATTATAAGGCGCTTAAAGATGAGAGAGATGCTTTAGATCCATCAGATGAAGATGACTATGCACGTATAGGTGAAATTGACCAAGAGCGTTTTAAGTGGTTAGAGTTCTATAAAATAAAGTTTAGAGCTGATTGGTATACAGCCTTAACAAAAAAGTTGGTTCTTAGACCTAGTGTAGAATTTGGTTTCTTAGGTGCGTATAATAACGATAGAGGAGTTATTCCTTTTGAGCGTTTCTTTGTTGGAGGAGATGGTTTAGGAAATTTTGCATTAGACGGAAGAGAGATTATTCAGTTACGTGGTTATCCTAATCAATCCCTATCTACAACAGATGGTGGTTCTATCTACAACAAATTCTCTTTAGAACTTCGTCATGCTATAACACTTGGTGCTCAGGCTAAGATATACGCGTTAGGGTTCTTAGAAGGCGGTCAGTCTATCAACAGTTTTAGAGATTTCAATCCTTTCAATGTTAGAAGATCTGCAGGTTTCGGTCTAAGAATCTTTATGCCAGCCTTCGGTTTATTAGGTATAGATTTTGGTCATGCATTCGACGATTTACCAGATGGAACATCACCAAGAAAATGGGAAACACACTTCATTATTGGGCAACAATTTTAATTTTGGCACGATATTTTCTAGTTGCTAATTAAGTATTTCATTATGGTGTTAAAATTTTTAAGGATATATTTCGTTAAATTTGAAGATTAGTAACACTAAAATTGACGAAAAGATTGGAAAACAATTCAAGATGTCTCAAAACAAAAACAATCATGATGAAATTTAAAGTTCTTTTTTTACTGACAGTTATAGGTCTTATGAGCTTTAATGCTAATGCCCAAAGAGGTGTTAGAATAGGTTATATAGATACCGAGTATATTTTGCAAAATGTACCTGAGTATCAGGAAGCTTCTACACAGCTAGACAAAAAAGTGCTACAGTGGAAAACTGAGATAGAAAAAAAGCTTAGTGTAATCGACCAAAAGAAGAAAGAGCTTGAAAATGAGAGTGTATTGCTTACAAAGGAATTATATGAAGAGCGTATGGAAGATATTTCTTTTGAAGAGGCAGAAATATTAGACTATCAACAAAAGCGTTTTGGTCCTAATGGAGATTTAATGATTCAAAAACGTCAGTTAATAGAGCCTATACAAGATCAAATATTCGCAGCTGTACAGCAAATAGCGGAAACTAAAAAGTTTGATTTTGTTTTTGATAAATCAGCAGATGTAGTAATGCTTTATTCTGCTGAGCGCTATGATATTAGTGAGCAAGTTTTAAGAACAATTACACGGACTTCAAAACGTAATCAAGCAAAGAGTAAAAAGGAGCGTCAAGAGTTAGAAGATGAAGATGTTGTACCTGTAGTAAATGAAGAAAAGGATGAAAGACAGAAAGCTTTAGAAGAACGTAAAGCAGCAAGAGAAGCAGAATTAGCTGCAAAACGTGCTGAGCGCGAAAAGGCTTTGGAGGCGAGGAGAGCAAGACAAGACTCTATTAGAGAAGCAAAGAAGCGTGAAGCAGACGCTCGTAGGCAAAGTATATTAGATGCTAGAAATAAAACTGAGGACGAAGCTAAAAAAACAGTAAAAGATAGTACAACTCAAGGAAAAAAAGTGGTTAAGACTTCTGATAGTAAAAAAGCAGAGTCTACCGTTAAAAAAGATTCGGTGAGTTCTAAGAAGCAGCCAACTGCTGCCGAAATTAAGGCAAACGATAGAGAAAGAAGAAGAAAAGCGTTAGAAGAACGAAAGAAGAAAATTTTAGAACAAAGAAAAAAAGCGCGTGAAGAGCGTGAAGAACAACTTAGAAAAAGAGATTCTATAGCGAAAGCTAAGAAAGAAGAAGGAGAAGATAACTAATAATTATAACACACAAATACAATTTAGAAAAATGAAACATTTTAAATCATTATTATTTGCAGCAGCACTATTTATTGGTGCAACTACTTATATGTCGGCACAAAGTAAAATTGCACATATAGATACTCAAAAGCTGATTGAAGCTATGCCAGACTATATTAAAGCTAAAGCAGAAATCGATAAGCTTAAAGCAACTTATCAAGCTGAGCTACAAGACCAAATGAAAGAGCTTAATAATAAAATTAAGCAATATGAGGCAGAAGCTGCATCACAGACAGATGAAGAAAACTTAAGACGTAAGCAAGAGGTTGCTACTTTTGATCAATCAATAGCGGTGTATCAACAAAATCAGATACAAGATATCCAAAAGAAAAATGAAGCTTTTATGAAGCCAATAATTGAGGATGCTAAAAAGGCAATTCAAGAAGTGGCTAAAGCTCAAGGATATGAGTATGTTCTAGATTCTGCAGTATTACTAGTTTCAGATGGTAAAGACCTTATGGCAGATGTAAAAGCTCACTTAAAAATATAAGTAAGTTTTAAATAAAATCTATTTGAAAGTCGCTTTTTAATAAAGCGACTTTTTATTTTTGTACGTATGAGTAATTATCCAATTGGTATTTTTGATTCTGGTGTTGGTGGCACTTCCATTTTTAAAGAAATACATGCCTTGCTCCCAAATGAGAATATAATCTACTTAGCAGATAGCAGAAATGCGCCATACGGTAATAGGACTAAGGAAGAGATAAAGAACCTTTCCATAAAGAACACAGAATATTTGCTAAGCAAAGGTTGCAAAATTATTGTGGTTGCATGTAATACAGCGACAACAAATGCAATCACCTATTTAAGGGAATCGTATGAGGTGCCTTTTATTGGGATAGAACCAGCAATTAAACCAGCAGCTTTAAATACAAAGACTAAAGCGGTTGGGATTTTAGCCACTAAAGGAACGCTTAGTAGTCAGCTTTTTCACAAAACCTCAGATTTGTATGCTAATGGTATAAAAGTGATAGAGCAAATAGGGGAAGGTATAGTGCCTTTAATAGAATCAGGTAAGTTGAATTCAGATGAAATGAAAGATTTGCTACAGCTCTATTTAGAGCCTATGCTTAAGGCTAATATAGACTACCTGGTTTTAGGTTGTACGCATTATCCTTACTTAATACCAATGTTAGAAACGATGCTTCCTGAGGGCGTAAAAATCATAGATTCAGGATTGGCAGTCGCCAAGCAGACAAAAGCCGTTTTGCAATCTCAAGATTTATTGAATTTAGATGAAGCAACACCTTCGGTAAAACTACATTCTAACAGTAACGTTGAGGTATTAAATACATTAGTAGGTGGTAATTTTGAAACCACGTTTTTAGATTTTTAAGACTTATTCTTTAAACCAGCCAGAATATTTCACGTAGTTATTTGCAATACGGTCAATTTCTCCAGAGATTAATTCCTCGCTAATATCCTTTACTTTTTTAGCTGGTACACCAGCGTATATACTGCCAGATTCTACAATTGTGTTTTTGGTTACTACAGCACCAGCAGCAATAATGCTATTGCTTTCAATAACGCAGTCATCCATTACAATGCTGCCCATGCCAATTAGGACATTATCGTGTATTGTGCATCCATGAACAATAGCGTTATGACCAATAGAAACGTTGTTACCAATAGTAGTTGGCGATTTTTGATACGTTGCATGGATTACAGCACCATCTTGTATATTTACCTTATTTCCCATCTTTATATAATGCACATCACCTCTAACAACAGCATTAAACCAAATACTACATTGGCTTCCCATAGTAACTTCGCCTACAATAGTGGCATTGTCGGCAACAAAACAATCTTCAGAGATTTGAGGGTGTATATTTCTAATGGGTTTAATAATAGGCATGATTATATGTTTTTTAATTTGATTTTATTCGTTACGTTTATTTGTTATCGTAACTTTTTTGTAAGTTTTAGCACAAGTAGAATATAGTACCGCTTTATATGATTCTTTATAATATAATTTATTTTATTCAAAAAGGTACACCTTTTAGTGGACCAGTAAATGCGCCAAGACCTAATAACAACATTTCGTCAGGAGCAACACCGCAACAAGCATTTGTTATTTTTATTATAATATTGTTGGTCTTTCTTATAATCTTTCAAACTAAGAAAGATAAAAAATAATAAAAGCCTTCCTTTGGGAAGGTTTATATGAGCTTCTTCAATTTGCTAAAAACATCCCATATTACCACGCCAGTACTTACTGAAATATTTAAAGAGTGTTTGGTTCCAAATTGTGGTATTTCTATAACTTCATCACTAGCAGTTACAACATCTTGTGCCACACCTTTAACTTCATTGCCAAATACAAAGGCATATTTAGTATTAGGTTGAGGTTGAAATGTATCTAACATCGTTGCATGTTCAGCCTGTTCAATAGCACAAATTTTTACACCTTCGTTTTTTAAATCGGTAACAACATCTATTGTGTTTTCGGCATATTCCCAATCAACAGTTTCGGTGCTTCCTAGAGCTGTTTTGCGAATATCGTTATGAGGAGGTTGAGCTGTAATGCCACAGAGGTAAATTTTTTCAATTAAAAAAGCATCACTCGTTCTAAAAACAGATCCGATATTATTCAGACTACGAATATTATCCAAAATGATAATTATAGGAGACTTTTTAGCTTCTTTAAATTCAGAAACATCGAGACGGTCTAATTCACTATTTTTTAATTTACGCATGTTGAAATGTTATGTGTTTTGTAAATAACTTATGCTCAAAAGGCTTTATATAATAAGGCTATTTGGCTACATTAGCAATGTTACAATTACAAGTCCTGATGACAATCGGGATGAAGCAAAAATACACATTTCTCTTGGCTAAAAAGGCAAAAAAAGAAACACCATTAATGAAGCAGTACAATGCTATAAAAGCAAAGTATCCTGATGCATTATTGCTGTTTAGAGTTGGGGATTTTTATGAAACCTTTGGTAGTGATGCTGTAAAAGCATCCAAAATACTAGACATTATCTTAACCAAGCGTGGTGCTGGTAGCGATAGCGAAACTGAATTGGCAGGTTTTCCACATCATTCATTAAACACCTATTTACCAAAGTTGGTAAAAGCAGGTGAACGTGTGGCAATTTGCGATCAGCTTGAAGATCCTAAACAAACCAAAAAAATTGTTAAGCGAGGAGTTACAGAATTGGTAACGCCTGGTGTCGCATTAAATGATGATATTTTACATTCCAAGTCTAACAATTTTCTGTGTGCTGTTCATTTTGATAAAACCTACATCGGAATTTCGTTTTTAGACATCTCAACAGGTGAGTTTTTAACCTCTCAAGGAGATGCAGAATATATAGATAAGTTACTTCAGAATTTTAATCCTAGTGAAGTGCTTATTTCAAAAAAGTGCAGAAAGACCTTCAGTGAAACGTTTGGAAATGATTTTCATACTTTTTATCTCGAAGACTGGGTGTTTCAGGCAGATTACGCCAACGAAACACTAACCAAGCATTTTAATACTAAAAGCTTAAAAGGGTTTGGTGTAGAAGATTTGTATGAAGGTATTATTGCTTCAGGTGTTGTGTTGCACTATTTAAGTGAAACAAGGCATAACAAGTTAGAGCATATTGCAACAATTTCTAGAATTGCTACAGATGATTACGTTTGGATGGATAAATTCACCATTAGAAATTTAGAATTATACCATTCTACCAATGCCAATGCGGTAACTTTAATTAACGTTATTGACAAAACAATTTCGGCAATGGGAGGTCGTACCTTAAAGCGTTGGTTAGCCTTGCCTCTAAAACATGCTGAAAAAATAAAACAACGACATGAAGTTGTTAAGTATTTATTGGAGCATGATGTTGCGCTTCAAAAAATGCAAGGACAAATAAAGCATATTGGAGATATAGAACGTCTTATTTCTAAAATTGCAACCACTAAGGTAAGTCCACGCGAAGTGATTCAGCTTAAAAACTCTTTAGAAGCAATTGTTCCTATAAAATCTATTGCAGAAAGTTGTGATAATGAAGCCTTAAAAATTATTGGAAGTAGTCTTCATAATTGCGATTTGCTTCGCGAAAAAATAAAGCAAACGCTAAACGAAGAGGCTCCGGTTAATGTCTTAAAAGGGAATACTATTGCTGAAGGATTTTCTGAAGAACTCGATGAGCTTAGAGGATTGTCAAAGTCAGGTAAGGATTACCTAGATAAAATGCTAGAGCGTGAATGTGAGCGTACAGGTATTCCGTCATTAAAGATAGCATCAAATAACGTTTTTGGTTATTACATTGAAGTTAGAAATACTCACAAAGATAAAGTGCCACAAGAATGGGTGCGTAAGCAAACATTGGTAAGCGCGGAGCGTTATATTACCGAAGAGTTAAAAGAATACGAAGCAAAAATACTAGGTGCCGAAGAACGCATTTTAGCCATAGAGCAGCAGTTGTTTGTTGAGTTGGTAAGCTGGATGCATCAATTTATCATTCAGGTGCAGCAAAATGCTCAATTAGTTGGTCAGTTAGATTGCCTTTGTGGTTTTGCAAGCTTGGCAAAGAGTAATAACTATTCATATCCTCAAATTGATGATAGTTTTGAACTAGATATAAAAGAAGGACGTCATCCTGTTATAGAAAAACAATTACCATTAGGTGAAGCTTATATTGCGAATGATGTCTATCTCGATAGAGAATCGCAGCAGATTATAATGATTACTGGACCAAACATGTCTGGTAAATCGGCAATCTTACGACAAACAGCATTAATTGTATTACTAGCCCAAATAGGAAGTTTTGTACCAGCAGAACAGGCCAGAATTGGACTTGTCGATAAGATTTTTACACGAGTAGGAGCTAGCGATAATATCTCTATGGGCGAATCTACGTTTATGGTAGAAATGAATGAAACTGCTTCTATTCTGAATAATATATCAGACCGCAGTTTAGTCTTGTTAGATGAAATAGGACGAGGTACAAGTACCTATGATGGTATTTCTATAGCTTGGGCCATAAGTGAATATTTGCACGAGCATCCTGCAAAACCAAAAACACTTTTTGCAACGCACTATCACGAGCTTAATGAAATGACAGAAACCTTTAATAGGATTAAAAACTTTAATGTAGCTGTTAAAGAATTAAAAGATAATGTGCTTTTTGTTAGAAAGCTTGTTGAAGGAGGAAGCGAGCACAGTTTTGGTATTCATGTTGCGAAAATGGCTGGTATGCCACAACAAGTGATAAGGCGAGCAAATAAAATTTTAACTAAACTTGAAAAATCACATTCAAGTGAAGAGCTGACTGATAAGGTAAAATCTTTAAAAGATGATATGCAGTTAAGCTTCTTTAATTTGGATGATCCTCTTTTAGAGGATATTAAAGATGAAATTCTACATACAGATATTGATACTTTAACGCCAGTTGAAGCGTTAATGAAACTCAATGAAATAAAGCGAATGTTGGTGAATAAAAAACAAGCTTAAAATAAATTGTATTTATTTTTAAAAAAGGCTTTGCATTTATAAGATTTATTTTAAATTTGCATCCGCTTTTACAGCGAAATAGTTCTTTAAAAACTGCGAAAGTAGCTCAGGGGTAGAGCATCACCTTGCCAAGGTGAGGGTCGCGGGTTCAAATCCCGTCTTTCGCTCTACAATAATATATACCAATAAAGTTACAGTCTGTAACTTGGATGCTGAAGTGGTGGAATTGGTAGACACGTTGGACTTAAAATCCAATGGCCATTATGGCCGTGCGGGTTCAAGTCCCGCCTTCAGTACTAATTGGGACAAATCAATTTTTTTCGATTTGTCCCATTTTTTATTTCCTTTAAAATCCTTGTTAATACTAGAAATTTTTAAAAGTAGTGGATTGATGTCAGCGGTTCGAACACTTTGATTTTCAAATTGGAAGTTTTTAGGGAAAATCGAACCGATTAATCTTCTCTTAAGATCTATATCGCTGTTATTGAATTGTTTATCAAAAGATTCAAGTTTCTTTAGACCATTTTTATAGATTGAAAGTATATCCTTTTGATTTTTCCAGTTTTGCTCAACGGCATTCAATTCAGACAATCTATTTTGATAACGCACTTTTGTACTTTTGTACTCTTCTCTATCAAAATCTCCATCTAAATAAAGATCTTGAAGTCTTTCTAACTTATGCTTTATGGAACTTACTTCTTCATAATGTTTAGGACTCAATCTACTTGATTTAGTGAGACTTTTAAAACGGTTTTCAATAATCTTTTGCAATAACTCACTGGAGTTAGGATTTAGAGAAATCCCACCTAAGAAATCATTGAACCAAGATTCTACTTCTTCAACTTTGTAGCGAGTACTACAAGGCTTTTCACAGTGATAATATGCGTAATACCGACTTCTTCCCTTTGAAGAACTTGCTTTAAGAGGTTTTAGGCAATTAGGACAAAGCACAAAACCTTTAAAGGGATATTTTTTATTGATTTTTTTGTGTCTAACTTGATATTGTCTTTTGCCACCATCAATATGAACTTGAACCTTTTCAAAAAGATCTTTTGTGATAAGTGGCTCGTGGATTCCCTTTATTACCCGCTCAAGCTCATCATTGAAAGCACTTAATATTATGTCTCCATGATAGATGGGGTTTCTGATTATTCTAGCAAATGCAGATTTACTTGTTTTGAAACCCTTACCTTTCAGTTTAATCAATACTGTTTTTTGGGAATATAAACCTAGGCTAAGTAACTTGAACCCTTCTTTTATATACTTAGCATCTTTATTTGGAATTAAAATAGGTTTGTTTTGTTTGTCCCTTCCCATATCGTACCCTTTAGGAGGAGAAACTACATACCTTCCTTCCTTGAAAGCACGCCTAATTCCAGCTTTAACATTCAATGAGCGTCTTTGGTTTTCAACCTCAGGCATGGAAAGGTAAACTGCTAACATCAATCCCTGTTCAGGAATAGATAGGTCTAGAGGTTGTTCGATGGCGTTAACAAGAACTCCTAGTTCCGTGAACTCATTAATCTTGTTATAGGATTCAGAAGTATTACGAGAGAAACGATCCCATTTTGTAAAAAGAACTTGGTCTACTGATTTGTAGTTTTTTTTGATGTAAGACATCATTTTCTTGAACTCAGGACGATTGAAAGTCTTTGCTGAATGGTCTTCCTTGAATATAGAAATAACATTAAAATTGTTATTAGAACAATAGCTGAGTAATTTCTCTTCTTGGTCTCGTAGTGAAAATCCCTTGTCAGCCTGCTCATCTGTGGAGACTCTTACATAGAGAAAAACATTTTTCATAGTATTAAACTTTTTGGTTGCATATGATATCAGCGAAACATTCTAATATCAAAATTATCTCAGTTACTTCGCTATTATCAAAGGCGTTGTTATTATCTTTATTTAATATTTGTTTGGCAACATTGTGAAAACTGGTTTTCTGGTCCATCTCTGTTTGGATTGAAACCAGGCTTTGTTTTCAGGAACTGATTATGTTCTACGATGTGTATCATTTTTGGAAATATTTAAGTATCACTCTTTTTTAATAAGTGTTATTTTGTAATTATCATTGGAGCGTATATCAATTAAAAGCTTTGAGCCTTTCATGATCTTATTTGTTAAAATATATTTAGCTAATTGCTCTCGGCTCTTATGCTGTTCAGTTATAACTAAAGGTTTAATATCTCTTTTCTCAAAAGCTATCTCAACAATTTTAGGTCTTTTAAAAACAACAATATCCCTTATTTGCCTTTCGACATTGAAAAGGTATTTGAGGTCCTTTATTTTTCGGTTATCAAATTCATGTAACAATATCTTTGAAAGAATGGGCACTAATGGAATACTAAGCATAGGTTTTTGTAGATAAATACTCTTTAAATCTAAAATTAAGTCCAAATTGCCATCATGAAACATATAATCGTTTGTTTCAGGTACGAAAAGAAAGTTATGTGGTATTCCGTTTCTATAGAAAGCTGATTTAACAGCATCGGTAAAAGGATTAATAATGGTCCTGAAATAATGCTCCATAAGCAATTCATTACGCAAGTGAGATTTAAGCTTATCAATTTCTTGTTTTGGTAAATTATGGGGGTTATTCTTTATATTATATTCAAAGACTCTATCAGCATACTTTTGCTCTCTAGGTTCTTGCCACACCTTATAGGCTAGCTTCTCTAGATTTTCAATTGAGACTTTAAAACCAATCAATTCACTCACTATCGATACCCAAACTGCTTGAGCGAGGTTAAGTCGTATCCATTTTGCTTTTTTATTTTTTTTATTATCATTATCCGAAATAACATCAACTAGCTTATTTATATCAGGTGATTGTTCTACAGGAACAAATGGGACAATTCGTTCTCTAATCCAATGATTTATATTTTTTGAACTTATGTCTAATTGGTTAGGGCCAAGTTCTCTAGACTCAAAGATGGCATTTCCAATTTCCTCAATTGTTTTTGTTGTCATTGTAAAAATAATTACTCAAATATAGTAAAAAGTAAAAAAAGAATTATATTTGGATATAAAATATTTCAAAATGAAATGGAATATGTTTAAAAAATTGAAAAACAGAATATTAAAATTAAAAAAAGTTAAGTATACCAATACAATACCATTGATATACTAATAGTTTACTACTGGTAAATCATAGGTATACCAACTAAAACACATAAACAAATTACACTATTATGGACACAACAAGAAACGTAACAATAAGCTTCAAGACTACTGCTGAGGAGAAAACAGCTCTACAACAGATAGCTAACGATAAGAACATTTCAAGATCAGAGCTTATAGCTAGTATCGTAAATGGATTTAAAAATCAGTATGATTACATTGGAAAAACATCTCCAAAGGAGAAAGAGCTAAATGAAAAATTAAATAACCTTTTAAAAGAAAACAGAAAACTGATTTTGTCTTTAGAAAATGCCGAGCATAGAATAGAGATAGAACAAAAAGCGAATCAAAAGTATGTCAAAGAACAACTTGAAATGAACAAGACCATTTTCGACATGAAGGGACAACTAAAAACAGCTAAAAAGGACATCGCTAGTTTAAACGAACAGTTAATATCGATTGAAGCGCCTAATAGAGATGATACAAGCCCCGAACTTTTATGGGGCTCTCTGGGCTCATTATTGATATCTGGCCTTGCATTGTTTTTCGCACCAAGGTTATTCAATCACTAACTTAATAAAGCATTTGGAAAAAGGCTGAGTAAGTGCGCAATCCTTAACCCAATTAAAATTTGTAGGTTATTACATATCAACCAATATCTCGTTGGATTAACTGACCACGGTAATCAATTCTGAAAGATATATACGCAATATTAAATAGTTAAAAAACCTATCACAATACGCCAAGTCTATGTATTTAAGTAATTATCACTTTTATCTTGACTATAGGAAGTCTCCAAACTAAAAGTCAGAGTCTAAACTTATTTTGCAAATCTGATATGAGGCAAAAAGGTTAGGAACAATATAGCTGCTCTTACCATTCGGTAGGCCATATAATTGACAAATCTTGAAATAAAACTGGTATTTTTATAGATAGTATCAATCGTAACCTCATTGCATTGATTGATAATATTTTGAAAATCAGAACGTAATAATTCGGAAAAGTAAGGTGAATGTATTTCAACATTCATTTCGATACTTCCATAGCAGCTAAGGTCATTGAGGTTAAATGAACCTATTGTGGACCATTTGTTATCCACCACAGCCGCTTTGCCGTGCACGACAGAATTATTCCATTCATATATTAGCACATTTTGTTTTAAAAATAATGAATATAAATAAGAGGTTGCATTACGTATTAAAGGCACATCACTAATCCCTGCTAATATTAGCGTTACTTTTACTTTCCTTTTACAAGCACCTATTATAGCATTGTTTAGTCTTCTTCCTGGTAAAAAATAAGAACTGACAATGACTATTTCATTCTTGGCTTGGTTGATGGAATTTGTGTAAGAGTCGCATACTTCAGTTTTGTTTTTAAGCCAATCGTTTTGTCTAATACCAACAAGTGTTTTTCCTGCAGAATGTAATACAGGTTTTATTTTTTTTTGAGCTTCTGTCTTTAAAAAAATAATCGCGACACAGTTTTTGCAAATCTTGGGCAGCTGGGCAATCTAATTTTATAGCATAATCTAGCCAAGGCTCATCACTTTCTTTACCGCGATATTTATTTGCAATATTTATTCCTCCTATGATTGCAAATTTAGCATCAGCTACAATTACTTTGTGATGCATCCTTCTTCCTAAATAAAAGTTGTTGACAGAAAATAACGGCGAAAAAAATCGAAAAAATATTCCACTCTGCTGCAAATCTTTTATGAAATTATCAGAAAGAGATGAGCTGCCATAAGCATCTAATAGGATATAAACCTTCACATTTCGATGTGCTGCTTCTTTTAAACAATTTGCTATATCATTTCCTGTTTCATCATTTTCAAAAATGTAGGTTTGTAAATGAATCTCTTCTTGTGCATTTTCAATGATTTCTTTCATCTTAACGAAATATTCATCACCGGAATGTATCAATTTTATATGTTCATCGTCCTTAAAAAGCATATTTAAAAATTGAATAAATTTTAGTTCAGAATAATATAGGTAAGGACTCCAGCTAAATATCCAGCTAAAGCCAACAGGGATATTTTTCGCAAATACCAAATAAAGTTGATTTTTAATGTACCCATAATGGCAACTCCAGCAGCTGACCCAATTATTAAAATACTTCCGCCTGTTCCTGCGCAATACGCCAATAATTCCCAAAATGTGTGGTCAACAGGATAGGTCTCTACGGAATACATTCCCATAGCTCCAGCAACTAAAGGGACATTGTCAACTATGGCAGATAAAACTCCAATGATTGTATTAATGACATAAATATTATGAAATTTATTATCCAAAAAGAGAGCCATATCGCTTAAATGGCCACCTGTTTGAAGACTGGCAACAGCTAATAGAATACCAAGAAAAAATAAAATACTTGGGGTGTCAATCTTTTGTAACACTCCAACAATGGACAATGAGTTTTTATGGGCAATTTCTTTTTTTCGATGTATTATCTCAGTAACTACCCACATGACTCCTAGTCCAAATAGTATTCCCATAAACGGAGGAAGATGAGTAACGGTCTTGAAGATTGGAACAAATAATAGCGCTCCGAGACCTAAGAAAAACACTAACCTCTTCTCAAAGGTATTCACATTTGGTTTTTCTTTTTTTTCTAGGTGTATGTTTGGTTTTTTTATATTTCCCTTTAACTTAAAACTTATAATACCTAGTGGTACCAGAAGGCAAACCAAACTAGGTAAAATAAGCTTTACAACGATATTTCCGGCTGTGACTTGCCCGCCTATCCATAACATAATTGTAGTTACATCACCTATTGGAGACCACGCTCCACCTGCATTGGCTGCAATAATCAACATACCGGCAAACAGCCATAAATCTTTTTTGTCTGCAATCATTTTCTTTAATAGAGCAGACATCACGATAGCGGTTGTTAGGGTTATCCAAGGCTGCTGATAAAAAGAAAGTAACAATACTTAAAATCCATATAAGCTTAACTCTCTTAGTAGTTGAAATCTTTTCCGTAATTATGGTAAATCCCTCATGAGCATCAATAATCTCAACAATGGTCATAGCTCCCATGAGAAAAAACAGGATTTCAGATATATCACCAATATGATGACGAATGCTTTCTGGAATAAATTGAATCACGGATTCTTCTGAAAAACCGATACTGCCATTTTCTAAAGCAAAAACCAACAACACCCAACAAATAGTCCCTGTTAATAGTGCGACAACAGCCTTATCAACTTTAATAGAGTGTTCAAAGGCGATGAAAAAATATCCAATGAGGAAGGCAATTAGAATAGTGGTATATAGCATAATATTATTTGTATTACTTGTTTTATTAATTCACGCCTAGTGACATTATTTTAATAAAAGCTCAAAATCTCTTTGACCTTTTTTAAGTTTACCTCTTTTTGAGGTTTTAGTACGTTTCGGCCATATGAAGAATGGAAAGAATGATTCTTTAAAAATTCTAAATTCAGTTGATGCCATTCCAAATCACTACTTGAAATATCACAATAAACTTCCCATTCCCGTCTCAATAGCAATTTTTTGTAGAAGAATTCAGGAGTGGCGATATGATATAAATCCGCATCGCACATAATTTTTCCAATTTGTTTTGAGGATTTTGAGGCATTTTAGTAGCCTCTATACAACCTAAAACATCTTGCAAAATTTGTTTATCAACATCTTGGGTAGTGAGATACTCCCATGCCAATTCCTTACTAACATCTTCGTGACCTTTGTAGGTTTTGGAAAACCCTGTATCGTGAAACCAAGCTGCAATTTCCAATATTAATTGCTCCCGATTGGTAAGCTTGAGTTGTGTACTTATGTGTCTAACATTAGCAACAACTTCGTGGGTATGTATCAAATTATGAAAGGGGTACTTAATACAGGGCTCACTCTTTAAAAGAGAATTGCAATATTTTTGTGTATTCAATATCATAGAGGTTAATGTTTTTGTTTTCATTTATTAGTTGCAATTAATAAGTTTGTGATTCTCTAAATGTATTTTACATGTGTGATTTCTTCAAATATCTTCTATAAATGGAAATTCCTTTTTCAGCATTATTGAAATCATTAAGATTGGATTCCTAAACTATTTTTGTTTCTTTATAGTTATCCAGTATTATATGAATTAAATTATACATAAGATTATTGGGGTTTTAGATTTGGGTTAATCATCAAAAGGTAACATCTATGTGTTTTATGGTGGATTTTTAAGTAAAAACAGAGAGCTAATAGCAACTAAAACAATAACTCCAGCAATTGTAAATGGATAGTAAAAATCTCCTGCAATTAACCAAGTCCCTAAAACAGGACCTAAAATTTGACCAATACTATTTGTTGAGCTTTGTATAGATATATTTCTACCTGTATTCTCTTTTGATGTTAAGGAAACTGCTGATAATAAGTTAGGGGTTACCATTGCACCTCCAGCTGCAAAAAGAATAATTAAGCCATAGACAAAGCATTCATTTTTAAAAAAAGGAAAGGCGATTAAAGATATTCCAGCTATTAACAACCCTAAAGCAATTTGTTTTTTCGTAGATAAGAGCTTCTCTCCATAACTTGCAAAAACAGGCTGCAAAACAGCCATTACAGAGCCACATAGCATAAAACCAATTCCAACTTGGTTGCTGTTAAACCCCAATTCATCTTTACCGTATATTGAAAATACCGTTTCAAATAAAGTCACAACAAATTGTAGTATAAATGACAACGATAGTAACACGATAAAATATTTACTAAACGTAAATCGCAAACTCATTTTTTTTGAAGTTTGTTTTTGAAAGTGAACAGTATTTTTTAACCATTTCGTTACTATAAATAAGACAATCAATCCTAATATAGCAGCAAACAAGAATGGTACTGAAAATCGGTCTAAATGTAGCAGGCCTATAGAATATTTAATATGAATGTTAGTTTGAGATAGAAATCCACCAACGACAGGGCCAAAAATAACCCCAGAACTGATGGCGACGCCAGACCAGGCCATTATTTTAGTTCTACGTTTCTCGGAAGTGATGTCGCTTAAATAAGCATTACTAACTGGAATAACTGATGATGTAAAAATGCCACCAAAGATTCGAGCGATATATAGCATTGTCAAAGATGTAGCAAGTCCTGTTAACAACTGCATTATCACAAACCCGATGAGACCGACAATGATAATGGGCTTGCGACCGTATTTGTCTGATAGCTTTCCCCAAACCACCACGAACAGTAATTGGAAAAGCGGATAAATACTCGTAAGTAATCCAATATGAAAGTTGATTAAGTCTCTGTCAAGATTATCTTTAAGTGCTAATCTTTCTGTATAGTAGGGAAGAGTTGGTAATAAAATACCGTAGCCCAACATTACTACAAATAAACTCAATAGGATTAAATATATCCTATTGAGTTTTTCTTTCCTATCCATTATTTGCTACCTATTTTTCGCTTTAACAATTGTGCATTAATAGCCACAATAATGGTACTCAAACTCATAAATACAGCTCCAACAGCAGGCCCTAAAACAAACCCTGAAGAATACAGTACTCCAGCAGCTAACGGAATAGCCACTACATTATAGCCTGTCGCCCAAACAAGATTCTGAATCATTTTATTATAGGTTGCTTTTCCAAAAAGAATGAGGTTTGCAATATCTTTAGGATTACTGTTTACCAGAATAATATCGGCTGTTTCAGCTGCTACATCTGTGCCCGAGCCAACTGCAATACCAACATTGGCTTTGGCAAGAGCAGGGGCATCGTTGACACCATCTCCTGTCATGGCTACAAATTCATCTTTTGCTTGAAGCTCTTCAACAATTTCCACTTTTTGATGTGGTAATACTTCAGCGTAATAGCCGTCTAAACCAAGTTTTTCGCTCACAGCTTTGGCTGTTTTTTCATTATCGCCCGTTGCCATATAAACTTTAATATCATTCTTTTTGAAGACTTTTATAGCTTCGGCAGATTCTGGTCTAATTTCGTCTGCCAGTGCTATATATCCAGCCAGTTTTCCATCAATCAAAATAAAAACAACTGTTTCGGCTGCATCACTATAGGCATCTTTAGGGATTTCTATTTTTTCATCTCTTAAATACCCTGGGCTTACTACCTTAATGTCTTTGCCTTCAACATTGGCTTCTACACCTTTACCTGTAATGGCTTTGAAATTTTCTGGGTTGGGAATGATGATATTATTTTCTTTAACTTTTTTTATTATTCCGACAGCGATAGGATGTTCAGAGCTTTGTTCTAAGGCACTTGATAATCTTAGTAGTTCATTTTTACTATACGATTTGTTTACCGACTCGATTCTGGTAACACCAAAATCTCCTTTGGTCAATGTTCCGGTTTTATCGAATAATAAAGCTGATATCTTTCTAGATTCTTCAAAAGCTGTTCTGTTTCTAATTAATAATCCATTTTGTGCGGATACTGCAGTCGATATCGCTACTACTAACGGAATGGCAAGACCCAAAGCATGCGGACAAGCAATAACCATAACAGTTACCATTCTTTCCAATGCGTATACAAACGGAAATCCTAGAATCAACCAAACGGCCAACGTACCAAAACCAATGGCCAAAGCAATGTAGGTCAACCATTTTGCAGCCCTATCCGATAGGTTTTGCATTTTAGATTTGGTTTTTTGCGCTTCTTCGACCATTGTGATGACCTTGTTGAGATAGCTGTCTTTTCCTGTGTGCTCAACCTTAACTTTTAAAGTGCTATTACCATTTACAGAACCACCAATAACTTTATCATTTTCATCTTTTTTTACAGGTTTGGATTCACCAGTTAGCATGGATTCATTTAAATAACTAGAACCATCTACTATAATCCCATCAGCAGGGACTTTTTCTCCAGGTTTTACTAAAATCACATCATCTTTCAAAAGGTTTTCGAGTGAAATATCTTCAATGGTATCTCCATTTACTCTATGTGCTTCTGCTGGCATCATACTTACTAAAAGTTGCAATGCCTTTGATGCACCTAAAACGCTTTTCATTTCTATCCAGTGCCCAACAAGCATAATGGCAATTAAAGTAGCCAGTTCCCAAAAGAAGTCTACTCCTTTTAAACCAAAGACAGTAGCTGAACTATAAAAGTAAGCGACACTTATTGCCATTGAAATAAGGGTCATCATTCCTGGTGAACCTTTCTTTACTTCTGAAACGAAACCTTTAAGAAAAGGCCAGCCACCATAGAAATAGACCACGGTTGAAAGCGCAAAAAGTATATAAGGATTACCGGGAAGCAGAAATTCATAACCAACAAATTCTTGAATCATTGGTGATAGAAATAATATAGGAATCGTTAGGACTAATGTTACCCAAAAACGTTTTCTAAAGTCGGCTATCATCATTTTATGATGGTCGTGACCCATTTGGCCGTGTGCCGGGTTGTGGCCAGCGTGACCACCACTTCCATGGTTCATTTTTGAGTGGTCTTCTTTTTTGTGTTTCATCTTTGAGTGGTCCATTTTTGAATGGTCCATTTCTTCGTGATTGTGATGTTGATGGTTTTCCATTATCATATTGTTTAAGTGTTATCGTAATTTTTTTCTCATTTTTTCAGAAATATTTTCAGCATATACGCCATAGGCATCTACTAAAAGACCTCTTATCCCATCTTTTGCCGAAATTGCATATAAAACGCTATTATCATCCGTACTGCTCATGCCTTCAAAGCGATAGGTCTTATCCACTTTAAAGTCTTCGGGATGTATCTCAATTTTTAATGAAGCACATTCCAAGCATTCCGGTTTCAAGTTGAAATCATAGGTATAACCATTTGCTTGCAAGTCGTTTATGGCTTCAGAAAGGGTATCGTAATTTTTCATTTTTTCTTATTTGTAATTCATTATAAAATAGCTACCATCCGCTTCTGTAAATTTTTGAAAGGTCAACAAACCATTATCGCTTAACTTTTCTACTACATCATAATCAAGTTGCTTAATACGAATACCCAATGCATAGGCCTTAATGTTGATTTTTGATTTAATCTTGTTTTGACCACCCTCCAATTTTCTGTCGTAAATCTTTATGATGGTTTTTGAACCGAAGAAATTCAGCAAGCCCGAATCAAAACTCATTTTTAGTTCAATATCCTCAAGGTTATCCAAATCGTATATTTCTTTAAAATTTATAGAGTTGGTATTGATTTCGGTTTCCTTTGAGTTTGGTTTAGCAAAGGGAAATGCCATTACCATAATACTGGCTTCATCTGGTTTGCAACGATACGTTGTTGTGTACTTTTCTTCTGATTTCTCTTTATCATTAAACAGTTCAGTTATCACCTCAATCTGATAATACCTATCTTCTTTTATTATTTTTCCTGCTTTAAACGTTTGTTAAGCAGCATACCATCTTTATCAAAATTTTCCCTTACTATAGTTCTGCCTGAAATCTGCCCAATGAGCATTTCAGTCTGTCCATTCATTGTTATTATGGATAGAATAAAAAACAGTATGAAGCTTTGTTTTTTCATATATGTTGCATCAATTTCTTTACTTCTTTTGCCAGTATATCACTTAAATCTATAGCATTTGAAGGATGTGGAATGGTATTGCAAGTCACTATTTTTTCTATACCTGAATCCAATAAATCCTGATAAGCATTTCCTGAAAAAACTGCGTGGATACCAACACAAATAGGTGGTTTCATTCCTGCTTTTTTTAGATGACCGACAGTTTCAATCATGGTGCGTGCTGTAGAAATAATATCATCAACCAAAATAGGTGTGGCATCTTTGTATTTGTCCACGTCAGGAACAGAAACTTCAACATTACGGTCACCGTGACGTACTTTTTGCAACACAGTAAATGGTGCTCCTGCGTTTTTTGCAACCTGTGAAACCCATTGCTCACTTTCTGAATCGGGACCAATCAATACCGGGTTTTTGATATTTTTCTTTATCCATTCTGAAATTGCATCTGCTGCGTGAATTACCTTGTTGGGAATATGATATACTTCTCCCAAAGAGCTTATTCTATGCAAATGAGGGTCTACGGTGGTAATGCTATCGGCAAATCCTGAAATCAACTTCCCAAAGAAACCAGAAGTTACACCTTCACCTTCATTAAAGATTTTGTCTTGCCGCATATAAGCAAGATACGGTGCTACCAAACAAGTACACATCGCACCAAGCGATTTTGCAGTATGGCTTAAAAAATAGAGTGGCAATAGTTTTTCGTCTGGTTCGTGCAACGTGCAGACGAGTACGACACATTTGTCCTTAACGTCAGACAGAATACGTGTGTATGATTCTCCATCAGGAAATTTTCGCAAGGTAGCTTTGCCTACTTCAGCATCCATTTTTGTTGCTAAAAGTTCTACCAGTTCCTCATTTCCCGGAAGACTGAATAAAATTGTTTTCATAATAGTATCTAAATTATGGTTATAATATCATTGTGGTTATTTTTATATTCCAAAGCATAATGAAGTTCGCCCTGCGATTCTGCATAAAGGGTGTACAATAGTTGGTCTTTCTCAACACTATCGTTTAAATGAACATTCAATAAAATACCTGCAGATTTTGACTGTGGTGCACCAGAAAGTTTGGCAAGCTTTGCTATCTTTCGATTGTCAATACGTTTCAAAATCCCGGAAGTCTCCGCTCTGATTTCTGTTTTATAAGGCGCTAAAACAGGCCGTGTAAAACGCCCTTGTGCCTTACAAATAGCAAGGAATTTTTCGTAAGCTTTACCAGATTCTAATAATTGTAAAGCGGTTTGGCGACCTGCACCTGATGCTACTTTACCAGAAAGTTCAAGAAGTTCACCAGCCAACAGCACAACACGTTCTTTTAGGTCTATGGGTGCTCTTTCTTCATTTTTCAGTACTTTTAATATGTCCATAGCTTCTAACGTTGGACCAATTCCATTACCCACGGGCTGCGAGCCGTCAGTTATTACCACTTTTACGTTCAGACCTACAGAATTGCCTACGGTTTCCATATGGTTTTGTAATTTTTGAGCCATTTCCATACTTCGTACTTTGGCAGTTTCACCTACTGGGATATCAATGACAACATGGGTAGAACCAGCTGCAGCTTTTTTTGATAATACCGAGGCGATGAGTTGTCCTTCACTATCGATATCTAAAGCTTTTTCAATTTTAATGAGTACATCATCTGCAGGACTCAATTGAGCGGTACCACCCCAAACAAAACAACCACCTTCCTGTTTTACCACGTGTTCTATCTCATCAGCAGAAAGAGTTACATTTGTAAGCACTTCCATGGTGTCTGCAGTACCTGCCGGGGATGTAATAGCACGGGATGATGTTTTGGGCATAGTAAGCCCATAGGCGGCAACAATTGCTACTACTAAAGGGGTGGTTCTATTTCCTGGTAATCCGCCAATACAATGCTTATCTACTACTATTTCTTTGTTCCAGTTTAGTTGTTGGCCAGAGGCAATCATAGCTTTTGTGAGGTCGGATATTTCATTAATGTCCATTCGGTCACCTGCACAAGCCGTAATGAATGCCGAAAGGTGAATGTTGGAATAATCACCTTCTACAATATCTGATACAATTTGGTTGTAGGCATTATAATTGAGCTTTTGATTGTAAATTTTAGCCCTGACGTAACTTAGGGACTCTATAGGTTCCAGATGCGAGACGTACAAAGTTTCATTTTCTTTAACCTTTAATTTTTTTGCTGCAGCATCTGACAGACCTATTTCATTAGGTAATAAAATTTCTGAATTTATGACGTTGAGGCTCGCTATGATGGAACGGTTTGCCATAGAAACCCTAATCCTTGTGAGTGCCTCGAATCCTTCTGAAATACAGACATGGCAATCCTCACGCATGTACACCACATTCTCGTTTTGAGTGTAAATACCAAGGTGTTTGTATTTTAATATGTTTGAATATTGTTCCATGGATTATTCTATTTCTGTTATAGTATATAATTCCGGGATTTCGGCATCCCAATCATAGGTTTCTTTTATACCTTTTTGTAATGCTTCCGCACTTTCTTTTTCACCGTGTACGATAAAAATTCGCTTTGGTTTGTTTCGTATCTCACTCATCCAATTCATAAGTTCTTTATGGTCTGCGTGTGCAGATAGTCCCTCAATTTCAGCTACCTGCATTTTAAAAGGCACCCATTTCCCGTACACTTTTAATTCCTTGTCGCCTTCCAACAATTTCCTGCCACGTGTTCCTTCAGCTTGATAACCTACAAATAGCAAGGTGTTATTGGGGTTTTGGGCTTGGGTTTCAAGATAGTTGAGCATTCGACCTCCTGTAAGCATTCCGCTTCCTGCAATCACAATTTTTGGTTTGTTGTCGGTTCTTAATTCCATAGTTTCCCGATAACTACTTACAACCTTGAAATGCGAGCACATTTCATCACATTCATTGTCCTCTAATCTGTGCCAATCTCTTGTGCGATGGAAGAGTTCCAATACGTTAGCGCCCATTGGGCTATCCATTATCATTTGAACTTTTGGGATTTTATCTTCCTTTAGTAATCTCCAGAAAATAAGCATCATCAGTTGGGCACGTTCCACTGAAAAGCTTGGAACAAACAGGCTACCACCTTTATTTATGGTGTCATTTACTAATTTTTCAATCTGCGGAATGGCCTCTTCTTCTTCAGGATGAAATCTTCCACCATAGGTGGATTCAATAAATAATACATCAGCCTTTGTTGGTTTTAAAGGTGGGTATAAGAGCAAATCATTAGTCCTACCGATGTCACCTGAAAAAACAAAGTGTTTTCCGTGTATATCCAACTCAATATAAGTAGCACCAAGAATGTGTCCGTTGTACTGAAATCGTGCCTTTACATCCTTGAGAATAGGTAGCCATTGCGAAGGTGGTATCCCTTTAAAACGAGGTACGGTTTTTTCAACATCGTTTAAGGTGTACAAAGGTTCTGCAGGACTGTGTTTGGAATACCCCTCTTTATTGGCACGTTCAGCCTCCTGTTCTTGTATTTTTGCACTATCGTTCAGTATGATTTTAGCAATATCCAGCGTAGGATTGGTACCAAAGATGGCACCCTTGAAACCTTGTTTGACCAATCTTGGCAAATATCCCGTATGGTCCATATGACCGTGGGTAAGCAAGACTGCATCAATTTCCGAAACATCGACGGGCGGATATTCCCAGTTTTTGAGACGCAATTCCTTTAACCCTTGAAAAAGTCCGCAGTCTATGAGTATTTTTCTCTCTCCTGTATCTACTAAATATTTTGAGCCAGTTACCGTTCCCGCTGCACCCAAAAAGTGAATGTTTATTTTAGCGTTGTTCATTGATATAGTCTTTATTTAGTGTCCACCACAGCAGGAAGGTGTATTCCCTTTGTCTTGGGTTGATTTGTATAATTCTACTATTTCATTATATAGATTTTGCGAATCTTCTTTGATGTAAAGGGCGACTTTTTTAATGGATGTAGGTTCAAAATCAACCATATCCAATAGTATTTCCAAGGCTTCTGCAAGCAGTTTTGGGTCGTCTTCCAGAGCTTCGTAAAACGGTTCAAAATCCAAGTTGTTCTGTTGTTCTAATTCTTCAGTTTTCATAAGTTTTATTTTTTAATGGGTTTTACATAAGGCTTCGGAATCCTCCAAAATTTTTTTGTGCCTTGTTTTATCTACTCCAATTTCATTTAATAAAGTAGGTGTTTCGTGTAGCTCTTTGCAGAGCACAATACCTTTATCCAATAATTTTGTTTTTTCGGCTTTGGTCATAGTTGTTAATGCTGTCAATGGATGAAGTCCCGCCATATCAATTCTATATTTGAGACTATTATTTTTGGGGTAATCCCAACTAGTCAGACCCAATCCGATGCATTCGGCATATTGAATGGCATCGGTAGTAAATCGGGTATTGGTATATACCCATCCCTGGTGAAATTTTCTATCATGACTAGGTTTCATTTTCCATTGTCTTTCTACATCGATAAATCTAGATTGTATGTATAGTGGGATCTTCACATCACAGAATCGACCTTTATCACTATGAAACTTGCATTCGATCATATAATGCTTGTCGTCCTTGAGTGCTGCTACGTCTATCTCATGCGTTACACAATGACCTTGTACAATAACTCCTGCCTGGGTTTGAAATCCCTCTTGTTCAAGAATCTTGGCTACAAATTTTTCAAAAGGAAACCCTGTTGGTCCTAACTCCATAATGGCCTTTTTAAGCTTATATCTTGAGGCACTAACAGAAGATTTGCCCTTAAGCATTTTAAAAGCCATTTTGTAAATCTGTTTAGTGGTCATTCCATCATAAAGTGATGCATTTACCTCTTCGACAATTTGTTGAATAAGTTCTTCGTTTGCTTTGGCTCGACGTAATGAATTGATAAGTTTTTTAGCATCAAATGGAACAACGTCTCCAGAGTGTTTTACTATGTTTATTGTATTTTTCATATCCTAATTGTCATAATTGGTAGCGTAGCATGATTGGTAACACCTTCTGCAATACTTTTAGAAAAGAGACTTAAAAAACCGGTAGTACCATGTGTGCACATGGTAATGAGGTCAGCAGGGTTATTTTTTAAATAGGTATTTATTCCTGTCTCTACATAGAGTTCATTGTATACATTCATCGTATAGTTTTGAACTTCTGGGAAGTTCTCTAGAAAACGCTTCATAGGTTGTAACCCCGAAGCAATACTATTTGTGTCGGTTTTAGTATTAATACGCAACAGGTGTATTTTTGCATCACATTTTGAGGCAATAGAAACAACTTGTTTAAAGGCGTTGCTAACGTCCTCTTCAAAATCGGATACAAAAACAATATTTTTAAAAGGGAAGTTAACAGCCTCGTCTTTTACCACTATAACAGGTGCATTAGCTTTTCGGACGATTTTTTCAACATTACTACCTGTAATTTCTCTAATGACACCTTTAGTTCCACTACTTCCCGTTATTATAAAATCGTGGTGAAAATGGCCTGAATGCTCTAAAATATCGCCTTGACCGGAATCATATTGAAGAAATGTTCGGCATTTTAGGCCTTTGTGTTCTGCCATTTTTTCTAACTTTCTTAGGGCAAATTTAGCTACCCCTATTTGTTTCAGAGTTTCAGGATATCTTTTTTCTTTTTCCTTATCTAGTTTTACCCAATCTACAGGGGTTTTCATAAGGTGTAAAAAGTGAATTTCAGAGTTATATAATTTGGCCATTTCAATACCAAGTTGTGCTGCTTTTTCACAGTTTTCTGAAAAATTGGTGGGTACTAATATGTTTTTCATTTTGTTTGGTTTTATAAATCACTTTTATTCTATAGTTACTTCATTTTCAGAGATTGTTTGTTTTTCAAAACAATCCAGATTATAAATTGTAGTATCTGCAATATTGGTCAATGCTGTTTCGGTTAAAAATGCCTGATGGCTTGTAATTAATACATTGTTAAAAGTCATCAAGCGGGCAATCACGTCGTCTTGTAGGATATCGTCTGAATGGTCCTCAAAGAACAGCCCCTCTTCCTCCTCATACACATCCATACCGAAATATCCAATCTTTCTTGATTTTAGCCCTTCTATAACGGCTTTGGTGTCTACCAATCCACCTCTGCTGGTATTGATGAGCATTACCCCAGGTTTCATAAAGGAAATATGCTTTTTATCAATTAGGTGTTTCGTAGAAGCCTTTAGCGGTATGTGCAAGGTTATAATATCTGACTGCTTACAAATAGTTTTACAATCAGTGTAGCTTACATCATAGTTATTAATTAAGCCTTTGTTTTCAACTACATCGTGCACAAGGATATTGCAACCAAATCCGTGAAGTATTTTTACCAGTACCGAACCTATTTTACCAGTACCAATAACACCCACAGTTTTTCCGTTTAGGTCAAATCCTGTAAGCCCATTCAAAGAAAAGTTTTGTTCACGAACTCTATTATGCGCTCTAATCAATTTTCTGTTAAGAGCTAATATTAATGCCATCGTATGTTCAGCTATGGCATAAGGTGAATAAGCAGGAACCCTAGCTACTTTTATATCCAATTCGGTAGCTGCTGCTAAATCAACATGATTAAAACCAGCGGAACGCAATGCAATATTTTCTACGCCAATGGTTTTTAGTTTTTTTAGTACATTCTCTGAGGCATCATCACCTGTAAATAAGCTTACTGTTTTAGAACCTTTAGCAAGAACAGTCGTTTCTTCTGTCAATCTAACTTCAAGAAGTTTTAAATGATGTTTGCCATCATTTGCCTTCATTAAATAAGGTGCTTCAAACTTGTGTGTGCTATATACTGTTGTCTTCATTTTTATTTTATTTTCCGAACTGTATTAAGATATATGAGATACCGATGATGATTACGCTTCCAAAAATTAGCATCACTAACTTTCCCGTTTTTTTTGATCCTTTGAAATAGGCAATCCCCAATTTTACAATCATATTACTTATGGTCGCTGTTATTATAACATTGGTAGCAAGCGCAAGTTTATCTTCTAAAGACCCGAATTTTGCCATACTTATAGTTATTGCATCCGTATCTGCCAGTCCTGCAATTAAGGCTGAATAGTATAAGCCACTTTCACCAAAAAATTGGTTGCCATAAAAAACAGCAAAAAGTATTACAACATAAATACCCGCAAACCCTAGGGCATTCCAAATATTAAGTGGATTACCAAGATTAATAGCTGTCTTTGTGACATTTGCCTCCTTTTTAATAAATATGAGTGCACCAATCAAACAGATAATCGTTAAAATCGTAAATGGAATAACCAAATAGGAAAGTATGGCACTATTAAAAATATACGCCAAAATCGCAAGTCTGGGAAACATGATGGCGGAAGCTATAATGATACCCGCAGCATATTCTTTTGAAAGTTCTGGTGATTCCTTACTTCGGGAAGCATAAATCCAAGCTACGGCTGTACTTGAGATTAATCCGCCAAGAATGGCAGTAAGCAAGATTCCTCGTTGGGAACCTACATATTTCACCAAAAAGTAACCAATAAAATTTAAAAAAGAGACAATCACTACGATAGAGCCGATTTCGAAAGGATTCAACAAACCTTCTGGTCCATAATCTTTGTTGGGCAAAAATGGAAGTATTAAGAGGGCAATAATTGAAAACTTAATGAATGCAAATAATTCTTCTGAAGTAATATTTTTGATAAATGAACGAAAGGTTGTTTTGAGCGATAATAGTGTAACAATAATGACAGCAGAGGCTACTGCTTCTTTATGCAAGTGATTAGCCACCATAATACCAAGAATTAGCGTGGCAAACAACGCCAAATTAGTAGTAATACCCGTCATTACGTGCTTTTGTACCATTGAAATATGACTCAAAGCCAAAAACAATAAGAATGCGGCTGCAGTAATAATAACTAACCAAGGCGTATAGGTTATCGAAAGATTTCCTAAAATGAATCCAATGATAGCCGTAATTGGAAATGTTCGGATTCCTGCAAATCCGTGCTCATCCTTTAGTTTGTCGTATTCACGTTCTAATCCAAGAATGAGACCGATTCCTACACTAATCAGAATTCCAAGTATGAAAGGGTTAATATTTTCTAAAGTTTTTATCATAATTATCTATTTGCTAAAAAGTTCTAACAATCTATTTAGCTCATCTTTTATTTGATGCTGTTTGACTACCTTATTAAAAGGTGTCAACTTTAATTGATTATTAAGGAATCCTACCATTTTATTTGTATTCCCTTTTAAGATTTCCTCTACGGCGGCGACCCCCATTCTGATGCCCAGCATTCTATCTAGTGCCGAAGGATTTCCACCACGTTGCACATGTCCAAGTTTCGTGATACGTAAATCTACATTAGGGTTCATTTCCTTAATTTTTGAAGCGACAAGTTCTGCACCTATTTCATCACCCTCAGAAACTACCACGAGAAAAGCATCTTCACTCTCGTAGTTTTTTATCTTTTCTAGCAAGTAGATTAAGTCTTTACCACTCTCTGGAATTAGAATGGCATCTGCCCCAACGGTCAAGCCGGAATGAATACCGATATAACCAGAATCCCTTCCCATCACTTCAACAATAAAAACACGGTTATGGGATTCGGCTGTGTCTCTAATTTTATCTATGTTTTCAATTGCTGTATTTACGGCAGAGTCAAAACCTAGGGTGTAATCTGTTCCTGCCAAGTCATTATCAATAGTTCCGGGAATACCTATGAAAGGGATGTCGCAGATTTCCGAAAAGGCTAATAGTCCTTTAAAAGTACCATCACCACCTATGGCAATCAGAGCATCTATCTTATTCGCTTTTAAGGTTTGAAAAGCTTTTTTACGACCTTCCAATTCCATAAAACGTTTGCTTCGTGCTGTTTTTAAGATAGTGCCACCTAGGTGTACTAACTTTTGTAAATCGTGTGATTTTAATGTAAGGAAATCACCATCTATTAACCCTTCATATCCTTTTCTAAAACCACTAATTTTTATACCTTTTACTTTAGCAGATTTGGCTATGGAATAGAGTGCAGCGTTCATTCCAGGACTATCGCCTCCTGATGTGAATATGCCTATATGTTTAATTTTATTAGTGCTCATTTGATAGTGTTTTTTGTAAATATTCTTCCGACTTGCTAAATTCTTGTATGGTTTTCCAAACAAAATCCGCCTCTTTTAGAAAAAATTGATGGTCGCCTTTAGAAGAGGTATGCACTTTTGAGTTTTTAAATACTTTTGATAGTTTCAGAGTGTTTTCAAATGGTGCTGTCGTATCTTTTTCTCCGTGAATAAAAAGCACGTCTTTATTCTTAATTTTCCTTGCCATCGCATATAAATCTGTTTTTAAAATGACCTCATTGAGCGAATAATAATAACTCATCCAATGATGCTTTTTTGCGTCTTCATAAACTTCATCCGTTAGGTTATCGGGCTTGAATGCACGTGACATAAATATGGGATGAACCATACAGATATATTTAGAAAACTTACTGGTTGAAATTCTATCCACGAAAGAATGAGTAGACATAACTTTCTTAAACTCATCGGCGTTTTTGTATACAGGTATGCCTATAAAAATTCCAGATTTAAACCAATTCGGATGTTTTTGCAATAATGCTAATGAAATTATGGCTCCCATTGAATGCCCGCCCATGATGGTTTTACCATCATTGAACCCTTCTTTTTTTAAAATCAATTCTAACGCTTGCAGCTGTACTGATAAGGAATAATCACTTTTTGGTTTTGGTGAGTCACCAAAACCCAGAAGGTCTATTAATAATAAAGAGTGGGTTTTTGAAATGTTTTCTAAACTGCGCTTCCAATAATTCAGTGACCCGGTTAAACCGTGTAACAAAACCAGTTTGTTTTTACCAATACCTATTACTTCATAGTTCAATAGTGTTGTATGAGGATTGTAATCAGGTTGATTAAGGATTTTATAATGCTCATAACCGGCAACTGCAATTACCGGAATAATTAAAAAAGCTATTATAATTGAAAGTACCATTGATTAATCTTATATTTTAATTCTATGCAATTGTTATTTTAGAATTGAGATATACACTTTGTACTGCATTGAGTAATTCAACACCTTCCTTAAAAGGTTTTTGAAATGCTTTTCTTCCTAGTATCAACCCAGAACCGCCGGCGCGCTTATTAATTACCGCGGTTGTTATGGCTTCCTTCAAATCTGAATCTCCTTTTGAGCCACCACCAGAATTAATCAAGCCTATTTTTCCCATGTAGCAATTGGCTACTTGCAAACGGCAGAGGTCAATAGGATGGTCTGTAGTAAGGGTTTCATACATAGTATCATCATATTTACCAAACCCAATTTCCTTAAATCCGAAATTATTAGTCGGTAATTTTTGTTTGATGATGTCTGCTTGAATGGTAACTCCTAAATGATTGGCCTGCCCAGTTATGTCGGCAGCAGCGTGATAATCTTCTTTTTCTGTTTTAAAAGCTTTGTTACGCGTATAGCACCATAAGATGGTTGCCATACCCAAACTATGGGCTTCTTCAAAAGCCTCTGAAATTTCTTTAATCTGCCTATTGCTTTCTTTTGAGCCAAAATAGATGGTTGCACCAATGGCAATCGCTCCCATATTCCAAGCATCTTTTACCTTTCCAAATAGTGTTTGGTCATATTTATTTGGGTAGGTTAGCAGTTCATTGTGGTTAATCTTCACAATAAAAGGTATTTTATGAGTGTACTTTCTGGCATTTAGACCCAAAACCCCAAAGGTTGATGCTACACCATTGCAACCTGCTTCCATAGCAAGTTTTATAATATTCTCTGGGTCGAAGTAATCAGGGTTTTTATAGAAAGAAAAGGCAGCACTATGCTCGATACCTTGGTCTACTGGCAGGATGCTTAAATAACCTGTTCCTGCCAGGTTCCCGTGGTTATATAATTGTGAAAGACTTCGCAGTACCTGTGTATTTCTATTGCTATTAATAAAAACGCTATCAAGGCTATGGTCACTTGGTGTTTGTAGTTCGTCTTTAGTTATTTTTTCACAAACGTGGTCCAAATAGTAGGGTGCTTTTTCACCCAATATTTCTACAATGTTCTTGCTTGTTTCCATTTTTATAAGAATTTAGTGTATGCCTAGACTTTCATTGGTTTTGGCAATCGATTTTGCGCCATCGGTTTCAATTCCCGTAAGTGCCCTTATTGCATCAATGGTTTCAGGGATTACAATGGCTTGGTTATCGACGATGTAAGCATAAAAAAGCTCATCGCCCTGTACTTTTAGCATATCTTCCCAAAGGGCTACTTCATACATATCGCCCCAAGGACGTCCCATATCTAAAAACATTTCTTTAATGGTATTGTTTGACACCAACCCTTGGTCATATTGAATTAGTTTGATGCGACTGGAAGTTTTTAGAGCGTTGAGAACTTCTTCCTTAGTTGCCTGCTTTTTTAACTTCACATTCCAATAATGCATATGACTGAGGGTTTCAGGAACTTTTACCGCAGCAGTAATTACATCCAAATCTGGGTCAACACTTTTAGCATCGGGACCTTGATGGCTTGGGATATCTTTCTCTGGAACCATTGTATTCATTATGCCTCCTAAATGACTTTCCCAAGGGTCAGTAGCTCTTCTTAGAAGTGTTCCTCTTGCATAATCCAGTAAGTCAGCTCTTTTTAAGGCGGTTAATGTTCTAAGTATAGAAGTTGTGTTGCAAGAGACCACTCTAGTCGCATCCCGATTTAAGGCCGATTCATAATTATTTTCGGCACTAAAGGAATGGCCTGTGGTTTCGTGTTTTTCGCCACCGTGCAATATGAACTTGATGTTCTGTTTCTTATAAATTGCTACGTTTTGAGCTGCAATCTTTTTTGGGGTGCAATCCACAACAAGGTCTGACTTATTTAAAATTTCCTGCATATTTCCCTTCACTGAAATGCCTTCAGACTTCATTTTATCAGCAGCTTCTTGAGTTGCCGCGTAGATATCATACTCTTTTCTTACAGCGTTTTGAATACGCCAATCACTAATGATATCGCATACTCCTGAAAGCTTCATATCGTCTTGTAGATTGATGGCATCTGCCACTCTTTTTCCTATAACGCCATATCCTATTACTGCTATTCTTTTCATATTATATTGTTTTAAGTGTTTGATTTTTTATTAAAATGAGGGAACCGATAATGCCTGCGATTAACGATGAAAATAAAATGCCGACTTTAGCGGTATAAATAAATTCTTCATTGGTAAATGCTAATTCGTTTATAAACAGAGACATTGTAAACCCGATACCTGCTAAAAAGGCCACTCCATATACTTGATTCCAATTAACAGCTTCAGGTAGTTTGGCAAGTTTAAAAGCAACAAGTATTCTTGAAAATAAGACGATACCAATAAACTTCCCGAGTATGAGACCAAACCCTATTCCTAGACTTATTGGGTGGGTAAGTACTTCTAGCACTTTGCCGTGTAGGTGAATGCCGGCATTAGCAAAAGCAAATAATGGTAACACTATAAAATTCACAAATGGATTTAGGGCATTTTCAAGTTTTTGAAGTGGTGTTTCAGCCTCTGAACTTGTAACTTTAATTTCTTCGAGTATTTCTAACTGGGAATGGGAAATTAGCGAACCTTTTACAGGTTTTTCTTTATTAAACTTTTTGTGTAATGCAGAAAGGCGTTTTAAAAATGTAGCTTCGTTAATTTTTACACGACCAGGTATTGCTAAGGCTGTTAATATGCCAGCAATGGTAGGGTGTACTCCTGAGAAGAAGAAAGCTAGCCAAACACCGCCAATACCTATGGTGGCGTAGAACCAAGTTTTTCTAACACCTGCATAATTTCCAATAATTAATAATCCAAAGAAAAGAAAAGCGTGAAATAAATCCATCGTAGATATACCAGAAGTGTAAAACAGCGCGATTACCAACACACCTCCCAAATCGTCCACAACGGCGAGTGTTACCAAGAAAACTCGTAATGCAATGGGTAAGCGTTTTCCGAAAAGAGCCAGCACGCCCAGAGAAAAAGCAATGTCGGTGGCCATAGGTATTCCCCAACCCTGTGATGCTTCGCCACCAGTATTAAGGATAAAATATATAAGGGCTGGAAAAACCATTCCACCAATAGCTGCACCAATGGGCAATATAGCATTTTGAGGTGTTGATAGCTTACCGCCCAATATTTCTCTTTTCAATTCTAAGCCTACCTGAAGAAAGAACAGAGCCATCAATGCATCATTAATCCAGAGTAGTAGAGGCTCAGTCAATTGAAAATTACCGATGCTAAATGAAATAGTAGTATTTAGTATATTTTGATAAGTGTTTTGCCAAGGTGAATTAGCCCATAGCATAGCTATTATCACTGCCACTAATAGTACAATACCTGTGTTACTAAATACTTTATTAGTAATGTTCCATACGCTATTATGTAATGCCCTTTTAATCATTGACCGATGCGTTTTTTACTGCGGTTTGCGAATTGGCAATAGATTTTGAATTTGATGCTTTACTGAAATTTCTAATAATCAGGCGGTTGCTCTTTTCGTAAGTGAAATAGCTTACCGCCCAATTAAAACCAACCATCAATCTATTTCTAAAACCGCTTATGGACATTAAGTGTACGATAGACCATAATAACCAGGTGAAATAACCTCCAAATTTGAATTTGCCTAAATCGGCTACTGCTTTTCGTTTTCCTACCGTTGCTAATGCCCCTTTGTCCTTATATTCAAAAGGTTTTACGCCCTCATTCTTCATTAATTTTAATAATACTTTGCCCAAGTATTTACCTTGCTGAATCGCTGTTTGTGCAACTTGTGGATGCCCTTTTGGTGTATTTTCGGTAATCACAGCCGCTATATCACCTATGGCAAAAATGTTTTCGTAACCTTCTACCATTAAAAATGGATCTGTTTTTAAGCGGTTGCCTCTAACCACATGCTTTGCATCAATACCTTCTGGGAATTGCCCTTTGACACCTGCGGTCCAAATCAGGTTCTTTGCTAAAAAGGTCTTGCCACTTTTTGTAGAAACTTTATTGCCATCGTAATTAGTGACAGATTCATTAAGAAGTACCTTTACATTTAAATCTTCTAAATACCTTAAGGTTTTTGAGGATGCTTTGTTTGACATTGTGCTCAAAAGCTCTTTTCCGGCTTCTATCAAATAAATATTCATTATGGAAGATGAATATTCTGGATAATCCTTTGGAAGGATGTATTTGCAGAATTCTGCCAAAGCGCCTGCCATTTCTACGCCTGCGGGACCGCCACCCACAATCACAAAATTGGTTAGCGCATCACGTTCTTCATCATCACAGGTAATGGCCGCTTGTTCGAGATTCTGTAACATCATATGGCGAATATTCAGGGAATCGCGAATATCCTTCATTCCCAAGCTATTTTCTTCAACTGTATTCATTCCGAAGAAATTGGTAGTGGTACCTGTTGCTAATACAAGGTAATCGTAATGAATATTTCCTTTGTTAGTTTTTACAACATTTGAAGAAGGTTGAATTTCTTCTACTTCTGCCAATCGGAAAACCACATTTTTATATCCGTTAAACTGCTTTCTAAAAGGAAACACTATACTATCAGGCTCTAGGGCACTAGTTGCCACTTG
Organism: Winogradskyella poriferorum; assembly: GCF_036553625.1. Taxonomy (NCBI): domain Bacteria; kingdom Pseudomonadati; phylum Bacteroidota; class Flavobacteriia; order Flavobacteriales; family Flavobacteriaceae; genus Winogradskyella; species Winogradskyella poriferorum. The sequence continues at coordinate 60,542 of NZ_JAZHOU010000004.1, forward strand.
GTAAAGCAATGGCTGAAATTGGTGAAAGTTATTTTTGTCAAATAAAACGACCTGTACTTCTTTGTGTTTTAATTTTTCTACCAAAGCCAAACCTGCAAAACCACCACCTACAATAACCACACGTGGCCAATGGGTATCCGGCAGACATATATTGTCCGTTGCTTTACAAGCCGATTTTGATTCTATATTGTGTATAGGTTTATCTTCCATATTCATTTTAAACTCACTACCTGTAGTAAAATGGTTTCTAACCGTTACTCTTATCCCTTGCTATCATCACCGAACACCTAGCGTGAGTAGCCAAGTATTGGGAAACAGACCCTAGTAACAAACGTGATAGCGCGCCTTGACCTTGAGAGCCAACTACAATTAAATCGGCGTCCCATTCTTCAGCTTTTTCGAGAATCACATTTTTAGGTAACCCACTAACAACACTAGTGGTTATGGTAAGTGTTTTATTGATGTTCTTAAGGGTGTCACTAGCTTCCGATATAATTTTTTCACCCACTTTTTGAGCACCACTTATAAATTCTTCAAAATAATTGTTCAAGCTACCACCGGTCGCCATTAATTCTGGCCCTAGGGCTGTGGGAAATTCGTAAACGTTTATGACGTGAATTTCAGTATTTGGTGGCAAGTTCATTCTATTAAGTTGTTCTACAGCTGTTTTGCTGAAATCTGAACCGTCTATTGCCAATACAATTTTCATAATTTTATAGTTTGTTAATAGAAATATATTAGGCTCAATTGTTATTTATAAAGCTTTGGGCATCTTGTTTTGAAGCAAAATAATAGACGCTGCCTTTACTTTTATCCTGAACGATAACAGCGTTTGCTTTATCTACTTTTACATCATTAATAGGATTGCTTCCAAAGCGAACGTTATCTATATTTTTCTGCAGTTTATCAACACAACCTTGACAACAGCCGTAATAGGTTGTGCCCTCAACATCTATGGGTATTTGTTCTACCCCCATAAACCTGTCGTTTACCATACAGACTTTATCGTTTGGCACGATTTCATAGGTTGTTTGAGAAGCAACAGTTGAATTCATTTGAATGGGTTTTGTTTTAGTGACTGAAAGCAATGCCGTTTCAGTCTTATCTTTTTTATCATTGGCACACGATAACAGTATTATTGAGGCAAAAATTAAAAATAGGATACTGATGAGTAGCTTGTAGATTTTTCTGCTTGGATTTTCTACCGTTCCTACCATAGGTTCATTACTCTGTTGTTTAAAATGTCTTTGTTTCATTTTTAAATTATTATTAATTATGAGTTGTTTTATGTAAGCTTATTAGTTTATGCCAGTATAAGTGTTCATATAAGCCAGACCAATACATTCCAAAGGTGAAGGCAAATAATAATTCCTCAATGGGAATGCCTAGGACAAGAATATGGGTTAGGTTGTCGAGATTCCAGTACAGTTCGACATATCGGGGATAAAATGGAAGGATACTTCCAAAGTATATGAAGTATAATACCGTAAACAAGATGCCCCCAACCCATATCTTTCTTTTTAAATCTGGGCGACAGTACAATGTTGCTAAACCACCTAGGAACATCGCTATAGTTCCACAATAAATATGGTTTAATGATGTAAATAGCGCTAAAATTAAAAACACGATTGCTGGTACAAATAAGCTGTATATATGCAAGCGATGTCTTCTGTGATTTCGCTCAGTATGCGTTATTTCTTGCAAGGTTTGTCTAAAAATAAGATTATAAAGTACCACACCTATACCACCGATTGCAAAAGAAAAAATGAGACTTTCGATATCAAACCTTGTTTTTGCAGCCAAATCAAAAAGTGAAGGTGGCATCCAATATTCTGGCACAAACAATGGTTCTGTTAAACCAAAAGGCATTGTAATCAGGCTCATCTTGAGCATTTCTTTTCTAGAATCTTTCTTGAAGAGATAGATTACCGCCCAAAGCGCCAGGATAATTAATGACCATATAAACCAAACGTATTGCATAAGATGTTACAAGCCTTTATTTTTTTATTTTGAGTTGTGCATTGTAAAATGCCCCAATACAGGCACCAACCAGCCAACCCAGTATGAAGGTCTGTATGATTCCTAAACCAGCTTCCCACAATGGAACATCCATTCTGATTATACTTGTAGTGTCCAATCCGTGCAAAAGACTGTTGAAAAAATCGATTGTGCCTTCCCTACCTGCGGTTGACATCACTATCATACAGCCTAAATAGATTAATGCTCCCGTAAGACCGAAAGCAAATCCTAGTTTTTTTACGTTTAATCGATACATAATTTTATAGTTTTGAATTAATTATCTGATTTTAGAATCTTTTTTGATTCTTCATATTCTTCCTTGGATATCTCGCCTTTTGCAAAGCGTTTTTTAAGAATATCCATTGGGTTGTCTTTCGTTTTTTGATATGGAATATCTGCTGGGATGAAAAATATCCAAGCAAGAAGTATAATCCATATAATCCACCATATTAGGTGCATACCTCCAAAGTGTCCGTCGTAAAAATGCATAATGTTTAGTTTTAAATTGTTAATGATTTATTTTTGAAATTGTATATCCTTTGAGTTCATCAAGTTGCTTTTGTATGTCTTCAACCGAGAGCGTTTCGTTCATAGTGATAATTGTAGCCCCTTTTGGTGCTAGAAAAATTTCTGCTTTTTCGATATTAGGATGCTTCTCCAAGATGTTCTTGACCCTAGTAATACATCCGCCACAACTGATTCCGCTTATTTGAAATTTTTGTTTCATTACAATTTATTATTAATGATGTTGATGTCCTTTTCTTTTCTGAGTTGAACCATTGTCAGACTGCTTTTGATTATGGTCGTGCCTATTATGGTTCCCGTTATTGTGTCCGTGCCTTCCGTGGCCGTGAGACCCGTGTGGCATAAACAGGTGAATGGCGAACATAAACAGTATGAAGATGAAAAGGGAAGAGCCTCCTCCTATACCAAAAGAAGGTGCTAAAAAGATGAACAAAAGCGGTAAGCCACAGCCTATAATCATCCATATCCAGTGATTGTTTTTCATAATTGCTTGATTTTTAAGTTTTATTAATGATGATTGTGGTCATCTTTTTTCGATGTGTCCATCTTGCTCATTTCTTTCATATCCATTCCCTTGTTGCTCATCATCTTAGTACACGATTCCATACAATCTTCGCTCATCATTCCTTTTTTGTGCATCATTTTCATCATATTGCCCATCATTTTTCCATCATTAATCATATTATTCATCATTGAGTGCATCATACTGCTATCCTTCATCATCATTTGCATCCCTTCATTTTTCATCATTGCACCCATCATCTTTTTACTATTCTGCATCATTTGCATTGCGTGAGGGGTATTTTGCATATGCTCTATAAAGGCAGACATATATTCGTGATTTTCAGAAATGGTATTGAAAACTTCATTCCGTGTTTTAGAATTTTCCAAAATTGCTTGAGTATCGACATCCTGTTTACAACTGCTAAGGCTTAAAAGCCCAAGCACGGTTAAAAGCAAAAGTTTGTTTTTCATCATTTTAAGTTTTAATGTTATTACTTGTTTTTTAAACCCATTCCGCTTAATCTGATTAAGGGAATGGGTTGTCAGCTATTAATTAGCAGATTTTAGAAAATCCAATATCTTATTGCTTTCCTTTTCCGTAAGATTTGCTCTTACTCGCATATGAAGACTAATGGTTTCCCAATCTGTATCATTGTAATCTGAAGGTGAGGGCGCAATGTGACACCTGTTACATACTTCACCCCAAAGTTGAGCTCCTGATTTTTCTAATTTAAATTCCTGGTCACTGTCTACTACCTCTGTTTCTGGAACAGGCGTGTAAACTTCTTTTGTAGATGAGCAAGCGACTATCGTTATTAGAATAACAAGAATCGATGCTATAGCTACTGTAATTTTGTTAATGCTTTTCATATCTCTTGATTTATGATTCAATTAAAATCCAATTGCCCAATGAATGAATAACCCATCGGTATTGGTAATACCACTTCCATCGTGTCCACCTTCAGTTTCGGTAGTTTGATAACTAAGCTTTACTACAGAACGCCAACTTAACCAATAGTTGATTCCAAAGGCATATTGAACAGATGCCTCTTCCCATTCTGCACCTTCTGGGGCATTAAAATCCGAGTATCGCCCTACGAATTCTAACTTTTTCATAAAGTCATTTTCAGCCATTGTAGGTCTATAACTTAGTTGGGCGTAAAATGAGTTACTTTGATTATCAAAGGAATATTCTTCGGCATCGCCATCTTCGTGAACTTCTATAAAAGTTGCTGTATCCACATTAGAGTTATTGTATTGGGCTTTGATATCCACAATTCCTTTTAATGGTGATATAGGCTTTACATACGAGAAGTCTAATGCAAAAAGAAAGGCACCCACATCCTCATATTGAGAATCTTCTTCACCAGTTCCACTTGTCGAGTAGGCTGAAAACCCAATTTCTGCAGATGAATCAGAAAATGGAAGTATTCCTATTCTACCGCCATAGGCTTTGGCTAGGTTGTTGTCTTCAAAATTTTCGAATTGTAAAATACCTGCTTCCTCAGGTTCTTCGCTACCGTCATTTATCCTTGGTCCATTGGTTGAGTAGATAGAATAATTAAGCCTTGGACCTCCCAAGTCAAAAGCACCCCGAAGTTCAACACCAATTCCAGAAGATGGTGCAATACCATCATGTCCATAGCCTAAAGGTGCGTTAGGTAATCGATTTATCCAAGCGGGATGTAAACGTTCCATAAATGTGCCAAAAGGCAATAGGAATTTACCAGCTCTGACTGTCATATTCTTATTAAGGACATACATTACATCGGCATATTCTAAACCAATCTCCAGTTCATTTCCCTCTAATTTAAATTCTAATTCGGCCTCAAACATTAACCTGTCTGAATGCTTGTAAAGAAAAATTGGCGCATAGGTTAATCCTAAGAATGTTGATTCTGTTTCGTCATTAGAATCCATATATTCAAATCCCGTATGTCCGTAGCCACGTAACATAAATTGGGTTTTACTCGGTTCGAAAGTGTTGTAGGTTTGGCTATAAATTTGATAGCCAAAAGCAAACACAAAAAGTGATAAGATTAACTTTTTCATTGTCTTAGGGTTCTTAAATAGTTAATAAGTTCCCAGCGTTTTTTCTCTGGGATTGAGGTTTTGTACGAGGGCATAGGTGAACGTCCTTGCTCTATCTTCCAGAAGATTGCACCGTCTGATTGTGATTGAAAAATTTCACTGGTTAGGTCTGCTGGTTTTGGTTTAAGCCCTGTACCGCCCATACCATCACCTTTCCCTTTAGCGCCGTGGCAGACAAAGCATAGCATTTTGTATATTTTCTTACCAGAAGCAATAGAGCTTGCATCACCTTTTAGTGGATTTTTGATTTTATCCGCACTTGCCGGAGCCACCCACTTATCCTGTTCTATTGGTGTATATTCTGTTTGAGGGGATTTGATAAACCCTACTGTTAAAAAGTAAATGAACCCTAGTAGGGTAATACTGAAAAAAATCTTTTTTGTTTTCATATGATTAGGATTTAGTTTTTATTTTTTCTTAAAATTGTTTTAGAATAGAATTCAACGCGAAATCTTTCTTAAGTTCCATTTATTATCATCGCTTTTTACCGCTATCAGATTATCAGAAATAAATTTAGATGTGATGACGGGTGGTTTTTTGTTTTTAGTGTATTTTGGGGAAATATGTAAAGCCAATTGGGTAAGGTGGTCTAGAGAATTTCCGTTCTCATCAATGACCACCTCAAAATAGTGGTAGTTAACAACATCTTTTTTAAAAATATCATTAAAGCCTATGGTCTCTTTATGTACTATTAATGCCAAGGTCTTGTTACCTTGAAAGTTTAAGACATTTAGAAACTGTGGTTCGATACTTATGTTTCCTTTTTTGTCAATAAACCCATAAAGGAGTATATCATCTTTTTTCTGCGCTATAATACATTTTCCATTACTGAACAGAGGATAGTAGCCTTTGTCGGTTTTGGTCTTTACCAAGTCTTGTCTAAAATCAATGATTATAGAGCCGTTTTGGTCAATAAATGCCCAGTTATTTCCTTTTTTTACTGCTGAAAGACCATCGTGAAAAGGGGATACAAAGTCAATGTTTTCTATGGTTTGTCCAATTCCCAGTATTGGGATAATTAATAATGTGAGGAAGATTGTTTTCATTTTTTATACATTTTAGTTTGATGAAAATAGCGAATGACATAAGCCTTTATCTGCACAACTTTCGTTCATATCTACATAATTTCATCGTAATAATTTCGCTTCCAATTTTCTGTGTTTTTGTAATCTGTCATACTCATTCCTACCACATCCTTAAATTGTCTGGATAAGTGATTTACACTGCTATAATCCAATAAGTACCCTATATCAGAGAAGGAATGCTGTTTTAGCTGTATGAGTTCCTTGACTTTTTCAATTTTTAATTTTATAAAGTACTTTTCAATGGTGGTCTTTTCCTTCGATGAGAACAGTTTGCTCAATGCCTTGTAATCTCGGTGAAGGGATGATGATAAATGTTCTGAGGTCTTAACTTTTAGCGTTAGCGGTAGCTCATCAAGTTGTTCGATTAGAATAATTTTTATTCTTTCAACCAGCATTTCTTCTTCACTTTTTACAATCTCAAAACCATTTGCGTGCAGCACTTGGGTAACCTCTTGGTTAATTTGTGCCTTGCTTAGGTCTGGTGCTTCTACTAAAAGCTTTCCTAGCTCTAGGGAAAGGACCGTTATGCCTAGTTCTTGTAGTTCTTGCTTGATTACTTTTAAGCAACGACTACACACCATATTTTTAACCCAAAATTCTTTTGGTTGTGTCATATCTAATAAGGTATTGTTATTGGGCTTTTGCTCAATAGCCAATCCTGTAATTGAATGTTTACAGGGTAATTTGCAAATAAAACTGTAGGGAATAGGGTACAACAGTTTACAGCCAAAGACTAAGCGCTGGCTATAACCAATTGCGCAGTAAAAGGGCTTTTACCGCGATGTAGAAAATCAAATTAAGTAAATCTCGTATAGAGTATGGATGTCCTTAGATAACAAGGGCGGCCTGTAGGCCTCGAAAGGAACTATATTTTTATCTAGCCCTTCAAAAAGGTTAATGTAGGAGTAAATAAATGTTTTTACGAATACTAATTGGTCAGCTTCTAAAACCGTAGTTGATTTTTTGAAGGTGTCATTAGCTTCTTTTAGGATAGTCTGATTGTCGCAACAATCCTTTTCTTGCAATGATGTACATTTTTTAAAAGGATTATTTTCCTTTTGAACCTTGTCCTTGCAAGCTTCAGCTTTACTGAAGAATGCCATATCCACTAACTTATTACAGCAAAAATGCATATTTACTGTAAAGGAAGAGGTTGACAGCAATATAAATGCTGCCAAGAAGAAAGACAATATTTTTGTAAAAAATGTTTTCACCTGGTAAAGTTAAGAAATTTTGTTTAACATTTAAGTAAAATAAGTTTTGCTTTCAATACGCTCATTATTAATATTTTATGAATGTTATGCAAAATTCCATTCATACAAATATAAATCTAAAGATTAAACAGAATAATGACTTTTGTCATATTTCAGTAAAATAGAGATTGATATGTTTGTAGAATTAAACACTTAGTTATGAAGAAGATACTGATTACGATATTGGCAATTACAATTGTACAGTCAATGTTTTCTCAAGAGAGAATATCTGAACTTTCTTTTGAATATGAAGCGTCTTCTAGAGGGTTTTATCAAAGAATTAAAGTTGAAAAAGGTATACTTTTTTTTCAGGAGAACAGAAATGAAAGTAAAGATGTTACTGTTGATATAGATGAAAAGCAATGGGAAAAATTAGTTGGTTTGGTTAAAAAAGTAGAGCTTGAAAATCTTTCCTTATTTAAGGCTCCATCTAAGAGAAGGGAAATTGATGGTGCTGCCATTGCAAAATTGAAAGTGATTAAAAACGAGAATGAATACACGTCTACTAACTTTGACCACGGCAACCCGCCATTGGAGATTAAAAACCTTGTAAATTATATTATTTCATTAAGTCAATCAGGTAAAAAGGATTGATGTTTTACTCAAGTAAATAATCTAAATTTATGTTAAACAAAATTAAAATGTTAAAATTTTTGTAGCTTTGCAGAACAAATGAAGAAGGTTTTTTATAAAATAGTATCCTTTTGTATGGCACTTTTAGTGTTCCTATCTACATTGTCTTTCACAATTGAAAGTCATTATTGTGGGGATGTTTTAGTGGATACTTCAATGTTCGGTGCTGTAGATACCTGTGGTATGGAAACCCAACAAAAAACTGATTCTTCGGAATGCAGTTTGGCTAAAAAAGACTGTTGCAGTAACGAGCAATTAGTTGTTGATGGTCAAGATAACTTAAAACTTTCTTTTGATAAATTAAATAAAGAGCAACAGAAATTAGTTGCTACATTTATTTACACCTATGTAAATCTGTTTGCAGAACAACAAACAGAAAAACCTACTTTCACGGATTATTCTCCGCCTCCCTTGGTCAGGGATGTTCAAGTTTTAGACCAAACTTTCCTTATTTGATTTTTAAGTAATTAGTACTGTAGTCCAACATTAAATTGTATGGACTAAGCTGTTTGGTTTTTGTTTTAGACAACAAAATTATAATTACTTAAAAATCATTTATATGCTAAATAAAAGCATCAAATTCTTAATAGAAAATAAACTAGTAGCGGTTCTGTTACTAGCCTTATTCGTGGCTTGGGGAGTTGTAAACGCACCTTTTGAATGGAATACCGGTTCCTTACCACGCAATCCTGTAGCGGTGGATGCCATTCCTGATATTGGGGAAAACCAACAAATTGTATTTACTAAATGGGATGGGCGTTCGCCACAAGATATTGAAGACCAAATAACCTATCCGCTTACCACTTCACTTCTTGGTATTCCTGGGGTAAAGACCATACGGAGTTCTTCAATGTTCGGTTTTTCCAGCATTTACATCATTTTTGAAGAGGACATAGAATTCTATTGGAGTCGAAGCCGTATTCTCGAAAAATTAAATTCGTTACCTGCTGGATTATTGCCCGACGGAGTAAATCCCGCACTAGGTCCAGATGCTACAGGTCTCGGGCAGATTTACTGGTATACTTTGGAAGGCCGCGATGAAAATGGAAATGTGACTGGTGGTTGGGATTTACAGGAACTTCGTAGTATTCAAGATTTTTACGTGAAATATGCATTGTCCTCGGCGAGTGGTGTTTCAGAAGTAGCCTCTATTGGTGGTTACGTTTTAGAATACCAAGTAGATGTCAACCCAGAGTTGATGAAACAGTATAAAATTGGCTTAAATGAGGTTGTTAAAGCAGTTAAACAAAGTAATCAAGATGTAGGCGCCCAGACCTTAGAAATCAATCAGGCTGAATATCTAATCCGTGGTTTAGGGTATGTTAAGTCTATTTCAGACCTGGAGAATGCAGTAGTTACTTCAGAAGATTTTACCTCTATACGCTTAAAGGATATTGCCAACGTCTCTCACGGCCCTGCGACAAGAAGAGGGCTTTTAGATAAGGAAGGTGCTGAAGTTGTTGGTGGTGTTGTAGTAGCCCGTTATGGCGCTAACCCTATGGCGGTTATTAATAATGTTAAGGAGAAAATAAATGAACTAAGTTCGGGCTTACCTTCTAAAACACTGAACGATGGAAGAACATCGCAATTGACCATTGTTCCTTTTTATGATAGAACCGAACTCATACAGGAAACATTAGGAACACTTGATGAAGCATTGACTCTAGAAATTTTGATAACCATTTTCGTAATTATCATTATGGTATTCAACCTCAGGGCTTCTGTATTGATTTCAGGACTATTACCTGTGGCGGTATTGATGGTTTTTATATCAATGAAGTTGTTTAATGTAGATGCCAATATTGTCGCTTTATCTGGTATTGCCATCGCCATTGGTACAATGGTAGATGTGGGAGTTATTCTATCTGAAAATGTACTGCGTCACATAGATGAAAATGACCAGAACCTACCAATGAATACAGTTGTATATAATGCCACAGCCGAGGTCTCTGGCGCTATTCTAACTGCTGTTATGACCACAATAATAAGTTTTATTCCTGTATTCACTATGATAGGAGCTGAAGGTAAGTTATTTCGACCTTTGGCCTTCACGAAAACAGCGGCACTCACAGCATCTCTTATAGTGGCATTATTTCTTATACCACCTTTTGCAGCCTATTTTTTCAGAAAGCGTAATGTAAAAATTTCTTTTAGATACATTCTCAATATTGCTTTAGTAATAATTGGTCTGTTAGCAGTAATTTTTGGACATACCCTTGGGCTTATACTGGTTGCATATGGTATTGTTGGTTTACTGTCTGTTAAAGAAAAAATATCGGCAGATAGAGCTAATATCATCAACATATTTATTTCAGCCTTTGCCATTGTATTCTTGTTGGCGGAATATTGGAGACCATTGGGTGTAGATAGAAGCATTTTCTGGAACTTAATATTTGTGGGCCTAATATGCTTTGGCCTGTTGGGTATATTTACGCTTTTTAGGAGCTATTACGTGCGCATATTAAATTGGGCGTTACGCAATAAACTCTTGTTTCTATCGATACCTACTGCTATTGTTGTCTTCGGTGTTATGATAATGCGGAATACGGGTAAGGAATTTATGCCATCACTTAATGAAGGGTCTTTTCTTTTAATGCCCACATCAATGCCCCACGCTGGAGTTGAAGAGAATAAGCGCGTATTGCAACAACTAGATATGGCCGTTGCTAGCATCCCAGAGATTGAAACGGTGGTTGGTAAATCTGGACGTACAGAATCGGCTTTAGACCCAGCACCGTTGTCAATGTATGAAAATGTAATTCAGTACAAGTCTGAATACATTTTAAATGATAAAAGAGAAAGACAACGATTTAAAGTTAATGAAGATGGTCTCTTTATGTTAAAGGATGGTAGCTTGGTTACAAATCCAAATGTTGAATTGGAAGTAGACGAAGGCAAGTATGATGCCACCTTATTAAAAGACCCTTTTAACATTACCGATAGACAACTTATACCAGACGATGATGGTGAGTATTATAGAAACTGGCGACCAGAAATTGAATCGCCCGATGATATTTGGAAAGAGATTGTAAAGGTAACTAAACTTCCCGGAGTTACTTCAGCACCTAAATTACAACCTATTGAAACCCGATTGGTAATGCTTCAAACGGGTATGCGAGCGCCAATGGGTATCAAAGTGAAAGGGCAAGATTTAAATGAGATAGAAGCCTTTGGAGTGCAATTGGAGGATATATTAAAACAAGCCGACGGTGTTAAGGATGAAGCGGTTTTTGCAGACCGAATAGTTGGTAAACCTTACCTTTTATTGGATATCGATAGAGACAAGCTTGCTCGTTATGGTATTTCCATACAGCAGGTACAGCAAGTGATACAAGTGTCTATAGGTGGTATGGTGCTTACACAAACTGTTGAAGGCAGGGAGCGATATGGAATACGTGTACGTTACCCAAGAGAACTACGTGCAAATCCTAATGACTTAAAAGATATTTATGTTCCGGTAGAAAAGGGCAACCCAGTACCCATAAGTGAATTGGTTACCATTCGTTATGAGCAAGGACCACAAATCATAAAAAGTGAGGATACTTTTTTAGTAGGTTACGTGCTCTTTGATAAGTTGGATGGTTATGCCGAGGTAGATGTGGTAGAAAACGCCCAAGCGCTCATACAAGAAAAGATTGATAATGGACAGCTTGTTGTGCCAAAAGGAATTAACTATCAATTTACAGGAACCTATGAGAACCAATTAAGGGCCGAAAAAACACTTGGTGTAGTTGTGCCACTCGCATTGCTAATTATATTTCTCATTCTTTATTTCCAATTCCGTTCTGTTGCAACATCCCTTATGGTATTTACAGGAATTGCCGTAGCGTTTGCGGGAGGCTTTTTAATGATTTGGTTTTATGGCCAGGATTGGTTTTTGAACTTTAGCTTCTTTGGTGAAAACCTACGAGACCTGTTCCAAATGCACACTATAAACTTGAGTGTTGCCGTTTGGGTTGGGTTTATTGCATTGTTTGGTATTGCCACAGACGACGGTGTGGTAATGGCAACCTACCTCACACAGACCTTTGATAAAAACAAGCCTAAAGACAGAAAAGGAATAAGAGCGTCAGTAATTGAGGCTGGAGAAAAGCGTATCCGTCCTTGTTTGATGACGACGGCAACAACCATTCTTGCCTTGTTACCAGTACTCACTTCAACAGGTAGAGGTAGTGATATAATGATACCAATGGCTATTCCAAGTTTCGGAGGTATGTTAATTGCACTAATAACCTTATTTGTTGTACCGGTATTATTTAGTTTGAAACACGAACTTAAATTAAAAAAAGCTACAAAATGAGAAATATAATTCTATTGGGAATTGTCTTTTTCGCTTTCGCGAAGATTAATGCACAGCAATTAGCTTCTTACATTCAAGAAGCTCAAGATAACAATCCCGAAATTCAAGCTTTTGAATTGCGCTACAACATAGCAGAAGAAAAAGTTAATGAAGCTAATACCCTGCCAGATACACAAATAAGTGCTGGCTATTTCATTAGTGAACCTGAAACACGAACTGGAGCGCAACGCGCACGTTTCTCAGTCAAGCAAATGTTACCATGGTTTGGGACTATTTCGGCAAGGGAAAATTACGCAAGCTCAATAGCTGAGGCCCAATATGTAGATATTGTCATTATGAAGCGCAAATTGGCACTTTCAGTCTCTCAATCCTATTATAAACTATATGCTATTAGGGCCAAACAATTGGTTCTCGAGAAAAATATCGACCTTTTAGAAACCTATGAACGTTTAGCATTAACGTCGGTAGAAGTTGATAAGGCATCAGCTGTTGATGTACTTCGTCTTCAAATTAGGCAAAATGAACTTGTACAACAAAAAGAAGTATTAGAGCAAGATTACCTTGCCGAACAGGCAACCTTCAATAATCTATTAAATCGTGATGAGACCATTGCTGTAACTGTGGTTGAGGATATGTTTATTCCAGATGAGGACGCATTAATATTGACAGAAAATCTTCAGTTAAATCCTGAACTCATTAAATATGATAAACTCTATGAATCCGTTGGGCAATCAGAGTTGTTGAATCAAAAACAGAGCTCACCCAATATAGGCTTTGGGCTGGATTATGTACCAGTTTCTGAGCGTCCTGATATGAATTTTACTGACAATGGAAAGGACATCATAATGCCAATGGTATCTATCTCAATTCCAATTTTTAACAATAAATACAAATCTGTAACAAAACAGAATCAGTTAAAGCAGTTGCAGATACAGTCCCAAAAAGAAGATAGATTAAACAAACTTGAAACCCTATTAGCAGATGCGAAGTACAACCGAGAAAATGCGAGAATTAAATTCAATATTCAATCGGACAATCTAAAACAAGCAAATGATGCTGAAGAAATCTTGATAAAGAATTATGAAACGGGCACTATTGATTTTAACGATGTACTGGATGTTCAAGAGTTGCAATTAAAATTTCAAATAAACCTTATAGAATCTATTAAAGGCTATTATGTACAATATGCTTTGATTAATTATTTAACACAATAAAAAATGAGAACAATAAACATAATCACATTATTACTATTTACCTCATTCACTTTTGCCCAAGTAGGCACAAACGGTTCGGATAGGAAGGAAGAAGGACGAACTATAAAGGAATATAACCTTACTATAGAAGAAAATAAAATGACGCTTGGGGGTGTAAGCGCAAAAGCAATGACCATCAATGGTAGTATTCCAGGACCTGTTCTAGAATTTGATGAGGGAGACCTTGCCATAATCAACGTAACCAATAAAATGGATGAAGAAACCTCTGTGCATTGGCACGGTTTGATACTTCCCAATTTTTACGATGGTGTACCCTATTTAACCACGCCACCTATTAAACCCGGAACAACTTTCCAATACCGAATACCCATCAACCAATCGGGTACGTATTGGTACCATTCCCATACAATGTTACAAGAGCAAAAGGGTGTTTATGGGTCTATTATCATTCATCCAAAAGAAAAAACTCTGGAATACGATAAAGATTTGGTGGTGGTTTTGTCAGATTGGACCGATGAAAAACCAATGAATGTATTACGAAACCTTAAAAGAGGTAACGAGTGGTATCAAGTTAAAAAAGGTACTGCGGTCCCTCTTAGCAGGGTCATTTCAGAAGGAGCCCTTGGTGCTCAATTCAAATTTTGGAGAGACCGTATGGAAGGAGCCGATATAGCAGATATCTATTATCCTGCATTTCTGACCAATGGAAAGTCGTTAGCGGAATATCCAGAATTCAAACCAGGGGAAAAGGTTCGACTTCGCTTTATCAATGCATCCGCTTCCACTTATTATTGGTTGGACTTTGGCGGTGGCAACCCGATGGTCGTTGCGGGCGACGGTATTGATGTGGAACCTGTAGCAAAAAGCCGTTTCCTCTTCGGTATTGCCGAAACCTATGATGTTATCGTTACCATTCCCGAAGGTACTTTAGAAGTTACCGCCACCGCTCAGGACGGTTCTGGAAGCACCTCGTTGCGTTTGGGCGAAGGCATCCTATACCCAGCCGAAAGAATTGGCAGGCCTGATAAAGTGGAAATGATGAAGCAAATGGCCAAAATGGATATGAAAATGGGAGCGCCTTCAATGGTAGGTAACAAAAAGAAAAAAACACCTGAATACCTGAAGGAGAATTATGGGATGAAAATGGATATGAAGGACGGAAAAATGAATATGAACGATGGTATGAACGATGGCAAAATGGGTAATCAAATGGATATGAAGGCAAACGACCATATGGGTCACGATATGTCTATGATGCAAAAGGACACCGTGTCTTTCGATTACAGCACACGTAAAACCTATTTCAACTACGACTTTTTAAAGGCAACCGAAAATACCACATTCAAGGCCAACTTACCCGTAAACGATATTCTGTTGAACCTGACCGGAAATATGCAACGCTATGTTTGGAGTATGAACGGTGTTCCACTTTCGGAAACCGATAAAATAAAAATAAAAAGTGGTGAAGTAACCCGAATAACACTCAACAATCTAACGATGATGCACCACCCAATGCATTTGCACGGTCATTATTTTAGGGTCGTTAACGAAAATGGTGAACGTTCACCATTAAAGCATACCGTCAATGTACCGCCAATGCAGAAAGTGGTTATAGAGTTCTACAACGAAGAGTATGGAGATTGGTTCTTTCATTGTCACGTACTATATCATATGATGGGAGGTATGGCAAGGGTGTTTAGTTATGATACCCCAAGAGATAAAAGAATGGAAGATTTTCCCGTTCAGAAACTCATAGATGAAACCGACCATTACTATTCTTGGGGATTGTTGCGTGCAGGCTCAAACTTTAATGAACTCTTTTTAACCTCTAGCAATATCCGTAACGAATTTGGATTACGAGCAGAATTCGATTATGACAAAAATCTTGAAGCTGAAGTAAATTACAACAGGTATCTCAATGATTGGGTGCGTCTCTATGTAGGTGTTAATACCGAAACCGAAATACCAAATTCCTTCGATGAGTTCAATACAGTTGGTCTTATTGGTGTAAAATACTTTACACCTTATAGATTCAATGTAGATGTGAGTATGGATAACCAGCTACGCCCAAGAATACGCTTGGACAGAGAACTATTGATTTTTCCAAGAATTTTTCTGGAAGGCGAATATGAATATAGAGCAGACTTTGGATGGGTGAATGATTTAGGAGATAGCTCTTTTGAAAGCGAAACACAATGGTTGGTAGGTCTTTCATACATCCTCTCTAGAAATTTTTCAATTCAAGGAAACTATAACAACCGATATGGTTGGGGTGGCGGTCTTTTAGCAAGATTTTAAATAAAGATTAACATATATCAATAATAATTAAATCAAAAACAAAATGAGCAAATTAAAATTAGTATTAGGGATAGTTGCAATAGCATTTGTAACCTTAACAGCAGTGTCTTGTAAAGACGCTAAAACAGACAAGAATAATTCAACAGAGCATCATTCAGAGATGAATGCAGATGGAGACCATTCAAAAATGAATCACGATAACAGTGATGGACACCACGATGGTGAAAAAAAGGAAATGGCAATGAATGGAAATGGTGCCTCACAAGCCGTATTAAATGATTATTTCAATCTTAAGGACGCTTTGGTGGCAGATGACAACGCAAAAGCGAAAAATTTAGGAGCCGTTTTGGCAAAAAGTCTGGGTAGCTTGGATATTTCTAAATATACGGAAGAAGAAAAGTCAGAATTAAAGGAAATTATTGAAGATGCAGTTGAGCACGCAGAACATATCTCAGAAAGCGATATAGCGCACCAAAGAGAACATTTTAAAGTATTGAGCAAGGATATGGCTGATATGATAGCAATCACCGGAACATCGATGACCATTTATGAGCAGTACTGCCCTATGTACGATAACAACAAAGGCGGTGCCTGGCTCAGTATGAATGAAGAAATCAGAAACCCGTATTTCGGTGCCAAAATGCTGAAATGTGGTAAAGTACAACGTGAAATCAATTAAATGAAGGCTGTAAAAATCATAGCATGGATAGCATTAATTGCCTTTGTGGTTATCCAGTTTTTTCCTGTGGACTATAACCAGAGCGAAACGGTTCCCGATACTGATTTTATGCTGGTAAATGATGTCCCAAGTGATATTCAAAACAAACTGCAAGTCTCTTGTTATGATTGCCACAGTAACAACACACAGTACCCTTGGTACAGCAAGGTGCAACCCATAGCTTGGTTCTTAGAAGGGCATATCAAAGAAGGAAAAGCAGAGTTAAACTTCAATGAATGGGATTCCCTTTCCAGTCGAAGAAAAGCAAGCAAGCTAAGGTCTATCGTTAAACAGATTGAAAATGGTGAGATGCCTTTGGCTTCCTATACTTTAATTCACAAGGAGGCTACTTTTTCAGAAAAAGAAGCACAGAGGGTTGTTAAGTATATGGAAAATTTAAAAGACAGTTTATAATTAAAAAAAAAGATAAGATGAAAAATTTAAAAATCAGTGTAATAGTAATGTTACTGTTAACAGTTTCTTTTACCAATGCACAGGAAAAGGAAAAAATGAATCACGACCATAATCACAATAAAATGATGGATATGAAAGGTGATACAAAAGCAGAGGCAATTTTAAGTGATTATTTCAGCTTAAAAGATGCTTTGGTAGCAGATGATTCAGAAAAAGCAGTTGAGGCAAGCACTAAATTGGTGGCTTCACTGAAAGCGTTCGACGAGTCTAACTATACAGCTAAAGAGCAAAAAGAATTGACTGATATTATTGAGGATGCCACAGAGCACGCAGAACATATTTCAAAAAGTGAAATAGCCCATCAAAGAGAGCATTTTAAAGTGTTGAGTAGGGATATTACCGATATAGTAGCTATTACGGGCACAAAGAATAAGCTGTACCAACAGTTTTGCCCAATGTATGATAAGGGGAGTGCTTGGTTAAGCACTAAAGAAGAAGTGAGAAATCCATATTACGGTAGTCGAATGCTAAAATGTGGAAAAGTTCAAAAAACTATTCACTAGATAATCTGTTTCAAGCAATCTACCTATCGTGCTGGTTTATTAGTTAACAGAGGATAGAAGATACCAGGTTGTCAGGATAGTTAAAAAGTCCTGTCGTGGGAAGGAAAATATTGATGGTTAGTGTTAATTCCTTCCCATGTCAGGCACAAGATAATAGAAAAAGAAAGATTGATTTGGTTAATAGCAGCCTGTTAAGAAGGGAGAGGGATTAAATCCCCCTAGAATTATAGTATCCCTCTTCCTTTATCGGGCAAAATACAAACTTTTGGAAAGGAGAAATTCTTTTAGAAGTACTTGATTATGGGAGTGAAACCTGTTTTTTGATTGATGGATAGAGTTTAACTCTCATTTTCAAGTAGTAATGGTTGGAAGTTGCAGTGAGAATAAAAATTTAAAACGATGAAAGAATGTTGTAAAGACGGATGCCACCACAAAGCAGAAAAATCTGCTGTTAGAAGATGGTTTAATTACATACTGTATGCAATACTGATTGTAATAATTGGTAGTGCGTTGGCACTTCAACTATTTAATTAGAACACAATGAATATGGAAGATATAACCAATATACCTAAAGACACAGGGTTTTACGAACAGCTCTTTAAAAAAGTATTGTTCACTGCTGGCGTAGTTACGCTTTTGTCCTTAAGTTATGTATTATGGGTTAATGAAAATTCTGATAACTTATTTCTGCCATTTTTAATTGTTGGGTTAGCCTTGGCCAAAATGATATTCATTGTTAGACTCACTTTTATACAATTAAGTAAAATAATAGGCGAAAGCCATCAGCTTACGCACGTTCTTACATTGTTTGCTGTATTAATTGTCTTGATTATCCTTTCGTTTTCAGCAGATTATCTAGCGTTGTACGTATTGAATTCAGAAAATTTTAAGTCTGCAACATCACTTGAAGGTTCATTTTTTAAAGGGTTTTTTGAGTTTACATATTTCAGCCTAATTACTTTTTCATCTGTTGGTTTTGGAGATATAGTGCCATTAACAATTCCTGGTAAACTCTTGGTAATTATGGAGGTTTTCTTGAGCTTTTTGGTTTTGGTTTTTGGTATTGCCAACATTAATAGAATACACGTCAATAAATAAAACATTATAAAACTAAAATTATGAAAACACTTAAACTAGCAACAACCTTAATACTACTTCTGTTTACCACTGGCCAAATCTTTAGCCAAAATGCAGGGAGTACAACAGATAAAGAAGCTGTTCTAAAAATAATGAAATCGTACAAAGATGCATTGCAAAATCTCACTACCAAAGGCACATTTGAGTTGTTTGCAAAAGATTCCGAGGTATATGAATCAGGCGGTATTGAGGGTACCTATGAGCATTACATAAAACACCATCTAGGTCCAGAACTGGGGCACTTTAAAAGTTTTACTTTTTCAGATTATAAAATCGATGTGAAAGTAGATGCACCCTACGCATTTACTACAGAAACCTATGTTTACACCATCGTATTAAATCCAGACGAAACAGGTAAGTCACGAACTATTAAGAAAAAAGGAGTAGCAACCTCAATTCTAAAGAAAATAGATGGCCAATGGAAAATTATTAAAACACATTCTTCATCAAGAAACAAAAAGTAGTTGTTAATGGTAGGTAGAAAAACAGCACTTAAAATTAGAAAGGCACATAGGTATTTAGGTCTTTTTATTGGGATTCAATTCCTAATGTGGACGATTAGTGGTCTGTATTTTAGTTGGACAGATATTGATGATATCCACGGAGACCAGTTTAAGAAAGAGATACCTAAACAAACGTCCTTCAATAACCTTTTAGGTACTGCTCAACTAAACTTAGAGGAGCCAATTAAAAACTTAGAACTCTTGGAAATAGCTGGTGAACCTTATTATTGGATAAATGAAAACAACTTGTACAATGCTGTTTCAGGTAATAAAAAGAATGAAATTACCAAACAAGAAGCAATCAAAGTAGCTGAGCGTTATATGTTATCAGATTTAAAAATAGATAAAATACAGAGAATTGAAGCAGTAAGCGACCACCACGAATATAGGGGAAGACCTCTGCCAGCTTATGAGATTTCATACAAAACTGATGAAAATCTTAAAGTTTATGTGGCAATTAAAAATGGAGCGTTTCAAACAGTTCGCCACCGAGATTGGCGTTGGTTCGATTTTTTATGGATGACACATACTATGGATTATCAAGGACGAGATAATTTTAATACCATTGTTTTAAGAGCATTCTCATTGTTGGGATTAATAACAGTATTGAGTGGTTTTTTACTTTGGTATACATCATCACCTACAATTAGAAAAATAAATAAGAGAACAAAAAAGTAATATTATGAATAAAAACATTATTTACATAAGTGTTGCGGTAATTGTTGGCCTGTTTGGTGGCTATCTAATTTTCGGTAGAGGTTCTGCTGATACAGCAACAAACACAGTTTTGGATGGTCACAACCACTCAGAGGAAATCGCTACTAACCAAATGTGGACTTGTTCGATGCACCCACAGATTATGCAACCGGAACCAGGAGATTGCCCTATTTGCGGAATGGATTTAATACCAGCAGAAGCAGGCACAGATGGTCTCAATGCTAATGAGATTAAAATGACAGAAAATGCTATGGCTTTGGCTAATATTCAAACCTCAGTTGTAGGGCAGGGACAAATGGGTGATAACTCATTAAAGCTATCGGGTAAGATTAGGCCCAATGAAGAATCTAATGCGGTACAAGTTACCTACTTTGGTGGTAGAATAGAGCAATTATACGTTAATTCTACAGGAGAACGTGTAGGTGCAGGACAACGTTTGGCTACTATCTATTCACCAGAATTAGTTGCTGCACAACAAGAACTACTAACGGCGTCCTCACTTAAAGAATCGCAACCAGAACTTTATAAGGCCGTAAGAAATAAACTTAAACTATGGAAACTTTCAGAGAAACAGATTAACGCTATTGAATCTGCTGGAAAAGTGCAAGAATATTTTCCCGTATTCGCCACGGTTTCTGGAACAGTCACTCATAAGATGGTAGAAGAAGGCGACTATGTAAAGCAAGGTCAACCACTATATAAGATTGCAAACTTTAATACCGTTTGGGCAGAATTTGATGCTTATGAAAATCAAATTGCATTATTAAGAGAAGGTCAGACTATTAAAATAACGACAAACGCCTACCGTAATGAAGTTTTTGATGCAAAAATTTCATTCATTGACCCGCTATTAAATTCAGCGACTAGAACTATAGTTGTAAGAGCTGTATTAAATAATATAAAAGACAAGTTTAAACCAGGAATGTTCGTTGAAGGTACCATTGAAGGCATTCAATCGGGTTCTAAAAGTGCAGTAACCGTTCCTGCTACCGCTGTTTTGTGGACAGGAAAACGGTCTGTAGTTTATGTTAAAACAAAACCGAACGAACCTGTCTTCGAAATGAGAGAAGTTTTATTGGGTAATACCAATGGTGAGAGTTATACCATTCTTGAGGGACTTGCAAATGGTGATGAAGTAGTGACAAATGGAACATTCACTGTAGATGCAGCAGCACAATTGCAAGGCAAAAAATCAATGATGAATGCTGAAGGGGGAAAAACTATGACAGGACACGAAGGCCATCTAGGAATGCAAAATGACGGTTCAGGGGAAAAGATGAACAGCACCAATCATTCAGAGATGAACAAGAGAATTGAAGTTCCTAATAAATTTCAGAGCCAATTAAAAGAGGTTTTTGATGGCTATATTCTATTAAAGGATGCTCTAGTTGATGACAACTCTGAAGAAGCACAAACTGCTGCAAAGAAAATAAGTCAGAATTTAGCAAAAGTAAATATGAAATTATTGTCCGATGAAGAAGCACATAACCATTGGATGACAATCCAAAAAGAGGTAAAAAATTCTGCAAATGCTATTGAAAACAATTCAGATATAGCGGCACAAAGAGGACATTTTAAGCACCTTTCTGCACATATGATAAGTGCTGTGCAACTTTTTGGCGTAAACCAAAAAGTCTTTAGCGAGTATTGCCCTATGGCAGATAACAATAAAGGTGCCTATTGGTTAAGCCTTGAAGAAGAAATTCGCAATCCGTATTACGGAGAAGCAATGTTAAAATGTGGTGAAGTAAGGGAGACCATAGAATAGGTCAGCCTTAAATAAGAGTCCCATAAAGAAATATATGCAATGGTAAGAAGAGCGATGATGAGTGAGAGTAGAAGAAATAGGAGAAAAGCTGAAAGAAATAAACACCGAACCAAGAACAATATCACTAAAAAAGATAGAATTATTGGAGTATTGGCACTAATCATCATATTTATTATTGCCGCTATTGCAGCGTATTACTATTCACTTTCAAAAGCAGGGTTAAAGTTGTTTTAAAAAATGAGTTATAAAGTTCACATAAAAAATATGGTATGTCCACGATGTATCTCTGCGGTATCTAATATGTTGCAAGAACTGAAGATACCATATAGCTCAATAAAATTGGGAGAAGTTGAATTAACAAAATCTTTAAGCGTGGAAAATAAAAACAAATTTTCCAAAGCACTACAAGATGTTGGATTCAGTCTAATCAACGACCGTAGAAGTCAGCTTATAGAACAGATGAAAACCTTAGTGGTAGACAAAATTTATTACTCATCAGAAGATTTGAACATTAAATGGGCAGACTTTATTAGTGAAAAATTGCGCCTGGACTATAAATATTTAAGCTCACTTTTTTCATCAGTAGAGAGTATCACTTTTGAACAGTTTATCATTAACCAAAAAATTGAGCGTGTTAAAGAACTCATCGTTTATGACGAGTTAACCTTAAGTGAAATAGCTTTTATGTTAAACTATAGTAGTGTTGCTTACTTAAGTAATCAGTTTAAAAAAGTTACGGGAATGACACCTACACAGTTTAAAAATAATAGAGATAAGAACAGAAAATCGCTTGATGAATTTTAGGATATTGAGAGTTCAATGCCACTTTTATGTGGTAAAATCGATTAGTGTTTTAAAAGAGTTAAAGTATTACCTAATGTAGCAAATACTTGTTTTGTATAAATCTTAATTTTAATAAATTAAACTAATTAAAATAACCAAAAATATAAACTATGGAAAACAACGAAAAAAAGCCAAATAATTATTTAAAATTTTTCGCAATGATTGGCACCTCAATGATTGCGATGTTCTTTTTGATGTACACACACTCGTATCAGATTATTGACCATTTCTGGTACAGTGAGACCCGTTTTTTTATGACCCTGATTATGGGTGGGTCGATGGTCATTATTATGCTTCTGTATATGTTAAATATGTACAAAGAGAGAAACAAGAATATTATGATTTTGAGTCTAGGGGTTTTATTGATTGCAGGGGGGATTTGGCTAGTTCGAAGTCAAATAACAGTTACTGGTGTTGACTATATGGAAGGAATGATACCCCATCACTCTATAGCTATTTTAACTAGCGAACGTTCTAAAATAAAAGATGTCAGGGTAAGGAAACTTGCCGATGAAATCATCAAGGCGCAACGTAGGGAAATAATGGAAATGCAATGGTTAATCAATGACATCAAGGAAAATGGAATAGTGGAAACAGAAGAGGAGAGAAAGAATCGCCCAATTCCCAAATTTGAAGGTTCACTTACCGAGGAAACAAAGAATCTAAACGATTAAGAACTTAAGTATACATCATCGATTAAAAGAAAAAGGATTTACCTTAAATAATCTTTCCAATTAGGGAAAGGCTTTAGAGGTTGAAAATCTTTTTTCTTTTAGAGGTTGATGAATTCAAAAAAATTGATTGCTAGCCTGCAAAAGATTCTTAACGAGAATGGTAGATTGATTTTTTCCCAAAAACTACATTTACTTTTAGAATATAACATTTGAGATTTTAAGTTATAGTTAATTTGAATGATGTGTTAGCTTTTTTTATTTAAGTATTTGCTTAAATAATAATATAAGTATAAATTTGCTAAAATTTTAATTATGGCTCTTGAATTAAGTTGCACCCGTGCCGAGGCAGACCAGAAGCAGTTGATGCGTTGTCGTAACATTTTGAATACAACCTCAGAATTAATCATTAGTGTCGGCAAGGTACTGGCCCTGGCAGGTAATGAGACCAGACTGAAGATACTTTTCCTGCTAAACGAGGAAGGTGAGCTTTGTCCTTGTGATTTTTCAGATATACTGCAAATGAGTGTCCCAGCAATTTCACAACACATTCGAAAGATGAAGGATGCCGGATTGATTTCTTCGAGACGAGATGGTCAAACGTTGTATTACTCTTTGGTCAAAGATTCAAGCGAGGTATTGGAAGGAATTTTCGGCAGGCTTAAAGAAAACAAAAAAGTAGCATAGAATGAATATGGAAAAATCATCAAATACAGTAGCGTACACTGGAATAATTTCAGCAATAGCGGCATCAATATGCTGCATAACCCCAGTTTTGGCATTGATTGCTGGCATAAGCGGAATTGCCTCAACTTTCTCTTGGATAGAACCTTTCAGACCTTATTTAGTAGGGCTAACGATTTTGGTGCTTGGTTTTGCTTGGTATCAAAAACTAAAACCCCAAAAAGAAATTGACTGTGAATGTGAGACAGATGACCTGCCTGCCGGTAAGGCAGGAAGGCCTAAATTTATTCAATCAAAAACCTTTTTAGGAACAGTAACTCTACTTGCTATAATAATGTTGGCTTTCCCATACTATTCAGGGATTTTTTATCCAAATACAGAAAAGCAAATAATCATAGTTGACAAATCAGACATTAAAACCACTGAATTTAAAATCAGCGGGATGACCTGCACGGGTTGTGAAGAACACGTAAACCACGAAATAAACAAACTTAATGGAATTGTACGTTCAAAAGCATCCTACGAAAACGGAAATGCAATCGTTGAGTTTGACAAAACCAAAACCAATGAAACGGAAATCGAGAAAGCAATTAACGCAACAGGTTATAAAGTAACCAACAAAAAGGAAAACTAATGGAAGTCCAGTTAAAATCAGAAATAACTTGCCCAAACTGCGGACACAAAAAAGTAGAGCAAATGCCAACAGAATCCTGTCAATTCTTTTACGAGTGTGAGAATTGTAAAAAAGTATTACGACCAAAAGAAGGTGATTGTTGTGTTTATTGTTCGTATGGAACAATTGCTTGTCCACCAATTCAAAATAATAAAAGTTGTTGCTAAAAGCATTATAATTTTGCAACACAGTTGCACAAAAATATTTTTATATTTGTATTGTGAAATTCATAACGCTTATATTATCAATTTACTTTCTAACACTCAATACAGTACCTTGTAGTGATATAGATAAGAGTATTGATGATTCTCAGGTAGTTTCTGTTGTTGACTATAATGGGGAACACGATGAAGACTGTGAACTTTGTTCGCCTTTTTGTCATTGTCATTGTTGTCACGTTCACACGATAAGTTTTAGTTTACCTTCATTCAAACCTTATCAACCCGAAGTGCCAAAAGAGTCTTTCAACCATCTTGATAGTCTTGAAAGTAACTTTTATCACTCTCTCTTTCAGCCCCCGCAGGTTTAATTCAGTTTTATAGGATAGCTATATCAAGTTTTGAGGTTTTCAGCTTTAGAAAACTTCAAACGGTGTATTTCGCTTGTGCGCCTGTCCAGAGTGCAGTCGAAGGGAAAGCACAATTTCATTTTTAACTGAATTAACACCTAAATCTATGATTAACAGAATCATTGATTTTTCAATCAATAACAAATTTATTATCGGTCTGCTCACATTGGCACTCATTGGTGCTGGGATTTATAGTATGACCCAAGTTCCCATAGATGCCGTACCAGATATTACCAACAATCAGGTACAGGTCATCACGCAATCGCCCAATTTGGGCACAGAGGATATAGAGCAGTTTGTGACCTATCCCGTGGAAGTGGCGATGAGCAACCTGCCCGATGTCAAGGAAATACGTTCGATTTCGCGATTTGGACTTTCCGTGGTAACGGTAGTTTTTGACGATGATATGGGAACCTATCTGCCCCGTCAGCTAGTTTCCGAGAAACTTACCGAAGTGCGCGAACAGATTCCTGAAGAACTCGGTCAACCTTCTATGGGACCCATCTCAACAGGTTTGGGCGAGGTGTACCAATACACCTTAAAGGTCGAGCCTAAGTTTCAGGACAAATATTCCCTTGCCGACCTACGCACGATGCAGGATTGGATTGTACAACGACAAATGGCGATGGTGCCTGGCGTCGTTGAAATCAATGCGATAGGTGGAAAGATTAAACAATACGAAGTGGCCGTTGACCCCAACGAATTGAAGTCTATCGGGCTTACCATTACCGATGTATTTAAAGCCTTGGAAGCAAACAATAAGAATACGGGTGGCGCCTACATCGAAAAGAACCACCAGGCCAACTTCATTCGGGGTGAAGGTTTGGTACGTAACCTCAATGACATCAAGAAAATCGTTATTAAAAATGAAAATGGTGTGCCCATCACCGTAAACGATGTGGCCGATGTACGCTTCGGTTCCGCCGTTCGCTATGGGGCATTAACGCAGGATGGCGAAGGCGAGGTCGTCGGTGGACTGGTAATGATGCTCAAAGGCGCAAACTCAAACGAAGTCATTGTCCGCGTTAAGGATAGGATGGCCGAAATCCAGAAATCACTTCCCGAAGGCGTGGTCATCGAACCCTTGTTGGATAGAAGTAAACTCATCAGTGAGACCACAGGCACGGTACGCAACAATCTTCTGGAAGGCGCGCTCATCGTGATTTTTGTACTGGTCTTTCTTTTGGGGAACTGGCGTGGCGGACTGATTGTGGCATCGACCATTCCCCTATCCCTATTGTTTGCCTTTATCCTAATGAATGTTTTTGACGTATGGGCGAACCTGATGAGCTTGGGGGCAATCGACTTTGGTATTATCGTAGATGGGGCGGTCATTATCGTGGAAGCGAGTGTATTTCTTATGGCCAGTTATGTGCTTAAAAAGAAATCTTTGGATAAGAAAGACCGTGACGAAATTGCAGCCGATGCATCCAAAAAAATGATGAACGCTGCCTTCTTCGGGCAGTTGATAATTTTAATTGTTTTCTTACCCATCCTTGCACTTGAAGGCGTCGAGGGGAAGATGTTCCAGCCTATGGCACTCACGTTCATCTTTGCGATGATTGGTGCAATGGTACTATGTCTGACCTATGTGCCGATGATGTCCGCCTTGTTCCTGAAACCGCCAAAAAAGGAAAAGAAATCGTGGGGCGACCGTTTTGTACATTGGGTACAACGCAAGTATGAGCCCCTATTGTTAAACGTCTTGGAAAAAGGAAAATGGGTCGTTAGTATTGCGGTGGCCATCTTTGCCGTGGCCATCTTCACGTTTACCAAAATGGGTGGTGAGTTCATACCGCAATTGGACGAGGGCGATATTGCCTTCCACGCTATTTTGAAACCCGGAAGTTCATTGAGCGAGACCATCGAGACCACCACAAAAATAGAACGCATCGTAAAGGCCGAATTTCCCGAAGTGGAAAAAATAGTCAGCCGTATCGGTGTTGCGGAAGTGCCTACCGACCCTATGCCGATGGACTTTGCCGATGTATTCGTAATACTGAAACCGCAGGACGAATGGGTGTCTGCCGAATCCAAATATGAACTTATTGAGAAGATGAAGGATGCGGTGAGCACTATACCTGGTGTCAATTATGAATTTACGCAACCCATCGAAATGCGGTTTAATGAGCTATTGGAAGGCATCCGTGAGGATATTGCGATTAAAATATATGGTGAGGATATCAATGTGCTTGCGTCCAAAGCGGACGAGATTACCAAAATTATCGCAGGTACTGAAGGTATAGGCGATATGCGGGCAGAAGCCACTTCGGGCTTACCGCAGATGACGATAAAGTACAATCGCAACAAACTGGCCCAATACGGCGTGAGCATCGATCAACTCAATACGATGGTGCAATCCGCTTTCGCAGGTGGGTATGCAGGGGTCATTTTTGAAGGTGAAAAGCGTTTTGATTTGGTGGTCAGGCTCGATGAGCAGAACCGCAGCGATATCAACGATATCCGTAATCTCTATATCAATCTACCGAACGGTTCACAAATTCCACTTCAAGAACTGGCAGCCATCGAATACACACCAGGACCGATGCAGATAAGCAGGGACAATACCAATCGCAGAACCTATGTAGGCGTTAATGTACGTGGTCGTGATGTGGAATCGCTGGTCAATGAGATTAAAGAGAAACTGGATGCCAACTTGGATTTACCCCCCAGGTTATTTTATCCGTTATGGTGGTGCCTTTGAAAATCTGGAAAGGGCCAGCGACCGTTTGCAGACCGTAGTTCCCATTGCACTGTTGCTCATATTCATCCTGATTTACTTTGCCCTAAAATCCTTTCCGCAGACCTTGATGATATATCTGGCCATCCCAATGGCGACCATAGGCGGTGTGTTCGCTCTCTGGCTCAGGGATATGCCCTTCAGTATTTCCGCAGGGGTTGGCTTTATCGTGCTTTTCGGGGTTGCCGTACTGAACGGTTTGGTAATGATTAGCGGACTCAACGAACTGAAAGAGGAAGGCGTTACCAACCTAAAAGAGCGAATCGTTGAAGGAACAAAAAGAAGGGTACGCCCCATTATGCTCACGGCCTTTACCGATATTCTCGGTTTTCTGCCTATGGCCATTTCCGCATCCGCAGGGGCAGAAGTTCAGCGACCATTGGCGACGGTCGTTATAGGTGGATTAATTACATCCACCTTATTGACCCTATTCATTCTTCCCATTTTCTATCAATGGGTAGAAAAACGTTCGGAACGCAAAATAAAGGTCAATCCGAAAATCGTAACCGCTTCTGTGGTGGTATGTTTCTTTTTTGCTTTCGCGGAAGTAGAAGCGCAGCAAGTTCATCAGAACGATACATTACCCGTTGTTTCATTGGAACAGGCCGTAGAAATATCCAAAGAAAACTATCCGCTATTGATAACAAAACGGCTGGAAATTCAAAAGCAGAATGCTCTGAAAGGTACTGCCTATGATTTGGGTAATACCCAAGTATTTACGGGCGGTGAGGAAATTTCAGAAGGTCAAGGTATTTATACAATAGTTGGTGTAGGCCAGCAGAACATCAACCTGTTCGGTATCGGTTCAAAGAAGCGGTTGCAAAAACAGCGTATCGCCTTGGCGGAAACCGCACTTGACCTTACCGCATTGCAAGTGGCACAGGAAGTCAAAAAAGTGTGGTCACAGGCCTATCAGCAACGGCAGAAATATGAACTCTACCGTGAACTGGATTCCATCTACTCGCAGTTTGAAAAGGCCATTGAACTGAACTACAAGGTAGAGGCTATTTCACGCTTGGAATATTCATCGGCGACCAATCAGGCATTGCAAATCAGCAACAAACTGCAACAGGCCGAAAGTGATTACGCCATTGCCCTACAGAAGCTCAATCTTTGGTTGGTTTCCGACACGTTCTATACCGTTCCCGATTCGTTGGATGGTAGCGAAGTGGCAGTACTGGGAATTCCATCAACCATAGAAACCCATCCCGAACTGGAACTTTCGCAAAAGCGGATTGATGAAGCCCAAGCCAGCTACAAAGCTGAACGTTCCGATTTGTTGCCCAATTTCAACCTTCAGGGCGGATTGCAACGGGTGAATGGCAGTAGCGGATTCTACACCTATCAGGCGGGAATATCTCTTCCGCTGTTTTCTCGTGCCGAACGCAGTCAGGTCAAAGCTGCCAAATTGGAAAGTGAAATCGCAAAAGCCAATGCAAACTTTACCAAACGTCAACTGCAATCGGAATACCGACAAGCGGTAGAAACCTATCAAAAATGGGAAGCATCTTGGCAATTCTATAAAGACAAAGCTTTACCGCTTGCTGAGGAACAGAGACAAGGCGCATTGCTGGCCTATAAGGAAGGTGCCGTGGATTACGCCGCTTTTACCCAAATTATTAGGGATGCCATACAGACGGAAATGGATGCGCTGAACGCTCTCGACAATTATCTAAAATCAGTTTTCGAACTACAATATTTCAAGCAATAAAATGAAGAAATTATCAAAATACATAGTTATTGGTTTGTTGGCGATGCTTTTGGCGTTGACCGCTTGTGGCGATTCCAAAAAAGAATCCGCAGAGAATAACAAAGACAATCCGGAAACGGAAAAAGCGCATTCCGAGGGCGAAGCCAAGGAAGTAATGCTCACGGCCAAACAGTTCGATGCACTGCAAATGGAAATCGACACCCTGAAAATGCGGAATATGAGCGGCTATATGGAAGCCAACGGACAGTTGGAAGTCCCACCACAAAACGAGGCCACCGTCACAACGGTAGTGGGTGCCAACGTGGTTTCCATCGAGGTCATTGAGGGCGATAAGGTCAGCAAGGGGCAGACCGTCGCCTATTTGTCACACCCCAATATCATCGAAAAACAGACCGATTATCTTGATGCGTTCAGCAATAGCCAGTTTCTCAAGAAAGAATACGAACGGCAAAAAACATTGTATGATGCAGGCGTGGGCAGCGGTGCAAACTTTCAAAAGACCGAAGCCGAATACCAGGCATCCCGAAGCAAGGTCAACGGTCTCGAAGCTCAACTGCAACAATTGAGCATCAGCGCATCCGGTGTGCGGAACGGCACTATATATCAACGGGTGGCACTTAGAAGTCCCATCGAAGGGTTTGTGGAAAAAGTTGCCATAAAAACTGGCCAATACGTGGATCCGCAGACCGACTTAATGGAAATTGTGGATACCCACCACGTACACGCAGATTTGATGGTTTTTGAAAAGGATGTCTATAAGGTGAAAGAAGGGCAAAAAGTGGTTTTCAATGTACAGTCGATTCCGGGAAAGGAACTAACTGCCGAAATCTATTCCGTAGGAAAGACCTTTGAACAAAACCCGAAGGCCATTCACGTTCACGCTGAAATCGAGAACAAGGAAGGCAACCTGATTCCCGGGATGTACATTCAGGGGCGCATCCAAACTGAAAATACCCAGACAAAGGCGATGCCAGAAACTGCCATAGCAGCCGATGGTGAACGATTCTTTGTATTCTCGGCCGAAAAGGAAGGTGATGATTGGTCGTTCAGACCCATTGAAGTCACCAAAGGCACCCACGATGGCGATTGGATTGCCATTGATTTTTTGAGCGAACAAGAACCGAATACAAAATATGCCTATAACAATGGCTACTATTTGATGGCAGAAATGAAGAAAGGCGAATCGGAAGAACACGGACATTAATAAATACAATCATAAAATGAAAGAAATAGAACAAAGACTTACTGATAATGGTGTTCGCCCCACGGCGATGCGGTTATTGATTTATAAATATTTGGCAGAAAAAGAAGTGGCTACCTCGCTGACCGATATCGAGACTGCTTTCACGAAAGCGGACCGAACTACCCTTTTCAGGACCCTTAAAACTTTTGAACAAAAGGGTGTGGTACATCAAATAGACGATGGGACAGGAATTGCCAAATACGCACTTTGCGAAAAAGGTTGCAATTGTGAACTTGAACAGGATTTGCACCTGCATTTCCATTGTAATAGCTGCGATGAGACCATTTGCCTGACCGAACATAAGATTCCACATATCAACCTGCCGGAAGGCTTTGTGGCAGAGGATGCCAATTTGGTTTTGAAGGGTATTTGTGACAAGTGCAGCGGACAATAAATGCACTTCCGTTGCATCCTCTATTATCGCAACTTTGAATTTTAAAATCTTATGAAAAAAAAGAAAGTAAATTTAAAAGACTTAAAGCATAATTCGGAAGAAGAGCATAGTCACGATGATGGTCATAATCACGACCACGGTGATAGTAGTTCATTTAACACCTACCTGCCCGCTATTTTCAGTTTTGTATTGCTGATTACAGGCATTGCCATAGATTATTTTGATGCGTTCCCATTCTTCAAGGATTGGGTTCGGATTGTTTGGTACACTGTAGCTTACATTCCCGTTGGTTTTCCTGTTATCAAAGAGGGCTGGAACAGTATTAGGAAGGGTGATTTCTTTACGGAATTTTTCTTGATGTCCATTGCGACTCTGGGGGCATTTGCCATAGGTGAATATCCCGAAGGTGTGGCCGTAATGCTATTTTATGCGGTGGGCGAACTGTTCCAAAATGCTGCTGTTAATCGGGCGAAGGGGAATATAAAGGCACTCTTGGATGCACGACCCGATGAAGCATTGGTTTATAGAAATGGGGATTTTGTTTCAGTCAATCCGGAAACGGTCGAGATTGGTGAAACAATTCAGGTTCGCGTAGGCGAAAAAATCCCCTTGGACGGCATTTTACTTTCAGAAAAAGCATCATTGAACACAGCTGCCATTACTGGTGAAAGCAAGCCTGACACCGTCGCAAAAGATGATAAAGTGTATGCCGGAAGTATCAATCTTGACGGCGTAATCGAAGTAAAAACGACCAAAGAATTTAAGGACAGTTCCATCGCGCGAATCTTGGATATGGTTCAGAACGCTACCGCCCGAAAATCGAAGACGGAACTGTTCATTAGAAAATTCGCCAGAATTTATACACCCATCGTGGTTTTCCTTGCCATCGGACTGACGTTTTTGCCGTATTTCTTCGTGGACGATTATGTGTTTAGGGATTGGCTCTACCGCGCTCTGATTTTCTTGGTAATTTCCTGTCCCTGTGCCTTGGTCATATCCATTCCCTTGGGCTATTTCGGTGGTCTCGGTGCAGCATCCCGTAATGGAATTTTATTTAAGGGTGCATCCTTTCTCGATGCGATGACCAAGGTGAACACCGTGGTAATGGACAAAACGGGTACCGTGACCAAAGGGGTTTTCAAGATTAAGAAAGTGGTAACCAAAAATAGTTTTGCGCCTGCCCTGAGCGCAGTCGAAGGGGAAGCGGAATTTATGCAGTACTTGATGGCTATGGAAGAGCAATCCACCCATCCCATTGCAAAGGCAGTTCTGGAATATAAGGCCGATGGTGCAGAGTTGGAAGCGACCGAAGTTTCCGAAGTTGCTGGAAAAGGATTGAAAGGTACGGTCAACGGAAAGCAGGTATTGGTGGGCAATAAAGCTTTGATGGTTTCCAACGGAATCGAAGTTCCCTCTGAGACCGATACCATAGTCGAATCCATAGTAATGGTAGCCATCGACGGAAAGTTTGCCGAATATGTGACGATTGCCGATGAACTGAAGGAAGATGCCCACCAAGCCATAAAGCAAATTCGTGAAGCTGGCATTTCCAAAATCATAATGCTCTCGGGCGACAAGGATTCCATTACCCAACAGGTGTCTGAAGAGCTGAATATAGATTGGGCGAAAGGCGGTCTGCTACCAGAAGATAAACTGAACGAAGTCGAGAAACTCAAAAAACAACCTGATACGACTATAGCCTTTATGGGCGACGGTATCAATGATGCGCCCGTACTTGCTGCAAGCGATGTAGGTATCGCAATGGGTGGTTTGGGTAGTGATGTGGCCATCGAAACGGCAGATGTTATCATCCAGACTGACCAACCGAGCAAGATAGCGAGAGCGGTCAAAATCGGTCGTTCCACCCGTAGGATTGTCTGGCAAAACATCGGTCTGGCATTTGGGGTAAAGGTAGTTGTTCTTATCCTCGGCGCTGGTGGTTTGGCTACGATGTGGGAAGCCGTATTTGCCGATGTTGGGGTGGCGTTATTAGCTATTTTAAATGCGGTCAGATTGCAAAGAATGACTTGGAGTTAACATACAAAAAAAGCGCATAGAGAAAATGTTTTAAAAGCATAGTTGGTATATTTAATAATTCAATTTAAAAAGGTATTAGAAACCAACTAATAAAAGAAAATGAATGAGCAAATTTTACAACTCTTTCAGCGAATAACGTAACAGCTTTCCCGTGTTCTATTCCGAAATTTGTTAAATACAAAACGGATTAGTAAATGGAGGCAACCAATATATTCGACACCAAACCCAAAGAACAAAAAACAGGCATAAAAAAATCCTTTCCAGTTACGGGTATGACCTGTGCCGCCTGTGCCAGCAGTGTTGAGTCGATTCTTTCCCATACCGATGGCGTAAACAAGGCCATCGTAAATTTTGCCAGCAATTCGGTTTTAGTCGATTACGATGAAACCATTTCTGAAGAAAAACTTCAGAACGCACTGCGTGAAGTGGGCTATGATATCATTATCGATGCAGAAGACCCAGTGGAAGCACAACAAGAGCTTCAGCAAAAGCATTACCAAGACATTAAAAACCGTACCATTTGGTCAGCTATTCTGACGCTACCCATCTTCGTACTTGGAATGTTCTTTATGCAATGGGAACCTGGTAAGTGGATTTCTTTGGTATTGGCTATTCCTATTCTTTTTTGGTTTGGGCGTAGTTTTTTTATCAATGCTTTCAAACAGGCCAAACGTGGCAAGGCGAATATGGATACTTTGGTGGCTTTAAGTACGGGCATTGCATTTTTGTTTAGTGTGTTCAACACCATATTTCCGGAATTTTGGTTAAATCGTGCTATTGAGCCACACGTTTATTACGAAGCGGCGACAGTGATTATCACCTTTATTTCTTTGGGGAAATTACTGGAAGAAAAGGCCAAATCGAATACTTCTTCGGCCATTAAAAAATTAATGGGATTACAACCTAAAACGCTTAAAGTTATTGATAATGGGGAAGAAAAAGAAATTCCTATTTCTGCTGTACAAGTAGGTCAAACTATTTTAGTCCGTCCTGGAGAAAAGATTCCCGTAGATGGGGAAGTTACTAAAGGAAGCTCGTATGTAGACGAAAGTATGATTACGGGTGAACCTGTTCCAGTACAAAAGTCCAGAGAAGAGAAGGTATTTGCTGGTACTGTCAATCAAAAAGGTAGTTTTCAATTTACTGCAGAAAAAGTTGGAGGTGAAACCCTGCTTTCCCGAATCATAAAAATGGTACAGGAGGCACAGGGTAGCAAAGCACCCGTACAAAAACTGGTCGATAAAATTGCTGGAATATTTGTTCCCATCGTATTGGGGATATCCATTGTTACCTTCATCGTCTGGATGTCTATGGGAGGTGATAATGCGTTTTCTCAAGCTTTATTGACTTCGGTCGCTGTATTGGTCATTGCCTGTCCTTGCGCCTTAGGGTTGGCTACACCTACTGCTATTATGGTGGGAATTGGAAAAGGTGCCGAAAATAATGTCCTTATAAAAGATGCCGAGAGTTTAGAACTCGGTCATAAAGTTAATGCTATCATCCTTGATAAAACTGGCACTATTACCGAGGGAAAACCATTGGTGACCGATATACATTGGAAGCGTACACTTGAAAATAAAAATAAATTTAAACAGTTGCTTTTAGCAATAGAAGCCCAATCTGAACACCCCTTGGCGGAAGCAGTTGTTAATCATTTTAAAGAAGAAAATATTGAAAAAGTTGAAATTGCTTCTTTTGAAAGTATTACGGGTAAAGGTGTGCAGGCTAAAAAAGAGAATGGCTCACAATACTATGTTGGAAACCATAAACTAATGCTTGAGAAGAATATACAAATTGATGCTTCCTTGATGCAAACAGCAGAAAGTCTTGAAGAGCAAGCAAAAACCGTCATATTCTTTGGTAATGAAATAGATGTATTGGCGATACTTGCTATTGCAGACAAAATAAAGGAAACTTCAAAAATAGCCATTGCAACACTTCAGGAAAGGGACATTGATGTCTATATGCTCACAGGTGATAATAATAAGACAGCATCAGCCGTAGCCCAACAAGTGGGAATAGCAAATTTCCAAGGGGAAGTAATGCCTTCGGATAAAGCAAACTTTGTGAAAAAATTGCAGTCTGATGGTAAAATAGTAGCTATGGTAGGCGATGGCATCAATGATTCCCACGCCTTGGCGCAAGCCGATGTAAGTATCGCGATGGGCAAGGGGTCCGATATTGCGATGGATGTTGCAAAAATGACATTGATAACCTCAGATTTACAATCCATTCCGAAAGCATTGGCACTATCAAAAAAAACGGTACTGGGCATCCGTCAAAACCTGTTTTGGGCATTCATTTATAATATTATTGGTATTCCGATAGCGGCAGGCGTGCTATACCCTATAAATGGCTTTTTATTAGACCCAATGATTGCAGGTGCAGCAATGGCATTTAGTAGTGTCTCTGTAGTTGCAAATAGCTTAAGGTTAAAAAGGGTAAAACTTTAATATTAATTATAAATTAAAACAAAATGAAAACTTTAAAATTTAAAACAAACATCAATTGCGGCGGTTGTGTATCAAAGGTAACACCATTCTTAAATAATCAGGAAGGTGTTGAAAGCTGGGAAGTGGATACTGTAAACCCAGATAAAATTCTAACAATAAAAAGCAATGGTGCTTCAGAAGAAGATGTAAAAGCCACATTGCAAAAAGTGGGCTTCAAGGCAGAAGCTGTAGATTAATACTCTTTAGTTTAATATGGATTACATTTTAATTTCGGTTGTAATTCTTCTATTTGCGATTCATTTTTATAGAAAAGCGCAACGTCATAGCATTAAACCATTTCCAGAACGCTGGCACGGGCTATTATTAGAGAATGTACATTATTATAGCAACCTTTCACAAGAGAAGCAAAAGGTTTTTCAACAGCGAATGATGCAATTTCTTAGTGAAGTCTATATTGATGGTGTGAAATTAGAATTGGAAGAGCTCGATAAAATTTTAATCGCTGCGAGTGCAGTGATTCCTGTGTTTGGCTTTAAAGAATGGCACTACACCAATTTAAGCGGAATTCTCTTATATCCAGACAATTTTAATGAGGATATGCAATTTGGAAGTAGGGATAAATCACGTAATATTGGTGGAATTGTTGGCAACGGTCGATTTGAAAAGCAAATGATTTTGTCTAAAAAGGCATTATATCACGGTTTTAAAAATAAGAGTGATAAAAACAATACTGGTATCCACGAATTTATACACCTAATAGATAAACTTGATGACAGAACAGATGGTGTGCCAGAACGATTATTGCAGCACCAATATGCCATACCGTGGTTAAATCTAATCCATAAGGAAATCGAAGCAATTAACGACAACCATTCAGACATTCGTAAATATGGTGGTACTAACCAAGCAGAATTCTTTGCGGTTGCATCAGAATATTTTTTTGAGCGACCAGATTTACTCAAAAGAAAACATCCTGAACTTTATGGTATGTTGGTTAATTGTTTTAAACAGAAGATAGAATAGTTTGTAATAACCGTAGAATAGATTTTTACAAGTAATTTATATATCGAAATATATTATTTAAATAGAGACGCCTAGAGAAAAACTTAAAAAATAATTAAATTAGTATAAATGCATAATTCTATTAAGTTTTCAATTATTTGAAATCTAGATAAATACAAAGAATTAAGTTCAAACTAAATTTTAGAAGATTAATATTACAAGAAACCAGCATCACCGTTTAACGTCAGTCAAAAGTTTATCCATTAAATATAAAAACTAAAATGGCCTAAAGAATGAACTAAATTATAAAGCTTGCGATTGTTTCATCACATATTTAATAAAGTTCATTTACATGAAGAATATTTCAATTTACTCTTCCATAAGTCTTATAAATATTTTTAAATTTTGGTTCGATAATAGGTCAATCTTGTGTACAAAAAGCCTTTCATTTTTTGAAAGGCTTTTTTATTTTTAAAAGATTTCATTTCACATTTTTCTTATAATTTAACACAAGGTGTCACGAGCTAGATCAACAGTTGATTCTAGTAAAATTTAATATATCAAATAAAATTAAACTAAATTTACGCAACCGATTGCATTATTTTTAATCTAAAAGTTTATATTTGGAATAATAAACGAATAAAAGTCTCTAATTTGTAGAGATAATTTATTCACTTTAATGTCTAAAATGAGTATTTTTCTAAGAAACTTAATAGTGCGTTATCACGCTTTACTAATCTTAAGTTTTATTCTAGTTCCTTCAATTTCTCTAAATGCCGAAAATGGATATGATCTTTGGTTGCGTTACAGCTATATAAATGATAGTGAGATTCGTGAAAATTACAGTCAATATTTTAATAAAATTAATATTAGTGGAGAAAGTGAGACTTTAGTAGTAATTAAAAACGAACTTCTTAGAGCCTCGAAAGGCATGTTCAATAAAAAAGTTCTTTGGGAGAATGACCATTTAAAAGCTAAGCTAATAATTGTAAATAAAGAGAACTATCCAAAGCAATTAGAAAAAAATGTTCCTCAAGATTGGGCGAGTATTGGTGAAGAGGGGTTTAGTATTAAGTATGTAAAAATCAATGATAATTATAAAATTATTATAGCAGGAAATTCTGAAATAGGATTACTCTATGGAACTTTTGAATTGTTGAAACAGATGCAAATGCAAAATGATTTGTCTCGTCTCAATATTATCGAAAGTCCTAAAACAGATATACGGCTGCTAAATCATTGGGATAATTTAGATAGAACTGTAGAGCGTGGTTATGCAGGGTTTTCCATATGGAACTGGCATAAGCTTCCAGAGTATATAGACCCTAGATATGAAGACTACGCAAGGGCCAACGCAAGTATAGGTATAAATGGTACAGTTTTAACTAATGTTAATGCCAACGCTTTGGTATTAGAGCCTAGATATATTGAAAAAGTAAAAGCTCTAGCTGATGTTTTTAGACCATATGGGATTAAAGTTTATCTAACAGCACGCTTTTCTGCACCAATAGAAATAGGAGGGCTAGAAACAGCTGATCCTCTTGATGAGAATGTAAAGAATTGGTGGGCAACAAAAACAGCAGAGATTTATAAAGAAATACCAGATTTTGGCGGCTTTTTGGTTAAAGCTAATTCAGAAGGGCAACCAGGTCCACAAAATTATGGTCGTAATCATGCAGATGGAGCTAATATGTTGGCAGATGCCGTTGCTCCTTTTGGTGGTGTTATCATGTGGAGGGCTTTTGTATACTCAGAACACGACCCTACCGATAGAGCAAAACAAGCCTACAGTGAATTTGTGCCTTACGATGGTCAATTTCGTGATAACGTAATAATACAAGTAAAAAACGGTGCTATAGATTTTCAGCCTAGAGAGCCTTTTCATCCTATGTTTGGTGCTATGCCTAAGACTCCTCTTATGATGGAGTTTCAAATTACTCAAGAATATCTTGGGTTTAGTACACATATGGTTTTTCTTCCAAAATTATATGAAGAAGTTTTGAAAGCTGATACCTATCGTGAAGGTGAGGGGTCAACAGTAGCTAAAGTTATTGATGGCTCACTTCATAATAAATCAATAACTGGAATGGCAGGTGTATCTAATGTCGGCACGGATATAAATTGGACAGGTCATCCATTCGCTCAAGCAAATTGGTATGGTTATGGGCGTTTGGCATGGAATCCTTATTTGTCAGCAGAAGAAATTGCAGAAGAATGGTTAAAGTTAACTTTTAGTACAAATCCTAATTTTCTTGATACAATGATTCCTATGCTTATGGAATCTAGAGAGGCTGTTGTCAATTACATGACTCCACTTGGTCTTCATCATTTAATGGCTACAGGTCATCATTATGGACCAGGACCTTGGGTAAATGATCTTTCTAGACCAGAATGGAACCCTACTTATTATCATAAAGCAGACAAAGAAGGTATAGGTTTTAACCGAAGCGAAACAGGTACTAATGCCGTTTCCCAATATGAAGAAACGGTGGCGAAAAATTTTAATGAACCTGCAACTACACCAGAAAAACTATTACTTTGGTTTCATCATTTGTCTTGGGATTATAAAATGAAAGATGGAAACATACTTTGGGATGCCCTTGCGCTAAAATATCAAGAAGGTGTTAACCAAGTAAAAAAAATGATAAGCACTTGGGAGCAAATGAAACCATATATAGATGAGGAACGTTTTAAGGAAGTGAAAATGTTGCTTTCCATTCAATTAAAAGAAGCAAAGTGGTGGAGAGATGCATCCTTATCTTATTTTCAAGAATTTTCAGGAAAACCAATTCCTAATGGTGTGCCAAAACCAGGTAAAACATTAGAAGAATATAAATCAATGACATATCCATATGCGCCAGGTATAAGGCCAAGATGGTAATCAATATCAATTTTAATGAGAAACAAAACGGCAATCGTAACTGGCGGTAATTCTGGTCTGGGCTATGCCACGGCCAAAAAATTCTGCGATAATGGTTATACTACTTATATAATTGGTAGAAACCAAGAGAAAACAGCTAAGGCCTGCGAAGAAATAGGTGAATTGGCAAAACCAATCGTATTTGACCTTGATCAGTTAGATAAAATACCTGAAATGATTAGTCAAATAGCAGAAACCGAAGGACATATTGATGTTTTGGTTAATAATGCCGGAATTAATATGAAAAAGGAATTTATTGAGGTTACTGATGAAGAATTCGATAAAATCATTCATACCAATATGAAGAGTGTTTTTTCGATATCTAGAGAAGTTGTAAAGGTGATGAAGAATAGTGGAGGAGGAAATATAGTAAATATAAGCTCAATGGCAGCTCAGTATGGTATTCCAAAGGTAATTGCCTACACGGCTAGTAAAACAGCTATTGAGGGTATGACGCGCTCTATGGCTGTCGACCTTGCCCAGTACGGAGTTAGAGTAAATTGTGTTGCACCAGGTTTTATAAAAACTCCAATGACTGCAGAAGCACTTAACTCAGATCCTGAAAGAAAAAATAAAGTATTTTCTCGTACACCAATGGGTAAAATGGGTGAGCCAGAAGATATTGCAGATGCTGTTTTCTTTTTTGCTAGCAATGAAGCCAAATTTGTAACTGGTGTTACCATGTGTGTTGATGGTGGTAATTCCATTGGTTTTTAGTTTATGAAATATCAGATGTTACATACTATGCGTTGGTTCGGTCCACAAGACAAAATTAGTCTTCGAGATATTAGACAATGTGATGTAAAAGGCATAGTTACAGCATTACATCATATCCCTGTTGGAGATATTTGGACTGTTGATGACATAAAAAAACGTCAGCAGGAAATTCGTGATGAAGGAATGGAATGGGCCGTTGTGGAAAGTCTTCCAGTAAGTGAAGATATCAAACGACAGAAAGGAGATTTCAAGATTCATATTGATAATTATAAGACCAGCCTTAAAAATTTAGCCACTTGTGGTATTTATGTGGTGACTTATAATTTTATGCCTATACTAGATTGGGTTCGTACCAATCATGCGTATGTAAATGCAGACGGAACAAGAGCTTTACTATACGACCATAAAGCGTTCATTTATTTTGACGTATTTCTCTTGAAAAGACCAGGAAGTACAGAAAGTTATTCAGAAGAGGAAATTGAGGTTGCGCTTCAATACGGACAAAACCTTACCGATAGTGAAAAAGAACAATTATTTAGAAATGTATTATTGGGACTTCCAGGAAGTACAGAAAATTTTACAGCTAAAGAAATATTGGCACTTTTAGACAACTATAAGGATATTGATGATTCTTCACTCAGAGATCATCTCATTTATTTTTTAAAAGAAGTTGTCCCAGTAGCTGAAGATTTAGGTATTAAGTTAGCCATTCACCCTGATGATCCTCCTTTTTCTGTAATGGGTTTACCACGTGTTGTATCACAAACTAGCGATCTTCAACAGATTTTTGACGCTGTTCCTTCAGTTGCTAACGGACTTTGTTTTTGTACGGGTTCTTTAGGTGCTCATCCAGATAACGATTTAATGAAGATTATAAAGCTATTTGGTAAGCGTATTCACTTTTTACACTTAAGAAATGTAAAACGAGAAAATAAGGATGTTTTTAGGGAATCAGCCCATTTAGATGGAGATGTTCAGATGAAGTCTGTCATGACAGAGATTTTAAAGCTAATGGAAAAACGTAAAGTTAGCTTACCAATGCGACCAGATCATGGCTTTCTATTTTCTATAGAAGGTCAAAAAGAACAGTATCCTGGATATTCACTTATAGGAAGAATGAAGGGACTAGCAGAACTGAGAGGATTAGAAATGGGAATCTCTAATTAGTATGGTTAGTTTCAGAATAGTTGAAATATTTGATAAAAGAAAAACTATAAAACATTAATTATTAACTGTTTAATGTAGAATCTGAAGCCAAAAACAAAAAGATTATATGAAGGAAAAGTTAATAAAAATATCACACCATAAAAGGATTTTACTGGTAGCCTTTTGTTTGTTTGTAATTTTTTCTTCTTTCGGGCAAGTTAAGCTTCCTACTATTTTTCAAGATGGCATGGTTTTGCAAAGACATACCAATATTAAGGTTTGGGGCTGGGCTTCACCTGGTGAAAAAGTAAAGGTTAAATTTAACGGAAAGTCTAAAACGACAAAAACATCTCGCGATGGTAGTTGGAGTGTGGAGTTACCAAAAATGAAA
Source organism: Winogradskyella poriferorum (assembly GCF_036553625.1). Taxonomy (NCBI): domain Bacteria; kingdom Pseudomonadati; phylum Bacteroidota; class Flavobacteriia; order Flavobacteriales; family Flavobacteriaceae; genus Winogradskyella; species Winogradskyella poriferorum. The sequence goes on from NZ_JAZHOU010000004.1 coordinate 102,477, forward strand.
GCAGGAGGTCCTTTTACTTTAAAGGTTTCAGGAACTAATGAAATCGTTTTGAATGATGTGCTTATAGGTGATGTTTGGTTATGCTCTGGTCAATCTAACATGGTACATCAACTAGATATTCATGATGTTACTTATGCAGATGAAATTAAAAATGCCAATTATCCTGAAATAAGACATTTCAAAATTCCTACGAATACAGACTTAAGTGGTCCAATTAAAGATTTAAATGGTGGCGAATGGCAAAAAGCCATAGGTGAAGAAGTAAGACCATTTTCTGCAGTAGCCTATTTCTTTGCAAAAAAATTATATAAAAAATATAATGTTCCTATAGGGTTGATAAATGCGAGTGTTGGCGGAACACCTATTGAGGCTTGGATAAGTGAGGATGGTTATAAAAGCTTTCCTAAATTTTTAGAAGTCATTGAACGAAACAAGGATACAAGTTATGTTAATAGTTTAAGTGGTAATCACAATAATACCAACAGTTCTTCTCTTCCTAAAGATAAAGGTCTCATCTGTGAAACCCCTTGGTATTCATCAGATTTTGAACCCAAAAATTGGCGTAGAATAAACATTCCGGGATATTGGGAAGATCAAGGTGTGAGAGATTTAAATGGAGTAGTTTGGTACCGAAGAGAAATTCAGTTACCTCAATCTATGATAGGTGAGGAAGCTGAGGTATTTCTAGGCAGAATTGTAGATGCGGACGAACTCTATATTAATGGGAAAAAGATAGCTCAAACAACGTACCAGTATCCACAACGACGCTACAATGTGCCTAAGGATATTTTAAAAGAAGGTAAAAATGTGTTTGTTATCCGAGTGACAAATTATGGTGGAAAAGGTGGTTTTGTACCTGACAAACCGTATAAGATTTTTACTGAAAAAGATACAATAGATTTAAAAGGGTATTGGGAATATAAAGTAGGTGAAGTGTTTCCTCCTCGAGATAGAAACAGTTTTGCAGGTCCACGAAGAATTAATCCTCAAAACGAACCAACGGCACTTTACAATGCGATGGTAGCGCCTTATACGGAATATCCTATAACAGGTGTTCTATGGTATCAAGGCGAGAGTAACGCTGGGAGACCAGAAGAGTATGCTGAATTGTTACCGGCATTAATTAAGGATTGGCGAGCAAGATTCAATATTGAAGAATTACCTTTTATATACGCTCAACTTCCAAATTTTGGAGATGTAGATTATCTACCTACAGAAAGTGGTTGGGCAAAGTTACGCGAGTCTCAATTGAAGTCTTTAACGGTGCCAAATACTGCTATGACAGTTAATATTGAATTAGGTGAGTGGAATGATATTCACCCAGATAACAAGAAAGATGTGGGTGAGCGTATGGCTTTGGCAGCGCAAAAGTTAGCATATAATGAAGATATAGTTTATTCAGGTCCGTTATATCAGAGTTATATTGTAAATAAAAATAAAATTATTATATCCTTTTCAAATATTGGAAGCGGCCTTATTACAGATGACGAAGAGGCACTCAGTGAGTTTGCAATTGCAGGTGAAGATGGTGAATATGTTTGGGCAAATGCAAAAATAGTGGATAATAAAGTGGAGGTTTGGAGTGATACTGTAACGAAACCCAAGTATGTTAAATATGCCTGGGCTGATAATCCAGATAATCCAAATTTATACAATAAGGAAGGTTTGCCTGCTTCACCATTTCAAATAATTATAGAGTAATTATTTTGCCAAAAACTACCTTCTAGGTTGTTGGTAAATAATAGAAATTTAGAGAAAAATAAAATATTTACGAAACCGATTGCATAAATCTTGGAATTAACTTTTTTTTTTAGTTAATTTATTGTTTAATCAATGATTTAAGTTTATAATATAACTTATTTCTAAGTTTAAGAGAAGTTAAAAAAAGAGTATAATATTTAAATAAAAATTGATAAAATGAAAAAGATTTTTTTAAGATTAATTATTGTTTGTCTAATTTCCGTTGGATGTAGCTCTGACAGCGACAGTGGAGTAATTGTTGGTGGGCCATCAGGTGGTTCTGATGATGATGGTGTTGTTTCTGGTGATCCTTTATTATATAATCCTTCGGATAATCTACAAGACCTTGCTAGTTTTCCTATTGGTAATATTGTTTCAGCTTCACGGTTAGCATCTAATTCTGAAGATGAATTTAGATCTCTACTAAATAGTGATTACAACAGTATTACTGCAGAGAATGATATGAAAATGGCCAACATTTTTACAGGACCAGGTAATTATGATTTTAGCGATGGTGATGCCATTGTAGCTTATGCCAAGGCAAATGGAATGCGTGTGCATGGGCATGTATTGATTTGGCACCCAGAATATGCTATTCCGGACTGGCTTGAAAATTTTGCCGGAACTGATCAAGAATTTGAAGCTTTAATTGAAGACTATGTAAAGGCTACTGTAGAACATTTTGCCATAGAAGTTGATGCAAATGGAAATTCAATCGTGGCAGCTTGGGATGTAGTTAATGAGTATTTTGATGATAACGGAGATGTTAGATCTACTTTATTTACTCAAAGAATGGGGTCAGATTATATTGAAAGAGTATTTCAATGGGCTAGAGAGGCAGATCCCAATGTAAAACTTTTCTACAACGATTATAATATAGCAGGACAGACCAATAAACGAAATTCAATATTATCTATGGCAAATACATTCCAAAACAGTGGAATACCAATAGATGGTATTGGCATGCAGATGCATTTTAGTATAGCTTGGCCATCTCAGCAAGAAATTACTCAAGCTATTACAGATGTTGCAGGCTCTGGTTTATTAGTTCACGTTTCAGAATTAGATATAGGTGTAAATCCTAATGATGATATTACTAGTTTAACTGTTGAGCGTGCTCAAGAACAAGAGGCATTATATAACCATGTGTCTTCAGAGTATAGTTCTATTGTTCCTTCAGGACAGCAATATGGTATTACCGTTTGGGGCGTAAGAGACCAAGATAGCTGGAGATATGATGGAGGAACTGAGTGGCCATTACTTTATAATGAAAACTTTGAGTTCAAAATTGCACATCGAGGCTTTGCAGATGGACTTTAGAATATAATTTACTAACATATTGAATATCTCATATAGACCTTGTTTTTGTTTGAAGAGCAAGGTCTTTTTTGTTTAAGAATCCATAATTACTCGCTTTAAAAAAATTAGATTTAAAATGTTGAAAAATAAACCTTCAAAAGCACTAAAGGTTATACTAAGTGTATTTCTTTTAACAACTATACCTTTGGTCATATCATCATTTACAAGTGTACATAATGATTCATTAAGTAAGCTCACAAAGCCCTCAAGCCAACCGATTTTCAAGAATGTTGTTTATACAGGTAACGATGATATATATAAGAACAATCCTTTATCAGAAAATGAATTCTATAATCCTATTTTACAAGGGTGTTATCCAGATCCTGCCATAACTAAAAAAGGGGATGACTATTATATGGTCTGTTCTTCATTTGCAATGTTTCCTGGTGTCCCTATTTTCCATTCAAAAGATTTGGTTAATTGGTCACAAATAGGACATGTTTTAGACAGACCTTCCCAATTGGATGTCAGTAAAGTTGGAATTAGTCATGGTGTTTATGCACCAGGCATCACTTATAACCCAAATAACGATACGTTCTATATGATTACCACTGTAGTCTATGGAGTAGGAAATATGGTTGTTAAAACGAAAGACCCAATGAAGGGTTGGAGCGAACCATATAAACTGAATTTTAGTGGTATCGATCCTTCGATATTTTTTGATGATGATGGTAAAGCATATGTAGTACATAATGATGCACCAGACGAAGGTAAAGAATTGTATAGCGGGCACCGAGTTATAAAAGTTTGGGAGTATGATTTGGAAAAGGATGATGTTATACCAGGTACAGATAAAATCGTTGTAAATGGTGGAGTTGATATCAATGAAAAACCTATTTGGATTGAAGCACCACATCTTTACAAAAAGGATGGATTTTACTACTTAATGTGTGCAGAAGGTGGAACAGGTGGATGGCACAGTGAAGTTATATTTAAGAGTGATAAACCTACGGGACCTTTTGTGCCTGCACCGAGTAATCCTATACTTACCCAACGTTATTTTGCAAAAGACAGACAGAATAAAGTAGATTGGGCTGGTCATGCAGATTTAGTGCAATTTGATGGTGATCAGTACTATGGAGTGTTTTTGGCAGTACGACCAAATGAAGAAAACCGTGTTAATACTGGTCGAGAGACTTTTATCTTACCAGTAGATTGGTCTGGAGAATTTCCTGTTTTTGAAAATGGGTTGATTCCTATGAAACCAAAATTAAAGCTGCCAGTAGGTGTTTCAAATAAGATGAGAAGTGATGACTTTTTTCCAAACGGTAATTTTACATTTCAAGAAGATTTTTCTTCGGATAAGCTCGATTACCGTTGGATTGGTTTAAGAGGACCACGAGAAGCTTTTATATCTAAAATTAAAGAGGGTTTAAAAATCAAGCCTTTTGATGTGAATATAAAAGAAAGAAAACCTACGTCAACACTATTTCATAGACAGCAACACAACAGTTTTACTTTTTCAACAACATTATCTTATCGTCCAGAATCAGAAGAAGACTTAGCAGGTGTAGTGGCATTGCAAAATGAAGGATCCAACTATGTGTTTGGAGTAACCAAAAAAGGAAACAATTTTTATATAGTACTTCAAAAAAATAAATGGCCAGGAAGACAGGGAGACGTAATTTCAGAAGTAATTGCAAGCTCTAAAATAGAACTGGATGATGATGTTAAGCTTGAAATTTCTGCTAATGGTGATAAATATGAATTTAAATACGCAGTAGGAAATACCGAACTGAAAAAACTTGGTATTACAGTATCCGGAGATATACTTTCTACCGATATAGCAGGTGGTTTTACGGGTTGTTTGTTGGGTCTATATGCGACTTCGGCTAATGACGCAATTCCAAACTAAGCTTTTAAAAATAATACCTAGATTCTGAGTAAATAAAATTAAACAAATGAAAATCAAAAACTTCTTAAAAACACTTATCATAATATTCATAGTTAGTTGCAGCAGTAGTGATGATTCTGGTGTTAATGTTGGTGGTCCTTCAGGAGGAAATAATGGAGGGCAAGAACCAGTAGAGTATTTAAAAGAGCACGTGAGTTTTCCAATAGGAGTTGCTTTGTCTTATGAGCAAATAGCGTCTAATACAAATAGTATGATAAACTACAGAGAAGTGATGAATAATGAATTTAACAGCCTCACTTTCGGAAATGAAATGAAAATGTATAACATGTTTCCTGCACCAGATACATATGATTGGAGTGATGGAGACGACCTTGTGGCTTATGCTCAAGAACATGGTATGCGCATTCATGGTCATACTTTATTATGGCACCCAGAATATTCCATACCAAATTGGCTGGAAAGTTTTTCGGGTACCGATCAAGAATTTGAAGATCAGGTAAAAAATTACATTATTAACACAGTAGCCCATTTTGCTGAATTTGAAGATGATAACGGAAATCCAATTGTTGAAAGTTGGGATGTGGTTAACGAGGCACTTACTAGCGAAGCTATGAATGCCGTTTTTAGACAAAGAATAGGCGAGGATTACGTTGCAAAATGCCACCAATGGGCAAGACAAGGTGATGCTAATGTTAAGTTGTTTTACAATGATTATAATATTGCAGGAGACCCTAACAAGCGAAACGAAATACTATCAATGGTCAATAATTTTATTGCTAATGGTGTACCCATTGATGGTGTTGGAATGCAAATGCACTTAAACCATAATTGGCCATCTCCTTCAGAATTACAAACTGCAATACAACAAGTTTCAGATACAGGTCTATTAGTGCATATTTCAGAAATAGATGTGAAAGTAAATTATAATGATGATATTACTGAATTCACATCAGAGAGAGCTCAGGCACAGTCAGACCAATATCAAAGAGCTGCCTATTATTACAAAACAATTGTTCCATCTTCTCAACAATTCGGAGTTACAGTTTGGGGACTAAGAGACATAGACAGTTGGTTGTATGATAACGGTACCGATTGGCCTTTACTGTTTGACAATAATTTTGATAGAAAACAAGCCTATATAGGATTTACAAATGGTTTGAAAGGAATAAGTCCAGATTAAGTCAACCTTTACATATGTCTGTATTTTCAAAAATTAGAATTTCAAAAATTTTAATAGTGTTAAGCATAATACTATTAAGTTGTGATGATTCTAAAAAAAACAGAAATATTGATGATAACTCAAATACTGATAGTCTTGTAGTTGATAATAATGCAACTCAGAATATGATTCTAGATATTCAAAAAAGAGTAGCAGAAATTAATGTAGAAACTGTACCATATATTTTTAATAATGCCAAAGTTGCCAAAATGGAACAGCGACTCCAAATGGTTCAGGGAAATAAACGGCTAAATTTATTATTTTCTTACGGTTTAGAATTATTGAATGCAGGAAAAACCGAAAAATCCATTGAAATTTTCAATGAACTCTTACAAGCTGTCGAAACTCAAAATGTACAGTCGAAAAATGAATTAGTGTATTACCTCAAAAAACAATTGTCAATTGCATATATGCGAAAAGCAGAACAAGATAATTGTATGGCTAATCACAATGAAGATTCGTGCATTATTCCTATCAGTCCAAAAGCGCAACATGTAATTAAAGAAGGGGCGCAGCAATCCATTAAGTTACTTAATGAACTTTTAAGATTGAATCCTAATGATCTAGAATGTCAATATTTACTAAACATTGCGCATATGACTTTAGGACAGTATCCTAACGGAGTACCCAAAAAGTTTAGAATTCCTGAATCACATTTCGTTAACTCAGAAAAAATAACACAATTTAAAGACATAGCTATGGAACTTGGTGTAGCCGTTAACTTGAAATCTGGCGGTACTTGCGTTGATGATTTTAATAGTGATGGTTACCTAGATATTATTGCTTCATCTTGGGGTTTTAACGATCAAATCAGGTATTTTGAGAATGATAGACAAGGTGGTTTTATAGACAAAACAAAGGATGCAGGACTAGAAGGTGTAACAGGAGGTTTAAATCTTAGGCACGCTGATTATAACAATGATGGAAATTTAGATTTCATTATTTTAAGAGGAGCATGGCTCTCAGTTTATGGAAGTATTCCCAATTCCTTAATGAGGAACAATGGTGACGGGACTTTTACAGATGTTACGGTAGATTCAGGGATATATTCTTTAAATCCAACACAAACAGCTGTATGGGCAGATATTAACCTAGATGGTTGGCTAGATCTTTTTATAGCAAATGAATGGTCTGAAGCTAAGCAGAGTTATTGTGAATTGTTTTTGAATAATACTGATGGTACTTTTACAAATATTGCAAAAGAGGCAGGAGTTACCGTTTCAGGCTTTTTTAAAGGTATAGCCAGTGGTGATGTAAATAACGATCTATATCCTGATTTTTATCTATCTAATTATGATGGCCCAAATACGCTTTACTTAAATAAAACAAAAGAATTTGGTAAACCTACTTTTGAAATAGTGGAAAATGCTGGTGTTTCAGAACCTAAATTAAGTTTTCCAACTTGGTTTTTTGATTATAATAATGATGGCTTAGAAGATATTTTTGTTTCTGGTTACTCTTCATCCGAAGTCTTACCCTCCGAAATGCTATTAAGAAATATAAGAAGTAATACTTCTGAATACAGACCCTTATTATATAAAAATAATGGTAATAATACATTTACAGAAGTTTCCCTGTCTACAAACTTAAAAGAGCCTGCTGCAACTATGGGATGTAATTTTGGAGACTTAGATAATGATGGTTATCTAGACTTTTACTTAGCGACTGGTGATCCCGATTTTTTCTCTATTGTGCCCAATAAAATGTATCGTAATTCAAATGGAAACTATTTTGAAGACGTTACCTATAGTGGTGGTTTTGGGCACATTCAAAAGGGACATGCTATAGGTTTTGGCGATATGGATATGGATGGCGACCAAGATATTTATGCGGTAATGGGTGGCGCAGTAGAAGGCGATGTATTCAGAAATTTACTTTTTGAAAATCCAGTAGGTAATAAAAACAATTGGATTAACATTGTTTTAGAGGGTAGGAAAAGCAATCGTTCTGCCATAGGAGCTAAGATTATTATTACCATTGAAGAAAATAATAAGGAAAGAAAAATCTACAATACTGTGGACTCAGGAGCAAGTTTTGGTGGTAATAGCTTAATGGCTGAAATAGGTTTAAGTCAAGCTACTGTCATAAAACAATTGGAAGTTAAATGGCCTCTTCACACTAAACAAACGTCCATATTTAAAAATGTAGCAGTAAACCAAACAATTAAAATTGTTGAAGGAAAGGAAATTCAAAAATTAAACCTGCATAAACTTTCTTTTAAAAATTAACATATAAATTTTCATGCGTACTGTAAACAAGTTAAGGATATTTAGAAAGCATTTCATTTCAAAGAGACAAGTATTCATCGTTGTAGTAATATGCTTATTTTATGCATGCCAAAATCAAAAGAGAGAAGATGCTATAGTTAAAGTTAATTCGGTAAAAGTATTAGGTGAGTTGGTTACCGATGATTTATTATCTCGGTCAGATTTTATGATGTATCAAACAGAAGAGGTACAAGCATTACATTATGCAGAGATTTGTGCTGCTTATGGTGCAACAAAATTAGCGGCTTTCCTAAAAGATAATGAAACCATCAATAAATTAATAGAACGATACAGAGAGCCTCTTAATGATAAAATTATAAACACCTCTAATCATGTAGATGCTAATGTCTACGGGATATTACCTTTAGAGCTTTACATTCAAACTAATAATGAAAAATATTTAGAACAAGGTTTAAGATTCGCTGATGGTCAATGGGAGAATCCTTTGCCTAATGGTTTAACATCCCAGACCAGATATTGGATTGATGATATTTATATGATTGGTTGTTTGCAGGTTCAGGCTTATAGAGCAACAGGAAATATGAAATACCTGGAACGTGCCGCATTGGAAATAGACTCTTATATTAAAAAACTACAACAACCTAATGGTCTTTTTTTTCATGGTCCTGATGCACCTTTCTTTTGGGGAAGGGGAAATGGTTGGGTTGCTGCAGGATTGGCAGAGTTATTATCAGTCTTACCTAAAGAGAATGTACATTATAATTCTTTGCTTTCTGGCTATAAAAAAATGATGAAAAGTTTATTGCATTATCAAAGTAATGATGGCATGTGGCATCAATTGATTGATAATAATAAATCCTTTAAGGAAACCTCTTCAACAGCCATGTTTGGGTTTGCAATATCTGTAGGAGTGAAAAAAAGATTATTACCAGAAAAGCGATATAAAGAGGCTTATGAAAAGGCCTGGAATGCCCTTACAAATTATATAGACAAAGAAGGTAAGGTGTCGCAAGTATGTGTCGGAACAGGGCAAAGTAAAGATGAAGAATACTACCTAAATAGACCAAAAGTTACAGGTGACTTCCATGGACAAGCACCAATGTTATGGTTTGCGCATAGTTTATTAGAAATTATTGAATAGTTTTTTTATTGTAAAAGCTAAATCTGCTTTCTTTTGAAAATAGTCAAAACTCCATCGTTATTGACAATAATGTAATGGTCTTGTCCAGCTATACTTATCTTTTTCATGTCTTTTACATTACCAGTTGTAAAAAAACTATTATCTCTTTGAGATTTAAAATTACCGTTAGAATCTCCTAAAAGGATATACCCTGTATTAGCATCATAACGAATAGTTTCAACTTCGGCTTCATAAATATTACCTACACCTATAACATCTAAATGTCCATCTTTGTTTGCATCAGTAACCTCAAAAGCCATTGTTGGTCCAAATTGGGCTGTGGTAGGAAGTTCTATTATTTCGAAACTTCCATTGCCATTATTTTTTAGACAAATACTACTAAATTCGGTTGCTTTTTTATGATATGCACTATTTAAGTTCTCTTCACCATAAATATCAGATAGTGTTGAATTTGCGAACTCTTTATAGCTTTTTATTTTTTCGCTTACAAAAGGATTTTGCTCAGTAGAACATTCCTTACCTCTTACAGGTACAAGATTACCCTTGTAATACTTACTTAAAATCATATCATATTTCTCATCCTTATCAAAATTAGTTGAATATATATGTAGCGGTTTTTCTTCTGTCGGTTGGTATTTGTTGTTGTCACCTAAATTTCCCACTAGGTAATCCATCTTTCCATCTTTGTCTAAATCAACTTCTTTTATGGTGTTCCACCAGCCTTCAGTGTTTTCTAAAGGTAGTTTGGTTTCTTTTTTAAATATTCCATTGTTGTTATTAAAAAAAGTAATCGGAAACCACTCTCCAACAATTGCTAAATCTTTATCTCCATCACCATCATAATCGGTAAAAAGGATATCATTTACTATTCCTATTTCACTAAATTCTGGTGCCAGTTCTTTGGTAGCATCTATATAATTGCCTTTTTCGTTTTTAAGAATATAAGTTTTTGATGAAAGTGGATATTTACCAGGAATTACATGACCTCCTACAACTAAATCTAAATCGCCATCACTATCAACATCATAGGCTGATACAGCTTTTGTAGCACCTAAAATTTTTGGCAGAACATTAGACTTGGTGAATTTTCCGTTACCATTATTTAAATAAATTCTATCTTGAAGTAATGGATTGTTTTCACCAAGTTCATAGCCACCACTTCCAACGTATAAATCTAAATCTCCATCCTCGTCTGCGTCAAAAAATAGAGATGTTATATCTTCATATTTACGCTCTTTTAGAAGCAGACTTTCATTGCTTTTCTCAAAACTACCATCTTGAGTTTGAATGTACATTTCAGCAGCCTGATTTAATGCGCCTCCGACATAAAAATCGTCTAAACCATCTCCATTAATATCAGCAACCGATATAGCAGGTCCTTTTTGCGATTGTTTTTGAGGTAATAACGTTTGTAGCGCAAAATCATTAAACTCATTTTCTTCATGCTTGTAGGTAATCCCAATATCCTTTGGGTTAATTTGTATCCAGTTTTGAGGTACATTAACAGGCATTTCACCATCGAATTTAAAGATTTCTTTATTGAATACGAGTGTTTGGTTGACTTCAACATCTTGCATTGCTAAAACAGAATTATCTCCCCAAATTACTTCAATACGATCGATAATTTCTTCATCACCTAAACCAAAATTCAGTTGGTATCCCATAGAAGACTGATAACCTCTAGATGGATATAATTCTAGATATTGAGTTTTATCTTGGGAATAAATTTTAACTCTAGCTCCAATTGCATTTACATTTGTACTATCTCCAATAAGCTTTAAGTTAATATAATTGTTGGTTGAATTGTTTCTATAAATAGTTGCTTTATCCTCCATGTTGTTCATTACCAAATCTAGGTCTCCATCATTATCAAGATCAGCATAAGCAACACCGTTTGTATTTATTTTTATATCTAAGCCCCAAGATTCGGTTAGGTTTTTAAAGGTAAAATCTCCATTGTTTTTAAAAATGTAATTTGAAATTTTTTCAGAAGGCATAATGCTCATCATTTCATTGACTGTCATAGCACCTTTTTCTTTTTGTTGACGAATAGCTTCCTTTTTATAGTCTTGATTGCCAAGTTCTCTTTCTATGCCGTTAGAAACAAAAATATCTTTGTAACCATCATTATCAAAATCAGCAATTAATGGTGCCCAGCTCCAATCTGTCTTAGAAATACCTGCTAATTGACCAATATCACTAAATGTACCATTACCGTTATTTAATTGAAGCATATTTGCCATATATGAATAATGATAACCTGATTCTACCATTTCCCAAAAACCTTGAGTGTTCATTGAGGCCATGTTTTCTTTTCCTCGTCTATGATCTTCTGCTAACATATCTAACACAGTAAGATCTGGTAAAAAATCGTTATTGATATCAGCATAGTCAGAACCCATACTATTAACAGAAATATGCTTTAAGCGCGTGTTTATTTCATTTGAAAACGTTCCGTCTTTATTATTTATGTATAAGTAATCTGGACTAATAAAATCATTAGCTACATAAATATCTAACCAACCATCATTGTTAAAATCACCAATTGAAGCACTTAAACCCCAATCTTTATTAAGTACTTTAGCCTTAAGAGTTACATCTTTAAATTTATTACCATCATTTCTAAACAAATGATCAGATAATTGTTTGTAATGCATCCTTTCAGACTTGATCTCAATTTTATTGCTTTCCTCAAAATCGGGACGATGATTTACCAAATACATATCTAAATCACCATCTTTGTCATAGTCAAAAAAGTAAGATTGTACAGAAAAGCCATTTTCATCTAATCCCCAAAGTTTAGCTTCGTCTTTAAAAGTTCCATTTTTTTGGTTTACAAAAAGTTTGTTTCTTCTTAATTCCTCATTTGTTAAGGAAGCAGATTTACATACATAAATATCAAGCCAACCATCATTATTTATATCTACCATAGTTACACCAGTCGTCCAACCGTCAGCATCTTCTACACCAGCACTTTTTGTTATGTCTGTAAACTTAAAATCTCCTTCGTTTAAATATAATTTATTGGAGTTTTGATTTGATGTAAAATAGATATCTTCTAAACCATCATTATTAATATCACCAATGGCTACACCACCACCATTAAAGGCATAGACGTACTCTAGATAATTGAAGTTTATATCTTGTTTTACTGAATTTGTAAAATTTATGCCTGAGTGCGTGTCTTGAATTAAAGTAAATAAAGTTTTAGAATCTGATGCTTTTTTCTTTTTAACCTTGGAATCGTTACAACTAAAAATTGAAAACAGTAAAATTGTAAATAATAATAAGAGTCTATTTTTCATTATGGTTATCTTATCTTAAAGATAATAATATACACAAAAAACCGCTTGTCAGAGACAGGCGGTTTTTTAACTAGCTATTAATTATAATAAAGTTTGCTTATTGTACAAGTCTAACAACTAAATCATCAATGTATATAACACCACCCACATTTCCATCATAACTCATACTAATAGCAAATCTTGCATTACCATCATTACTGTTTGTTGTGTCTGCTGTAAAATCATAGTTTACTTCAGTCCATGCATTATCTTGGAATGATTGTTCTGGATTTCCCCATTCTGCCCAACCAGGATCACCTCCTTGATCTATGGCTATCTTCATATTAGATATTCCTGTGCCTTTAAACCAAACGCTTAAATTATATGTTTCACCATCTACCACAGTCATATTAGAGGTAGGTTGAATATCCCAAGGGTTTGAGCCAATTGCATTAATTGTCATTTTAACACTCTTGTCTCCATCGTGGCTCTCTTCATCTGTAACCTCACCACTAGCATTTGCGCCATTTAAACCTCCCCAACCGTTTATATTGTCAGCGACACCTAAATCAGACTCTTCAAAACTTCCATTTATATTTATTGGTGGCGGTGGCGGTGTACCTGAACCAGTAGCAATTAGAGTTACGTTATCGATGAAGTAAACCGCATTTTCAACCACGCCTAAATCTAAAACAACTCTTGCCGGATCTGCATTTGCAGTAAATACCCATTCAATTTGCTGCCATTCACTAGTAATATCGTAATTACCACTGTAAAGGGCATCTGGGTTTGTTGAGAATCTTATGTTTCCTCCATCACCTGGAGATCCTGCTTCTGCTTTAATTAACATAGATAATGTATATTCAACACCTACCTGCATTGCAGCAGGATCACTAGCTAATTGTGTTCTCCATGCGTCACCACCAAAGCCTACAGCACGAAGTGATCTATCAAAGTACGCTTCGCCACTGGCTGTAGTTGCAGTCATTAAATCTGCGCCATTAAACTTACTCCAATTAGTGAAATCATCTCCATCACCTAATTCAAATCCACCGTTTAAGACTAAATTTTGACCTACATAGAAGTTACCAGGTGCGGTAGCTTCACCACCATTAGTAACTACTAATATTGTACTAGCCACGTTTTCTGGAACTCCAGCAGGCACAGTAATTACAAGTTCGGTAGCTGTTGAAGAAACAACGCTTGCTTCAACCTCTCCAATAGTTACGGATTCAACGTTATCTAGAGATGTACCTCTTAGGGTTACTTGTTCGCCTTCTTGTGCAGCATTAGTAGAAACAGCTTCTATTATAGGGAATGGTCTTGGAACAATGGTAATTTCGGTTGTTACTATATAACCATCAGGCATAACAAGTGTTACTGTTCTTTCACCAACACCACCATTAGTTGGGGTTAAAAATGAAATAATATTGCCATTTAGTTGATAAGAAACCTGATCATTATTTAAGAAAACAAACAAAACTTCATTAAAGTTTTCACCTTCTAAAGTCACTTCATCACCAGGAAATATCTCATTAGGTGAAACAGAAACTATTGAAACTTGTTCAAAAGTGTCATCGTCATTACAGCCAACTACAGAAAAAGCAGCAATAACAGTGAGAAACACACCAATTAGTCTAAGAGCTTTTAACATTTTTTTTAATTTTAATTAATTTATAAGAAAACTAGCCTTTTATTCTCAATAGAATTATAAAGTTCGATTGTTATAATATTATCAATATCATAAAATGAACCTTAAATTTTGTGATACCTTGTAAAAAAAGGCTCTAATAATGTAAATATAGTCAATAATTTAAAAAGCGCAACCGATTGCGTAAAAATTTTGTTAAAAATCTGTTTTTTTACATAATTCCCTATTCTAGTAGTACTGTATAGTACTTTATTTTGTGAATTAAATGACTGAAATATAGTTGCTTATTCAATTTTGAATATACTCAACTGTTTGTTGTTATTAGCCATAAATATGTAAGAATGATTTTTTACATTAACTAATTTCATGTTTTTAGTGTTAAGGTCATTGTAGAAATTAATGTCTTTGTAGTTTTTGAAACCTCCATTTGAATCTCCTAGTAAAATATAACCTGTGTTAGAATCATAACGTACAGTTTCTACCTCAGCTTCATGTATAGCACCAGCACCTATAACATCTAGGTGTCCATCTTTATTAATATCATAAAAGGCAAAAGACTGGGTAGGTCCTAGTTGCGCATAATAAGGTAATGGTGTGATTTTAAAGTTACCATTTCCAAGATTTTCAACATATACAGATTCAAATTGTTCTACCTGTTTATGATAAGAGTTGTCCAAGGTTTGCTCACCATAAATATCAGATAGAGTGGCATTGGCAAATTCCTCGTAAGACTTAATTTTTTTACTTACAAAGGGATTTTGCTGGGTAGAGCATTCTTTCCCTCTTACAGGAACTAAATTACCATGATAATTTTTGCTTAGAAACATATCATAATTTTCATCATCCCCAAGGTTAGTACCATAGATATGAAGTGGTTTTTTAGGGCTAGGATGAAATTTGTTGTTACCTCCTAAATTACCAACAAAAAAGTCAAGATCTCCATCCTTATCAAAATCAATCTGTGAAATTGTATTCCACCAGCCTGAAGTATTATTGAAATTAGATATTACCAATTTTTTAAATTGACCATTATTGTTTTCAAAAAGCGTTATTGGCATCCATTCGCCCACAACAAACATGTCTTTATCACCATCATTATCATAATCAGAAAATAATAGATCATTGATAATTCCTATTTGTCCAAAATCAGAAGCAATACTCTGTGTTTTATCCACAAAACCTGATGAGGTGTTTTTTAAAACATAAGATTTTGATGGTAATGGGTATTGTCCTGGTATTACGGTACCACCTACAAATAAATCTAATTTTCCGTCTGAATCATAGTCAAAAGCCTTAATGGTTTTTGTATTAGATAATAGACGAGGTAGTTTATTTGATTTAGAAAAATATCCGTTTCCATTATTTTCATAGAGCCTATCTTCGAGTAAGTTTGAATCCTTAATAAACTCGTATCCACCACTGGTTACATATAGGTCTAAGTCTCCATCATTATCAAAATCAAAAAATAGAGCCCCTAAATCTTCATATTTCTTGTCTTTTTCAAAATGAGGTTGTTCGGTTTTTTCAAATGAACCATCCGAAAGTTGTAAATAAATCTCTGCTCTTTGATTAGCAGCTCCACCAATAAATAGGTCTTCTAGCCCATCATTGTTTATATCTGCAACCTCAAAAGCTGGCCCTTTTTCGGATTGTTTTTGTGGTAAAAGAACTTGAGTAGAAAAGTCATTGAATTCATTTTCAGAATGCCTATAATCAATTCCAAGTGATTCAGGTTTAATACGTAGAATCTTGCTTTTGTATTCATTATTTATAGTGCTTTCTACCGAATTAGCCTTTTCTTGATAAAGTGTAAGTGTCTGATTGGGCTGAATATTTTCTTTAATTGTAGTATTGCCATCACTCCAAATTACTTCAACTTTTTTTATTTGTTCTTCATCGTTTATTCCAAAAACTAGAGTAGGAGAGACAGAAGATTGGTAACCTCTGGATAGATAAAGTTCTTGATATTGTGTCTTCTTGTTTGTTAAGACTTTTACTTTGGCACCTATAGCTTTTTTGTTGTATTTAGACCCAACTAAGCTTAGTTTTAAAAAATTAGTTGTTGCATTATTTTCGTAAATACTTGCTTTATCTTCAAGATTATTAATAACCAAATCTAGATCTCCATCATTATCTAAGTCTCCATAGGCTGCTCCGTTAGAGTTAAGATTCTGATTTAATCCCCAATCCTTATTTAACTTAGAAAATGCTAAATCACCATCATTCTTAAAAATATAATTTTGAAGTTTTTCTGAAGGCATTTTATCCAATATTTCATCGATAGTCATTGTGTCAACCACGTTTTGTTGATTGTCTAAAAAGTTTCCAAAATCTTGATTTGCTATCTCGCGTTTAATGCCATTGGTTATTAAAATATCTTTTAAACCATCTCCGTCGTAGTCAGCAATTAATGGTCCCCAACTCCAATCTGTTTTTGATACACCAGAGTATTGAGCAATATCTGAAAAGTAGCCGTTGCCATTATTTAAGTTTAAAATATTAGACATGTAAGGATAGTGGTATCCTGATTTTACTATCCACCAGAATCCGCTTGTGTTCATGCTTGGCATGTTTTGTTTGCCTCTGCTATGGTCTTCAGCAGACATATCTAAGACTAATAAATCGGGTAGTAGGTCGTTGTTAATATCTGCCATATCTGATCCCATACTACTATAAGATGTGTGCTTTAGTCTTTGATTTATTTGATTTGAAAATGTCCCGTTTTTATTATTAATATACAGTTTGTCTGGTGTTATAAAGTCATTTGCAACATAGATATCTTCCCAGCCATCATTATTAAAATCACCAATAGATGCGCTTAAGCTAAATTCTTTATTTATAAGTCCGCTGTTTACGGTAACGTCGGTAAATTTATTTCCGTCATTTCTGTATAAGTGGTCAGAAGTTTGAGGAAAGAAATCCTTGTCTTTCAGCATCAATTCCAAATTTACCGAGTTTAAAAAATCTACTCTGTGATTAATTAAAAACATATCGAGATCACCATCTTTATCATAGTCTAAAAAATAAGATTGTATAGAGAAGCCATCATCATCTAATCCATATTTTTGGGCTTCCTCTTTAAATGTTCCGTTTTTTTGGTTTACATAGAGTTTGTTTTTTCGTAAACTATTATTTTTTAATGATGCAGATTTACATACATAAATATCCATCCAATTGTCATTATTTATATCTACCATCGTTACACCAGTAGTCCATCCGTCATCATCAGTTACTTTAGCTTGAGATGTAATATCTTCGAATTTGAAGTCGCCTTTGTTAAGATAAAGTTTGTTGGAATTTTGGTTAGAAGTAAAGTAGATATCTTCTAGCCCGTCGTTATTGATGTCTCCTATAGCAACACCACCACCATTATAGGCATAATAATAATTTAGAACATTAAAATCTGAATTCTCCTCTACAGCATTTTTAAAATGAATGTTTGTCTGTTCATTATCAAGTAAGGTAAATAGTGTCTTAGCATTACTAATTTTCTTGTCATTTTTTGACTCAGAAGAACAAGAGATTAAAGTAATAACTAGAAGCAAAGACAATATTGTTTTAAATATATCCATATCATTTTTAAGGTTGAAGTAATAAAAGATATTAAAACGTTTAGTAATTAAAATATGAAATGATTATTAAAATCTAAAAAAGGGGTTGCTTTTATATAAACAACCCCTTTTGTTAAATTGAAAGAAACTAACTAACTCAAATAATTGCTCACAATTTTAAACAACTAACTAATATCCTGGATTTTGGTAAGCAGCTTTTTCAGCATCTGTTGCTTCCATAGCATCTATTTGGTTCTGTGGAATTGGCCTCAAGTAATGATAAGGCTCTATATTTCTTGTTGTTACAGTAGGATTGTGGTCTGATGCATCATTGCCACCAATTTCATATGTGTCAGCATACTCATTCCATTTTTGAGTTCTAACTAAATCGTACCATCTGTAACCTTCACCGAAGAACTCACGGGAGCGCTCAGCAAGAATATAATCTATATCAATAACCATTGGTGTTGCATTAACCATTGCAGCACTATTATCTTCAATTCTTTCTTGTTGTTCTCCATTGTCAAAACGCCACATACCTGCACGTGCACGAAGAACATTTACTAAATCTCTAGCTGAATAAGATCCTGACGCTCCTTTTACTTGAGCCTCTGCTGCAACAAGGTAGAATTCTGAAAATTTAGCAATTGGGAACGGCCTTGTAACACCAACGTTTGGCTGACCTAATCCTCCTTCATTATCAGTACGGTAGGTGCCTAATTTCCATAATCCTGGGTAAAACCTTCTGTTTATTTCATTTAAATTGATAACATAATCAGATCGACCTGCTATCTCACCACCACCTATATTACCTCCATTTACATAGTTGACGCTTGAGTCATATTCATCCAAGAACGAAACTACAGCATCACCAGGTTCTATTTCAAGACCATTTGCAGCAACTAAACTAGGAGTTGTGTCACCACCTTTGTCCCAGTTTCCTCTGTAACTGCTTACAAAAGTTCCATCATATCTTGAGTCTATATCTTTATCGGTAAACGTTTCTGTAAAAACACCAACTGGTGGTGCCATACGAGTCCAAGGTCTACCGTAGCTTTGAGCAGCTTCTCTTTGTACTGCCGCAACTCCGTCTACACTAATAGTGGTATAGTTAGATGTTACCATCCATACAGCAGCATTTGTATCATCTGTTCCGCCAAATCCAGTTATTGGAGCACCGTTGTAAATAGCGCTTTCTTGAGTTCTGTCTGAATAAAGCATCATCTCTTCATGACGGTCATTAGAACCCTCATGTACATCGTAGAAATAATCTAATAAACGATATGGTCCTGGATTTTCAATACCTTCAACAGCTAAATTGTAAGCTTGTTGAAAATAATAAGATGGGCCATTTCCATCCGGATCAATACGAGGTGCTTCTGGATATGTTGGTATTCCGTTAGGGTTTTCTAACCACCATCCATAGGTTAAATAAGCTTTTGCCAAATATAGTCTAGCAACATTTTTAGTTACTGCACCTGTAACTCTAGGATTATCTGGTAAATTATTTACTGCGGCTATTAAATCTGGTATAATTGCACGAGTATAAACTTCAGGTACTGTATTTCTTACCGAACCTCTGAATGGAGATTGATTGAATTTAAGTTCTCCTGATCCCAAATCTAAAGGTACACCACCATATGTTTGTACTAATAAGAAATAATAAAAAGCACGGAAAAACTGAGCCTCAGCAATTAAAGAATCATCAAGACCCACTGCTGCAGCGTTTTCAATTATTCCACTACATGTATTAATTGCTGGCCAGCTAGCTCCCCATGGTCTTCCGATAGAAAAACCACTTTCTGGTCTTAAGTTACCTTGTCCTGCAAGGTCTAAATCATAGAAATTATTATCAGCACTCTGAGCAGCACAGTATTCATCTGTACCTGTTTCTGCCATATTTAAAAAGTAGGCAAAACCATATATGTCTCTTAAATTTTCGTACAAATAGGTTAATCCACCTTGGACACCTAATTCTGTTTGAAAAAATTCGGGTGTAAATACACCTCTTGGCTCTTCTTCTATTATATCCTCTGAACAAGAAGTTATGAACAAAGCGATAAATAGTATTCCTATTGTTAATGCGTTTTTAAATTTAATCTTTATCATGTTCATCTTTTTTAAAATGTTATGTTTAATCCTAGCAAAAAGTTTCTTGTAGTAGGTACGTTGGTTCCAATGGTTGGAATACCTCTAGAAATATTTCCTGTATTAACTGCAACGTTTTGACGTGATCCGTCTCCGTTAACACCAGAGTTCGTTTCTGGATCCAATCCTGATTCATCATAAAATGGAGAGAATAGTACAAATGGATTTTGTACAGTTGCATATAGCCTTAATCTTGTAATTCCTATTTCATCTAATAAGTCTTGATCAAAGTTATATCCTAAAGTCATTGCTCTTATTTTTAAATATGACCCATCAAAATAACCTAATGTACTAGCATATTTTTGGTTATCTCCACTTTGTACTCCACCAGGTGCAGGGTATTTTGCATCTGTATTATTTGGCGTCCAGTAATCTACAGCAACGTTGTTGCTTCTTCCAGTAAGTAAGTTTAAGTATCCGTTTGATCCATAAAGCGTACTTACTAATATGCCTCCACTTTGAAAAGCACCTATAGCAGTAAAATCGAAATTCTTATATGCTAAACGTGTATTGAAACCTCCTTGAAAATCTGGAGTAGGATCAATTACTACTCTATCCTCGGCACCAATTGCTCTTGTAGGAGATCCGTCTTCATTGTAATCACCAGTGTAACGAACTTTTATCATACCTAAAGTTCCGTCTGGTTCATATTGATCAAAGAATTGATAGTCTGGATCAGATTCATTCCAAAGACCAATGCGATCGTAATCAAAAATTACATTTAGCGGTTGACCAACAAACCAAAGGTTGTTTATGTCTTCAATTTGGCCAGAAGCTAAAGAGGTAATTTCGTTTCTGTTAGTATACACGTTAATACCTACGTCCCAAGAGAATCCATCCGGATCGTCAAAAATAGTACCATTAAGTGCTATTTCTAAACCTCTGTTTTCTGTAGAACCAATATTACTGGTTACACTACCTACACCAGAGGTAGGTGGAAGACCAAGACCTAAAAGAATATCATTGGTTTTAGTGATATAGTACTCTATACTACCAGATAATTTGTTGTTAAAAAGACCAAAATCAAGTCCATAGTTATATGTTTCTGAAAACTCCCAGCCTAAATCAGGGTTCGGTAGTTGCGTAACATAAAATCCATTGGCAAATGTAGTATCGTAGTTGTATTCTACTTGAGATAATCTACCTTGTACAGAGAAAGGGGCTATAGCTTGGTTTGAAGTTTCACCATATCCTGCTCTTATTTTAAGTAGATTTACCCAGTCAACATCTTCCATAAAGGATTCATTACCAATATTCCAACCCAACGAAACTGCAGGATAAGTAAACCACTTATTACCTGGAGCAAGTCTAGAAGAACCATCTGATCTTAATGTTGCTGTAAGTAAGTATTTATTGTCATACTGATATAGAATTCTTCCCATTACAGAAAGTAACCCACTTTCAGAGTATCCTGTACCATATCTTGTGATGTCTTCTGATAAAGCTGAGTCTAAATTATACCATAAAGAGGTTTCATTAGGAATGTTTTGCGCAGCAATACCTACGTTATCAAAATGATTTTTCTGTG
Organism: Winogradskyella poriferorum; assembly: GCF_036553625.1. Classification (NCBI taxonomy): domain Bacteria; kingdom Pseudomonadati; phylum Bacteroidota; class Flavobacteriia; order Flavobacteriales; family Flavobacteriaceae; genus Winogradskyella; species Winogradskyella poriferorum. The sequence goes on from NZ_JAZHOU010000004.1 coordinate 124,181, forward strand.
AAGAAAATAGTCCGACAAAATTAACTTTATGCTTACCAAAAGTACGGTCATACAGTAATTGATTTTCAATAACATAATCCCATAAAATAGAGCTGTCATAACTAGCTGAAGAAGGGTTGTCCGGATTAAAACTAAATACGCCTTTACCTGTAAAATTACCATCCCTAGACGTTCTGTAATTTAGTCCAAGGTTTAAACGATATTTTAATCCTTCAATTCCAGGAATTTTTACCTCACCATATATATTGTTGTATGTACCAAAGTCTAATTGTTCGTTTGCACGTCCTTTTCCGATACGATTTATTTCATTTCTCGTAGGAATCCATCTGTCATCAGCTTGTGTTGAAAGACGAACTGACTCTAGAAAATTACCATTTTCATCGTATGGACTAAGTAGAGGTGAAGCCGATAGAGCTCCACCAACACCTGCGATAGCACTGGTCTCGCTAAAATTGGTCACGGAATTTACGCCAAAGCGAACATGATCGCCTACGTTTTGATCCATTTGAATACGAAGAGTATATCTATCAAAAGAGTCTCCAGGTACAACCGAAGTTTCTTTAAAATATCCTAAACCAACATTATAAGTTCCGTTTTCAGTACCTCCTTGGACACTAATATCATGCGCAGTTATAAGTCCGGTACCGTAAAGTAAATCCTGCCAGTCTGTATCATTACCTAAATATTCATCGCCTGCTAAACCAAAAAGTGGTGTTCCACCTCTATTTGCAGCTACGTCTGCGCGTAATTGAATTAGTTGAGCAGCATTCATAAGAGGATATTTTGCAAATACTTCTTTAGCACCATAATAAGTGTCATATTTTATTTCTGCTTTTTGGCCTTTTCTACCAGACTTTGTTTCAATTAATATAACACCATTAGCACCTCTTGATCCATAAATTGCCGTTGCTGATGCATCTTTTAGAATCTCTAAACTTTTAATATCATTAGGATTAATGTCGTTAAGACCACCAGAAAAAGGGATTCCATTAAGTACTATTAAAGGATTATTGTCAGCTGAAAGTGAACGTACACCACGAATTCTAATTTGAGGAGCCGAACCTGGTCTAGTACTGGTAGTTTGAATATTTACACCTGCAGCTCGACCTTGCAGAGCATCCTGAAAGTTAGCAGCTACTACTTGGTTAAGGTCATCTCCTTTGATTGAAACAACCGAACCTGTAACAGACTCTTTACTTTGAGTACCGTAACCAATTACCACAACTTCGTCCAACTGCTCTCCACCTTCTTCTAAAGTTATATTTATTGTGGTTCTACCATTAACTTGTACTTCTTGTGTTTTATACCCTAAATAACTAAAGACTAAAACAGCTTGTGGTGAAACATTATTAATGGAATATTTACCATCAAAATCTGTTTGAGCACCATTGGTTGTGTTGGTGACAATGACATTAACCCCAGGTATGGGACCGTTTGCATCAGATACTGTTCCAGATACTGTAATGTTTTGAGCTAATGAGGGTAGTATAAACCCACCGAAAAAGAGAAAAAAGAGTATCCCTCTTAGTCTTTTTCGACGTTCATTGGATAGTTGATTGATCATTTTTTATTAAATTTTTAGATTTTTACTTAAAAAAAGGACACATCCTCAAAAATGTATGCTTTTTATTTTCGGTACTGTAAATTTACACTATTATTCATATTATGCAACCGATTGCGTTAATTTTTTGTGAAATTTTATTCTGAAATACGAAAAAAAATGTTAAAAAAATTTCAACTAATTGATAAACAGTGTTTTAAAATATTTGGAGGTTGAATGTGAAAAATACTATAACGTTTGAAGTGATTAAGTTTCTAATACCTGTGGAACTTATTAAGTACACGATTAGATAAACGTAGTATTAAGAAATAAGACTATTTTTAACGTAGGTGTTTTTTCACCATAGCTTACTTATAAAGAGTGTAGTATTTTTAATATAATAAAAACTCTAATTTTTAATTACTCTTTCTTAACTTTTAAAATGTCATTTGCCCAATTTATAAAATGAGAAATATTTGGTGTGTCAGTGTGTCCACCATCGTGTTGACGCCAGGCAAGAACTCCATTTAATAAGCCCTCATTAACATTTGGCATTTTTTCTACTTTATAATTATTTGAAACACCCATAGTCTCTTTACCTAAAAGTTTATAAACGGGTTGTGCTGCTACTGCTGCCATATAACTGCCTTGATGATCTAGCCAGTTTGCATCACCTTGTTCGGGAATACCATAACTTATAAAAATAGCTCTTGGTGCGCAAAGAGCTATCAATTCATGAGAGTCAACAGGAAGATTATTAGCATCCATTGACCCAAAACCACTCTCTTCTGTGGCATACTTTAAATAATTACCAGCCATCCAATGAAATTCACCACCACCAGCAAGATTTTCTACTGCTTCACCAAAATTTCTACGGTGAAGGGTTGTTCCTCCTTTTCCTGAAGACCCAATGAGGCCTATTGCAAATCGTTCATCAAAAGCCATAGTAACTAATGCAGCCTTGCCATATCGAGAAACTCCTTCAATACCTACTTTTTTTGCATCTACATCTGAATCAGTTTCGAGATAATTTAATCCTTGAGTGGCTCCCCAAGCCCAAGCGCGTAATGCTCCCCAATCATCAGGATTTCGAGATTGTCCTTTATTAGTAAGGGCAATTATACCTTCGCAAGTAAGAGCATCTCCATTATCAGGTTGTATTGATGAAGGATCAATTAGTGCATAACCCCAGCCAGCGTTAATAAGTTGATGAGTTTTAGGTAGATCACCTTCAGGTTGTCTGTAAAAACCAAAATCGTTTACCCCTTCAGGGCGTACAAGTGGATTGTAAGCAGGATATTTATCTAGAATTTGTTTTAATTCTGGATCTTTTTGAAGCAATTTACGTAAACCTTCATTCAAAACAGCGAAATCCTCTCGATTTGGTTGTCTGGGTGCAGGTAATGCAGATGGTCCAAACATCATAATTATAGGTACAGGTCCTTTTGCGTTTGCTGGCGTAACTACAGTCATTGAAATATTAACATCTATTTGCGGATAAGTTGAATTATCCACATGACCAACAAGTTTTTTTGCTATGACTGGTGTCCAGCCTATGTATTCTTGTTCAGTAAAAAGTGTTTTCCAAGATACTTCAGGTACATTTTCAGGAATTTTCCCATACACTTCGGTAGCAAAACCTTCTTTTATTTCAGGACGTCTGGTGTTCCACCATTGGTCTGCAGAAGTTACTTTATTCCCGTTTTTTGTAATTAAAACGTCAGGAAGATTAGGATACGGATTTGCCAGTTGAGGATTGTAGTTAGCAGGATTATTTGCTGCAGATGGATTTCCATTTTTTCCAGGTCTAAGTTTTATAATTCCTAATTTTTCCTGCATAGCTTTATGTGCTTCTGAAGCTGAAAGGCAAAGCGGATCACTTAAATTTTTAGACTGGGCAACAGTAGTTTGAGTAAAAGATATAAGAATAACAAATACGATATGTCCTAAGGGTTTCATATAACCTAATCAGGTATTACTACTGTAACAACGCTTAAAGATGGAATATTTACTATTAACATATCATTCTCAGGGATTAATGCGGTTTCATCTCTATTTGATGAAAGTGTGGTAGTATATGCTGTACCGTTAGCAGGAGTATTACCGTCAACAGATATGTCTAGCTCTAGTGAGTTTGAGTTAGAATTTATGATCACTATTACTGTTTCATTATTGCCTCTATAAGTTGTACTCATTAAATCACCAGTAAATTGCATATTATTGGCTACCCTAATATATCCTGGTCTAATAAATTTTGAGAAATGTGAATAAGCAAATCCTCGTTTTAATATTTGACCATTAGTAGTCCCTTGCTGTCCTTCTCCGATGAAACTGTAATACCTTTTTAAATACCACCAAGTGTAAGCATTCCAGTTGCTTTCCATTGCTTCATGAATAGTTTCAAGCATTTCGAGAGTTTGTTCCCATTTTTCAAGTTCTGTAAATGCGTTCCATCGTGGATTACCATCATACTCACCAGAATAATCATTTAGTAAGTACTCTGTCATCCATATTTCTTTTCCTTTTTGTTCGGCTAATTCAAATGGACCTAATCCACCTCCGTATATATGGCCACCAACTATGTCTACATTATTAACAGCAATATCATCGTTTAAAACGTTATTGTAGTAGGATCTATTAAAATTAAATGACTCTGCAGTAATCACTGTGGTGTTAATACCACCTGCATGATCTCTAGTAAAATTTTCTATTTCTGTTTGTGTCCATTGTGTCCACTCACCTATATCAGGTTCATTTTGGATAGAGATAGCATGGAGATTCACTCCTTGAGTTTGCATAAAATTATCAAAACTATTTAGGTGTGCTACATAGTCGTCATACTTTTCTGGTAATATTCTTAATTCTGTTTGGTTTGGGTCTAACATGTCATCTGGCGCATTCCAAGGAGAGGCAAATACAATGGCACCTCTATCTTGAGCGTACTTGGCAACTTCAGCAATATCTGGCCAGGTATCTTGAGACGCAGGAATACTTACACGAAAAATACTTAATCCTAATTCATTATCACCAGTACCATAAGCTTTTTGAATATCACTCTCGTTAGGGAAACTAGAAACACCATTAAACACAGTATTACAGGCGCCAAAACCAGAAATACTTTGATATGTGTTACTCGTGTTTACCGAAATGGTACTAACATTTTCAGGAGTAGGGCCACCTACTTGATTACCTCCCTCATCACTGCTACTACATGTAAATAAGAGTACGGTTAATATAATAGTTGGAATAAATTTAAGAAGTTTGTTTTCCATAATAACAAGTTTAAATGTTTATGCAATCGGTTGCGTAAATATAGTTAAATTTGTTTCAATTCAAAATTCAATAGTAAAATAGAGTGAAAATATTTAGTTCAAATTTCTATTTTTGAATAACACATCATAATTGATAAAATGAGATTTAAGAAGGCTACGATTCTATTTTTTAATTTATTTATCATGTTTATCTCCTGTGATAATTCCGATAAAAAAGATAACAAATATGAGTTTACCAATGATCTTGTAAATGAAACGAGCCCTTACTTATTACAACATGCACATAATCCAGTAGATTGGAAACCTTGGAGTCAAAATGCCCTTAATACAGCAAAGCAAAATAACAAGTTGATTGTTATTAGTATTGGTTATTCATCTTGCCATTGGTGCCATGTTATGGAGGAAGAAACATTTTCTGATAATAGCATTGCCAAACTAATGAATGAAAATTTTATAAATATCAAAGTTGATAGAGAAGAACGACCAGATGTAGATAATATATATATGACTGCAGTTCAGCTAATGAATGGTAGTGGTGGCTGGCCTTTAAATGTTATTGCGCTACCAGACGGTAAACCTTTGTATGGCGGAACGTATCATAGCAAGGAGGATTGGGAAAAGGTGCTACTTCAAGTTAATGACTTTTATAAAAACAAGCCTGAACAAGCGCAAGATTATGCTGAAAATTTAGAGGCTGGTATTCAAAAAGTGAATCAAATTCAAAATGAATCTTCAAACAAAGATTTTATTGAAGAAGATATTTTGGAAATATTCGCTAATTCAAAGTCTAAATGGGACACTATTTGGGGAGGAAATTCGACTACCCAAAAGTTTATGATGCCAATAAACCTTGATTTTTTATTGGATTATGGCACTGTAAATAAAGATTCCTCAGCTTTAAATCAACTTAAATTAACCCTTGATTATATGGCTCTTAAGGGAGTAAATGATCATATAGATGGAGGTTTTTTTAGATATAGTACAGATAAAAAGTGGGAAATTCCACATTTTGAAAAAATGTTATACGACAATGCTCAGTTAATCAGTACATATTCAAAAGCCTACAAGGTGTTTAAAAATCCGTTATATAAAGAGGTTGTTACAAAAACTTTTGGTTTTTTGGATAGAGCATTAAATAGTGAATCTAATACCTATTTTGCTTCTATAGATTCAGGCTTAGAAGAAGGTGCTTATTATCTATGGACTGAAGAAGAACTTAGTAGGCTGGTAGTCAATGATTTTGATTTATTTAAATCGTATTTTTCAATTGATAAATCAAATATATTAGCAGGTCAGAAGTATCACTTAATTAAAAGTAATAATGATAAAAGCTTTACTAAGAAACATGGTTTAGAGGATAGCGCCTTTTTAAAGCTAAAATCTGAATGGTATAAAAGTTTGTCTGAAGCAAGATACAACAAGCAGTTACCGCAAGTTGATGATAAAATTATAGTTTCTTGGAATGCTCTAGCGATAATTGGTTTTTTAGATGCTTATTCTGCCTTTGATGAAGAAGAATATCTTCAGTCGGCTATTTCTACTTTCAAAAGCTTAAAATCGAAAGCTTTCAATAATAACGGTTTAATACATTCTTACAAGGCTAATAGTAAAAAGAGTGAAGTTTTTTTAGAGGATTATGCGTTTTTACAAAAAGCAGCCTTAAAATTATATTTCATTACAACTGAAGACCACTATCTACAATTTGCTGAAGAGTTAAGCGACATTATATTTTCTGAATATTCAGATAGTGAAGGGCCAATGTTTACATTTAGCAAAAGCAGAGAATTGATATTTAAAATTATAAAAACAGATGAAGGTGTAATGCCATCAGCTAATTCAGTGGTAGCAGAAAATTTATTTCTTCTAGGACACATAAAGTATAATAATGAATACTTAAACCGAAGTAAGCGTATGCTTCAGTCTATTGTTTCTTACTCTAAAGAAAAACCAGATTCTTTTAGTAACTGGAATAGCTTGCTCATTAAAACAGTATATCCCTTTTATGAAATTGCTGTTGTTGGTGAAAATGCTGAAGAACAATTATTAAAGTTGAATAAGTATCACTATCCAAATACATTAATGGTAGGAACCACAAAACAAAGCCTTATTCCATTATATAAAAACAGGTTTGTTGAAGATGAAACGTACATCTATGTTTGTAAGGATAAGACTTGCAAATTACCAGTTAAAACCTCTGATGCTGCCATAAACCAGCTTAATAGCTTTTAGGCTAAAAATAGTAATAGAATTCTTCATTAGGGTAAAGCTTTTTATGTATTCAAACTTCAATCTTTAAAAAGGTTTAAACTATAGAATTGCTAAAATTTCAATATATTGCAATCGGTTGCGTAAATATTTTTTAAAGCAATTATTACTATAAAATCAAAAACTAATCAATAGACAATTGCGTATGAAAGCGTCTAATTTTTTACTAGCGTTACTAGGTGTAATGTTATTTTTTTCTTGTGAGAACACTAAATCAAACAAGAAAATTAATGATAAAGAAGTACAATCTTTACATGAGGCTAAATTTCCTTTTTATGACACGTCCTTATCTATGGAAGAAAGGATTCAAGATTTAATTTCAAGATTAACTTTGGAAGAAAAGGCGGATCAAATGATGCATAATACAAGTGCAATTGAACGCTTAGATATTCCTCCATACAGTTACTGGAATGAAGCGCTACATGGAGTAGCACGATCGGGAGTAGCAACGGTCTTTCCTCAAGCCATTGGTTTAGCCGCTACATTTGATGATGATTTAACATTTAGAGTCTCTTCTGCAATTTCAGACGAAGCTCGTGCTATGCATAATGTAGCAAAAGAAAAAGGGTATCATAAACAATATGGCGGCTTAACTTTTTGGACTCCTAATATTAATATATTTAGAGATCCTCGTTGGGGTCGTGGACAAGAAACGTATGGTGAAGACCCTTATTTAACGTCTGTTATTGGAAAATCATTTGTAATGGGCTTACAAGGTGATAATCCAGATTATTTAAAAACAGCAGCCTGTGCTAAACATTATGCTGTTCATAGTGGTCCGGAAGAATTAAGACATGAGTTTAACGCTGTGTCGAGCAAGAAAGATTTATGGGAAACTTATCTTCCTGCATTTGAGGTTTTGGTTAAGGAAGCTAATGTAGAAGCCATTATGTGTGCTTACAACAGTACAAACGGAGAACCATGTTGCGCTAATAAATATTTAATACAAGATGTTTTACTTGATGAATGGAATTTTAAAGGTCATGTGTTAAGTGATTGTTGGGCAATTGTAGATTTTTACACACCTAAAGGTGAAGGAGGTCATGGTGTAACAAAAACGCAAGCTGAAGCCTCTGCTATGGCAGTAAAACATGGTGTGAGTTTAAACTGTGGCGATTCTTATTTAGAGGGACTTCCTGAAGCTGTGAAACAAGGTTTTATTACTGAAGCCGAAATAGATGAGAAATTAGCTATTTTGCTTAGAACAAGGTTTAGATTAGGTTTGTTCGACCCACCTAAAAGCAATCCTTATGATGATATTTCTGAAGATGTAATCAATAGTGATGCGCATAGAGATTTGGCTAGAGAAGTAGCACAGAAAAGTATTGTACTGCTCAAAAATAATGGTGTATTACCAGTAAAAAATGATTTGTCCAAGTACTTTATAACTGGTCCTGTAGCTATAGACACAGAAGTGCTGTTAGGTAATTATTATGGTGTAAACCCTAAGATGGTTACCATAATGGAGGGTATAGCAGGAGCAATAAGTCCAGCAAGTCAACTACAATATAGAATGGGTGCAATGCTCACGGTTCCTAAAGAAAATCCGTTAGATTATGCCACAGGAAACGCCTCAAATTCAGATGTTACATTTGTTGCTTTAGGCATTTCTGGATTGATAGAAGGAGAAGAAGGAGCTTCCATTGCATCAAAAACAAAAGGAGATAGACTAGATTATAATTTGCCAAAAAGTCAAATAGATTATCTTAAAGGATTGAGGAAAGCCGCAGATAAAGATCCTAACAATAAAAAGCCTATTATCAGTATTATCACAGGCGGAAGTCCAATGAATCTTGCAGAAGTTGAAGAGTTGTCAGATGCAGTATTGTTGGTTTGGTATCCAGGTGAAGAAGGCGGTAATGCTATAGCAGATGTGTTGTTTGGTAAAATCTCACCTTCAGGAAAATTGCCTATTACATTTCCAAAATCTTTAGATCAGCTTCCTGATTATGAAGATTACTCAATGATAGGTCGTACTTATAAGTATATGGATTCAGATCCAATGTACCCATTTGGCTATGGTCTGAGTTATACCACTTTTAAATATAGTAATGTCAATTTATCATCAAAGTCTATATCAAAGAATAGTACAATAACCTTATCTGTAGATGTAACAAATGATGGAGATGTAGATTCGGATGAAGTAGTTCAACTTTACATTACAGATGTTGAAGCTTCTTTTAGAGTTCCAAACTCTCAACTAAAAGCTTTTAAACGTGTTAGTATTAAATCTGGGGAGACCAAAAAAATAGAATTTAAATTAACATCAGAAATGTTTGAGGTTGTGAATGAACTTGGTGAAAAAGTGTTAGAGCCTGGCGAATTTAAAGTCTATGTTGGTGGTTCAAGCCCAATGGCTCGTAGTAAAGAATTGGGAATAGATATAGAGGAAATAACATTGAAAATCTGATATATTGTCAAAGCCAATAAACAAATAGACCTCAAAAAATAAGCTATGAATGTAAAGCTGACCGTATTTCTATTTTTTTTAGCTCTTGCATGTTGGTCACAAAATATACCGCATCTTAGCAAGCAAGGTAATACCACTCAACTGATTGTAGACCAAAAACCATTTATAATACTTGGAGGTGAATTAGGCAATTCTACATTTACAAGTTTCGGTAATATGGAAACTGTCTGGCCTAAGTTAAAAAGTCTAAATCTAAACACTGTTTTAGCGCCTGTTTACTGGGAGTTAATCGAACCAAAAGAAGGTGAGTTTGATTTTGAATTATTAGACAAATTGATTCAGGAGGCTAGGCATAATGATTTAAAGCTAGTTCTATTATGGTTTGCCTCTTGGAAAAATAGCATGTCTAGTCATGTTCCGTCTTGGGTTAAATTAGATCAAAAAAGATTTCCTAGAGTAAAAGATGATAATGGTATAAGTCATGAAATATTAACACCTTTTAGTGAAGATAACTTAAATGCAGATTTAAGAGCTTTTTCAATGTTAATGGCACATTTAAAGGAGATAGATGAGAAAGAAAACACGGTAATACTTGTACAATCTGAGAATGAAATTGGGATGCTTCCTTCAGCTAGGGATTATCATCCTTTGGCTAATGAAAAGTTCAATAAACCAGTTCCTGATGAATTAATAAACTATTTAACTAAAAATAAAAAGAACTTAGCTCCTGAACTAGTCTCTCACTGGAAAGAAAATGGGTATAAAACTCAGGGTAATTGGGAAGAGATATTCGGTAAAGGATTACATACTGATGAAATCTTTATGGCATGGTATTTTGCAGAATACACAAATAAAATTGTAAAAGCAGGTAAGAAAGAGTACAACCTACCAATGTTTGTAAATGCAGCTTTAAATGCACCTAATAAAAAACCAGGTGAGTATCCAAGTGCAGGTCCTTTACCTCATTTATTAGATATTTGGAAAGCCGCAGCGTCAAATATCGATTTCTACTCACCAGACTTTTATAATCCAAGATTTAAGCATTGGAACGATTTATATACTAGAAATGGAAATCCACTTTTTATTCCAGAGCACAGATTTGATAGTACTGTAGCAGCAAAGGCGATTTATGCAATTGGGCATTATGAAGCTATTGGTTTTTCGCCTTTTTCGATAGAATCTAATGATGATGTTGCGAGTGAAAACTTAAGTAAAATGTATGGATTAATTAATCAGCTAAGTTCCATAATTACAACAAATCACGGGAGAAATACTATAGAAGGAGTTTTATTAGATAAGGAAAATCCTGAAACAACATTTACACTAGGAGACTATGAGTTCATAGTAAAACATAGTCATACTTTGGGTTGGGAAAGTAATGCCAAGAACGAAGTTTGGGAACCAGCAGGCGCTATTTTTATTAGAACAGGAGAAAATGAATTTTATATAGCAGGAACTGGTATTGTTGCTACATTTAAGAATACGAAGCTAGAGAATGCTAAAGTTGGAATTTTAAAAAACACAGAAATTTCCAAGATAGATGACAATTGGAAGGTGTTAAGACATTTAAATGGTGACCAAACACATCAAGGGAGGCATATTAGAATTTTCTTGGGTAATTATACGATACAAAAACTAGAATTGTATAATTATGATTAAGGTTAATGTTTCAGAGTTTAATTTGTTTTTGTAGAACCTCGAACTATAATTTCTGTATTTAGAAAAGTAATCTCTGTTATGCTTTTCTTGTCTGATTTTTTTAAATGTTTAAGTATTTTTTTTGAAGATGTTTTACCCATCTCATATGCAGGATGCGATATTGTTGACAGTCCTGGGTCAATAATTTGTGATAAAGGGTCATTGTTAAACCCTATAATTTTAAGTTCGTCTGGTATTATCAATCCTCTTTGTTTTGCAACCTGAATTGCAGCAACTCCAGTAGTGTCATTTGATGTAAAAATACCATCTGGAGGATTATCCATATCAAGTAGTTTGTTGGTAGCTTTTTCACCTTCATCGTAACTCATACTTTTTACGTGTTGAATCAAATCTTCATCAATAGGTAAATTATGCTTTTTTAATGCATCTCTGTAACCTCTTTCACGTTCCTTATATATGTTTCTGAATTTTAATCCACCAATATGCGCTATACGTTTAGCTCCCATTTCAATTAGATGATTGGTGGCTTTGTATCCGGCAGAATAATTATCAATCATTACTCTATAAGTGTCAAAATCTTTCGGAACCCTATCAACAAAAACCAAGGGAATATCTTTTTTTATAAATTGATCAAAGTGATTGGTCTTGGTTGTTTCCATGGCTAAAGAACAGATGATACCACTTACTCTACTATTATATAAGGCTTGAGCTAAGGTTACCTCATCATTATAAGAATCATGCGATTGAGCTATTATGACATTATAACCTGCCTTCTGAGCAGTTTCCTCAATACCAGATATCAAAGAAGTTACAAAAGGTCTATTGAGGCGAGAAATTAGTACTCCAATAGTTTTTGTTTTATTATTTCTCAAACTGGAGGCTAATTCATTGGGTGTGTATCCCATTTTATCAGCCATTTCATTCACTCTTTTTATGGTTTTTTTGCTAATACTTCTATGATTCTTTAAAGCTCTTGAAACCGTAGAGCTCGATAAATTTAGCTCATTGGCAATGTCATAAATAGTAATATCTCTATTATTGGCCATATTGATTATTCATATTTAGTTAGTAAAAATAATATAATAAAATGTATAGCTATTTCTAAAGGTTATATAAGCTAATATTTCTAATTAATAGACACCTCTAATATACTGATGTATGTTGTTGGTGTAAAATGCATTTAATTGTGAGTGAAGATTAGAGCTTAATGTATTTAACTCAGATACACTACAATTAGAATCTATTTGCTTAGGTGAGCTAGCACCAGGAATTATACATGTTACAGCATCATGATCCAATATCCACCTTTGTGAAAATTGAGCCATACTTAAACCTTGTGGTAAATACTTTTCCTTTAATATTGTAGAGAGTTCTACTCCCTTTTCAAAAGGTAAGCCAGCAAATGTCTCACCTACATTAAAAGCTTCACCATTTCTATTGAAGTTCCTATGGTCAGATTCTGCAAATGTTGTTTCTTTAGTAAACTTGCCTGTTAGTAATCCGCTGGCCAAAGGCAATCGAACTATAATCCCAATATGTTTTTCCTTGGCTTTTGGTAAAAGTTCATCTAGAGCTTTTTGTCTTAAGACATTAAAGATAATTTGAAGCGAAGTAATACCTTCTTGTTCTAAGCAAAATAATCCTTCTTCAATAGTTTCGACAGAAGCTCCAAAAGCTTTAATTAGGCCTTCTTGTTTCAGCTGTCTTAACCAATCAAAAATTTCACCCTTATATAAAACATCAGATGGGATACAGTGAAGTTGTAATAAATCAATAGAGTCTAAGCCCAATCGCTTCAATGAATTTTCAACTGATAACCGCAAAGCTTTCTCACTGTAGTTGTCTGGAAAAACACTGGCATCACGTCCAAACTTTGTGGCGACTTTAAGATTAGCTTCTGTTGATTTTAAAAACTTTCCGATGAGCTCTTCGCTTTTACCAGCACCGTATACATCAGCAGTATCAAAAAAAGTAACTCCATTTTCAACCGCTTTGTTCATTATTGCAAAGGCTTTGTCTTGAGAAATATCTTTTCCCCAATCTCCACCTAGTTGCCAACAACCTAAACCTACTTCGCTTACTGTGAAATCTTTATAATCTAAATCTCTGTATTTCATATATAGAACTTAAACAATTAGTTTGCAAGATAGTGATTATACTCTGTTTTTTTTTATATTTACGCAACCGATTGCATTATTGCAGAAAAAATAACCAAGATGAAAAATGTACGTCATTATTTTGCTTTGTTTCTTAGCCTATTGATTTTAAATAGTTGTGAGCAAAAAAAAGAAGAAGTTGAAAAAGAAAATAACAGTGTAGGTTTAAAAGATGCCTTCAAAGAGGATTTTCTAATCGGTGTGGCTTTAAATACAAGTCAGATAGAAGAGCAAGACTCTGTTCAAAATAAACTAATAAGTACAGAGTTCAATAGTGTAACTCCAGAAAACATTATGAAGTCTTTATTAATTCATCCAAATAAAGACACTTATAACTTTGATTTACCGGATAAACTTGTAGCCTTGGCAGAAAAAAATGATATGCATATTCAAGGGCATACCCTAGTTTGGCATAGTCAATTATCACCGTTTTTTAAGGAGATATCAGATAGTACAGCAATGGTTGAAGCTTTAAAAGATCATATAAATACAATAGTTGGTAGATACAAAGGAAAGATTGATGCGTGGGATGTTGTAAACGAAGCATTAAATGATGATGGTACTTTGCGCAAAACAGTTTTTTTAGATGTTCTTGGTGAAGATTACTTGTCATTGGTATTTAATCTCACTCAAAAAGCAGATCCTGAAGTAGAGTTATTTTATAATGATTATAGCATGACCAATCCTAACAAACGTGCAGGTGCTATAAGAATAATAAAAAGAATGCAAGAACAAGGAGTGCGAGTAGATGGTATAGGTATGCAAGGTCACTGGGATTTGAATCGTCCAAGCATTGAAGAAATTGAAACCAGTATAGTACAGTATGCGGAATTAGGAATTAAAGTTGATATTACAGAATTAGATGTATCGGTAATACCAATGCCATGGGATTTTTCAGGTGCAGATGTTAATGTGAAATTTGAAAGCACAGACCCAACAATGAATCCTTATCCTAAGCAATTACCAGATTCAATACAAGATCAATTAGCAAAGCGTTACGAAGATATCTTTAAGTTGTTCCTGAAGCATAAAGACAAAATTAATAGAGTAACATTTTGGGGAGTCAATGATGGAGATTCATGGAAAAATGATTGGCCAATAGAAGGAAGAACTAACTATCCTTTATTATTTGATAGAAACAACGAAAAGAAAAAAGCATATCATTCAATAATAAAATTGAAATCAGATTCTAAATGATTTTGGTGAAAAAAATAGTATTCACATTAAGTCTTTTATTTACATGTTATGGCTTAAGTGCTGAGGTAAAACTGCCAAGCTTTATTGGTGACGGCATGGTGCTTCAGCGAAACGCTGAGGTTAAAGTTTGGGGTTGGGCTTCACCAAGTGAAAGGGTAACCATAAATTTTAATGACATAAATCTTGAAACTAAGACCAACTCAGATGGCGAGTGGAAGGTGGTTTTAAAAGATTTAAAAGAAGGCGGACCATATCAAATGGTAATCTCAGGTACTAACACCATAACTATAAATAATATATTAGTTGGTGATGTGTGGCTTTGTTCAGGGCAATCAAACATGGAATTGCCTATGCGAAGAGTAAAACCTTTGTATAAAGAAGAAATTGCGACAGCTCAAAATTCAAGAATACACTATATTGAAATTCCACAACGCTATAATTTTAAGCAACCACAACAAAATATTGAAAAAGTAAAATGGCAAGAAGTTAGCCCAGAAACTATTTCAGATTTTTCTGCTGTTGCCTATTTCTTTGCTAAAGAATTATACAATACCTATCAGGTACCTATAGGTTTAATAAATGCGAGCTTAGGTGGCTCACCTGCCGAATCTTGGTTAAGTGAAGATGCGCTAAAAAAATTTCCACATTATTTTAATGAATTACAACAATTTAAAAATGATGAGCTAATAGATTCCATTCAAAATCATGATGACAATTACTGGAAAGATTGGCATTACACACTTCATAAAAAGGATTTAGGTAACAAAGAAACTCCTTGGTATAACAAGAATTTAGATATATCAAATTGGGAGGAAATGGAAGTGCCAGGCTATTGGATTGATGAAAAACTTGGGGACAAACACGGTGTGGTTTGGTTTAGAAAAGATATAGATGTTCCGAAGTCAATGCTAAATCAACTCTTGTCATTAGAGCTTGGTAGAGTTGTCGATTCAGATTCTGTTTATGTTAATGGAACCTTTGTTGGTACTATAGGATATAAGTATCCACCAAGATGGTATACAATTCCAAAAGATCTTTTGGTTGAGGGTAAAAATAACATTACCGTTAGAGTTATCAATGAAAGTGGAAATGGTGGTTTTTATGAAGATAAACCTTATCGTATAACCTCAGAAAAAGATACGATTGGTTTAAAAGGTACATGGAAATATAAGCTCGGAGCTGAGATGCCAGCTAAAGCCAGTCAAACTTTTATTCGCTGGAAACCTACAGGTTTATATAATGCGATGATAGCGCCATTATTAAATTACAAATTAAAAGGTGTAATTTGGTATCAAGGAGAATCTAACGTTAAAAACCCAAAGGAATACGAAACACTTTTTCCATGCTTAATAGAAAACTGGAGAGCGAAATTCAACCAAGATAATCTTCCGTTTTTATTTGTTCAGCTGGCTAACTATTTAAAGGCTAATGACACACCAACAGAAAGCAGTTGGGCTGAGTTGAGAAATGCACAATTAAAAACATTATCTCTTCCAAATACTGCTATGGCTGTTACTATTGATATTGGTGAGTGGAATGACATTCATCCTCTAAATAAAAAAGATGTTGGTAAAAGATTGGCTTTAGCAGCTAAAAATATAGCCTACAAAGACTCTGAAGTTGTGTATTCTGGTCCATTATTTAAGTCTTATGAAATAAAAGGAAATAAGATAATTCTAGAATTTGAAAACACAGGCAGTGGTTTAATGGCTAAAGGAGGTGAGTTAAAAGAGTTTGCAATAGCTGGTGCAGATAAAAAATTTGTTTGGGCAAAAGCAGAAATAAAAGGTGATAAAGTAATAGTTACAAATCCAAGTATTACAAACCCAGTGGCAGTTAGGTATGCTTGGGCAGATAATCCTGATGAAGCCAATTTATTCAATAAAGAAAATTTACCAGCTTCACCTTTTAAAACCGATAATTAAATTACCTATGAAATCTAATCAATTCTTACTCTTTCTTATCTCTTTGGTTTTGTTGTCTTGTAATCAAGACAATAAAAACTTAGAAAACAATAAGGAATTTCAATCCTATATTCAAACTGATGCAGGTTTTGCAGTAGTTAATAATAATGAAGCAACTCCAATTTATTTAAGTGATAATGAACATAGCGGAGTTATAAAAATAGCAGAAAAATTTCAACACGACATAGAACGAGTTACCAATGTAAAACCAAACCTAATTGTAGATAAAGAGCCAACAGAAGGTGTTGCAATTATTGTGGGAACAATTGGTCAGAGCAAATTAATAGATAAGCTGATTTCTGATAAGAAAATTGATGTTTCATCAATTCAAGGAAAATGGGACACTTTTTTATTAGAAACTGTAAAAAATCCATTTGAAGGTGTCGATGAAGCCTTGGTAATAGTAGGAAGTAATAAGCGAGGTACTATTTATGGTATGTTCGATATGTCTTATGAAATGGGAGTGTCGCCAGTTTATTATTGGTGCGATGTTCCTGCAAATCAAAAGGAAAATGTATTTATAGTTAGAGGTAGCCACACCAAAGGCACACCAAAAGTAAAATATCGTGGCATCTTTATAAATGATGAAGCTCCAGGATTAACAAGTTGGGTATATCCAAAATTTGGTGATTTTAATGCCGAATTTTATGAACATGTTTTTGAACTTTTACTACGTATGAAAGGCAATTATCTTTGGCCTGCAATGTGGTCTCCAAGAAAGTTTTATGCAGATGATCCAGCCAATGGTGAGCTTGCAAATGAGTTAGGTATTGTAATGGGTACATCTCATCACGAGCCTCTGGCACGTGCTCATGCAGAATGGAAACCTCCTTTTGCAAAAGGACCTTGGAATTATTCTGAGAACAAAGACGAGTTAGAAGAATTCTGGAAAGGTGGAATGGAAAGAGCAAAAGACTGGGAGTCATTAATCACTGTGGGTATGCGTGGTGACGGAGATGAGGCCATGAGCGAAGAAACAGCCACTGATTTATTAGAAACCATAGTGAAAGCACAACGTGGCATTATAGAAGAAGTTACGGGCAAACCTGCTGACGAAACACCTCAAATATGGGCGCTTTACAAAGAGGTTCAAGATTATTACGATAAGGGTATGAGAGTGCCAGATGATGTGACCTTATTGTTTTGTGATGATAATTGGGGAAACATAAGAAAACTTCCTGCTTTAGATGCTGAACCTAGAGAAGGTGGCTACGGTATTTATTATCATTTCGATTATGTTGGTGGGCCAAGAAGTTACAAATGGATTAATACAACACAAATAGAACGCGTTTGGGAACAAATGCACTTGGCTTACGAACATGATGTGAAGAATGTGTGGATTGTAAATGTTGGTGATATAAAACCAATGGAATTTCCTATTGAATTTTTTCTAGATTATGCTTGGGATCCAGATAAATGGACAGCAGATAACCTTCAAGACTATTACACACAATGGGCAGCAAAACAATTCGGTAAAGAACATGCTGAAGCGATAGGTGAATTTGTAAAAAAATATACCAAGTTTAATGCAAGACGAAAACCAGAACAACTAAATGACTATGTGTATAGTCTAACTAACTTCAATGAAGCCGATAAAATAGTTGAAGACTATAATACTTTACTAAATGAAGTTCAGGATCTAAAACAAAAACTACCAAAAGAATATCATAATGCTTATTACCATTTAGTTGAGCATCCTGTAGAGGCAAGTGCAAATTTAAATGAGTTGTATATAGCTGCTCAAAAAAATAAATGGTATGCAGAACAAGGTAATCCTTTAGCAAACGAGTATGCTAAAAAAGTAGAAGAGTTGTTTGTGAAGGACTCCTTAATCACAAAATACTATCATGAAGAGGTAGCTGGAGGAAAATGGGATGGTATGATGTCTCAAACCCATATTGGTTACACATATTGGAATTCACCTAGGTATAATAATATTCCTGAGACAACACTTGTCGATGAAAATACAGAATACACTGCTGTGGAAGAAGAAAAAGCCGATGCTGAAATAGAAATCCCAAATGGAGCAAAAGGGTTTATTGAAAACAATAATTACATTTCTATAGAAGCAACAAATTTCACAGATAAATCAGAACCAGAACCTTTTGAATGGAAAACGGTTGAAAATTTAGGAAAAACAGGGTCTTCGATAATTTCTCTACCAATAAAAGAAGGTAGAGTAGAGTTAACTTCTAGTTCACCAAAATTATCATATGATGTTCACTTCAAAAGTAAAGGAACAATAAAGGTACATGCTTATTTTTCACCTACAATTAATTATTCCACAAGAGAAGGTATGTATTACGGTTTATCTTTTAATGATAAAAAACCAACATTAGTAAACTATGATTCTGACCCACTAATATTTAATTACAACGGAAAAGTACCTAGCAATTGGCACAATGATGTTGGTGATAATATTAAGATTATTACTACCGAATTTGAGATTAATGAAATTGGAAATCATACCCTAAATTATTTTAGAGTAGATGAAGGTTTGGTGCTTCAGAAAATCGTTATAGAAACTTCAGAAAATAGTTTACCTAAAAGTTATTTAGGTCCACCTCAAAGTCACTTTTCTGAATAGTGATGCATCATTAAACGAACTAAACTAATCAAAATGAATACAGAATCACAAAAATTATCAGTACTAGAAAAAGTCGGTTATAGCTTGGGCGATTTAGCGGCTAATCTGGTGTTTCAAACGCTAATTACTTATTTAGCATTCTTTTACACAGATATTTATGGTCTAGATGCTGGTCATGCTTCTGCGATTATGTTCGTAGTAGGTCTTGTCGCTGCCTTTGGTTTTAATCCAATTATTGGTGCATTAGCAGACAGAACTACCTCAAGATGGGGGAAATTTAGACCATGGATTCTTTTTACTTCCGTTCCACTTGGTGTAATTGCGTTATTAGCTTTTAGTACACCAGATTTCGAGTATAAAGGAAAAGTGATTTATGCTGTTATAACCTATACTCTATTATTATTGTTGTACGCAGCAAACAACTTGCCTTATTCAGCTTTAAGTGGAGTTATTACTGGAGATATGAAAGAGCGAAACAGTATGTCAGCGTATCGTTTTGTTGCTGTTATGTTTGCACAATTCTTTGTACAAGTTTTTATGCTCTCCATTATTGAATCTGCAGGTGGAGGTGATAAGGCTGTCGGTATTGAAAAGGTAATGACATGGTTGGCGGTTATAGGAACTATTATGCTAATAATTACATTTTTAACTACAAGAGAACGTGTAATTCCTAAGCCAGAACAAAAATCAACTTTAAAAGAGGATTTAAGTGATTTGACAAAAAATAAACCATGGGTAATCATGCTTGTTCTCACAACGCTTGTGTTTGTAACACTTGCTATGAAAGGCGGTTCATATGTCTATTACTTTAAGAATTACGTAGATGCTGGTGAATTAACTCAATTTATAAGTCCAATTCTGGATGCTTTAACTAATGTTGGGATTAATTTCTTTGGTGAAGATCCAGTTTCGGCAGGTTTCGGACTTTTTAATGCAGGTGGAATAATTTTCATGATTGTAGGCATTGGTCTTTCTAAAAAACTTGCTGATAAATATGGTAAAAGAGATGTTTTTAGGTTCTTTCTGTTTATTTCAACTTTATTTATTTTGATATTCTACTTTTTCTCACCAGAATCGGTAGAACTCATGTTTTTATCGCAAATACTACATGGATTCTTTTATGGAATAACAATTCCGATTCTGTGGGCTATGATTGCTGATGTAGCAGATTATTCAGAATGGAAAACCAATAGAAGAGCTACAGCCATTATATTTTCGGCTATGATGGTCGGTCTAAAACTAGGGTTGACGATAGGTGGCTCTTTAGTAGCTTGGATATTGGAAGCCTATGGTTACATTACAAAAGAGGCAGCTCAAGCAAAAGGTGTAGCGCTAGATTTAATTACACAACCCGAAAGCGCTATTGACGGAACAAAACTGCTCGTTAGTATTTACCCTTCAATTCCTTTTTTCATAGGTTGTTTACTTTTATTCTTTTATGAAATCAATAAAAAGATGGAAACTCAAATAGAAACAGAACTTAAAGCAAGACGATTTTAAATAAATAGAAAAGACATTATGCCAGAAGATAGTATTGATCATATAGATTTTGATGAATTAAATAAAAAGGCCATTTCTCAGCCTTTGGTAAAACACATATACACAGCAGATCCTTCTGCACATTATTTTAATGGGAAAATATATATTTATCCATCACATGATGTTGATGCTGGTGAAGCATTTGACGATTTAGGAAGTCATTTTGCTATGGAAGATTATCATGTAATTTCCATGAAAAGTGTTGATTCTGAAGCCGTAGA
The DNA here is from genome assembly GCF_036553625.1 of Winogradskyella poriferorum. Taxonomy (NCBI): domain Bacteria; kingdom Pseudomonadati; phylum Bacteroidota; class Flavobacteriia; order Flavobacteriales; family Flavobacteriaceae; genus Winogradskyella; species Winogradskyella poriferorum. Next base: position 144,991 of record NZ_JAZHOU010000004.1, read on the forward strand.
TCATGGTTTAGCACTACATGTCAATGACGTAGATTGGGCAGAAAAACAAATGTGGGCACCAGATGCAGCACACAAAAACGGAAAATATTATCTGTATTTTCCTGCTAAAGGCTACGATGGTATTTTTAGAATTGGTGTAGCTGTTAGCGATTCACCAATGGGACCGTTCAAGCCTCAGCCAGAAGCTATAAAGAATAGTTTTTCAATAGATCCTGCAGTATTTGAAGATGAAGATGGCAGCTATTACATGTATTTTGGAGGAATTTGGGGAGGACAACTACAGCGCTGGAGAACAGGAAGCTTTAATGCCGAAGAACCAGAAAGTCCTACAGCACATTTGCCAAAGGATGATGAGCCAGCATTATTGCCTTTTGTTGCAAAAATGACCGATGATTTATTAGAGTTTGCTGAAAAACCAAAGGAGATTCAAATACTTGATGAAAACGGAGATTTACTATTAGCAGGAGATAATGAAAGACGCTTTTTTGAAGCTGCATGGATGCATAAATACAACGGAAAGTACTATTTTTCATATTCAACAGGAGATACGCACTTTATTTGTTATGCAGTAGGTGATAATCCTTATGGTCCATTTACTTATGGAGGACGAATATTGAATCCAGTAGTAGGGTGGACGTCTCACCATTCTATTTGTGAAGTTGAGGGAAAATGGTATTTGTTTTATCATGATTCGTCACTTTCAAAAGGGGTTACGCATCTAAGATCAATTAAAGTGACAGAGATTACATACAATGATGATGGTAGCATTCAAACTATTGATCCCTATACCAAATAAAAGGTTTTATCTTAGTATAACCAGTTGAAAGAAATAAATAAACTCAATCAATTAGAACGAAATTAAAATAAGTAATGGCATATTATATAGGATATGATTTGGGAAGCTCTTCGGTAAAAGCTGCGTTAGTAGATGCTTCAAGCGGACAATCTATTGGTATTACCAATTATCCTGAAAATGAGATGAAGATTATTTCCCTAGAGACAGGTTGGGCAGAGCAGCAACCTGAATTGTGGTGGAAAAATATTATAAAAGTTACTGAAAAACTTCTAACAGAAACAGGAGTCAACTCAAGCCAAATAAAAGGTGTTGGTATTGCTTATCAAATGCATGGACTCGTTACAGTAGATAAAGATCATAATGTACTTCGTCCGTCGATAATTTGGTGTGATAGTAGAGCTGTTAATATAGGTAATCAAGCTTTTCTTGAAGTTGGAAAAGAAAAATGTATTTCACATCTTTTGAATTCTCCTGGGAATTTCACCTTGTCAAAACTTAAATGGGTTAAGGAAAATGAACCTGAAGTTTACAGTAAAATTTATAAGTTTTTACTACCAGGTGACTTTATATCATTGAAGTTAACAGGGAAGCCAACTACTACCATATCTGGTCTTTCTGAGGGCATTATGTGGGATTTTAAAGAAAACAAACCTGCTGAATGGCTTTTTGAGCATTTTGGTATTAGTACCGATTTAATTCCGGAAATTGTTCCAACCTTCTCAAACCAAGGTTTAGTGAACAAGGAAGCCGCAAAAGAAATTGGTTTGCCAGAGGGCATACCAGTACTTTACAGATCTGGAGACCAACCTAATAATGCCTTGTCTCTAAACGTGCTAAATCCTGGTGAAATTGCAGCTACTGGAGGTACAAGCGGTGTTGTTTATGCATTGACAGACAGAACGGATTCTAAGGAAAGTATAAGAATAAATAGCTTCGCGCATGTTAATTACACAAAAGAAAAGCCTGTTATTGGCAAACTCTTAAACATTAATGGAGCAGGTATTCAATACAGTTGGATGAAAAGTCAATTAGCATCAAGTTCTAGTTATAATGATATCAATGAGCTTGCAGCTAGAGTTCCTGTAGGGTCTGATGGTTTAAGAATTATACCTTTCGGTAATGGTGCAGAGCGTATGCTAGAAAACGCAAATAATGGATCGTCGATTTTTAATTTAAATTTCAATAAACATCAAAGTCAACATCTTTTTAGAGCAGCTTTAGAAGGCATTGCTTTTGCTTTTGTGTACGGTATAAATATACTCAAGGAAGATGGTGTTGAAGTTTCAAGAATACGTGCTGGAAACGATAATCTGTTTCGTTCAGAAATATTTTCAAAAACAATAGCAACATTAACCGATGCCAAAATAGATATTATGGATTCTACTGGTGCTGTGGGTGCGGCTAGGGCAGCAGGTGTTGCTAACAAAGATTTTGAAACGTTAGAATCGGCTTTTTCTGAAAATGAAAAGGTATTGACTTACTATCCATTAACGGATAAACAACAGTATAAAGAGGCCTATGATTCATGGGTTCAATATTTAGAAAATAGATACAAATAATTAAATATAGAATATAAAATAATAAAGAGATGAAAGAATACTTTAAAGGAATAGATAAGATAAAATATGAAGGGCATTTATCCGATAACCCTTTGGCTTTTAAATATTATGATCCAGACAAAGTGGTGGCTGGAAAAACTATGCGTGAACATTTTAAGTTCGCTATAGCTTACTGGCATACATTCTGTGGACAAGGAGCAGATCCATTTGGTCCTGGAACGCAAAATTTTGAATGGGACCAAGCTGCGGATCCAATACAGGCCGCAAAAGCTAAAGCTGATGCTGCGTTTGAATTTATTTCAAAAATGGGATTTGACTATTTCTGTTTTCACGATTACGATTTAGTTCAAGAAGGTGCTACGTTTGCAGAATCTGAAAAGCGTTTATCTCAAATAGTAGATTATATCAAGCCTAAAATGGATGATACAGGAATCAAGCTTCTTTGGGGAACAGCCAATTGCTTTTCAAACCCAAGGTATATGAATGGTGCAGCAACTAATCCAGATTTTGATGTTGTAGCAAGAGCAGGTGGTCAGGTTAAATTAGCTTTAGATGCTACTATGGCTCTCAACGGCGAAAATTATGTGTTTTGGGGAGGTCGTGAAGGTTACATGTCTTTGTTAAACACAGATATGGGTAGAGAGTTAGATCATATGGCTCAATTCCTAACTATGGCGAGAGACTATGCAAGAAAACAAGGGTTTAAAGGAACTTTCTTTATTGAACCTAAACCAATGGAGCCTTCTAAGCATCAGTATGATTTTGATTCGGCTACTGCAATAGGTTTTTTACGTGAGTATGGTTTAGATAAAGATTTTAAAATAAATATTGAAGTCAACCACGCAACATTAGCCCAACATACATTTCAGCACGAACTTGAAGTGGCGGCAAAAGCAGGAATGTTAGGTAGTATAGATGCTAATAGAGGAGATTATCAAAATGGTTGGGATACAGACCAATTTCCAAATAATATACTTGAAACTACGGAAGCTATGCTTGTATTTCTACAAGCAGGTGGACTCCAAGGTGGAGGTGTGAATTTTGATGCAAAAATAAGAAGAAACTCAACGGATTTAGAAGATGTTTTCCACGCGCATATTGGTGGTGCAGATACTTTTGCACGTGCACTAATCACAGCAGATAAGATTATGTCATCATCTCCTTATAAAAAGCTCCGAGAAGAACGTTATAGTTCTTTTGATTCTGGCAAGGGAAAGGATTTTGAACAAGGAAAACTGAATTTAGAAGCGTTATATGAAATAGCCCATGAAAATGGTGAGCTAGAACTTAAAAGTGGAAAGCAAGAACTTTTCGAAAACATTATCAACCAATACATCTAATAAATGGAGAGCATACTTAGTGGGTTAGATTGGGTAGTCCTAGGACTGTATTTTTTAGCACTCATAGCTGTAGCAGTTTGGGTGATTTTAAAGAAAAATAAGAATACAGAGGACTATTTTCTTGCAGGTAGAAACGTTGGTTGGTTTGTTATTGGAGCTTCAATTTTTGCCTCAAATATCGGGTCAGAACATGTTGTTGGTTTGGCAGGTACAGGTGCAGAGTCAGGAATGCCAATGGCGCATTATGAATTGCATGCTTGGATTGTTCTTTTGCTTGGGTGGTTGTTTTTACCCTTTTACATAAGAAGTGGAGCATTTACAATGCCAGAGTTTTTAGAAAAACGTTTTGATACAAGATCGCGATGGTTTTTGTCTGTCTTTTCATTAGTGGGTTATGTACTTACTAAAGTTTCGGTAACAATCTATGCAGGTGGTATTGTGGTTTCAGAACTATTAGGTATTCCTTTTTGGTATGGAGCTATAGGTATCGTTGTATTTACTGGTTTATACACCATCGTTGGCGGTATGAAGGCCGTAATTTATACCGAAACCCTTCAGACGGTTATTTTAATTCTTGGTTCTGTAATTATAACCTACTTAGGTTTACAAGAAGTAGGAGGATGGAGTGAATTAAGGGCAACTGTTGGCTCTGAACATTTTAATATGTGGAGACCAATGAGCGATCCTGATTTTCCTTGGACAGGTTTATTATTCGGAGGAACAGTAGTAGGTGTTTGGTATTGGTGTACAGACCAATATATTGTACAGCGTACTTTGGCCGCTAAGAATATTAAGATTGGAAGACGAGGCGCAATTTTTGGTGCTTATTTGAAGATTTTACCGATTTTCATTTTTTTAATACCAGGTATCATAGCTTTTGCACTTTCACAACAAGGGGTTTTAAGTTATGATAAAGCAGATGAAGTATTTCCTGTAATGGTTAAAACACTCTTGCCAACAGGTTTAAAAGGATTGGTTGCTGGTGGATTGATGGCTGCATTGATGAGTTCTCTAGCTTCAGTATTTAATTCGTGCTCAACAATATTCACTATAGATATTTATAAGAAGTTAAAACCAAATATGCCAGAGAAAAAGCTTCTTAGGATAGGGAGAATTGCAACAGCTATTGTGGTTGTTTTAGGTATTATCTGGATACCAATAATGGAGAAAATAGGAGGAGGTACTTTGTATAAGTATCTTCAAATTGTTCAATCTTATATTGCACCGCCTATAACCGCAGTTTTTGTATTGGGTATTTTATGGAAACGTGTTAATGCTAAGGCCGCAATTGTGACTTTAATGTCAGGTCTGGTTGTAGCAGTATTGCGTATTGCCGCAGAATTAAGTATTGAAAGCTTGTCTGGTGTAGCACATACTTTTGCTACAATTAATTTTGCTCATATGGCAATTTTTATGTTCATATTTTCAATAATAGTTTGTGTGTTGGTAAGTTTAGCAACACAAGCACCAAATTACGAAAGAATAAAAGGTTTAGCCTTTGGCACATTGTCTGAAGGACAACAACAAGAAAATAAAGATAGCTTTGATACAATTGATGTCATATTATCAGTTGTTTTAGTCATTGTAGTTATAGGTGTTCTAACATATTTTACAGGTTAAATTAACAATTAATGAAACGAGTTTATGTAATTTTCTTCATGATGTTCCTCACTTTTGGTTGTAAGGATGCTACTAGTAATAAAGAAGTAAAATTAGCTGAGGAACCACAAGGTGTAAATAATATTGCATATAAATGGGGTCAATTAGCATTGACTGCTACAGCTAGTGATACCGAACGTTTCAAACCAAGACCAACTATCACTTCGAGATATTTAGCATTAATTTTTGTTTCAATTTTTGATGCTTGGTCTAGGTATGATGAAAACGCAATTCCGGTTTATTTAGATGGTGTTAAGCGTAGACCAGAAGATGAGCGCTCTCTAAAAAATAAGGAAATTGCTGTTAGTTATGCGGCATTTCGAGCAATGAGCGAGTACTATTATTCAGACCAAAAGATGTTTGAAGACTTTATGAGAGATTTGGGATTAGATCCCAATAATAAAAGTTTAGATCCCAACACACCTGAAGGTATAGGAAATTTAGCTGCAAAAACTGTAATTGAAGCTAGAAAAGATGATGGATCAAATCAATATGGAGAAGAAGAAGGCTCAAATGGGCAGCCTTATTTTGATTATACTAATTATGAACCCATTAACTCGGTAGACCAAAGTGTAGACCCTAATCGCTGGCAGCCTAAATACTTTTCTGATGGTAAGGGAGGAAAATTTGCACCTGGTTGTTTAACACCGTTTTGGGATAAGGTTAAGCCAATTGCTTTAAGATCTGGAGATCAATTTAGACCAGGTCCACCACCAATGATAGGTTCTGAGCAGTTAAAAAAAGAAGTGCAAGAAGTCATTGATATGCAAGCTAATTTAACGGACTATCAGAAAGCCTTAGTTGAATTTATGAGAGATGGTCCGCAATCAGTGCAACAAGCAGGTCATTGGCTTAAATTTGCCCAAGATGTTTCCGTAAGAGATAATCATACTTTAGACCAAGATGTAAAAATGTACTTTTACAATCAGGTTGTAGCTATGGATGCTTTTATAGCGTCATGGGATTCAAAAATGTATTATGATTTTGCAAGACCTTACGCTTTAGTACACCAATATTACGACGATCAAAAGATAAAAGCATGGGGAGGAGAAGGAAAAGGTATGGTTGAAATGGCTGGTAAACAATGGAGGCCATACTCTCCCGATACTTTTTTGTGCCCACCATTCCCTAGCTATACTTCAGGACACAGTACAATAAGCGGTGGATGTGGTGAAGCGCTTAAACTCTGGACTGGGAGTGACGAGTTTGGTTCTAGTGCAAAATTGATTGCAGGTGCTATGACAGAGCCCAATAATTTAGGTGATACAATTACCTTAGAATTTCCAACTTTTACGAAAACAGCCGAGATGGCAGGTATTTCTAGAGTTTTAGGTGGATATCATATTCAAGCCGACAATGTTGCTGGTTTAGAGCTTGGAAGAAACGTTGCTAATGAAGCTTGGAAATTTTATAAAAAGCATGTTGGCGAATAAAATTAGGCTTTCAATTTTTGTAATTCAACATAGCAATTTTAACTGTTTTAGATAATAGAATTCTCATAATCTAATTAAATAGCTTTTATATTTCTAACATCCTTATATCAGTTGGTTATATGGTATAGTAGACTTTTAAACCATAATTAAATAGTTCCATGTTTTGTTGGCATTATTGATGCATGATGTTTGATTTTTATTGAAGTTCACATTTCTTTTTTAATAAAACTCAATTGCTTACCACTACAAAGCTTTTCAAAGTTCTTATATTTACAAGTATTAACACCTTAACACTAATGTTGTGTTAGGTTTTAATTCTTAAATTTATTAATCGACTAAGAACGATGATTAGTAAGAAATTTTTCATATTATTTGTTTTAATCTCATCCATTCTTTATGGTCAGGAGATTCCTCCGATTCAAATTTTTACTACCAAAGATTATAAAGCAGAAGATCAAAATTGGTCTATTTCTCAAGCTTCAACAAATGAAATGTATTTTGCTAATAACAAAGGTCTTTTAGAATATAATGGTGAACGCTGGCAATTATACAAAACCCCAAATGAATCTATTTTAAGATCTGTAAGAGTTATTAATGATCGTATATACTCTGGTTGTTATATGGATTTTGGTTATTGGGAAAAAGATAATTTTGGTAAACTAAATTATACGTCTTTAGTAGAGGAGTTAAAGGTTGAGTTAGTAGATGATGAGCAGTTTTGGAATATTGTTTCTTTAGAAAATTACATACTCTTTCAGTCGCTAAACCATATATATATTTATAATAATATTAGTGGTGAATTAAAGGTCATTGAGTCACAAAATACGATTACCAAAATTTATAAAGTAGACGAAGCTATATTTTATCAGAAGTTTAACGAAGGACTTTTTATGATAGAAAATGGCAAAGAGAAATTGGTTACAGATTCAGACTTAATAAAAGATAAAGTTGTTATTAATATTTTTAATAGTAATGGCAATTTGCTTATTCTTACTAAAGAAAATGGATTTTATGTCATTAAGAATAATACAGTTGAGGTTTGGAATCTAAAACTAAAGCAGACACTTTTTCATAATAGTATATACAGCAGTATACAATTAAGAAGTGGTGGATATTTGCTGGGTACGGTATCTCACGGAATAATTTTGTTAAATGAAGATGGTGAAGTAAGATTAAAAATCGATCAAACCAATGGCTTAAGCAATAATACAGTTCTATCGCTATTTGAGGACCGTAGAGGTAATATTTGGTTAGGTCTGGATAATGGTATAAATAATATAAATTTAAATTCACCATTTTCTGTATATAATGACGAGTCTGGTGTTTTAGGTACTGTTTATACATCATTAGTTTATGACGGGAAACTTTATTTAGGAACTAATCAAGGGTTGTTTTACAGAGATATTAAATCTCATAACCAATTTAATTTCATTGAGGGTACAGAAGGTCAGGTTTGGAGTTTGCAAAACATAGACAACACCTTTTTTTGTGGTCATGATAAAGGAACCTTTATTATTTATAATAATGAAGCTAAGCTCATATCAGAAATACAAGGAACATGGCAGTTACAAAAAATTAATGCTCAATCAGATTTTTTATTGCAAGGAAATTACAATGGTCTGTATGTTCTACTCAAATCCAATGGCAAATGGTTGTTGAGAAATAAGTTAGAAGGTTTCAATATTTCTTCTAGGTATTTTGAATTTGTTAATCAAAACGAAATAGTTGTGAACCATGAGTATAAGGGTGTGTATAAGTTAAAAATTAATGAAGATTTTACTGCTGTTGAGTCTTTCAAAAAAGAGTCTGTTCCAAAAGGAGATAAATCTGGTTTAGTAACCTACAACGGTCATGTGCTCTATGCTTATGAGGATGGCGTGTATAGATACGATACTAAGAGAGAATCATTTCAGAGAGATAGTTCTTTAAGTAAACTAATAGATTCTAAACACTATGTTTCCGGTAAATTAATTAAGGATCAAAATTCTGATAGACTTTGGGCATTTTCTGAAAACACATTGAATTATGTAGAGCCAGGTAAGATGTCTTCAAACTATAGATCCTCTTCGTTATCGCTTCCTAACGATCTTCGAAAAACTAAAGTGGGTTACGAGAATCTTTTAGAACTCGATAATAACAAATATTTAATGGGTGCTACAAATGGCTATTTAGTGTTTGATTTAGATAAACTGAACAGCAATGATTACGAAGTTTCAATAGCTCTTAATAGAATAACTAATTATGCTTTAAATCAAGAAGCTAGAGTGCTTAAAATAGATTCTACTAGTATATTAACTAATAAGAGTAATAATATTTCTTTCGAATATAGTGTAACTAATTTTGATAAGTTTCTTAACTCAAAGTACAAGTATAGATTATTAGGATTCAATAATAATTGGAGTGATTGGGTTGAAGATTCCACAGTGTTATACGAAAATTTACCTTATGGTAACTATACTTTTGAAGCTAAAGCCAAAGTTGGTAATGCCGTTTCTGGTAATACTATTACCTATGAGTTCGAAATCAGTAAACCATGGTTTTTAACACCTCTCGCTATAACTATATATGTACTGATTTTGGTTTTGTTATTAGCAATTGTTCATTGGTTAAATCAACAGCATTATAGAAAGCAACGTGCAGAATTATTGAAGAAAAAAGAGCGAGAACTGGAGATAAAAGGTTTAGAAAACCAAAAGCAACTAATGCAGTTTAAAAATCAGAATCTTCAACAAGATATAGAAAACAAAAATCGCGAGTTGGGTATGTCTACGATGAATCTAATTAACAAAAACGAATTGCTTAATGAAATAAAAAAGGAGCTTGTAAAGGCAAAGAGGATTGAAGATTTAAAATCTGTAATAAAGCTTATCAATAATAACTTAAATACAACAGACGATTGGAAGCTGTTTGAAGAAGCGTTTAATAACGCAGATAAAGACTTTTTGAAGAAAATTAAAAGCATACATCCTTCATTAACATCAAACGACCTTAGATTGTGTGCCTATCTTCGACTTAATTTGTCATCCAAAGAGATAGCACCTTTGCTTAATATTTCTCCAAAGAGTGTAGAGGTTAAGCGTTACAGATTGCGAAAAAAAATGAATTTAGAGCATGATGTTAACTTAACGAATTATATACTTCAACTTTAACTCCTATACAATTTGATATTTTACCTATACAATACCACTACATTTGTATAGAAACATGAACTACAACGTTATAGTTAAGATTGGTTAATACCACTGTTTTTAATAGTTTGTTAACATTTGATTATGTAATTGATAAAAATATCATTAAAAATTTACGATGTATGTTTTTTGTATAGGGTCTTTTTGGTAATATCTTAAAATCTATTATTAAGTTGCATTTACTAACAAAACAACTATGTATAAAAAAATTTTAATTTTATTGCTCTTCTCTTTTAGCGCTATATCATATGCTCAGAATGTAGATGTAAAAGGGACAATTACAGAAGGTTCCAGCGGACAACCGCTACCTGGTGTGAATATTCTTATAAAAAACACATCCAGAGGAGCTACAACAGATTTTGATGGGATATTTGCTATTAATGATGTACCAATTAATTCGGTATTAGTTATATCTTATTTGGGATATGTATCGCAAGAAATAGCAGTTGTTAATAGTGATCCTATTAATATTGTTTTACAAGAGGACACCGAAACTTTAAATGAGGTTGTAGTTATTGGATATGGTTCTCAAACCAAAAAGGAAGTAACAGGAGCAGTATCTACTGTGAGTTCAGAAACATTAAGTGAGTTAGCACCAGTAAAGGTAGAACAAGCATTACAAGGTACTGTTTCTGGTGTTAATGTAACAACCCAATCTGGTGCGCCTGGTGCAGGATTAGATATAAGGATTAGAGGTATTTCTACAAATGGTACCAATGGCCCTGCAGTTTTTATTGATGGTTACCAAGGTGATTTAAGTTTACTAAATCCAAATGATATTGAAACTATTACAGTTTTAAAAGACGCGCAGGCAGCAATCTATGGTACTATAGGTGCCAATGGTGTTATTCTTATAACAACTAAAACAGGTTCTAAAAACAGCAAAACAAAAGTTGCATTTAATACTTACGTTGGTTTTCAGGAAACTACACGAAAGTTGCCGCTCTTAAACGCTACGGAATACGCTTTAATTTTAAATGAAAGTTATGCTGCTGCTGGGCAAAATTTACCTTATCCTAACGTTTCAGGTCTAGGTGTTGGTACTGATTGGCAAGATGAAGTTTTCAATGCTTCAGTGCCAATTGTAAACCACGATTTTAGTGTCTCTGGTGGTTCAGAAAAACTGGCTTATACTATAAGTGGTTCTCATTTATATCAACAAGGTATTATAGCACCTAAGAAAACCGATTTTAGAAGAAATACAGCTAGATTATCACTTAGAGGGGATATTTCAGATAAAATAAAGTTTAGTTCTAATGTTATTTATACGTACTTAGATAGAGATAGTGTTAATGATTTTGGTCTTGGTTCTGTCTTATTTAATGCTTTAAATGCACCACCTACATTGTCTGCTTATGATCAAAATGGTGACTTCTCGTTAGTGCCAAATACTGCAGGTCTTGGTATAGAAATTATTAATCCTCTAGCTCAAATAGAGAATACATTTAATGACTTTGATCTTAGAAAATTAAATGGTTCATTTTCTGTAGATTATCAACCAACTGATCAGCTTACATTTACTAGTAGAATAGGGTTTAATACTACAGAGCAAAAAGGAAAGTCTTTTGCTAAAATTGTTGACTATGGAGGAAAAGTATTTGACGTTACAAGAAGTAGCGTGTCTCAAAACTCTGAAAACTTTAATGATTATACACTAGATCTTTTTGCAAATTATAAAGACACGTTTTTTGAAGATCATAATGTAACAGCAACTTTAGGTACCACTATTTATAAAACATTTGGTAGCGGTTTGTTTGCTACAGGTTACGATGTGCCAAACAATGATTGGGCATACGCAGATATAAGTTTAGCTACCGGAACAGGAGCTGATGGCGTAAGAGACGTAAGTTCTTATGCTTTTGATGAAAGAAGAATGTCTGTTTTTGGAAGACTTCAATATGACTATAAGGGCAAATATTTATTATCTGCCATGTTAAGACGAGATATGTCTACAAAGTTTGGTCCAAATAATAGAGTAGCATATTTTCCTTCTGCAACCGCTGGTTGGGTTGTTTCTGATGAAGAATTTTTAAATGATTCATCATTAATAAACTTCCTGAAACTTAGAGTTAGTTATGGTGTTTTAGGTAACGATCAAATTCCTAACAATGGTTATGTAGGTCAATTAAACGGTGAAGCAACTTACGTTTTTGATGGTATTTTAACTAATGGAGTTGCTATTGGTCAATTACCAAACCCAGATCTACAATGGGAAGAGGCAAAGAAATTTGATGTTGGTTTAGATTTTAGAATTTTAGATAACAAAATTGATGTAACAACAGATTACTTTATAAATAAACGCGACAATCTGTTAATCTCTAATATACCTGTGTCAGGTATTGCAGGTGTGTATGCACCAGGAGGGTCATCTCCAACAATAAATGCTGGTGGAGTTGAAAACAGAGGGTTTGAGTTTGCTATAAATTATAAAGATGACTTATCTGAAAATTTAAAGTTATCTGTAAGCTATAATCTTACAACCCTTACTAATGAAGTTACAGAAGTTAACAACAGTACAGGCTTTATAGAAGGCGGAACATTTGGTGTGGGTCAGCCAGCAATTTCAAGAATGGAAGTTGGTCAGCCAATAGGATATTTCTATGGGTATAAAACAGATGGAATTTTCCAAAATCAAGCAGAAGTAGACGCACATCCTTCTCAATTACCATTAGGTGCTAACGCATCACCTGGTGATTTAAGATATGTTGATGTTAATAACGATGGAGTTATCGATACAGATGACAGAACTAATCTAGGTGATCCAATACCAGATGTAACAATGGGACTTAATTTAACCTTAAATTGGAAAAATTTAGATTTTACCGCGTATGCATTTGCTTCGATAGGAAATGATATGGTTAGAAACTACGAAAGAACATTAACAGATGTTAACCAGTTAAATTATGTTTTAGATCGCTGGACAGGTGAAGGTACAAGTAATACAGTGCCAAGAGTTACTACAGCAGCAACAACAAACAATGTGTTTTCAGACTATTTTGTAGAAGACGCATCTTACCTAAGATTACAAAATGTTCAGTTAGGATATAACTTACCTGCAGACGTTATTGAGTCTATGGGTTTTACTAAAGTAAGACTTTATTGTGGTGTAAATAATCTAGTAACATTGACAAAATATAGAGGTTATGATCCTGGAGCAACTTCAGGAGCTCCAATAGGTGGAGGAATAGACTTTGGTTTCTATCCTATACCAAGAACCTATTTGTTTGGTCTTAACCTTAATTTCTAAAAAAAACAATTATGAAAATAAAAACCATAAAAAAAATACCTGTACTAGTCATACTGATTTTAGTCTATTTCTCTTGTACAGATGATTTTGTAGATAGAAATCCAGTATACTCTATCGACTCTGAAAACTACTTCAATTCTGAAGACGATTTTAATAACGGACTTATTGCAGCCTATGATTTATTACAATCTACATACATCAATAACATTATGGGCGAAATAGCATCAGACAATACACTGTGTGGTGGAGAAAGTGCAACAGATGTTATAGGGTATCAACAAATAGATGATATGATTCACACGCCTGTAAACGATCAGCTACAGAACTTATGGAATTGGATGTTTGCAGGAGTTAATCGAGCAAACTATCTATTAGAATTTCAAAATAATGTAGATTTTGAAGGGAAGGATATCATAATAGCAGAAGCAAGATTTCTAAGAGCATATTATTATTTCGAATTGGTAAAATGGTTCGGTCCTGTGCCTTTAAAAGAAACGAGATTTCAGTTAGGAGACGAAACAACAATTCCAAGATCTCCTGTAGAAGATGTATATGCTTTAATTGAAGCAGATTTAATCTATGCATCAAACACACTTTCATATACAGCACCTCAAGTTGGTAGAGCTACAAAAGGATCTGCTCAAGCGTTGTTAGGAAAGGCATATGTATATCAAGAAAAATTTAGCCAGGCAGCTATTGTTTTAGATAATTTAATTCAAAATGGACCTTACGACTTAGTGGTAGACTATGATACGTTATTTGAAAGTCAACAAGAAAATGGAGTAGAATCTGTTTTTGAAGTGCAATATACCGATGCAGAAGGTGCTGGTTTTGGTTGCTTACAGTGTAGTGAAGGTAATATCGCAGTTGGTTTTAACGGTATTAGAAATTATAATGGTCCTTTGTTCGATTCAGGTTTTAGTTTCAATGTACCTACTGAAGAATCATATTTAGAATATGACGAAGATGACCTTAGAAGAGATGTAGCTATTTTAAATATCGAAACTTGGGCAGCTCAAACAGGTGCAACATACGGAACAGGATATGAGCATACAGGTTATTATAACAGAAAATATATTGCAAGACAAGGTGATTTAAATACAGGTGATCAAAACCTTACAAATCCAAATAACTACAGAGCAATAAGATTTGCAGACGTATTATTATTAGCCGCTGAAGCCTATAATAGAGGTGGCTTAAGCGATGTTACTGCTCAACAATACTTAAATAGAGTAAGAAATAGAGCTTTTGGAGATACTGATCATGAAGTTTCAGTTACCGGAACAGCATTGACAACGGCTATATTAAATGAAAGAAGATTAGAGCTTATGGGAGAAGGTCATCGTTTCTTCGACCTAGTAAGAACAGGAAACGGATCTGTAATTCCAGGTTTTGTAGAGGGTAAGCATGAAGTATTTCCAATACCATTGGAGGAAATTCAATTTTCAAATGGTAATTGGCAACAGAATCCAGGTTATTAAAAAATAGAGACTATGAAAATAATTAAGAAACAATTAAAATTTATTCTTTTAGTACTTGTCGTTTTTGGCTGTACTAAAGAAGATGATAATACTGATTTTGTTAATCAGATTGAGCCTCCGACAAATATTGCGGTTGATGTAACGGTAACACAAGATAATACTGGTTTGGTAACATTAAGACCATCAGGTGAAGGTGTCACAGGATATGTTATAGACTTTGGAGATGGATCAGAAGTATCAGATTTTATAAATCCGGGAGAAGACATTACACATACGTATCAAGAAGGTGTGTATGATGTTGTTGTAACAGCAAATGGACTTACGGACGAAACAACTTCGATAACACAAGAAGTAGTAGTGTCTTTTCAAGCACCACAAAATTTAGTTGTAGACATTACGAATGATCCCGCTTTATCAAAAACAGTAAACGTGACAGCAAATGCTGAATTTGCCACATTTTTTGAAGTAGATTTTGGTGAAGTTCCAGGTGCAGATCCTATTTCAGCAAACATTGGTGAAACGATATCTTACACTTTTGAAGAGGCAGGTGTTTATACCATAACTGTAGAAGCACTAGGTGCTGCCATAGAGACTACAACATATTCCGAAGATTTTGAGGTTACGGCGATTCTTCAGCCTTTAGCCTCTGCTGAAACACCTCCAGCAAGAGAAGAAAGTGATGTGATTTCAATTTTTAGTAGTGCTTATAGTGACGTTCCTGGTACAGATTATTTTCCAGATTGGGGACAAGCTGGTCAAGGAAGTGGCTGGGCAATGTTTGATTTAGGTGGAGATGAAATGCTACAGTATGTAAACCTAAGTTATCAAGGTATTGCTTTAGCAGAAGGAACTTCAATAGATGTGTCTCAAATGGAATACTTACACTTAGATGTTTGGACAGCAGAATCTGTTACCGATATTGAAACATCTTTAATAAATAACGCTTCAGGTACAGTAACAGAAGCTCCGGTTACCAGATCTTTAACAGCTAATAACTGGACAAGTATTGATATTCCAATTTCAGAATATACAGATCAAGGATTAACAGTTACAGAAATTTTCCAATTAAAGTTTGTTGGTACACCTTGGGCTGCTGGTACGGTGTTTATAGATAATATTTATTTCTGGAAAACTCCAACAGCACCTTCACCATTAGTCGGAACATGGGTTTTAGCACCAGAAGCAGGAGCTTTAGGTGTTGGTCCGTCAATAGGAGATATAGGTTGGTGGAGCTGTGATGCTGTTTGTGTAGCAGATAGAGCATGTCAGTACGATGATGAATTCGTTTTTGGGGCAGATGGATCTTTTACAAATAATCTTGGAAGTGAAACTTGGATAGAAGGATGGCAAGGAGGATCTGATGCTTGTGGTACTCCTGTAGCTCCATATGATGGTAATGCCGTTGCAACATATGTTCACAATCAAGCAGCTGGTACTGTTACAATTTCAGGAACTGGTGCATATATAGGTTTACCAAAAGCTAATAATCAAGGAGAATTACCTAACGTTGCTGTGCCAGAATCAATTACTTATGATGTAACATTTATAGACGATAACACAATCAACGTGGTTATTGAAGCTGGAGCAGGTGTGTTCTGGCAATATAAACTTGTAAGAAGTGGAGCTACATCTCCAGTTGCTGGAACATGGGTTTTAGCACCAGAGGCTGGAGCTTTAGCAGTAGGACCTGCTCTAGGAGATACCAGTTGGTGGAGTTGCGATGCTGCTTGTGTAGGAGATAGAGCTTGCCAGTATGATGATCAGTTTGTGTTTGGTTCTGATGGTAGTTTTACCAATGTTTTAGGTGCTGATACTTGGGTAGAAGGTTGGCAAGGAGGATCTGATGCATGCGGTACTCCTGTAGCACCTTATGATGGAACAGCTTCTGCTACATATACTTATAATGAGTCAGCAGGAACAATTACTATAAACGGTACAGGCGCATATATAGGTTTGCCAAAAGCAAATAACGAAGGGGAATTGCCAAATGTAGCTGTGCCAAGTACAATTACTTACAATGTTTCTTTGGAAAATAGTACAACAATGAATGTGCATATAGAGTCAGGTGCAGGTGTATTCTGGCAGTATAAATTGGTTAAAATTTAAAAAAAACAAGAAATGAAAAATTTAAAGTTTAAATTAAATGTATTGATTCTCATGATTTTGGCGACAATCTTTTCTTGTCAAGATGATGATGCATCAATAGGAGATATTGTTGCGCCTACCAATTTGTCTATAGAAACAGTAGTTGTAGGTCAAGATGCAAATAATCCTTACGGTGATGGTTCAGGTGTTGTTAATTTATATGCAACTGCAGATAATGCGTCCAGTTATAAGTTTATATATTCAACATCAGAGGTTAGTGCCCCTTCGGGCCAAGTTGAAGCCTTGTTTACAAACCTAGGTGTAAATACTTATACAGTTACTGTTATTGCTTACGGTACAGGTGGTCTAGCTACTACAACAACTACAGAAGTTGAGGTTTTAGCAACCTATTCTCCACCAGAGGATTTAATTGAAAAATTAGTAGGTGATAGCTCAAAAACATGGAGACTAAAATCTGAAGCTAATGGCCATTTTGGATTAGGTCCTGTTGGTGGTCAGATTCCTGTAGAATGGTATGGTGCTGGACCTGAGGAAAAAGTAGGTGTTGGTATGTACGATGACAGATTTATTTTTAATATCGATGGTACATTTACGCATATCACAAATAATACAAATGACGATCCTACTACCGATGTTTCTGGTACTGTATTTGGTAGAGATGGTTTAATCGATGAAATTGGCACAGGAGGAACCGTTAATGGTGCTGATGTAGAAAATTTACCTTACGACGATTATACATCCTCATACTCGTTAATTGCGCCAGGTGGAGTAGAAACAATTAGCCTTAATGGACTTTCATTTATTAGCTATTACACTGGAGGTAATCATAATTACCAGATTTTTGATCGTTCAGTTGAAAATGAACTTCTTTTAAAGACTACAGATGGTAACAATGAGTTTGATTGGTGGTTTATTTTAACTTCAGAAGAGCCTGCTAACGAAGAGTTTGCTACGGTATATAATAACTTAGTTTGGCAAGATGAATTTGATACAAATGGCGCACCAAACCCTTCAAACTGGACTTATGATTTAGGTACAGGAACAGACGGATGGGGAAATCTAGAATTACAACACTATACAGACAGACCTGAAAATATTATTGTAGAAGATGGTATGCTCAAAATTACGGCAAAAGCAGAGTCCTTTTCAGGAAGTGATTATACATCGTCTAGAATAAAATCTCAAGATTTATATGAGTTTACCTATGGTAGAGTAGAGTTTAGAGCCAAACTTCCAGAAGGTGGAGGTACTTGGCCAGCACTTTGGATGTTGGGTGCAAACTTTGAAGATATAGGTTGGCCAAATTGTGGTGAAATAGACGTTATGGAGCATGTAGGTAACAACCAAAACACAATACATGGAACATTACATTACCCAGGTAATTCTGGCGGAAACGCAGTAGGAGGAAGTACTACAAATCCTACCGCAAGCTCAGAGTTTCATTTATATTCAGTAGAATGGAGGCCAGGCGAAATTATCTTTTTAGTAGATAATGAACCTTACTTTACCTTTGATAATGATGGTACATTGCCTTTTAATAGCGACTTTTTCTTAATTATAAACTTTGCTATGGGTGGTAATTTTGGTGGAGATGTAGATCCGGCTTTTGTTGAGTCTACATTAGAGGTTGACTACGTAAGAGTGTATCAATAGTATGAGATATATAGAGCGAATAGCAATATTGTTTGTCATTATCAGCTTTGCTTCGTGTATTAAAGGTGATGATAAATTGGCGATGTCTTCAGATACTGTTGACACAACTAAGGATGCATCAATAGAAAGGAAAGTTGAAGAACTCCTAAGTAAGATGACCTTAGAAGAAAAAATAGGTCAGATGAATCAATATAACGGTTTTTGGGATTTAACAGGTCCTGCACCATCAGAAGGTATTGCTGCTAAAAAGTACGAGCACTTAAGAAAAGGTTATGTTGGTTCTATGCTAAATGTTAGAGGTGTTAAGGATGTAATGAAGGTGCAAAAAATAGCCGTTGAAGAAACCAGACTTGGTATCCCATTGATTATTGGGTTTGATGTTATTCATGGTTATGAAACCCTAAGCCCAATTCCGCTTGCAGAATCTGCAAGTTGGGATTTGGAAGCTATAGAGAGATCAGCAGAAGTGGCAGCCGAAGAGGCTGCTGCAGCAGGTATCAACTGGACATTTGCTCCAATGGTGGATATTTCTAGAGATGCACGTTGGGGAAGAGTTATGGAAGGTGCAGGCGAAGATCCTTTTTTAGGTTCTAAAATTGCCGTAGCCAGAATTAATGGTTTTCAGGGAGATGATTTATCAGATCCAAAAACTATTGCTGCTTGTGCAAAACACTTTGCAGGTTATGGTTTTTCAGAATCAGGAAGAGATTATAACACTGTAGATGTAGGAACTTCTACATTATACAATACAATTTTTCCGCCTTTTGAAGCCTCAACAAAAGCAGGTGTAAGAACATTTATGAATTCTTTCAATGAGTTGAATGGAGTGCCAGCCACAGGAAATAAATTTCTTCAAAGAGATATCCTAAAAGAAAAATGGAAGTTTGATGGTTTTGTAGTCTCTGATTGGGGCTCAATCGCAGAAATGATAGCTCATGGCCATGCAAAAGACGGTAAGCAAGCAGCCGAAATTGCCGCAAATGCTGGTTCTGACATGGATATGGAATCTTACATGTATGTAGAAGAATTGGCTACATTAGTAAAAGAAGGTAAAGTAGATGAGAATCTAATTACAGATGCAGCAAGACGAATCTTAAGAGTAAAGTTTGAGCTAGGCTTGTTTGATGATCCTTATAAATATTGTAATGTAGATAGGGAAAAGGCAACATTGGGAAAACAAGAAATCCACGATGCCGTTTTAGATATGGCGCAAAAATCTGTGGTATTATTAAAAAATGAAAATAGTCTGCTACCCTTAAAAAAGGAAAACCAAAAAATTGCAGTAATTGGCGCACTAGCAGATGATAAAACTAGTCCTTTAGGTAGTTGGAGAATTGCAGCAAAAGACGAAACTGCTGTCTCTGTTCTTGAAGGTTTAAGTCGATATTCTGGTAATCAAATTACATATGCTAAAGGTGCTGATTTATCGATTGGCGAAAATACGTTTGCCAAAGAGTTAACTATTAATACAACCGATAAATCAGGTTTTGCTAAGGCCAAGGCTGTAGCTAAAACAGCAGATGTAGTAATTATGGTTTTAGGAGAACATGGTTTTCAGAGTGGAGAAGGAAGAAGTAGAACCGAAATTGGTTTACCAGGAGTTCAGCAAGAGTTATTAGAAGAAATTTATTCTGTAAATAAGAATATAGTTTTAGTACTGAATAATGGAAGACCACTAGCGCTTCCTTGGGCAGATGAAAACATTCCTGCAATAGTAGAGGCATGGCATTTAGGTACCCAAAGCGGAAATGCCATAGCAAGAGTACTTTATGGAGATTATAATCCAAGCGGAAAATTACCAATGAGTTTTCCGAGAAATGTAGGTCAGTTGCCATTATATTATAATTACAAAAGCACAGGTAGACCAAATGAACCAGCGCCAGGGGAAGTATTTTGGTCGCATTATATGGATGAGAGTAATTCACCTCTGTATCCTTTTGGTCATGGTTTAAGCTATTCAAAATTTGTGTACTCAGACCTAGTGATTAACGCTAATGATGCTGATAAAAACATAACGGTTACTTTCAATCTTAAGAACGAAAGTAAAGTAAAAGGAAAGGAAGTTGCTCAACTGTACATTCAAGATTTATTTGCAAGTGTTACAAGGCCAGTAAAAGAATTAAAAGGATTTGAGTTAGTCGAGTTAGATGCTGGTGAGCAAAAAACAATAGAAATAAAACTAACCAAAGACGAATTAGGGTTTTACGATAATCAAGGTAATTTTATCGTAGAGCCAGGTGAATTTAAAGTATTTGTTGGAGGAAGTTCACATGCAGTTTTAGAAGATAAATTTGATTTGCAATGGGATATAAGTCAATAGTTATTCTCTTTATAGTAGCAAGTCTTTTTTCTTGTAAAAAAGAGGAAGAAGTCCTGTTTTTTGAAGATTTTTCGGGAAACAGTCTAAATACCTCTACATGGAATTATGAATTGGGAGATGGTTGCCCTAACTTATGTGGTTGGGGAAATAATGAAAGACAAGTCTATACCAAAGAGAATATTGAAGTAAAAGATGGAAGCCTCATAATTACGGCAACAAAGGATTCTACATCATATTTTTCAGGAAGAATTACAACCAAGGATAAGTTTGAATTTCAATATGGAACCATAGAAGCAAGAATGAAACTGCCGGAAGGTAGTGGCTTATGGCCAGCATTTTGGATGCTTGGTAGTAATATTGACGAGGTAGGTTGGCCAAAATCTGGTGAAATAGATATTATGGAATATGTTGGTAAAAAACCGCATGAAATCCATACAACACTGCATACCCAAGATAGTTATGGTCAATCTAAAAATACTAAGATTTCAACTATTGAGACTATAGAAGAAGGTTTTCACACCTATGCGGCTAAATGGACAAAAGAAAGTATTACATTCTATATAGATAAGAATGAGGTTTATGTTTTTAATCCTAGAGAGAAGAATGAAAATACTTGGCCTTTTGACCAGCCTTTCTATATTTTAGTGAATATGGCAATAGGTGGTAACTTTGGTGGACCGGAAGTAGATGATAAAATATTTCCGAAAAAGTTTGAAATTGACTATATTAAGGTGGTAAAAAATTAAATACATAATATATGAAACAATTCTACTTTATTTTATTATTAATCGGTACGACTATCTCTGCACAAAACAATATTACGTTTAGTGTAGATATGTCTGGACAAAC
The DNA here is from genome assembly GCF_036553625.1 of Winogradskyella poriferorum. NCBI lineage: Bacteria > Pseudomonadati > Bacteroidota > Flavobacteriia > Flavobacteriales > Flavobacteriaceae > Winogradskyella > Winogradskyella poriferorum. The sequence continues at coordinate 166,622 of NZ_JAZHOU010000004.1, forward strand.
TTTTACTCAACCGTATGTTAGTGGAAGTTTTAACTCTTGGAGTGGTGATGCTAATGCATTAACAAATGTTGGAGGTGATATTTGGGAAGTAACACTATCAATACCAGATGGTGAATATGAATACAAATTCACTTATGACAACTGGGCAGGGCAAGATGCTTTTTCTCAAGGTGATGTTTGTACAATAACTAATTATGGAAACCATAATAGAAGGTTGGTTGTTGATGGGTCTGATATGGTTTTGCCTACGACACCTTTTAGTGCCTGTGTAGAAAACACCACAGGGCCATCATCTTTTACAGTAAATTTTGTTGTAGATATGTCTGGTTACGGTGGTTCTTTTACTAATGTTCATATAAATGGTGAAAACTATAATGGACAAGGTTTTGGCAATTGGTGTGGAGACTGCGGCAATACATTAACCGATTTAGGTGGCGGACTTTATGGAACAACTTTAACCTTAGAGGAGTATTCATACCAATTCAAAATTACTGTAGATGGTTGGACAGATCAAGAAAATTTCTCGCCAGGCGATCCATATACGGCTACTGATGGTACCTATACCAACAGGTATATTCAAGTTAATGAAGATAAAACTATTAATTTAGAATGGAATGTGGCAGGGCAAGAAACCTTAGATGTTAATTCATTCAACGATGAAAAGTTTTTGGTGTACCCTAATCCAACACAAGGAGATTGGAAGTTATCAGGATCGAGCATTATTAATAACGTAACAGTTTACGATATTTTAGGCAAGCAAGTATTGGTAATGAAACCAAATAGAGATGAAGTTATTTTAGAAGCGTCATCATTAAAAACAGGTGTTTATATGGCTAAAATAGAAGGCCAAAAAGGCACTAAAACTATCAAATTAGTTAAAAATTAATAGCGAATCTAATTAATAGAAAGAAGAAAGAGCGTATTTTTACAATACGCTCTTTTTTATTTAACTAAAAAATAATCAATGACTACATTAAAAGAATTAGCAAAACTCTTAAATATTTCGGTATCAACAGTATCAAAAGCACTGAATGATAGTCATGAAATTAGCGAAGTAACCAAAAGAAGGGTTAATGAACTAGCAGACAAACTTAATTATAAACCCAACCGTATAGCTCAACAATTAAAGAGTAATAGAACAAAAACCATTGGAGTCATATTGCCAACTGTTACAAATCCATTTTTTGCTGAGGTTTTACATGGTATAGAAACAAGTGCTACAAAACACAAGTATGATATTATTGTTTGTCTATCTGATGAATCCTTAACTAAGGAGCGACGTAGTATAGAATTATTATCTAATGGAAGTGTAGATGGATTTATCATCGCAGTAGCTAGAGAAAGTCAGGTAGAAGAAGAAACAGCACATATTAATTCAGCTATTAATAATAAAATACCTGTTTTAATGTTTGATAGGGTTGTTAATGAAATTTTATGTGATAAGGTAGTAGTGGATGATTTTCAATCTGTATATGAAGCTACCGAATACCTAATAGAAAAAGAAAAGAGAAAGCACATATTATTAGTAAGTAATATAGAGGAACTTAGTGTAGGTAAATTAAGAATTAAAGGTTATCAAAAAGCTATTGAAGATTCAGATTTAAAACCAAATATTTTAAAATTGAGTAAGGTAGACGATGTTGAAAAACACATACATGATTACCTTAAAAATAACCCAGAAACGGATGCTATAGTTTCAATAGATCACGTAACAGGAATCATCGCTATTAATATGGCAAAGAAGATTGGGAAGAATATACCAAAAGATTTATCTGTAATAGGGTTTGGGTACGAGCACACTCAGCTTTTGTCTAGTCCAAAGATCTCAATAGTACATCAAAAGGCTTATGAAATAGGTGAGATGTCTATTAAATTACTAATTGATAATTTGATGTCAGAAGAGCATGAGATAAAAACTATTGTAGTACCAAGTAAGCTTAAGTTAGCTGAATCTACAAAATAAAGCAATAAAAAAAGCCTGATTAAATTCAGGCTTTTTTTAGTGTTTGTAGAACTCTTTTTTTTAGTGTCCCTTCATTTTGTCAGCGGCTTCTTGTCCTGCTTCTTTTACGTTATCAGCAGCATCGTTAGCGGCATCTTTAACGTCATTTGCCATTTTTTCAGCACCTTCTTTTACGTTATCAACTGCATCATTAGCAGCATCCATAGCATTGTCCATTGCTTCACCTGCTTCGTCGGCAGCATCTTCAGCAGCATCTTTAACGTCATCTGCAGCGTCTTCAGCGGCATCTTTTGCGTCATCCATTGCTTCACCTGCTTTGTCAGCAGCATTTTCAACAGCGTCTTCAGCTTTCTCTTTAGTCTCTCTACAAGAATTTAATGATAAGCCTAAAAATGCAACTAAGGCTAAACTTAATACAACTTTTTTCATTTTTATAGTTTTAGTGTTAATTGTTGTTAATGCACTAATTTAACAATTTAAATGAAATTTTAACAAAATTTCAACATTTATTAATAGTGCGGCTCTATGTTATACGGATGTAATCTAATATTTGGATGACAGCACCTTTGTTTTTTTCGATATAATTTTTGTTGATTAGGCCTTGCTTCTTTCTTTGAGAATCGTCTGTAATTAGAGTGTTTACTATTGAGCTAAATTCTGTCTGTTGCGATACAGAAGTTACTCCACCTAGCTTTATGAGAGCATCGGCTTCAGGAAATTTGCTATGATTTTTTCCAATAATAATTGGTACTCCAAATACTGCTGGTTCTAAAATATTGTGTAATCCGGTTGTGCCAGCTGCACCTCCTACATATACAATGTTAGCATAACTATAAACCCTACTCAGATAGCCAATGGTATCTAGAATAAAAACATCATAATCAGATAGGTCTTTGTCATTAGATAATTCGGAATAACAAATACAACTAACTTTTATTTGAGATTTTAAAGACTCTACATAACTAGATTTTATATTGTGTGGCGCAATGATAACTTTTAGATTCTTAAAATCTAATTGATTAAGGTATTCCATATAGAGCTTATCGTCATCTGGCCAAGTGCTACCAAAAACAATACATAAGTTATCTTGCTTAAATTTTTCAATAAAATCTATAGAGTTATCAACTTTCAATTGATTGTTCACACGGTCAAACCTTGTATCTCCAGAGACAGAAACGTTTTTATAGTTAATACCTTCTAAAAGTGTTTTTGAACTTTCGTTTTGGGTAAAAATATGTTTAAAAGCAAATAGAGCAGAAGTCATAAAATTACCATACCATTTAAAGAAAGCCTGGTTTTCTCTAAATACAGCAGAAATAAGTATGGCTTTATGGTTTCTCTTTTTTAGTTCTAATAAAAAGTTTGGCCAAATTTCATACTTCACGAAAATGGTGTAATCAGGATTTACGATCTCTAAAAACCTTTTTGCATTAGCCTTAGTATCCAATGGCATATAAACCACAACATCTGCAACTTTAGAGTTTTTTCTAACCTCATATCCAGACGGTGAGAAAAAGGAAAGCACCACTTTATAGTTAGGATATTTTTCTTTTAAAGCTTGAAAAACAGGAAGGCCTTGCTCGTACTCTCCAAGTGATGCAGCATGAAACCATAACGTTTTGTCGCCAGGTTTAATGTGTGTTTTGAGTAACTTAAACGTATTGCGTCTACCTTCAACACCTAGTTTTAATTTGTGGTTAAAAAGTGCTAAAAGTTTTAGAACAAAACTTGCAATGTGAATTCCGATAGTGTAAAGTAGATTCAATACTAAAAGTTTGTGCTAAAATACACTTCTTTGATTAAAAAGACATTGGCTTAGCGCTCACAATTTTGTATTTTCGCTCTATGCATTCTTAAAGTGCAATTCAAAATTTATTATAATCCTTCACGGAATGAGAAAAATACAAATGGTTGACCTTCAGAGTCAATATGCAAAAATAAAAGACGTTGTAGACCCTTCAATTCAAGAAATTTTAGAAAGTGCAGCATTTATAAATGGACCAAAGGTTCATCAATTTCAAAAAAACTTAGAAAACTATCTTGGTGTAAAACATGTTATACCATGTGCCAATGGTACAGATGCATTACAGATTGCCATGATGGGTTTAGGTCTTAAACCTGGAGATGAAGTAATTACAGCAGATTTTACATTTGCAGCAACAGTTGAGGTTATTGCCTTGTTGCAGTTAACACCTGTTTTGGTTGATGTAGATCCTGTCACTTTTAATATTGATGTAGATGCAATAGAGAAAGCAATTACACCAAAAACAAAAGCTATTGTGCCTGTACATTTGTTTGGTTTAGCTGCTGATATGGATGCTATTATGGCTTTGGCAGAAAAGCATAACCTTTACGTAATTGAAGATAATGCACAAGGTATTGGAGCGAGTTATACACATAAAGATGGTTCAAAAACTAAAACAGGTGCTATTGGTCATGTTGCATCAACGTCATTCTTTCCGTCCAAAAATTTAGGTTGCTATGGAGATGGAGGTGCTATTTTTACCAATGATGACGATTTAGCGCACACTATAAGAGGTATTGTAAACCATGGTATGTACAAGCGTTATCATCATGATGTGGTTGGTGTAAATTCTAGATTAGATTCTATACAAGCAGCAGTTTTAGATGCAAAATTACCACATTTAGATAGCTATAATGAAGCAAGACGAAATGCAGCTAGAAAATACACTGAAGCATTTAAAGATCACCCTAAAATTACTACACCATCAGGTAGAACAACCTGTGATGGTATTTGTGATACTTGCGATTGTCATGTGTTCCACCAATACACGCTAAATCTAAAGGATGTAGATAGAGATGCTTTAGTTGCACATTTACAAGAGCATAATATACCTTGTGGAGTGTATTATCCAATTCCGCTTCACTTACAGAAAGCTTACAAGGATGAGCGTTACAAGGAAGAAGACTTTAAGGTAACAAATCAGTTGGTTAAATCAGTAATTTCATTACCAATGCATACGGAATTGGATGACGAGCAAATTGAGTTTATCACAGCAACTGTTCTTAATTTTATAAACCAAAACTAAAGGATGAAAGTATTAGTAACAGGTGGTTTAGGTTTTATAGGCTCTCATACAGTTGTTGAGCTTCAAAATAAAGGCTTTGAGGTTGTAATTATAGATAATTTAAGCAATTCTTCTATTGAAGTTTTAGATGGTATTACTGCCATAACAGGTGTAAAACCGCATTTTGAGAAACTAGATCTTAAAGAAAAGGTTGATGTTGTTCAATTTTTTGAAAAGTATAATGATATTGTTGGTGTTATTCATTTCGCAGCAAGTAAAGCAGTAGGAGAAAGTGTAAAAGAGCCTTTAATGTATTATGAAAATAATATTGGGACACTTGTTTATATGCTACAAGAAGTTTCAAAATTAGATAAGCAAAACTTTATCTTCAGTTCGTCTTGTACCGTTTATGGTCAGGCAGATGAGTTACCTATAACAGAAAATGCGCCAATAAAACCTGCAGAATCTCCTTATGGAAACACCAAGCAAATTGGTGAAGAAATAATTAGAGATACCTGTAAAGTTAACGATAATCTTAGTTGTATAGCGCTAAGATATTTCAATCCAATCGGTGCGCATCCATCTGCAGAGATTGGAGAATTGCCAATTGGTGTGCCTCAAAATTTAGTTCCATATATCACACAAACAGGTATTGGAATGCGCGAGCAATTATCAGTTTTTGGTGGCGATTATGAAACACCAGATGGTACATGTATTAGAGATTACATTCATGTAGTAGATTTAGCAAAAGCGCATGTTATAGCATTAGAGCGTTTGCTGGAAGAAAAAAATCTATCAAATTACGAAGTTTTTAATCTAGGAACCGGAAAAGGAAGTTCAGTTTTAGAAGCAATTGAGTCTTTTGATAGGGTTTCAGGTAAAAGCTTAAAATATCAAATTGTTGGCAGAAGAGAAGGAGACATTACAGCGGCTTATGCAGACACAACAAAGGCTAATGATGTTTTAGGCTGGAAAACAGAACTTACTTTAGATGATGCTATGGCTTCAGCCTGGAAGTGGGAACAGAAAATTAGAAATACGTAAAATCAATAACTATGAAAACGCTACTCAGTATTTTAGCATTTGTATTTGCAACTGTTTTATCAGCACAAAGCACTTATCTGCATTGTGGAAAATTAATTGATACTGAGTCCGGTAAAGTACTTACAGAGCAAACAATTATAGTTTCAGGCAATAAAATAGTTTCGGTTAATAAGGGTTATCAAAATCCAGAAAATACCGAAGACATCGTCATAGATTTAAAATCTAAAACCGTAATACCAGGCCTTATAGATATGCATGTGCATATTGAAAGTGAAACCAACCCTAAATCATATCTTGAAGGTTACACATTAAATGACGCAGATATTGCTTTTAATTCTGTACATTATGCAGAAGTTACTCTAATGAATGGTTTCACAACCGTTAGAGATTTAGGAGGCTCAGGAGTTAATGTGTCTCTTAGAAATGCTATAAATGCAGGAAAAATAAAAGGCCCAAGAATCTTTACGGCAGAAAAAGCGCTGGCTACAACTGGTGGACATGCAGATCCTACAAATGGCTCTAATAGAGAATTAATGGGTAATCCTGGTCCTAAAGAAGGAGTAGTCAATGGTGTTGATGATGCCAAAAAAGCAGTAAGACAGCGTTATAAAAACGGTGCTGATCTTATTAAAATAACAGCAACAGGAGGTGTGCTTAGTGTTGCAAAAAGTGGTCAGAATCCACAATTTACAGTTGAAGAAATAAAAGCCATCTGTGAAACAGCTAAAGATTATGGATTTCATGTTGCGGCACATGCTCATGGTGATGAAGGTATGCAAAGAGCCATTTTAGGAGGTGTAAAAACTATTGAGCATGGCACTTTAATGAGTGATGAAACTATGGAGCTTATGAAAAAGCATGATGTTTACTTAGTTCCTACCATTACGGCTGGTAAATTTGTGTCTGATAAAGCTAAAATCAAAGGTTATTATCCTGAAGTTGTTGTACCCAAAGCACTAAACATTGGTCCAAAAATTCAAGATATGTTTGGCCGAGCATATAAAGCTGGTGTTGGTATTGCTTTTGGAACTGATGCAGCAGTTTTTTACCATGGAGAAAATGGAAAAGAATTTGGTTATATGGTTGAAGCTGGAATGCCAGCAATCGAAACCATTCAGAGCGCTACAATTACCAATGCAATGATTCTTAATATGGAAGATAAACTAGGTCAAATAAAAGAAGGTTTTATTGCAGATATCATTGCTGTAAATGACGACCCTACAAAGAATATTTCTACAATGGAAAATGTTGTTTTTGTGATGAAAGAGGGTGTTATTTATAAAAATTAAGTGTTCTTCGTGCTTTTTTGATTATAAATCTATCAAAGAGGAGGAAATTATATTACGAATTTTTTAATGATTTTAGTATCTGATTTTCAATATGATAATCTAAAATAAGCTTAACTAGGATTTAACATATATTTCTTGGGATTGCTTGTTAGTCTTTGTTGCTTTGTACGGAATGATAAATGGATTATAATGAAATTGATAAGCGTAAAAAGAGAAACAAAGCAAGAAGGTCGATTCTCTAAAAAGATGGGTGTACTATCTACAAAAGTTACCTACATTAAGAAACAATTCTTAAGTATTCCTTATAAAACCCTTCATAAATACCGCGAAACTTACTACGGAGAGGTTAAAGATTGTGAAGATTGTCAATTGGCAAGATAATCAGTGTTTTAGCTGCTTTTTAATTCAATTTTTCTATTCTTTAAAAGGTAAACCTTTATCGGTTTTTACACTTTTTTTACCCATTTAAGAAATTTTTAAGAACTTATTACGACTGATAACTATAACTTTAAAACTAACTGTAAAGTTATAATCAACTAAATTCTTAAAAATGGTATCTAAAAGGCACATATTTTTATTGCTTGCCTTGTTCTTGTTTTTTTATAAGAGCTATGCCATTTCCTGTGACAATTCGGATTCTAAAATTAATATAGAAACACTATCTGAAAAAGGGTTAGATAGTATATTAAAAGTTCAGAAAATAAAAGATTCGGTTGAGCGTGCCGATTTAATAAAAATTAACGAAACACTTCTATCTAATCATACTAGTGACTCGATTTCAGTTACTAAAACATTAGCAATTCTTTATTCGGAAAATAAAAATTCAGATAAAGCATCCGAGCATATAAAAAAATACATTAAGGATACTCAAGATTTGTCTATTCTTAATGACCATGTGTTTTCTGATATCAAGGGAACACAAGCTTACAGCAAGTTAACCAAGGAATATAAACCTCATTTTAATTTCTTATCACTAATACATGCTTTAACAGGTGTAATAGGCGTTTTTATTGTTATAATTCTTTTTGCTAAACGAAACTTAGATAAAATTTCAGTGTTGTTAATTGGTTCCTTTATCTTGTTTCATTCTTTTTTCATGTTGCACATTAGCTTGTTTATGTCTAATTACAATTTAATGTTTCCACATTCATTTTATGTATCTACACCATTTTCTTTTTTATATGGGCCATTACTTTATTTTTATTTTAAAAGGGTAGTTGAAAATTATAAAATATCTATGAAAGATGCTGTACATTTAATACCAACCGTATTGTTGGTATTATGGCTTATGCCTTATTACGGTCTAAGTGCTACAGAAAAATTCAACTTGTTAATAGATAATACAGAGTCTGTTCACCTTGGTAGAAAGGTTTTGGTTGTTATAAAGTCTTTATCGTTATGTCTTTATGCTATTGCTATTTATCTTGTATATAGAAACAAAAGGAAAAATATAAAAGATAGTAATTCTGAAATAAAAAGTAGAGCGTTATGGGAACGAAGCATTATGATTATTTTTATTTGTTATGCTTTTGCGTATTTGCTTCATGGTGCCGTTGTAGTTAGATTGGTAGATTATTTGCCTTTTGATTATCTGAAATCCGTTTTTATGATTGCTATGATTATTTACATGGCATTAATGTCTGGGTTGAGGCCAGAAATTATTATGAATGCTAATGGAAATGCTTTTGGAATAAGCAGTTTGCCAATAAAGTATGAAAAATCTAATCTTACGGAAAGCTTTTCCAACGAGTTAAAAGATAAATTGGTTGATTTGTTAACCCATCAAAAAGTTTATAAAAATAATAGTATAAGTTTAGAGGCACTTTCTGAAATGCTCGGAACGACTCGGCATAATACCTCTCAGGTTATTAATGAGCATTTTGATATGAGCTTCTATGACCTAATAAATCAATATAGAATTTTGGAGGCGGTTGATATTTTTGATGAGGATCAAAAACGAAATCTCAACATTATAGAGGTAGCTTATGAGGTTGGTTATAATAATAAAGTAACTTTTAATAAAGCCTTTAAAAAGCACATGAATCAAACGCCATCTACCTACATTAGATCACTTCGATTGGCTTAATCTTTTTTTCTAGGGTTTGGTTCATCAAATACATTCCTTTTTTTCTCAGTTCTTATCTAGTGACTCAAAACTTTATTATCAAAGTGAAAGTAGTCCGTAGCTGAAATGCTGGTGCATGGTTAATTTTTGTCTCAGTAAAAAGTGAATCTTATACTAACCTTCTCAAGTCCTTTTTTTAAAAGGTAAATAGGAGGTAATTATCTGTCGGTATAGGTAAAGTCTTATAATTCTTACCCCAAGTTTGCTGTCTTGTTGGTTGTTTTACTTGCGCAATTGCAAAGGGAGGCAGTGGAAGCCTTACTTTTTATGAAATAACCATGTTAACTTTAATTTCATCAATCAAAGTAATTATTTTGAATTAGTCTTTAAAATTACTTCGCTGCCGACCTTTCTTATTGCAACAAACTGAGTGTATAATCTAAAATGAAATTTTATGAAAGTAAAAAATTATGCTTTGGTTCTGTTGTATTTATTTTTTGGATCTCAAATGGTTTTAGCCCAAGAAAAAACAATCACCGGAACCGTCACAACCGAATCAGATGGAATGCCTTTGCCAGGTGCAAATGTGATTGTAAAAAACACCTCTAGAGGAGTGCAATCAGATTTCGATGGTAAATTTTCTATCCGAGCAACAGAAGGAGATATCTTAGTTGTTTCTTATGTTGGAATGGAATCTGCTGAGGTCGTAATCGGCAATGCCAATGTTTATGATGTTGCCTTAAAGGATGGAAGTGCCCTAGATGAAGTCGTTGTAGTAGCTTACGGAACACAGAAAAGAGAGGCCATTGTGGGTTCTGTTGCTGTGGTAAAATCTGAAGTTATCGAAAATCAACAGGTTACGTCGCCACTTAGAGCATTACAAGGAACAGTAGCAGGTATTAACCTTATTACAGCAGGTGGTCAGCCTGGTAACAATCCAAACTTTGTTATTAGAGGTTTTGGAAGTTTTAATGGAGCTAACAGTCCTCTTATTGTTATTGACGGAGCACCATTTACCGGTAATTTAAATACCATAAGTCAAGACCAGATAGAGTCTATTTCAGTATTAAAAGATGCCTCATCAGCATCACTTTACGGATCTAGAGCAGCAAATGGTGTTGTTTTAATTACAACAAAAAGAGGTAAGCGAAACACTAAAACAAGTGTAAGGATAAGAACACAATATGGTGTTTCTAATCCAGCTGTTGGTATACATGATGTTGTCGATTCTGAGGACTACTTAAAATTAATGTGGCAAGCTCTTAGAAATGATAATTTATATAACCAAGGGCAATTACCTGCCGAAGCAGCAAGCAATGCCACAAATGCTCTAATACCAACATTAGGTTACAATCCTTACAGTGTTTCTAACCCTATAGATACAGATGGTAATTTAGTGCAAGGTGCTAATTTATTGTGGGAGACCGATTGGCAAGATGCAGTATTAAGAGAAAATGTACCAAGAGTTAATCATAATATTAATGTTTCGGGAGGTACAGAAAATACCAATTACTTTTTTTCTGTAGATTATTTAAGTGAAGATGGGCCAGTAATTAAGTCCGATTTCGAAAGAATTGCTACAAGAGTAGGATTGGACAGTCAGGTTAATGATTGGCTAAAACTTGGTATTACAGGTGGTTATTCTAGATCGTATTCTAATAATCCAGATCAAACTTCTGGTAGTACCACACAAGCTATATCATGGATTTATAATGTAAATGGTATTTATCCAATCTATGTAAGAGATGTAGATGGTAATATTATTTTAGATGATAATGGAAACAAAATATACGACCTTGGTAATGGTAACGGAAGACCAATAGGTCAGCCAGTAAACTTCAATAGACCAACTAATCAAGGAGAGAATATACTAGCATCTATATTGTTAGGAACAGAACAACGTATTAGAACTAATTACTTAGGATCTGCTTATGCAGAAGTAAGCTTTCTTAAAAACTTTACGTTTCGATCTACTTTAAATTATGAAAACTTTGCTTTTGATAGTCATAGTTTTGATGATGATGAGATTGGTGCAGCATCCGCTGTTGGAGGTAGAGTTAGCAAAGCGAGAAATGTCACTACAGGTCTAAATGCTATCCAAGCGCTAAATTATAAGACTACGATAGCAGATGCTCATAATATTTCTGTAGATGCAATTTATGAAGCAAACACAACAACGTCAGATACGTTTAGTGCGTCTGCGACTGGTTTCTTGCCTGGTCAGGAGGAGTTAGGTAATGGTACAATTGCTGAAACGTTTGGTGGCTTTAGAACAGAAAGACGAATTGTTAGTATGTTGGGTCGCGTGGCTTACAATTATGATAATAGATATTTCATAGAAGGTTCAGTAAGACAAGATAAATCTTCACAGTTCAATACAGATTATAATACAGGAGAGTTTTTCTCAGTAGGTGCATCATGGAATGTTACAAATGAAGCTTTTATGGAAAATGTGGATTGGTTGAACAATCTTAAATTAAGAGCATCTTATGGTGAATTAGGGAATATTAATATTCCAGGAGGATTTTTTCCAACAAGCTTTTTGTTTGGTGGAGCCAATTTTGGTGGTGTTGTAATTTCTCCGGTTGAGGGTCAGCCAGCTAATTTACCAGCAGGAACGTTGCCAGATCCAGCACTACAATGGGAAACATCTACCAACCTTAATTTAGGCATGGACTTTACCATTTTTGATGGCGCACTAACAGGTACTGTTGAATATTTCAAAAGACGTAGTGAGGATTTAATTCAGGATATAACAGCAACACCTTCACCAGGAGTACCTGTAGTTAGAGCTAATGCTGGGATTATAGAAAATTCTGGCTGGGAAGTAACGTTAAACAGTGATATCTTTAATAAGAAAGATTTTAGTTGGAGTGTGGGTGGTAATTTTTCAGTATTGAAGAATGAAATCATTCAGATCTCTCCATTTACAGATCGTCAAGTTCAGGGAACAAAGCTTTGGGCACCAGGAAATTCATTATTCGAATTTTATATGAGAGAATGGGCTGGTGTAAATCCAGCAACTGGTGATGCGCTTTGGTATCAAGATGTTTTAGATACAGACGGAAATGTTACTGGCAGAACAGTTACCAATGATTATGACCAAGCTACACGTTATGAAACAGGTAAGGAATCTTTACCAGATTTTCAAGGAGGTTTTAATACAAGTGTAAGATATAAGCAGTTTGATCTTAGTGCATTGTTTAACTTTAGTTTAGGTGCTTACTTATTAGATACAGATTACTCTGGTCTAGTGAATAATTTTGATGCTATTGGAGCATCAGCGCATCCAGACAACTTTAATGCATGGTCACAACCAGGTGATATTACGGATTTTCCTAGGTTGACTACATCAAATAATAACTTCAATTCTCAATCAACAAGATGGTTGTTCAAGAATGATTATTTACGTCTTAAAAGTATTACTGTAGGTTACAATTTACCTGAAGATGCTTTAGAAGACATAGGATTAACCTCAGTAAGGGTTTACTTCCAAGGAGATAATTTATTAACGTGGCAATCTCATGGAGGTATTGATCCAGAACAAGCCTTTAATGGATTAACAGCAAACAGATCTCCATTACAAAGAACATTTACGTTTGGGACATTAATTCAATTTTAAAAAATAATATGATGAAAAATAAAAATATAAAACTTAGAGTATTACTGCCATTGGTGGTTATGATCTTGGCAAGCACAATGCTGTCTTGTGAAAAAGATTATATAGAAGAACCTTCGGACACAACAGGTGTTACTGATGAGTTGATTTTCTCATCTAGAGAAAATGCCCAGACTTTTGTTAATGGTATTCTTTCAAACTATAAAGGACAGTATGGCAACGTAGATGCAGGTGGTTTATATGCTATGTATTTTGCCAGAGCTGTTAAAGGGAATGATATCATTCAAGATTTTAATTGGTATACTTTCGATTACGGACATGAAAATAGAGAGCCTAATTTTAGAAGAACGAATTTTACTTGGGATTTTAATTATGAGAATATCAACTTTGCAAATACATTGATTTTTGGAGTTAATAATAGTGATGCTTTAAGTGAAGAAGAAAAGCGAGAATTTGTTGCCAAAGGAAAATTTTTTAGAGGCTTTCACTTATTTGAGCTTGCCTTAGAGTTTGCTCCAAACTACAATAATGACAGAAGTTTAGAGAGAATTCCGATCTACACAACACCAACATCTTTAGAAACCGTAGGAGGTAATCCTCCAGAACCGATGAGTGAGGTTTATGGTCAGATTATACAAGATTTAGAAGATGCTGTAGCCGATTTGCCAGATAATAGATTGGGTAAAAGCTTTATCAACAAAGCAGTAGCTCAAGCTGTTTTGGTAAGAGTATATTCTGTTACTCAAGATGACTGGCAAAGAGTTTCAGATTTAGCAAGAAGCGCTTATGGTGGTAACGCAAATCAGGCAGTACAATCTACAAATTGGGGAGCAGGATTTGGCGATATGCAAGACCAAGAGTGGCTTTGGGCCATGTTTCAAAATGGCTCTGATGAAACCAATTTTTTCTGGGGACATGCAGCTCCTATGTTCGATCATTTAACACTTAGTTACAATGCGTCGTATATAGATCCAGATTTTGCTGCTGAGTTTACTGCTACAGATGTTAGAAATACCTTTATAGATATTTACGGCGTCTCAGATACAACGCCTTGGCGAGAATTTGTGTCTACAAAGTACGCTTTTACGTTTGCCTCAGATATACCACTTATAAGAAAGTCTGAAATGGTTCTTTTTGATGCCGAAGCACAGTATCATTTAGGTAATATTCCAGAGGCTAGAAATCTATTGTTTGCATTGCAATCTGCCAGAGATCCTAATGCTACAATAACTACAAATTCTGGTCAGGCACTATTAAATGAGATTTTGTTAGAACGAAAGAAAGAGTTTTATGGAGAGTTTGGTCCGCAATGGTTTGATGCGAAGCGTTACAACTTGCCAATGACACGAAACGACATTCATAGAATATCTATAGACGTGCCTGCAGATAGTAATCTATTTTTCTTAAAAATTCCTGAGGACGAAATAGATTTAAATGACAATTATGCTGGCTTCAATAATATTTAATTAAAACCTATTACAATGAAAAAAATTATATATACAACCTTGGTGTTATGCAGTCTCATTTTTGTTGCTTGTGATAGCGAAATTGATGCAGATGCAACCAGTGTTTCAGATTATGAATTTATAAGTTTTGAGGATGATATTTTAAATTTTGAATTAAACCAGAGCGGTACATCAGTTAGAACCATAACGGTTTATAATTCTAGAAAATCATCTTCTGATGTTACCTATTATTTGGAGATTTTACCTTTAGAATTTAATGACGGACAGGGCACAACCATAAGCTCAGATTATTATAATGTACCGAGTTCTGTTACCATACCAGCCAATTCGTCTTCAGCTCAGTTTGATGTTACAATTACAGATAATGGTTTTGGAAGCGGAGATAGGTTGGTTGTAGGATTTGCAGACGATAATACAGCTTTAAATCCGCATCCATTACGTATGGATATCGTTATTGTTTGTCCTGCGAATGAACTTATTTTAGATATTACTTTTGATAATTATGCAGAGGAAACGAGTTGGGAGCTATATTCGGATATAACAACATCTCCAACCTTAATAGCCTCAGGAGGCGGTTATGATGACTTAGATGATCAGTCTATACAGCAACGACTTTGTATAGATGATGGTGATTTTGGTTTTGTAATCTATGATGCTTATGGTGATGGTATGTGCTGCAGTTTTGGGGAAGGAAGTTACTCGTTAACCGTAAATGGAGAGGTGATTCGCCAAGGAGGCTCTTTTGGTGCCAGTGAAGTAACAACCTTTTCTCTACCTTAAAGAATTATTTTTTAGATTTTTATCAAAACAAAAAAGACCCTTTCTGCAAAAAAGGGTCTTTTTTTATTTTTTAAATTCAGTGATTATGAATCACTTGTTTTGATGTTCTTTTTGTTATTGAAAATTCCACTGTAGAGTAGCATTATCATACCTGTTGTTACTGAGATATCAGCAATATTAAAAATACCTGTTTTAAAAACTCCACCTAAATCTATAAAAAAGAAATCGGTGACTTGTCCATAAACGATGCGGTCAAACACATTAGCAATGCCTCCACCAACAATACAACAAAATGCGATAAGACTAAGACGGTCTAGTTCTTTTGTTTTTACAATATAATATATAACGTACAAAAGGACTATGGTAGGTAAAATTAAAAGGAAAATAAGACGAAGTGTAGGATTCATATCACTTCCCATGCCTAAAAAAGCTCCTTTGTTTTCTACCCAAATCAATTGAAAATAATCTTTAATTATATCAATTTGACCTCTGGCGCCTTCAACCATATTGTTTCTAACAATAACCTTTGTGATCTGGTCTATAGCAATATTAAAAACAATAAGAAGAGTAATAAATAGGTTTCTATTCAAAATACAAAGATTTAAGCATTAGTTTCAAAAGTAGCTGAGGCAGTTTCAGCTTCTCTGTTAATTTTCTTTACTAAACCTTGTAAAACTTTACCAGGACCAACTTCTGTGAAGTGTGTAGCTCCATCTGCAATCATTTGTTGTACAGATTGTGTCCAACGAACAGGAGCTGTTAATTGAGAAATTAAATTAGCTTTTATTTCATTTTCGTCTGAAACTGCAGAAGCTGTTACATTTTGATATATAGGACAATTAGGTTTGCTAAAGGTTGTGTTTTCTATAGCAGCAGCTAATTCTTCACGTGCAGGCTCCATCATAGGAGAGTGAAAAGCACCACCAACAGGTAATACTAATGCACGTCTTGCTCCTTCTTCTTTTAGCGTTTCGCAAGCTTTGTTTATAGCGTCAACTTCACCAGAAATTACTAATTGACCAGGGCAATTGTAGTTTGCTGCAACAACAACACCTTCTGTATTTTCGCATACTTTTTCTACAACATCATCATCTAAACCTAAAACAGCAGCCATTGTGCTTGGCTGTAGCTCACATGCTTTTTGCATTGCTTGTGCACGTTGAGATACCAATTTTAAGCCATCTTCAAAAGTTAGAGCTCCAGCAGCAACAAGAGCAGAAAACTCTCCAAGCGAGTGGCCAGCAACCATATCTGGTTTAAAGTTATCTCCTAATGTTTTTGCTAAAATTACTGAGTGTAAAAATATGGCAGGTTGTGTAACCTTTGTTTGTTTCAGGTCTTCGGCAGAGCCTTCAAACATAATATCTGTGATAGAAAAACCAAGTATATCGTTAGCTTTTTCAAAAAGTTCTTGTGCTAATGGTGAATTTTCATAAAGGTCTAAACCCATTCCTGAAAACTGAGCACCTTGACCTGGAAATATGTATGCATTCATGTGACTAATTTTTAGTGCTGCAAAAATAGAGATAAAATATTAATCTATTATGTTTACTATGACATAGAGAATAACTAAAGGAAAATAACAATAAACTCTTTAGAGTTTAGTTCTATTCCATATAGTTTGGTCGATTGCCATTCGTTATTCAAAATTTGATTTTTTAATTGACTTTTAAAGATGTTTTCATACTCTTTACTTAAGCTAATAGAAGATAATTTTAAACTGTCTATATGTCCTGATCTGTTGATTATGAAGTCAGCAGAAACATAAGTTATGCTGTCATTTTTAACTGTATAGTTTTTAGGAATAATAAAGTTCTTACTAAAGGCTTTACTTATAGAGTCGTGCCAATTTCTATAAGTTTTAGATTTTGACCTATTCAACATTCCATAAGAATTAAACCTTGAATATATAGTATCGGGATTTTTATGATGATAAACACTATCCACAATTCTTTTCGATTTAGAAATAAAATCTTCTCCGTACTTTTTTTCTATTGCGTCATGCATTAATCTCTCATAACATTTGCCATACTTGTCGTCGTCTGTGACAACGCAACCTATTAACAATTGAATAGAATTAATTGAATAATTAGACTTTAGATACTCTGGTAGATTAGTAAGAGTTTGTTTGAGGTATTCTCTGTCATGACCAATGAAATAGTTTAGTTTACCTTTTTTTATGTCTAATTCGGCTTTAAAAGAATCTAAAAGACAATATGATTCTTTTGTTGGTCTAATCTTTAAAATTTCACTTTTATAATCCCTATATGATTCATAGTTGTAAATGCTGTAGCTATTTAGCATTTCTTCATACTCTGAAATTTTTTTGTATTTAGAGTTTTTGCAACCTAACAGACTAATTATAGAAAAAATGAAAAGCAGTTGTTTCATAGCAATTTAAACGATTAATTAACTTGAAAATTACTTATTCATGGATATATAAAAGTTAAAAATCGTTTTTTGAGTAGGCTATTTTCTTACATAAGTAATAAACGAAAATGCATAGTTATGATCTTCATCAGCTTCATGAGTGGTTCTAGAAACCTCTTTCCAGATGTTTGTGTCAACGTTAGGGAAGAAGGTGTCAGCACCATCAAAAGAAGCGTGCACTCTTGTCAGTTCTAGTTTGTCTGCAAGATTAATAGACTGTTTGTAGATTTCGCCACCACCAATAATAAAAGGTTGCTTATCTTTTCTTGCAGCATCTAGTGCATCTTCAAGATTGTTAACTACAATAACTCCTTCTGGTACTTTATAGTTACTTTGCCTTGTAATAACAATGTGTGTACGGTTTGGTAAAGGTTTTGGAAAACTTTCAAAAGTCTTGCGTCCCATAATGATATGATGACCAGAGGTTAACTTTTTAAATCGCTTTAAATCATCACTAAGGTGCCAAATAAGGTCATTGTCCTTTCCGATAGCATTGTCTTCGCCAGCAGCAACGATTATTGTTAATTCATTGGAGTTTTTTTTTTCGTCAGAAAGCTCTGTTTTGGCTTCGTTATAAGCTTGCGATTGTGCTATTTTCTTTTCCTCTTTAAGAAATCCTTCTTTTAACTTATCTATTCGTTTTTGTTGTTGGCTAACAAGTTTGTCTAACTGTTGTTTTTCCCAATCCTTGCCCATAAACTTATTTGTGATAAATACATTTATAAAATGGTAAACAAATAGGAATAACCAAATAAGAATAGCATACACAAACCAATTAATACCAGCTATAGTAAAATCCTTGCCAATACCAAGAACAGTATTTGCGAGAATTAAGAAAACAGCGCCTATTAGAAACACAACAAAATGAATGTATAATCGTTTTTTTTGTTTAATGCGTTTTTGAGCATTTTCAATAAGCTCTAATTGGTCTTTATCTATTGTAGAAACTTGTTTTTTCTTTCCAAACATGGTTGTAAAATTATAAGATAAAGATACTTCTTTTTCAGCAAAACGTTAACGCAAAACAATAGATTTTATGTTTACAATTTTCGAAAACGATGTCGTTGATTATCAGTTTATAAAGTGTGATTTGGTGTTTCTGATTTCATAAATTTCATAATGAAAAAATATATAGTTTACTAAAAAGTAAAGACTATTTTATTAAAATGATAATTCTTTCATTTAAAGTAAGTTAAACTGTATTTTCTGCTTTTTTCTTTTATACTTTTGGGCCATTATTTAAAACTATAATTATGGCAATTAAAAAACAGTATTTAAAAAGTAAGCCAGTTTGTAAGGTAACATTTTCTGTTCCTGCAGAGGAGGCAAAAAGTGTAGCGGTTGTTGGAAGCTTTAACGAGTGGAATACTGAAGCTACAGAATTAAAGAAACTAAAGAATGGTACATTTAAAGGTACTCTAGATTTAGAGAGTGATAACTCTTATGAATTTAGATATGTTGTTGACGGTAACTACGTTAATGATGAGCAAGCGGACGCATATGCTTGGAATGACTATGCAGGTGCTGAAAATGGTGTATTAAACTTATAATAGCCCTTATTTAAGACGGTAAAAGGCGTTTCTTTTTAGAAATGCCTTTTTATTTTTAATCAATCACTTACAGCAAAGACTATAGGTATGGAGAAAGGGACTATAACAGGTTTACCACGCTGATATCCTGGTTTTTTTAGTCGAGGTATTTTCTTTATAACTCTTATAGCCTCTTTTTCAATTTCAGGATGCGGTCCTCTTGCAACGATATCTTTAACGCGTCCTTTCTTATCTATTTTAAACATAACATAAATGCGCTGTATACCTGGTTTTAAGTTATGTTTAGTTGCAAGATTTGTTCTGAAATTCTCAGAAATTAATTGCACCACCTTATCATTCATACACTTTTTTAAACCCTCATTGCTCATGCTTTCATCACAACCTCTGTAAACAGGTACTTTTTCTATGATTTCGTAAGGCACTTCGCTTGGTGTATAACCAAAAATTGGTACGATTGTGTCTTTTGCTTTGTTGAGATAAAATCCAAATAGTTTTCTGATATTAAGTGCAACACCATTATTTTTTTTGTCTAAAACAGGCTTAACAGTTGGAATGCTATCCAGTAAATACTCTAGTCCTTCAATTCTATTGCTCGCTGGATTAGAAATTCTTGAATGTCGCTTAACAACTTTCCCGTTTTCACCATACAGAATGCTGGCGCTAACCGTTATGGTGTCTTTTTTTGCTTTAAAGAAAATAGAATCTTTTAAAGCTTTCCTATTAATGTGTTTAGCCAAAAACTCATGAAAAGAAATTTCATAACAACGCTCTAAATCTTCCGGGTCTTCACAACCTTCGTAGGCAATAAAAGAGCGTTTGTAAAAATCTTGTTTGGTTTCTTGAGTAAATCCTAAGTAACTAAAGAGTAAGGAAAGAATAGCAAACTTTACAATTTTCATAATAAGAAACGTTATACAGCAACTACACCTTTAATATGTGGATGAGGATTATAATCTTCAAGTGTAAAATCTTCGAACTTAAAGTCAAAAATGTCTTTTACATCTGGATTGATAATCATTTTTGGTAATGGTCTAATATCTCGAGATAGTTGTAATTCTAATTGTTCGAGATGGTTGTTGTATATGTGAGCATCACCAAATGTGTGTATAAATTCACCTGGTTGGTAGCCGCAAACTTGTGCCATCATCATTGTAAATAGTGCATAAGATGCAATGTTAAAAGGTACGCCAAGAAAGATGTCTGCACTACGTTGATAGAGTTGACAAGATAGTTTACCATTAGCTACATAAAATTGAAAAAATGCATGACAAGGAGGTAGAGCAGCTTTACCGTTGGCAACATTTTCTGAAAAGGATTTAGATGTATCTGGTAAAACAGAAGGATTCCATGCAGATACCAACATTCTTCTGCTGTTTGGGTTGTTCTTAAGCGTTTCTATGACTTCTTTAATCTGGTCTATCTCTTCACTTGCCCAATTGCGCCATTGGTGTCCGTAAACAGGACCTAAATCACCGTTTTCGTCTGCCCATTCGTTCCAGATTCTTACACCATTTTCGGTTAAGTAGTTAATGTTTGTGTCTCCTTTAAGAAACCAAAGTAACTCGTATATAATAGACTTAAGGTGTAGTTTTTTTGTAGTTACCATAGGAAAGCCTTCGCTTAAGTCAAAACGCATCTGGTAGCCAAACACACTTTTAGTACCTGTACCTGTTCTATCTCCTTTTTCGTTTCCGTTTTCTAATACGTGCTTTACTAAATCGTGATATTGTTTCATAAACCCATCTTCCGTCTTCCCGAAGGGAAGAAACTTTCATTTATAGTTAAAATAATTGAAGGCTAATGTAATTAAAATGAAAATTATAGACTTTGAATATCCATAAGCAGATATTAAAAGTTATTAACGAATTTTAAGTGCTTGATGTTTTTTCTTTAGGGAGTTAAAGGGGCTTTTACCCAATTATCATTCCTGCTATAGTTGCAGAAATTAATGAGGCAATTGTACCTCCAATTAGGGCTTTCATACCAAATTTAGATAATTGTTTACGTTGTCCTGGTGCTAAAGATCCAATACCTCCAATTTGAATACCTATTGAAGCAAAATTTGCAAATCCGCACAGCATATAGGTTGCCATAATTACAGATTTGTTATAGTTTAAATGTGTGGCATTAGCAATATCTTTTAAGTCAGCAAGCTGAATATAGCCTACAAATTCACTAGCTGCTAATTTGATGCCTAAAAGCTGACCCATCATCATCATGTCTTCTTTTGCAACACCAATAAGCCACATCAAAGGTGCGAAAATTGTACCTAGAATAGCTTCGAGAGAAAAGCTTTGATATGGTGTGTTATCTGCCATCCAATTATTTAGTGTAGTAACTTCGCCAGCCCAACCAAGAATACCATTAATCATAGCTATAAAAGCAACAAATACTAATAGCATAGCACCAACATTTACTGCTAGTCTAAGTCCTTCAGTAGTTCCATTTGCAATAGCATCTAGTATGTTAGCACCTATTTTTTCTTGAGATACTTTTACATCAGTGTTGATATCCTCTGTTTGTGGAAACAATATTTTAGAAATTACAATAGCGCCAGGTGCTGCCATTACAGACGCAGCTAATAGATGTTTGGCATATTCTAGTCTTAGCTCTGGGTCATCACCTCCTAAAAAGCCAATATATGCAGCGAGTACTGCTCCGGCAACAGTTGCCATACCACCAATCATAACCAGTAGTATTTCAGACTTATTCATTTTTTCTAAATAAGCCTTAATCAGAAGTGGTGCTTCTGTTTGTCCTAAGAAGATATTACCAGCAACACTTAAACTCTCTGCGCCTGATATTTTAAGAAGTTTAGTCAACAGCCATCCAAAAGCCTTTACCACCTTTTGGATTACTCCAAGGTAGAATAAAACCGAAGTTAAAGCCGAAAAGAATAATATTGTTGGAAGCACTTGGAATGCAAAAATAAACCCAAAGGTATCCATGTCTACAACCAAACCGTCAAATAAAAACTCGCTTCCTGCTCTTGTAAAATCTAGTACGCTTACAAATAAACTACCAACCCATTCAAAAGCTGTTTTTACAAATCCAACTTTAAGAACTCCTATAGCAATAAGTAGTTGAAATGCTAATCCGATTCCTACGGTTTTCCAGTTTATGGCTTTACGATTACTGCTAAATAGAAAAGCAATGACTATTAGGGTAAACATACCCAAAACACCTCGCCATAAACTACTAAAAGAAAAACCTTTACTTGGTTTTATAATGTTCTCAGAATTCTCATTTGTTATAGCTGCTGCTGAAGCAACGCTTTCAGATTCAAGAGGTTTGAAGTTATAAAAAGTTGATTTTTCAGTAAATACAAGTGTCGAATCTGTAAACTCACGAACCTTATACTTTCTAATAGTATCTTTAGGTGTGTTGTAATAAAAAACTAAAAGATTATTTTGGAATGTGTAATGACCAGAAGCTTTAAGACTGTCTTTACTTAATAATTTATACGAAAAGTCTCCGTCTTTAAACTTTAAAATGTCAGAATCAGAAATAGACAGTGATTCGTTTGTTTGGCTATTCTCTATTGATGAAAATTGCCATGTTTTTTCTAGCTCTTGTGCTGTAATTGATGAAAATCCAATAAATATAGCAATAAGGGCCTTGAAAAAATGATTCATAAAAAGAAGTGTTAGTTAGCGCTTAGAAATTTCGTCTCTGATTTTTGCTGCCTTTTCATAGTCTTCGTTATTTACAGCTTCTTCTAAAAGGCTATTTAATTCTTCTAAAGATTTATCTTTATAACCTTCTTGATCAGCAACAGCATTTTCAATTTCTTCGGCAATAAAATCATCTACAAGTATACTATCTTGTTCTTCTTCTTCCTCTTTTTTAGGATTAACTTTAAGATAAATACCTGCTTTGTCTAAGATGTTTTTGTAGGTAAATATTGGTGCCTGAAAACGCAGCGCTAAAGCAATGGCGTCACTTGTTCTGGCATCAATAATTTCTTCAATTTTGTCGCGCTCACAAATAAGACTAGAGTAGAAGACACCATCTACTAATTTGTGAATGATAACTTGTTTGACAACAATATCAAATCTATCGGCAAAATTTTTGAATAAATCGTGAGTTAATGGTCTTGGCGGACGAATCTCTTTCTCTAAAGCAATAGCAATAGATTGTGCTTCAAAAGCACCAATAACAATAGGAAGTTTTCTGTCACCGTCAACTTCATTAAGTATCAAGGCATACGCGCCATTTTGTGTTTGGCTGTAGGAAATACCTTTTATATTTAAACGTACTAAACTCATGAATTTTAAAACACAAAGAACTGTTTAAATTTGGACTTTACCAACTGCAAAATGGAGAATTGGATATTTTTCTCAATACTTTCGATAAAACGTAAAGCTATTCAGAAAATCTAAATTTAAACAGTCCTTTAATACTACAAGGTAATAAAATTATGCGTTTTGAGCTTTAAAAGCTTTTAGTTTTTCTATTAAAGTAGGTACAACTTCAAAAGCATCTCCAACCACACCGTAATCTGCAGCCTTAAAGAAAGGAGCTTCAGGATCTGTGTTAATAACAACTTTTACTTTAGAAGCATTAATACCTGCTAAATGCTGTATAGCACCAGAAATACCAACAGCAATGTATAGGTTAGAGGCTACAGGTTTTCCTGTCTGTCCAACGTGTTCACTGTGCGGTCTCCATCCAAGGTCAGATACTGGCTTAGAGCATGCTGTAGCTGCGCCTAAAACGTCTGCTAACTCTTCTATCATTCCCCAATTCTCAGGACCTTTTAATCCTCTACCACCAGATACAACAACTTCGGCATCAGCAATATTTACCTTGTCTGTTGCTTTGTCCACAGACTCTACATTAACACCAGAGTCTGGTATTGAAGGTGAAAAATCTTCAACAGAAGCACTACCACCAGCCTCAACTATTCCGAAAGAGTTGTTAGATAAACCAACGATTTTCACATCTGTATTTATTTCTGTATTGGCAAAAGCTTTGTTTGTAAAAGCAGTTCTTTTTACTGTAAAAGGAGACGTGCTAGATGGTGCTTCTACTACATTAGAAACATATCCTGCGTCTAAACCTACAGCTAATAATGGTGCTAAATATTTACTGTTTGCACTAGAACTTAAAACAACAACTTTTGCACCTTCATTTTTAGCAGCTTGTTCTATAACAGCTGCATGCTTTTTTGCGTTAAATTTATCTAAACTACCATCTTTTACAGACAATACTTTAGAAGCTCCGTAAGCTCCTAAATTATCATTTTTATCTGCATTAATAGCAACAGCAGTTACTGTTGTACCCATTTGGTCTGCAACAGCTTTTGCATAAGAAACGACTTCTAAAGCTGCTTTCTTAAATTTTCCGTTCTCTGATTCTGTATATACTAAAACTGACATAATTCTTTTTTTAAATGACTTTAGCTTCGTTATGAAGTAAATTTACTAACTCATCGATATTATCGGCATCTACTAACTTTACCGCTCCTTTAGGTGCAGGTTTTTCAAAACTAGCTGTTGTAGTTTCTGAAGTAGTATCAACAGGTTCAACAACATTTAGCGGTTTTTTACGAGCCATCATAATACCTCTCATATTTGGGATACGAAGATCACTTTCTTCAACAATACCTTTTTGTCCTGCAACAACTAATGGAAGAGAAGTACTCACAGTTTCTTTACCGCCATCAATTTCTCTTACGGCTTTAGCACTTGTGCCATCGACTTCTAATCCTATACAGTTAGCAACAAAGTTAGCATCTGTCATGGCTGCTAACATACCAGGAACCATTCCGCCATTGTAATCAATAGACTCTCTTCCTGCTATAACTAAGTCGTAACCACCATCTTTAACCACCTTCGCTAATTGTTTTGCAACGGAAAAGCCGTCAGTAGCATCAGTATTAACTCTAATTGCAGTATCTGCACCAATAGCTAAAGCTTTTCTCAATGTAGGTTCAGTTTCTGCACCACCAACATTAACAACATCTACGCTAGCACCTTGCTTTTCTTTAAACCACATTGCACGGGTTAAACCAAACTCATCATTAGGGTTAATTACAAACTGTACACCATTGGTATCAAACTTTGTGTCTCCATCTGTAAAATTAATTTTGGAAGTCGTATCAGGTACGTGGCTGATACATACTAAAATCTTCATACTTATATCTTATTTAAGTTTACATTATTATGTGAAATTTTACGATAACGATTTCGCTAACCATTTGTAAAACATCAAAAAATTGTGGTTACGAAGGTAAATATTTTATTTCGAATATTTACTATGCGTGCATAATAAATTTTAAAGAAATTTGATTTACTTAGTTTTTCTTTTATTGCTATTTTTGTTCTTCGTTTAAAAAGAAAATAATGAAGACAATTCAATTTAGAGAAGCTATCGCTGAAGCCATGAGCGAAGAAATGCGAAGAGATGAAAGCATTTATCTTATGGGTGAAGAAGTTGCAGAATATAATGGTGCATACAAGGCATCAAAAGGGATGTTAGATGAGTTTGGGCCTAAGCGCGTTATTGATACGCCTATCGCAGAGCTTGGATTTGCAGGTATTGCTGTAGGTTCTACGATGACTGGTAACCGTCCTATAGTTGAGTATATGACGTTTAACTTCTCTTTAGTAGGTATTGATCAGATTATAAATAACGCTGCGAAAATTAGACAAATGTCTGGCGGGCAATTCAAGTGTCCTATCGTTTTTAGAGGCCCAACAGCATCCGCTGGTCAGTTAGCAGCAACACACTCACAAGCATTTGAAAGTTGGTTTGCAAATACACCTGGTCTTAAGGTGGTAGTGCCATCAAATCCATATGACGCAAAGGGACTTTTGAAATCTGCAATTAGAGATGACGATCCAGTAATTTTTATGGAGAGTGAGCAGATGTATGGTGATAAAGGAGAAGTACCTGAAGGCGAATATACTATTCCTTTAGGTGTTGCAGATATTAAAAGAGAAGGTACAGACGTAACCATTGTGTCTTTTGGTAAAATTATTAAAGAGGCTTTTAAAGCAGCGGACGAATTAGAAAAAGAAGGTATTTCTTGTGAAATTATAGATTTGCGTACTGTACGTCCTATGGACAGAAAAACGGTTGTAGAATCTGTAAAGAAAACAAATAGATTAGTTGTAGTAGAAGAAGCTTGGCCTTTTGGAAACGTAGCTACTGAGATTACATACCTAGTACAATCTGAAGCGTTTGATTATTTAGATGCACCAGTTGTGAAAATTAATACAGCAGATACACCTGCTCCATACTCACCAGTACTTTTAGAAGAGTGGTTGCCTAACAGCGATGACGTTGTAAAAGCGGTGAAAAAAGTAATGTATAAGTAAATAAATCGCAGTTTTCTGCGTTAAATAAACTTCATTAATAACCAAAATCTAATTTTAGTATGGTTGTTGATGAAGTTTATTGTTTAAATATGAAGTTAAAACTATTCTTTGCCCTATTTACTATTGGCTTAACCTCAGCTTTTGCTCAAACAAAAGTTAGTGGTTACGTTTATGATGCAAACGATGAGCCAATTCCTTTTGCAAACGTAGTTTTTAAAGGTTCTACCGAAGGTACCATTACAAACGAAGATGGACGATTCTATTTAGAGTCTGACGAAATCTGGAATGCTTTAGTGGTTTCTTTTGTTGGTTATGAAGTATTAGAATTTCAACTTACAAAAAAGGTAAACTACGATTTAAGATTTGTGCTCAAGGAGGAAGCAGAATCTTTAAAGGAAGTGGTTATTGTTAGTGGTAAACAATCAAAGAAAGCTTCAGAAAATCCTGCAATACGCATTCTTAAGAAGATTTGGGAACGCAAGAGGCAAAACGGTCTTAGCCAGTTTAAACAATACGAGTACGACCAATACGAAAAAGTGGAGTTTGACCTTAATACCATAGATAGTGCGCTAATAAAAAGTAAACTGTTTAAGGGTATGGAGTTTGTTTTTGAAGAAGTTGATACTTCCTCGGTAACAGGTAAAACGTATTTGCCAATTTTCCTGAATGAGTCTGTAAAAAAGGTTTACGGTGATAATGAAAGAAATGAAAAGCGAGAGGATTTAGTAGGGAATAAAAACTCGGGATTTAGTAACAATCAGGTTATTATAGATTTCATAGATGACTTATATTCAGACTATAATATTTATGACAACTATTTAAAGTTCTTTGATAAGAGTTTTGTAAGTCCGTTGAGTCGTACAGGTATTCAAACCTATAACTATGTACTTTCAGATAGTGCATACATAGACAACAAATGGTGCTACAATATCATTTACTACCCAAGACGTAAAAATGAATTAACTTTTAAAGGAGACTTTTGGGTTAATGATTCTACTTATGCTATCAAAGAAATAAATCTTCAAGCCTCTAAAAGAGCCAATATTAACTGGGTAAAAGAAATATATATAGAGCAAGAATTTGAAGTTTTAAATGATTCAGTTTTTCTTATAAAACGCGATTATTTTCTTTCGGATTTTGCCTTAAATAAGAAAGAAAAATCACGAGGAGTTTATGGTAAGCGAACAACGTTGTACGATAATTATAAATTCGATCAACCGAAGGATGAAAAATTCTATGATAAGGTTGTTTATACCTATGATGCAGATATTTATAATAGAGAAGATGATTTTTGGGAAAAGAATAGGTTAGAAGCTTTAAATAAAGATGAAAAAGGTGTCTACAAAATGCTAGACACTTTAAAAACCGTAAAGAAGTTTAAGCGTCTTTATAACTTAGGAAGCATATTAGCTTCTGGATATGTAGAGTTTCCAAGTATAAATTTTGACTATGGTCCAATTTTTTCAACATTCGGTTTTAACGAGGTTGAAGGTATGCGACTAAGAACAGGAGGAAGAACTTATTTTGGTCCAAATGATTTGTGGCGACTAGAAGGATTTTTAGCTTATGGCTTTAGAGACGATAAGTTTAAATATGGTATTTCTGGAAAATGGCTTTTAGATAAGCGCAGTCGTTTAACTGTTTTTGGAGGTAACCGAAGAGATATAGAACAGATAGGTGCAAGTCTAACGAGTTCTACAGATGTTTTGGGTAGAAGTTTAGCTTCTAATGCGGTTTTTACGGCAGGCTCAAATGATAAATTAACTAACATTAATTTAACCAATTTGGGGTTTTCTATTGAGCCGTTAAGAAATTTTGAAGTACGTCTGGATGGAAGTTTTAGAACCTTAAGTTCGGCATCGCCAACCTTTAGTTTAGATTATAATGATGCTGAATCTTCAACAGGAATTTCTTCAGAAATTAAACAGTTTGAAAGCAGGTTAGCGTTGTCCTATTTCCCAAAGCGTGAAATGACAGGTTTTGGAGTAGAACGCAAAGAGAAGAACGATAATTTTGCAAGACTTTTTGCTCAGGTGACACGAGGAGATCGCAATTGGTTTGATAGTGATTTTGACTATACCAAAGTGCAATTTTCGTATATACAACCATGGCAAGTAGGTGGTTTTGGACGTTTGGTAACATCAATAGAAGCTGGTAAAACATTTGGTGAAGTGCCCTTAGGATTGCTTAGTGTAGTGCCTGGTAACCAAACCTATTTCTCAATATATAATACATTCTCACAGCTAGATTTCTATGAGTTTGTAACAGACACTTACACTTCTGTTCATTTTGAACATAATTTTAATGGTCGTTTATTTTCTCGTATTCCATTCTTAAAGAAATACAACCTCAGGGCAATTGTTGGTCTTAGAGGTGTTTGGGGAGAATTATCTGATGAAAATATAGCTTTAAGTACTACAGGAAATCCTGTTGAATTTCCTCTTATAGCTCCAGATACACGCATGTATTATGAGTACAGTTTTGGTGTGGCTAATATTTTCAAAATCTTAAGAATAGACTTTAATTTTAGAGGAAACTATTTAGATAATCCAGAAGCGAGACGTTTTGGTGTAACAGGTAGTTTTGGCTTTTATTTCTAAAAGATTTATTTTTTTCTTTTTAATTCACGTAGAGCATCTTCATAATCTTCTTCATCTACAGCTTTAAAAATATATTCTGGTTTTAGGTCAATGTTTAGGTTCATACCGTTAAGAAAATCTATTATTTCTTCAGAATATAATTCAACAGCTTGGCTTTTAAATTGAATTGTTGGTGCAAATCCATCAGTGTTAACAGAGTAGTATTCTTTCATCTTTTTTAGTTTAGCACTGTTTTTTGCTAATTCATACCCTTTTTTGGTAGGCATATATAGTTCATATTGAGTAGAAGATGTTTTAATTAAGGTGCCTAATATCGTTATACTTTCTCCACGTTCCCAGAGAGTTCCTTGTGCTAAATATCTGTCGTCAACGGTAGATTCTTTTAATCGTATATAGAATTTAGCCTTTTTTTTTGAGTTTTTTTCTTCAACTTCAGCAACCCAAATTTTACTTTTGTTAAAGTAACCAGCTTTATTAAATACTAGTGGCATTATTAATTCTTCATCGAGATTTTCATCAATTTCATACACTAGCCAGTATTTGTCAGAGATATTGATGGAGTCGCTATTTATATCCGTAAGTAGTAAACTTTCTGTTGCGATTCCACTACAATTAAATATTAATAGTAAAGGCAAAATTATAAATAAGTATTTGTAATACAGCTTTAGATTGGTCATGGTCGGTGTAAATTTTTGATACTGTTAAAGATATAAATTTTTATTATGATAAGAGAGAAGTGAATTTTTATGAAATTTCATAATAACATCACATAGAAATGTTTCCAAACATGGTTTAATCTAACTATCTTTACAGCCTTTTTTAAATGTAATAGAAAATGACAGATACAACTAAGTTAACCTTCGATGTTTTAATAGAAATTCCTAAAGGGAGCCGAAATAAATATGAATACGATTTTGCACTAAACAAAATCCGTTTCGATAGAATGCTTTTTTCATCAATGATGTATCCTGGTGATTACGGTTTTGTGCCAGAAACATTGGCGCTAGATAGCGACCCTTTAGATGTTTTGGTTTTAGGGACAGAGCCAACATACCCAATGGTTGTAATGGAAGTAAGACCGATAGGTGTGTTTCACATGACAGATGAAAAGGGACCAGATGAGAAAATTATTTGTGTGCCAGTTTCGGATCCAATTTGGAGTAATAATCATGATATTAGTGATCTTAATCCACACAGACTTAAAGAAATTGAACATTTTTTCCAAGTCTATAAAGATTTAGAAGAAAAGAAAGTAGACGTAGGAGGATGGGGAAATGCAGAAGAGGCTAGAAAAATCTACAACGAATGTGTTAAGCGATATGATGAAAGTGAACATAAGAAAAAGCGCACCTTCACAATATAAATAATCAGATTTATTAATATAATTTATATTAAAAAAGCAATATCATGTATTTGATATTGCTTTTTTCGTAAAATTTGATTGATTTTACTACATTAGCCACGCTAAAAACAAATCAAATTAATTATATGGAACAATACATTTTATATGTGCCAGCATTATTGGCAATTATTGGTTTAATCTTCATGGGTGCTAAATACGCATGGGTAAAAAAACAAGACTCTGGTAACGAACGTATGAAAGAACTTTCTGCAAGTATAAAAGAAGGTGCACTTGCGTTTTTAAGTGCCGAATACCGACTCTTGCTGATTTTTGTAATTATAGCCAGTATTTTGTTGGGTGTCGTAGCTTATGTAGTACCTTCTACAGAATATATTATCATATTAGCATTTATAGTTGGTGCTATTTTTAGTGCTTTTGCAGGTAATATAGGTATGAGAATAGCAACAGATGCTAATGCGCGTACAACGCAGGCCGCAAGAACGAGTTTGCCTAAAGCCTTAAAAGTGTCTTTTGGGGGAGGAACAGTAATGGGTATGGGTGTAGCAAGTTTGGCGGTACTAGGATTAAGCTTATTCTTTATCTTATTTCTTAATATGTACATGTCTGGCGAAGGCTCCTTTTACGATAACATGACAGTGGTATTGGAAGCTTTAGCTGGTTTTTCTTTGGGTGCTGAGTCTATTGCGTTGTTTGCACGTGTAGGAGGAGGTATTTATACCAAAGCAGCAGATGTTGGAGCGGATTTAGTTGGTAAGGTAGAAGCAGGAATTCCTGAGGATGATCCTCGTAATCCAGCTACTATTGCAGATAACGTAGGTGATAATGTTGGAGACGTAGCAGGTATGGGAGCCGATTTGTTTGGTTCTTATGTAGCAACAGTATTAGCATCAATGGTGTTAGGTAACTACGTGTTACGCGATATGAGAGAAGCAGGCCAAGTTACAGAAGCTTTTGATGGTATGGGTCCAATTCTTTTACCATTGGTTATTGCAGGTGTAGGTATTATAGCTTCAATCATAGGAACATTATTAGTAGGTATTAAAAATAATGAAGCAAAAGAAGCTCAGGTACAAAAAGCTTTAGATACAGGAAATTGGATAGCCATTGTTATTACCCTTGTTGCAAGTTGGTTTTTAATAGATTGGATGTTGCCTGAAACTATGTCAATGAATTTCTTTGGGGAAGGTGCTAAAGAAATCTCATCAATGAATGTGTTTTGGAGTGCATTAATCGGTTTGGCTGTTGGCGGATTAATTTCATGGGTTACAGCCTACTACACAAGTATGGGTAAGGATCCTGTAAATGATATTGTAAATAACTCAGGTACAGGTGCTGCAACAAATATTATAGCAGGTCTTGCTGTAGGTATGATTTCAACAGCAGGTTCGGTATTGCTTTTTGCTGCTGCAATTTGGGCTTCATATGCTTTTGCAGGTTTTTATGGTGTTGCAATCGCCGCTAGTGCTATGATGGCAACTACAGCTATGCAATTAGCAATAGATGCTTTTGGACCTATAGCGGATAATGCAGGTGGTGTTGCTGAGATGGCAGAATTGCCAGAAGAAGTTAGAGAACGTACAGATATTTTAGATTCAGTTGGTAATACTACTGCAGCTGTTGGTAAAGGTTTTGCAATTGCATCTGCAGCTTTAACAGCATTAGCGTTATTTGCCGCTTTTGTAACCTTTACAGGTATAGATGGTATCAACATTTTTAAGGCACCAGTTTTAGCAGCCTTATTTGTTGGTGGTATGATTCCTGTAGTATTTTCTGCTCTAGCTATGAAATCCGTAGGAAAAGCAGCTATGGCAATGGTAATGGAAGTTCGTCGTCAGTTCAAAGAAATTCCTGGAATTATGGAAGGTACTGGTAAGCCAGAATACGACAAGTGTGTGGCTATTTCTACACAAGCTTCATTAAAAGAGATGTTATTACCAGGATTAATCACTATTGTAACTCCTTTACTAATTGGTTTGGGTACAGCTATGATAAGTGGTAACTATACATTAGGAGCAGAAGTTTTAGGTGGTTATATGGCAGGTGTTTGTGTAAGCGGTGTTATGTGGGCAATTTTTCAGAATAACGCAGGAGGAGCTTGGGACAATGCTAAAAAGTCTTTTGAAGCAGGAGCTATGGTAAATGGTAAAATAGAAAAGAAAGGTTCTGATGCTCATAAAGCAGCAGTAACTGGTGATACAGTTGGTGATCCTTTCAAAGATACGTCTGGGCCATCCATGAATATCTTAATTAAATTAACCTGTTTAGTTGGTTTAGTAATTGCGCCAATATTAGGTGGTCATTCTTCTGAAGAAGGTTTAGCAATGAATACTACAGTAGCTGAGGTTAACTTTTCTGAAAACGAAAATTCGGTTGAAAAACGAGTTGAAGTTAAGATGACTAAAAATGAAGATGGAACAACTAAAGCTAACGTAGTAACTACAACAGTTACTAATGGAGGTGAAGAGGTTGTTGAAGAAAAGGTTTTTGAAGGAACTGAAGAAGAAGTGAAAGCTCAGTTAGATAAAATGAGTGAGACCTCTGAAGATGTTCAGGTAAAAGTAAAAAAGGTCATAAAAGAAGTAAAAGAAGAAGTCGAAAACTAAAAAGGTGTTTAACTTCTTAAATTGAAATAAAAAACCACGCTCATAAGCGTGGTTTTTTATTGACTATAAATTCTTTTTAGTTAAGACTTTGTTTTGGGCTTATCTCTGTTCATTTCAGTAATATCAATACTTGTAGCTTCTACACCTAAAAAGTGTTTGCTAAAGTGATCTGCTCTTAACCAAAAAGAGTATTCCGTCATGTTACCAAAGCCGTGTCTTTGACCTGGCATTAGCATAAAATCAAAACGTTTGTTGGCTTTTATCAATGCATTAGCCATTCTTATAGTGCCTCCAGGATGTACGTTGTTGTCTACATCACCTGTAATAAGCATTAAATGACCTTTAAGGTTACTAGCTAATGATTGGTTATTGTCAATCATATACTTGTATTTTACATTACCGTTTTCATCAATTTCTTCTTGTACACCATGATGTGTTTCGCTCCACCAACTATTATAGATGTTGTTATCGTGATTTCCTGCGGAAGATACTGCTGCTTTAAAAAAGTCTGGATAAACCAAAATAGCAGCTGTTGACATAAATCCACCACCAGAATGACCATAAATACCAACTTTATTAATATCTATATATTCGTATTTGTCTGCTAACTGTTCGGCAACGTGTCTTTTGTCTGCTAAACCGTAATCTCTTAGATTGCCGTAACCATAATTATGATACCATTTTGAACGGTCAGGATGTCCACCACGATTACCCATGGTTACTACTATAAATCCAACTTGAGCCATTCTAT
Organism: Winogradskyella poriferorum; assembly: GCF_036553625.1. NCBI lineage: Bacteria > Pseudomonadati > Bacteroidota > Flavobacteriia > Flavobacteriales > Flavobacteriaceae > Winogradskyella > Winogradskyella poriferorum. The sequence goes on from NZ_JAZHOU010000004.1 coordinate 200,499, forward strand.
CTAATCTATCCATACGAACAGAGAAAGACTTGTTTACAGCTTCAGTTTGAGGTCCAGGATATACATATTCTAATAATGGATATTTTTTAGTAGAATCCATGTCAAATGGTCTGTAAATTACACCATAGATGTCTGTAATACCATCATCAGCTTTCATCTTAAAAGGCTCAGGGAATTTGTAACCAGTAGCCATTAGTTGCGATAAATCAGCTTCTTCTAACTCCATGACTACGTTGCCGTTGCTATTTCGTAATTCAGATTTAGGAATCGTATTTACTCTAGAGTAGTTACTAACGAAAAAGCCATTAGAGTCACTCATACTTGTATTTGTATTGAAATCCCCTGGATTTAGAGCTTTTAAACCGCTTCCGTTTAAATTAATCTTATATAAATGCTCGTAGTAAGGGTCTTGATCTTTAGGAATGCCATGCGCTGTAAAGTAAAGCGTTCTTGATTTTTCATCAACACCTATAGCTCTTTCTACGTGATAAGAACCTTTGGTAACTTGGTTTTTTAGGTTTCCTTGTGTGTCATACAAATAATAATGTGCCCAACCAGAGCGTTCTGCCCAATGCAACATTTCAGTTTCATTATTTAATAAGACAAGAGGACGAGATTCTATATAGGTGTTAAATCGTTCTTCAATGAGAACTTTAGTTTCTCCTGTATTGATATCAGCAACACAGATGTCTAATTTTTTTCGATCTCTGCTTATCGTATTGTAGTATATTTTACCTTTTTTAGATAATAAGAGAGAAGGTGTGAAATCATCATCATAGCTAGATTTTTTTATAGGTTCTCTATATACTTGTACACTTTGCTGTTTTACGGTATCTAATTGTACTAGTATATTACTTTTAGAAGGTATATCAAAAACATAAAGTTGGGTTTTGTAAAACTCATCTTCACCTGGCATATGATACTTGTATGTTTCTAGTGTTGGTCGTTTGCTAGCTGTGGTATTTATAACCCAAAGATCCTTGATGTGTCTGGAGTCTCTTCTTTGAAATACAAACTTTTTAGAATCGTGAGACCATATACCAAAGATGCGCTGGCGCTTGTCTTTGTTTTTTTTCATAGACTCATTGGTTTCTCCGCGACCACTAGATCCACCAAAGGAATAGTATAGTTCACCATCAGTTGTCCATTGGTTTTCTACGATTGTTGTGTCTTTTTCGTTTTCAACAGCTTTTAGGAAATTTTCCTTGTCCATCCAATAAAGATTATAGTTTTTAGAAAATAAAACAACCGAGCTGTCTGGAGCAATATTTGCCCATTTTCTCCAATCTTCTTTTTCCTTTTTCTTGTTGTCTAGTAGTGTTAAGGAATTACTGCCTAATGTGTATTCAAAATGATAAACTTTATTTACCATTTTAGGTTTCCCTTTTTTCTTTTTCTTGGTTTCTGTGGAATCTGTTTGCTTTTCAGCTTCCTCATCAGAATTGTCATTTTCTTCTTCAACTTTTTCGGTGGAAGTCACGTAAAATTGGATAGCTGTTTCGTTTTTTACAAACTTAAAGTCAAAACGAGGCAAGTGTTGAGCATCATAAGGGTCTTTGGTTATTTCTGTTAACCATTGAGCCATTTTTTCATTGTCAAAAAGTTCTTTTTTACTTCGCTTATCAGCATCGACGATATAGTATTTTGAACCACTTGTGGTTTTGTATTGATACCAAAAACGATTACCATTTTTTAGCCAATGAGGTCTTACTGAAGTAGAGTGGACTAATTTGCCTAGATTGGTTGGCGAGTATTTTGCTGCTGCCCTGTAATTTGGTTTAGGAGTTAAGTTGTTTGCGTCCTGGGCAATACAAAAATTGAATAATAACCCAAATGTTAGGGCTAGTGCTATTTTTTTCATTTAATGGTTAGTTTAATTAGAATGTCACTAAAATACTAAAACTACTGCCTTATGCTCGTTATTTAACGTGTTAGGAGCTGATTTAAAGAAATATTTAACAATTGTGTAATAGAATATAAGGTTTTAATGTTTACGTTATTTTACTTTTAGTATCTTGAGACCTTTAATAAATAAGAATCTTGAGCTGGTTTAAAAAAGATCCACTTCAAATAATTGCATTTCAGGGTTATGGCACAGATACGCATTTTTATGCGCGTGGCAGAGCTTTAGAAGATGAGTCTATTGATCTCGAAAGTCAAAATATTTGGCATCTTATTATTAACACATGGAAACGGTTTGAAACGGATGAAATTAAGAATGTAGGCATTAACATAAAGTTGCCTAACGGAAAGATATTAAAAGGCCAAACAGATAGAGATGGTTATTATAAAGTTGAAGCCAATTTAGATGAATTAGCTAAGCTGGCGAATGATGAAGGTTGGTTGCCTTTTGAATTGTCTTATGACGATGTCAACATCAAGAGAACCATTCAAAATGATAATAGGTTTCCTGGCGAAATACTAATACCATCTACAAAAGCTCAATTTGGAGTTGCCAGCGATATAGATGACACTATTTTACATACAGGAGTGGTAAGTACTTTAAAATGGAAAGTGATTTATAACTCTGTGTTTAAGCATGCTAAAAACAGAATTCCACTAGAAGGTGCTGCGGATTTCTATCATAAATTACACAGAGGTGCGTCTAGTAAAAATGCCAATCCCATATTTTATGTAAGCCATAGTCCTTGGAATCTCTATCGCTATCTTGAATTATTTTTAAAGCAAAATAACTTTCCAAAAGGCCCAATTTTATTGAGGTCTATGAGTAATTTGCTAAAACGTAAAAAGCAAGATGAAAAGCCTCAAAAACAAAAAGAGATTCTTAATCTGCTAAAAACTTATCCTGACTTACCATTTATATTAATTGGAGACAGTGGTGAGCACGATCCAGATATCTATATGGAAATAGCAGAAGACTTTCCAGATAGAATTTTAGCCATATATCTACGTAGCGTTAAGCACAAAAAGCGAATGCTCCGCGTAAAAGGGCTTATAGAAAACTATAAAACGACAGAGGTATTATTGGTAGAAAGCAGTGATCAGGCTATTAAACATGCAAAAGAACACGGATTTATCTCTTAAAATAATCCATTGATTTCTGCATCAATTTTATTGATGATACCACCTAAATCTTCAGGGTTAGCGACAAAGTCTAAATTATCAACATCTATAATTAATAAGTTGCCTTTGTTGTATTTTGTAATCCATGCTTCATAACGTTCGTTAAGACGGCTTAAATAATCAATACTAATGGTGTTCTCATAATCACGACCACGTTTATGAATTTGAGCTACCAGATTAGGAATCGAACTTCTTAGATATATTAGTAAATCCGGACCTTTTACAAAAGATTCCATCAATTCAAACAATGATGAGTAGTTCTCAAAATCGCGATTGGTCATTAAGCCCATAGCATGCAAGTTAGGAGCAAAAATATGAGCATCTTCATATATGGTTCTATCTTGAATGATGTCTTTGCCACTATCATGAATTTGATTTACTTGTCTAAATCTGCTATTTAAGAAATAAACTTGCAAGTTAAAGCTCCAGCGCTCCATCTGGTTGTAAAAATCATCTAAATAAGGATTGTCTACAACGTCCTCTAATTGCGCCTCCCATTTATAATGTTTAGCTAATAATTTTGTGAGTGTGGTTTTACCTGCACCTATATTTCCTGCAACAGCAACATGCATAATCTATTCTTGTTTAAGTTGGTATTGACGCAGAATTTCGTCGTGGTAAATATACAAGGTTTCATTGGTTACCAAAAACTGATTTATTAACAAATTTGGATGTTTTACAGGTAGTATTTCATCACTGTTTTTAGATAATAAAAAGAGATTGTTATCCTTTTTTAAAACCAGGTGAGCCTTACTGAATGCTAGACTTTCATAACCAATATTAGGATGCTTTGAAATTAAACTTCCAAAATAATTATAGATATAAAGATACTTTTCTGTAAGCATGTAGCAGTTGTTGTAGTCGCTTTTTAAATCTAAAACTTCAGACTGCACAGGTACTGTTTTCTGCTTTATTTTATTGGTTTTATAGTCGTACAATTCTAATTGTTGTAAATCCTGATTAAAAATCCAAAGCGTATTATCATATCCTGTAGATACAAAACTTACATTTTTATAATTCTGAAGCGTGTTAAAGTCTACTTTATAGACCTCTGCCAAACGATTGTCTAGTATTACAACAGTATTAAAATCTTTGTAAAAAAGATTAATTTTTAGAGGGTTAAAGGTGTTGGCCGTTGTGATTTCTCCAAGCTGAAAGTTGGCATACGTTATTGTAGTGTCCTTAGCTTTTTTATTAAAAGTGTTGTTGTCTGTGGCATAATATAACGTGCCAAAAGTGTCTACTCCAAAAATGGTTTTAGCTTTTAAAGCTGTAGAATCTATTAAAACAGCTTTTGCTTGGTTTTGCGAATGTGCCGCTATACCAATAAATAAAAAAATAAAAATTAACCTTTGCATATTGATGTTGAAATTACAAAAATTGAACCAATGATTATGTCATTCTGAATATGTTTCAGAATCTTTTTGGCAAATTAATCTTGAAAGGCAATTTAGAAGCTGAAATCAATTCAGAAAAACTAAAAAGAGATAAGATTTTAATCTGTGAGTTTATAACCAAATCCTCTGACATTTATAATCTGGATACTGTCATCTTTTTGAAGTTTTTTACGGAGTTTGGTTATAAAAACATCCATGCTTCTGGCAGAGAAAAAATCGTCCGTTCCCCAAAGTTTATTAAGAATTAAAGAACGATCTAAAACTTGATTTTTATTTTTTATTAGGTGAAATAATAGATGCGCTTCTCTGTGTGTAAGTTGTGTTGGTTCCTCGTTTTTAAAAGCAAGTTGTTGCTTAGGGAAATCAAAAGTATATGCACCAATAACTAAACTTTCTGAGGTTTTCTGAACTTTTGTGCGGTTTAGTAGATTATGAATTCTTACGATGAGTTCTTCCATGCTAAATGGTTTCTTCAAATAGTCGTTACCACCAATAGAAAATCCTTCTACCACATCTGCTGTTTGAGATTTTGCGGTTAAAAATATTATAGGAATAGCATCGTCAATGGCTCTAATATCTTTGGCTAAGGTAAAACCATCTTTTTTTGGCATCATAACATCAAGTACCAATAGTTCTGGTTGCTCGGATTGGTATTTTTCAAATGCTTTTTCACCATTATCACAAAGTGTCACTTCAAAATCTCTGGTTTCTAAGCTTTCTTTTATAATTTGTCCTAGAGCCGCCTCATCCTCAGCCAGAAGTAGTTTTATTTTTTCAGCCATTGGGTAATGTAATTTTAAAAGTGGTAAGGTTTTTACTAAGGTTTACATCTATATTTCCTCCATGTTTTTCAATAATAGATTTGGTGTAATATAAGCCAATACCAAATCCCTTAATGTCGTGTGTGTTGCCTTTTGGGACGCGGTAGAATTTTTCAAAAATACGTTCTTTATTGGCTTTAGATAGTGTGTTTCCGTTGTCCGAAATTAGAATTTCAAAGTTTTTTTCGTTCGGAATTAAATCGATAGAAATAATATCGCCTCCATATTTAACGGCATTATCTAAGATGTTATTTAAGGCGTTTTCAAAATGAAAACTATCGACTTTAGTTTCTAGAAGTTCAACTTTAAGACTTGTGTTAAATTCTTTTTCAGGATATTGAATTTTATAACGTCTAGATAGGTCATTTAGAAGTGTTACAACGTCAATGGTTTCAGTATTAAGTTCTAGGTTATTGCTGTCTAAGGTTGCTGTTTCTAATAGTTTTTCAACCATAAGATTTAGTTTTTCTAACTGTTGTGACGACATACTTATGTAGTTCTTTGTTTTTTCTTTGTCTTCTATAGCATTAAAATTACTAATACTTTCTAGCGCTACTCCTATGGTAGCAATAGGTGTTTTAAACTCGTGTGTAATATTACTAATGAGGTCGTTTTTTACTTCGGCGAGTTGTTTTTGATGTTTTATGATTTTTAGAAGATAGAAAAGGCTGCTTATAACGGCTGCTATTAGTAATGTTGAAATAAGAATACCACCAAGACTTCGTTTTAAAACTAACGCGGTTTCATTGGTAAAGCTAATATCTAATGTGCTTCCTTTTGGTAAGAAGGTAGATTTTGAAGTTGTTTTTAATCTTTTTGATAGATGCTGAATAGAATTTGCGGTGTTTTTCTTTCCATTATCGAAATGTAAATCATAATCTAAGAAAAGCTTCTTTCTCAATAATTCTATACCAACCAAACTATCTAGTTCAACCAGGTCTAAACTATCGTTGTTTATGGATACTACAATTTTTGAAGTTAGCATTTCAATTTGGTAGGCATCAGTTAATACTTCAGGGTTTTTAATACTATCAAATTTACTTTTAAATTGAAAAGCTTGATTTGCTCCTTTTACTTTTTTTAGACTATCAATTTTAAGATTAAACTCTTTGAATTCTATGGGTTTAAGTTGTCTGTCAATAACCTCAGACATAGAGTCGGCACTAAAACCTCTCATTACTGTAATACCTTCAATTGAATTAACATCAATACTATCTATGTTTTTAAAGCCAAAAGAATCTTCATCGATTTGTTTTAAGAGTTTTTGGATATGACCACCTTCTTTTAATGGATCTTTCTGTTCATCTCCTTCTAAGAAAATTCCAATTGTAGTGCGTTCGGCTAAAGCAGCATAATAGTCGTCAACAGCTTTGTCTAAACTTACCTGAACATCGTTAATAAGCTGCTGTTTATTAGATTGATAGTTTTTGTAATTCCAAAATAGTTGTATTCCAATCGTAACTGTAATTACAGTAACAATGGTATACAAAATCCATTTATATCTTTTGTCGTTCATACTTCAAAAGTAAACGTAAAAAACTAGTTAGTATCAATCGGTTAACACACGTTAACACTAGTTAACGCAAATGCTGAAAATTGATATTGATATTTGCGATGTATTAATCAATTAAAAACAACAGTTATGTTTAAAAAATTATTCACTTGTTTAGCGCTTACAGCAGTTACACTTGCATTCAGTCAGAATCCATTAAAAGGGACAATTAGTAATTTATCAGAAACTAAAATCACTAACTTAGAAGTGGTTGTTACTGTAGACTCAGCTAAAGATATTGAAGATACTTTTAAGGTTGCAGATATAAAAGAAATCTTAAATGACGTCGATTCTAATGAAGAAATTTCATTTAGCCTAGTTTGTAATGGAACTAAAATGTCAAACGGAAAAAAATCTACTATGACATACAAAATTGAAGGTAACTCTGATGAGCCAGAAGAATTTTTATCTTTAGTTACAAAGCTAAGAAAATCAGCTATAAAGTATTACGAAAATTAAAAATCAATCAAAAAATGAACACAATTATTAGAGTTTTAGTTATGACGTTAACGGTAGTTTTTACTACCGTTAATGCTCAAGAATTTCAGGGTATAGCAACTTACAAAACCCAACGAAAAGTAGACATTAAGTTAGATAGTACTCAGATGGATTCTCAAATGCAAGAGCGTATGCTTGCTATGATGAAAAAACAGTTTCAAAAAACATACAATCTTACATTTAATAAAGAAGTTTCAACCTACAAACAAGAAGAAGAGTTAGATAAACCTCAAGTAGGTGGTGGAGATTTTCAAGTGATGGTCGTTGGTAATGGAGGTGGAGATGATGTACTTTATAAAAACACCAAGGAAAGCAGGTATTCTGAAGTTAGAGATAGCTTTGGTAAAATTTTCCTTATTCAAGATGAATTAGATCTAATTGAGTGGAAATTAGAATCAGACACTAAATACATTGGTGAATATCAGTGCTACAAAGCCACATATACCAAAATGGTAGAAAAAGCGAAGGTGTTCTCTAACGTTGAAGACGATAAAGACGATGATACTGAGCCAGAAATGGAAGAGCGTACAGTTACTGCTTGGTACACTCCTCAAATTGCTGTAACTAATGGGCCAGATAAATATCAAGGACTACCAGGTTTAATATTAGAAGTGCATGATGGTGACTTAACTGTGATTTGTAGTAAAATTGTTTTAAATCCGCAGGATAAAGTAGAAATAGAAGAGCCGACTAAAGGTAAGAAGGTGAACCGTGATGAGTACGAGAAAATTATGGAGAAAAAGGCCAAAGAAATGATGGAACGCTATGCACCTAGAAAAGGAAGAGATAACGGTGAGACTATAGAGATACGAATCGGAGGCTAAATCATTAACATAAGTTTAACGCAATTAAATTTAACAAATAGCATCTAAAAAAGTCTAAGTAAACGCTTAGAACAATAAATTTACATTTGTTAATCAAGATTAAACTTATACAATGAAAAAATTACTTCAAAACTTTACTGCCTTAGTTTTATTATGTTTTTGTGCTGTTTCATTTGCCCAAAAAGACTTTCAGGGCAAGGCTTATTACATGTCTAAAACAACAATGGATTTAGATGAATGGGGAGGACGAGAAATGACTCCTGAACAAAAAAAGAGAATTGAAGAACGCATGAAAAGCTTTCTTGAAAAAGAGTATATACTAACCTTTAATAAAGAGGAATCCATATACAAAGAAGACGAAAAACTAGAAGCTCCAGGTTCTGGACGAGGTTGGGGAGGTTTTTCTGGTGGTTTTACTGGAGGGCCAAAATATAAAAATGTAAAGTCTAAAGAATTACTACAAGATCAGGAATTCTTCGGAAAGCAATTTTTAATTAAAGATGAGCTAAAGTCTCTAGAATGGAAAATGGGCACTGAAACTAAGCAAATAGGTCAGTATACATGTTTTAAAGCAACTGCTACAAAAACAGTTGATGGATTTGATTGGAGAAGTATGAGACGAAGAAGAGATAATGATGATAAAGACAAAAAAGAGGCTGAGAAGAAAAACGATTCAATAAAAAAGGATGATGACCCAATGAGTGAAATTGAGGTTCCAAAAACCATAGAGGTTGTGGCATGGTATACACCTCAAGTACCAATTAATCAAGGGCCAGATGATTATTGGGGTTTGCCAGGTTTAATCTTAGAAATTAATGCAGACAGAACTACTATTCTTTGTACTAAAATAGTTATGAATCCTGATGAAAAGGAAGACATTGAAAAACCTAAAAAAGGAGAAGAAGTAACTAAAGCCGAGTATAACGACATCATCACAAAAAAAATGCAAGAGATGCGCGAGATGTATGGACGTAGAGGTAATCGTGGAGGAAGAGGCAGAAGAAATTAATATTATACTAACAACCAATTTATGAAGAAAATACTAATGCTACTTTGTTTAGTAGCAGCAGGAAATTCCTTTGCTCAAATTAAAATGCAAGGAATTGTAAAGGATAGCATAGGTGCTCCACTAGAGTTGGCTAATGTTATTGCAATTAATCAAGAAACTAATGGTTTAGAGTCTTATGCTGTAACAAACGATCAAGGTAAATATGTTTTGTCTTTAGGGAAAAACGGCAAATACAAGTTACAAGTAAGTTACATTGGTTTAAAGTCGCATGAAGAGGTTATTTCAACAGCTGAAGCGGATATCACAAAGGACTTTACTTTAATGCCAGATAATTCTCTTGATGCAGTTGAGCTAACTTACGAAATGCCAGTTACTGTAAAAGGAGATACTATTGTGTATAATGCAGACTCTTTTAAAAACGGAAGTGAGCGTAAGCTAGAAGATGTTTTAGAAAAATTACCTGGAGTAGAGATTAACGACGACGGACAAATTGAGGTAGAAGGTAAAACCGTAAGTAAGCTTATGGTAAACGGAAAAGATTTCTTTGATGGAGATACCAAATTGGCGACTAAAAATATACCTTCAAATGCTGTAGATAAAGTTCAGGTGTTAAGAAATTATGCAGAAGTTGGTCAGTTAAGTGGTGTGCAAAACAATCAAGATAATGTTGCTATAAATATTAAGCTGAAAGAAGGAAAAGAAAATTTTTGGTTTGGAGACGTCACAGTAGGTGCTGGTACTGCACCTTCGCCAAACGATGAGCTTTATTTAGTGCAACCCAAGTTGTTTTATTATAGTCCAAAGTATAGCATTAACCTCATTGGTGATATGAATAATATTGGTGAGGTAGCACTAACCAATAGAGATCTTCGTGGTTTTGGAGGTGGTTTTAGACTGCCCAGCAGAACCAGTGGCACAAGTATCAATCTTGGTGATAACGGACTTGGAGGTCTTACCAGTATTGCAAATGCACAAGAAGTAGTAACAAAATTAGCATCGGCTAACTTTAGTTACTCGCCTAATAAGGCTTTAGATTTAAGTGGTTTTTTAATTTTTAACAGCAGCCGCTTAAGAACCAGAGAAGAAAGTTTTATAGATTACATAGAAGTAGAAGATGATCCTAATACGGCAATTGATGAATCAACAACGATTCCGCCAGATGAAGAAACCTTGTCTACAGGTAGAGAAGCAACCAATCAGTTTATTACTAAATTGAGCGCATCTTACAAGCCAAACGTTAATAATCAATTAGATTATGATGTATTGGCACGTATATCTGATGATGAAGAGCGTCAGAATTTATTTTCATCTGTAGTAGGAAATACTAATCAAGTAGATCAGGTAAAGCCTTTTAGCATCAATCAAAATTTGAATTATTACTACACTTTAAACGAAAACAACATCTTTGCTTTTGAAGCGCAGCATTTAATTAAGGATGAAGATCCTTTTTACAATGCCTTGCTGCAAAATGACCCAAACAATAATGACGATGAAGATAATGATGCTTTTGATGATACAGCTTCAGGTTTAGGGCTAGACTTAGATCAATTATTTTATGATTTAAATCAAGATAGAAGAGTAAAAAGTAATCAGTTAGATGCTAAGGTAGATTACTTCAATATCTTAAATTCAAAAAGTAATATCAACTTTACTTTAGGAACTATATTTAGCAATCAAAAGTTTAATTCTAATATCTTTCAATTTTTAGATAGTGATACTCGATTAGATCCAACGCCAACAATAACAGATTTAGAAGGTAATCCATTATCTGCTTCTAATGATGATGTGGAGTATCGTTTTAGCGATGTGTATTTAGGTGTACACTATAGATTTAAAACAGGTAAATTTACGTTTACACCTGGAGTATCTTTTCATGCGTATAGTAATCAGAATACTCAAAATGGCGACACGTTTAAAGACAATTTCTTAAATGTATTACCTGATTTTGAAGCACGAGTTCAATTTAAAAAGAGTGAGTCATTGCAGTTTAATTACAACATGACCAATACCTTCACAGACATCACCAACATAGCTGAAGGTTTAGTGCTTAATAATTATAACAGCATACAATTTGGTAACCCTGAATTACAGAATGCATTATCGCACAATTTCAGACTATTCTACAGTAGCTTTAATTTATTTAACTACACCAATGTATTTGCTGGCGCAAACTATAGTAAAAATGAAGATCAAATACGTGGATTAACCAATTTTGAAAGTGTAATAAGAACAAGCACATTCTTTAACTCGCAGTTTGCAGATGAGAGTGCTTCAGTTTTTGGTAGAGTAGAGCGCACGTTTGGTAAGTTTAGAGCACGATTAGGGGCAAACTTTAATTATAGTAAATTAAATCAGTTTGTACAGGGAGCGCAATCGTTAAATGAAAGTTTTACTCAATCCTATTCTCCTGAGCTAAGAACCAACTTTAGAGAGGCACCAAATGTTAGATTGCGTTACAGATATACTGTTAGAGATAACGAGCAAGGTGATAATACAACTAAGTTTATAACCAGAGCGCCTTCTGTAGAGTTTGATGCTTACATTTGGGATGCATTATCGTTTGTAACAGAGTTTACTTATAACGAGCAAGAAAGCGATGGACAAACACAAGTTTTTAAAACTTGGGATGCATCTTTACGTTACAGAAAAGACAGAGATGCTAAATGGGAATACTCATTAAGAGCTTCTAATATCTTAGATATCGATTCTAATATTAGTAATGGTGCAGGTACTATTTCAGTATTTAGTTCTGAAACCTTTATACAACCTCGATTTATTACGTTTAGGTTGACGTATACTTTATAAAACAAAAAGGGCTTCTCAAATAACATGAAAAGCCCTTTTTTTCTTTATAAATCTATCTTAATTATCTCTCAATACATGTACCACTCCATTTATGTTATGTGCGTTACCGTTCCAATCTTCATAAGAGCCACTAAAATTAATGTCAATGTATTCACCGACTTCTCCTAAGGCAGTGAGATTGTATATAATATTATTGCTTTCTTGTGCAACATTTATACATTCTCCAATAAAGAATCCTGTATCATTGGTTCCAGGATCAAAAATGTAATTATCATAAGTACCTAGATAGTCAGGGTCATTAAGTGCGCCATACATATAATAACAATTTCCTTGATCATTACTTGACGCAAATATATCTAGTGTTGGATCAGGGTAATTAGGGCTATCTGTGTAAAAGTTAGCAGAAATATTTTCAAAAATAAAAGTACTCTCACCATCATCGATAGTGTATTCAATAAATTCTGTGATGGCATTACAAGCACTTATGGTTCCTATATTGGTTATAGGTGTTGCAAAAGTATAACTTATACTATCTGTAACCTGTAAGTTAACGTAGTCACTGGCTTCTATAGTAAATGTGTTATTATCACTACATCTTAAAAGATTAATTTCAAATTCACCATTAGTTACAGTATCAATAAAGGTTTGGTACCCATAGCTTAATTTTACATAACCATCTGTTACAGCATTTCCATCACAGGTATTGAAGGTTCCTACTACAGTTTCTTCGATAATATCAGGATTATCTGGTACTATAACTGTAATGTTAGAATCTACTGTAAAAGGACCTACGGTTTCTGTGTGTAATGGATTATCTCCACATAAATCGTAGCTATATACGTTTAACTCTAAGCTTTCATTACTTGGTACATAACCACAAACTTCACCATTCTCATTGGTGTGGCCATACGTAGTGCCAAAAGTAGCACTTGTAATAGATACATACATATTTGCTAAAGGAACATTATCTTCATTTGTAGCTGTAACACAAAGCGTAATAGCTTCCGTTGGGATATCGCAATTCCAAAAGCTAAAGTGAGATACTGTCCCAACATACATATTACCTTGCAAAGTTGCTTGTCCTTCTTCTTTCCAATAACCGTTGGCTTCATCAAAATACCAAAGCGGAATTGTGGCAGGTGCAATGCTTATTAAACTAGCATCAACAGGAACTTTAATTTCAGAAGTTGAACCTTCTGCTAAATTTAAATCTTCTCCACCAGAACCTCTAAGTTCTACAGCAAGCATACCTAAGGTTTGCAACATACGTTCTGCACCATTTTCATTTTCAGCATATAGCATTCCTGGCATTTGCATTGGCATATCGTCATCGGCAGGATCTAAATGATGTAAAATAACATCTACAGAACCATCATAAGTTGAGCCGTCTTCTTTGATGAAATTTCCATCAAAACTTACAGAGCTACCATTGGTTGCTGTAACAGTACCGGAAGTGCCGCTTGTTACAGAGCCTACAACTGTAGCTTCTAGCATCATAATGGTGACTTTGTTAGTTCCGATAGATGGTACAACACTACGTGAAGCATGAATGTATCCATCTTTTTCAGCTTTTATATAACCAAAACGTTGCTTAACCGTAGCTCCGTTAATCATAAAAACACCATTGCTGTCTGTTGTTGCGGTTTCGCTACCGATAGTAATGGTTACGCCTTCAATGGGATTATGGTTTTTGTCAATTACTGTTCCTAGAAAGTCGCGAGAAATTTCATTTCCAAAATATTCAGAAAAGGTGTCTGGAATATTTTCTTGTGGGTCACCACCACCTATGCTTTCGTCATCACTAAGGCAAGATGTAACTACAGTTAATGACAATAAAAGTATTAAAATAAGATTTGGGAAGTTTTTAATTCTTTTCATAATGAGTTGATTTAGTTAAAAGTAAGTCTCGGTGAGACGTTGTGTATATAAAACAATTATAACCCTCAAACTCCTACTTTTTCTTATAAATAAAAAACTCTGACTAAATTAATAATCAGAGTTTTTTAAATTTTATAATGATTGTTCCTTACAGGCCAAACGCAGATTTAACCTTATCTACATAATCGAGCTTTTCCCAAGTAAATAATTCTACTTCTAGAGTTTTTGGTTCTCCATTTGGTTGCTGAAAGGTTTTGGTAACTATCTCATTATGTCTTCCCATATGACCATAAGCGGCTGTTTCACTATACATTGGTTGACGTAGTTTTAAACGCTCTTCAATAGCTGCTGGTCTCATGTCAAATATTTCAGAAACTTTTTTAGCAATTTCTCCATCTGTAAGATTGAATGGACAAGTGCCGTAGGTATCAATAAAAATTCCCATCGGTTCTACAACACCAATAGCATAGGAGACTTGGACTAATACCTCTTCACAAACACCTGCAGCAACTAAGTTTTTTGCAATATGTCTTGTTGCGTAGGCAGCACTACGATCTACTTTGCTTGGGTCTTTTCCAGAAAATGCTCCACCACCATGTGCACCTTTTCCTCCGTAGGTGTCTACGATGATTTTTCTACCTGTTAAACCTGTATCTCCGTGTGGTCCACCTATTACAAACTTTCCTGTTGGATTAATATGATATTTAATATCATCAGTAAATAATGGTTTAATATGATCTGGCACTTTAGCTACAACACGAGGGATTAAAATCTCAACAATATCTTTTCTGATTTTTGCTAACATAGCCTCATCGGTATCAAAATCATCATGTTGCGTAGAAACCACAATAGCATCGATGCGCTGAGGTGTGTTATCGTCACTATATTCTATAGTTACCTGACTTTTAGAATCTGGTCTTAAGTATGTAATATCTTTGTTTTCTCGACGTAATGCAGCTAATTCTTTAAGTATTAGATGAGAAATGTCTAATGCTAAAGGCATGTAGTTATTAGTTTCATTGGTAGCGTAACCAAACATCATGCCTTGGTCTCCTGCACCTTGCTCTTCTTTGCTTGCTCTATCTACACCTCTGTTAATGTCTTCGGATTGTTCGTGTATTGCAGAAATTACTCCACACGAATTACCGTCAAACATATATTCCCCTTTTGTGTAACCAATCTTGTTAATGGTGTCTCTTGCTATTTGCTGTACATCGAGATAGGTATTAGACTTTACTTCACCAGCTAGGACAACTTGTCCTGTAGTTACTAAGGTTTCACATGCTACCTTAGACTCTGGGTCAAAAGCTAAAAAATTATCAATTAATGCATCACTAATTTGGTCAGCAACTTTATCTGGATGTCCTTCTGAAACACTTTCAGAAGTAAATAAATACGGCATAAATCCTATACTTTTAATTTGTTGTTTTAAAATTGTGAGATTGCTTGGTCGCTAGAGAAGTCTAAAACTAACTGCTTTAGCATTTTTTAACGAGGTTGCAATCAGACAAATTTTTCCTCTTTGTAAATCTTGGCAAAAATAGAGATTAAATTTAAGATAGAACACCTTCAAATTATAATGAAATCTTAAAATAGCAAAAGTGTTTTTATTTTAGTTTGCATAATGCTTAGTTCAACACCAATAAACATAGTGGTTTGAAATATTTTTTAGGTTGTAAGTTTTGTTAAATATTTAAAAAACATCAAAAATAATTTTGAAATTAAACTTTTGTATCGCAATATTTGTACTCACAAAGTTCAAAACACTTACTGAAATGTTATCAAGAAAGGTGGAGGGAATAGACCCGATGAAGCCTTAGCAACCCTTAGACTTACTAAGAAGGTGCTAAATTCTACTTGAACGCGCAAATCATTTCTTGCCAGTTCGGATAGATAACTCAAGACCAATTACCCATTTGTAATTGGCATTTTCTTTATAACATTTTTCTATTAAGTACGCCTTACGAAAAGGCTTATTTGGCTTTTGGTTTAATCGTGCTATTTGTTGAAAGGGATTGATGATAGGAAGCAGATAGATTTTTTGATTAGACGAGAAATAAAAATTTAGCATAGCCTTAGTTATGGTCAATTTTTATTTTGAAGTATTAGTGAAAAAGAAACTTCTTACTCCATTAATCTCGTTCTGCAAATAGCACTCATTATTAACTCAAAAACTTAGAAAAATGAGTACACAAAAATTTGCAACACAAGCGTTGCACGCAGGACACGATGTAACAAACAATGGCGGAACCAGAGCAGTTCCTATTTATCAATCTACAGCTTATGTCTTTAACGACTCAGATCATGCTGCTAATTTATTTTCCTTAGCAGAGCCAGGGAACATTTATTCCAGAATTAACAACCCAACCAACGATGTTCTTGAGCAGCGCTTAGCGGCTTTAGAAGATGGTATTGCGGCTGTGGTAACAGCATCTGGTACTTCTGCTATAGCAACATCATTGCTGACATTACTTAAAGCAGGAGATCATATTGTGGCATCAAACAGTTTGTATGGCGGAACGTATAATCTGTTGAGCGTAACTCTACCAAGACATGGTATCACCACAACTTTTGTAGATCCATCAAATCCAGAAAACTTTAAAAATGCTGCTCAAGAAAACACCAGAACATTCTTTATAGAATCTCTAGGAAATCCGAAGTTAGATGTTTTAGATATTGAAGCAATTTCTAATGAAGCCAAAGCATTTAAGGTGCCATTAATTGTAGATAATACAGTTGCTACGCCTTATTTATTAAACCCAATTGAATATGGTGCCAATATTGTTATTCACTCGTTGACAAAGTACATTAATGGCAATGGTACGGCACTTGGAGGTGTAATTATAGATGCAGGTACTTTTGATTGGACAAACGGAAAATTTCCAGAGTTTACAGAGCCTTCAGCTGGTTATCATGGTTTGGTGTATAGCGAAGCTTTAGAGGCAGCAGCATTTATTGCAAAAGTGAGAATTGAGGGGTTGAGAGATTATGGTGGAGCATTAAGTCCTTTTAATGCATTTCAAATCATTCAAGGTTTAGAGACCTTAGAATTACGAATAAAAAAACATAGCGAAAACGCACTGGAACTTGCCAAATGGTTACAAGAACAACCAGAAGTTTCATGGGTAAATTATCCTGGTTTAGAAACCAGTAAATACAAAGTTCTGGCAAAAAAATACTTACCAAAAGGACAAAGTGGTATTGTAACTTTTGGAGTTGATGGTGGCTATGATGCTGCAAAAATTGTGGCAGATAAAACAAAATTATTTTCGCTATTAGCCAATATTGGCGATACAAAATCTTTAATCATCCATCCTGCAAGTACAACGCATCAGCAATTAAGTGATGAGGCGCAGGAAAGCACTGGAGTAACAAAAGACCTTATAAGATTGTCTGTTGGTATTGAGAATGTTGAAGATCTAAAAGCTGATTTAAAAGAAGCATTTCAATTAATAAAAAAGTCTCAGTTAGCTTAATCTCTTTTTGTATTAGTGTTGTTTAATTAAGCTGGGCGACGAGGCTTTCGCTCAGCTTAATTTAAAAATTTTCAGATAAGAAATAAAAAATACAATTATGAGTGTGCTTAAGTTTATTGAAATAGATCATTTTGAGTTGTGCAGTGGCAGAAACATTAGCCTTAGATTGTCGTATCAGGTATTGGGAAAGCCATTAGGAAACAACCCAGTAGTATTGGTAAATCATGCCTTAACCGGAAATTCTCAAATAACAGGAAAAAAAGGCTGGTGGAACGATATTGTTGGTAAAGACAAAATTATAAACACAGATATTTATACGGTTTTAGCGTTTAATGTGCCAGGTAATGGCTTTGGTGGATTAGAAGAATCCTTTCTAGAATATTATAAAGAGTTTACTGCAAGAGATGTAGCTCGTATTTTTTCCGAAGGACTAAATCGTTTAAATATTAGTACAATATATGCTATCGTTGGTGCGTCAGTTGGAGGCGGTATTACTTGGGAGTTGGCAGCGTTACGACCAAACTTGGCAGAATATGTAATACCAATAGCTACAGACTGGAAATCTACAGACTGGGTAATTGGTAATTGCTTCATTCAAGATGAAATTTTAAATCATTCCTCTCAACCTTTGTTTGATGCCAGATTGCATGCTATGACGTTTTACAGAACGCCAGAATCTTTTGCTTCAAAATTTAAAAGAGAAAAACAACGAAAAGATGCTTTTAAAATCGAAACTTGGTTAGAGCATCATGGCGAAAAATTAGAAGGAAGATTTGAGTTGTCTGCTTACAAAATGATGAATCAAATTTTAAAAACTATCGATATTACACAAGGCAGAGGCACGTTTACCGAAGTAGCAAAACACATTGCTTCTCATATTCATATTATAACAATTAATTCAGATTTACTATTTAAATCAGACGAAAACTGGAACACGTTTGTAGAGCTAAAATCCGCAAAAGAAAACGTTACTATAGGCGAACTAAAATCTAATGATGGTCACGATGCTTTTTTAATAGAGTATCAGCAACTTATTAAGCTATTAAAACCAGTTTTTAATTTAAAATTAAAAAAGCATGACAACGATACATCTTGCCATATTCGGAATTGGTAATGTAGGTTCTACGTTAATAAATCAAATTCAGAACATCAAGTCAAAACTGCTAACCGAACAAGGATTAGATATACAAATACCAGTTATTACAAACTCGACTTTAGCATTTTTTTCAAATGATATTAATGGGCAATGGGAAGTAGATTTTGAAAATTTTTCTGAACCTTACAATGTAGAAGATATTATTCGTCATTTTAAAGCAATAAATGTAGAAAATGCTATAGCTATAGACGTTACAGCTAGCCAGAGTTTTATTGCGCATTACGAGACGTTGATAGAAAATGGTTTTCATATCATTTCTGCAAATAAAGTAGCTAACACATTGAGTTTTAATTATTATAAAAAATTAAGGAAATTGTTAGATGAAAACAATAAAACTTTCCTTTACGAAACCAATGTTGGTGCAGGATTACCAATTATTGAAACCATAAAAAACTTACATCAGTCTGGTGAGAAAGTTGAAAAAATAAAAGGTGTATTCTCAGGCTCGTTAAGCTACATTTTCAATCAGTTTTCAGAAGAATCTTTGCCATTTGACCAAGTATTAAATGATGCGGTAAGTCAAGGTTTAACAGAGCCAGATCCTAGAGAAGATTTGTCAGGAAAAGATGTTGCCCGAAAATTACTGATTTTAGCCAGAGAACTCGGTTCTGATGCAGAATTGAATGATGTAAAAATTGAATCTCTAGTACCAAAACAACTTAACGGAGCTACAACATTACAAGAGTTTAAACAGCGTTCACACGAGTTAAATAGCATTTTTGAAGCCAATAAATCTCAACAGAAAGAAGCGTCTGTGTTGCGTTATGTTGGTCAATTAGATGTTCTAAATAATGTTTTAGAGGTAAAATTAATATCAGAACCAAAAGCTTCCCCTTTAGGACAGTTAAAAGGATCGGATTCCATTTTTGAAATTTACACAGAGTCCTACAACTCGCAACCTTTGGTTATACAAGGTGCAGGCGCAGGATCTCAAGTAACTGCTCGTGGTGTTTTTGGCGATATCTTACGCCTTTCTAATACTTTAATTAAGAAAAATGCATAATAAAACAAGAACCAAAAATCACATAGAAACAGAAGCAATCCGTACACAAATAGAGCGTTCACAATTTTTAGAACATTCTAATCCATTGTATTTAACATCGAGTTACATTTTTGAAGATGCTGAAGATATGCGCGCTTCATTTGCAGATGAAAAACAGCGCAACATTTACAGCAGGTACACAAATCCGAACAACTCAGAATTTGTTGATAAAGTATGCCGAATGGAAGGAGCAGAAAACGGTTACGCTTTCGCAACAGGAATGTCTGCTGTGTTTTCAACTTTTGCAGCTTTGTTAGATTCAGAAGACCATATTGTGTCTTGTCAAAGTATTTTTGGTTCTACTCAAACCTTATTCAACAATATTCTTCCTAAGTGGAATATTTCAACAAGCTATTTTAGAATTAATGAAATAGACCGTATTGAAAGTTTAATTCAACCTAACACCAAGATTCTTTATGCCGAAAGTCCTACGAATCCTGCAGTTGATATTTTAGGCCTGAAATTATTAGGCGATTTAGCCAAAAAACATAACCTCATTTTTATAGTCGATAACTGTTTTGCAACACCATATTTGCAACAGCCAATTAAATTTGGCGCGCATTTAGTAATTCATTCAGCAACAAAATTGATGGATGGACAAGGTCGAGTGCTTGGTGGTGTAACGGTTGGAAGTTCAGAATTTATTCAAAAAATCTATTTATTTTCAAGAAATACAGGTCCTGCGCTTTCGCCTTTCAACGCTTGGATATTATCAAAAAGTTTAGAAACACTACCTGTTAGAGTAGAAAAACATTGTGATAATGCCTTGAGAATTGCTGAATTTTTAGAAGGTCACGACAAAGTGAATTTCGTAAAATATCCATTTCTAAAATCTCATCCTCAGTATCAATTGGCTCAAAACCAAATGAAACTTGGTGGCAATGTCGTTGCTTTTGAAATAAAAGGCGGCATTGATGCAGGACGAAATTTTCTCAACGCAATACAGCTTTTATCATTGTCAGCAAACCTTGGCGATACCAGAAGTATTGTTACGCATCCTGCTTCTACAACCCACGCTAAGCTATCGGAAGAAGACCGACTTAAAACCGGAATCACAGGTGGACTTATCCGAGTTTCTGTTGGCTTAGAACATCCTGAAGATATTATTAATGACCTAAATCAAGCTCTAAACTAATGTCAGACATTTTCAAAATATTACAACACCGAATTTTAGTTTTAGATGGCGCAATGGGAACGATGTTACAGCGCTATAATTTTACTGAAGACGATTTTCGTGGTTCAAGATTCAAAGATTTTAAACATCCATTAAAAGGAAATAACGATTTATTATCGCTAACACAACCAGAAGCTATTGCCGAAGTACATAGAAAGTATTTTGAAGCTGGCGCAGATATAGTAGAAACCAATACCTTTTCTGGCACAACCATTGGTATGGCAGATTATCATATGGAAGATTTGGTCTACGAATTAAATTTTGAATCGGCTAAAATAGCTAAACAAGTTGCTGAAGAATTCACAAAAGCCAATCCTAAAAAACCACGTTTTGTAACTGGAAGTATCGGTCCAACAAATCGTACCGCGAGCTTAAGTCCAGATGTAAACAGACCAGAATATCGCGCGGTAACCTTTGACGAATTACGTATTGCCTACAAACAACAAGTCGAAGCTTTAATTGATGGCGGAAGCGATATTTTGTTAGTCGAAACTATTTTCGATACATTAAATGCCAAAGCAGCCTTATTCGCTATTCAAGAAGTTAAGGAAGAACGTAATATTGACATTCCTGTTATGGTATCAGGAACCATTACCGATGCTTCTGGTAGAACATTATCTGGGCAAACCGTTGAGGCATTTTTAATTTCAATATCACATATACCGTTGTTAAGTGTTGGTTTTAATTGCGCACTTGGTGCAGACCAATTACAACCGTATTTAAAACGCTTATCTCACGAAACCGATTTTTACACATCAGCACATCCAAACGCAGGATTACCAAATGCTTTTGGCGAGTACGACCAAACTGCGAAACAAATGCAACAGCTTATAGAAAATTACCTAAAAGATGATTTAATAAACATCATTGGTGGTTGTTGCGGTACAACACCAGAACACATAAAAGCAATTGCTGAAGTTGCAGCTAATTACAAACCACGTGTCATTCCTGCGCAGGCAGGAATCTCTTAATCTATGTCAATGAAAGAAAGTGACTGTAAGAAATACTTGAAATTATCAGGTCTAGAACCATTAATCATAACGCCAGAAAGTAATTTTATAAACGTTGGTGAGCGTACTAACGTTACTGGTTCGCGTAAATTTTTACGATTAATAAAAGAAGAAAACTATGCCGAAGCATTAGATGTTGCAAGAGACCAAGTGAAAGGTGGCGCGCAAATCATAGATGTCAATATGGATGAAGGTATGCTTGACGGAAAACACGCAATGGTAACCTTCTTAAATCTTATCGCATCAGAGCCAGATATTGCACGCTTGCCCATAATGATTGACAGCTCAAAATGGGATATTATCGAAGCTGGTTTGCAAGTCGTACAAGGTAAATCGGTAGTGAATTCTATCAGTTTAAAAGAAGGCGAAACAACTTTTATTCATCACGCAAAACTTATCAAACGTTATGGTGCAGCTGTGATTGTTATGGCGTTTGATGAAGATGGTCAAGCCGATACTTATGAGCGTAGGATAGAAATCTGTAAACGCTCTTACGATATTTTGGTAAATCAAGTTCAATTTCCACCAGAAGACATCATTTTCGATCCAAATATTTTTCCTGTTGCAACCGGAATGGAAGAGCATCGTTTAAATGCTTTAGACTTTTTTAATGCCACAAAATGGATTAAAGAAAATCTACCTTATGCTAGCGTTTCTGGTGGCGTAAGTAACGTGTCGTTTTCATTTAGAGGAAACAATGTCGTGCGTGAAGCCATTAACGCAGCATTTTTATATCACGCGATTCAACACGGAATGAATATGGGAATCGTAAACCCAACTATGTTGGAAGTGTATGACGAAATTCCGAAGGATTTATTAGAACACGTTGAAGACGTACTTTTTGACAAACGAGATGATGCAACCGAACGCTTACTAGAATTTGCCGAAACCGTAAAAGGACAGAAAAAAGACGATGTAGCAAAGGTACAAGAATGGCGAAGCGAACCTTTGCAAGACCGTATTACGCATGCTTTAGTAAAAGGTATTGATGCCTTTATTGTTGAAGATGTTGAAGAAGCGCGACAAGTGGTAAACAAACCTATTCAAGTTATCGAAGGTCACTTAATGACCGGAATGAATGTGGTTGGCGATTTGTTTGGAAGCGGAAAAATGTTCTTGCCTCAAGTAGTAAAATCGGCTCGAGTGATGAAAAAAGCAGTCGCTTATTTACAGCCTTATATTGAAGCTGAAAAAGACGATTCGCAACGCTCTAACGGTAAAATTTTAATGGCAACTGTAAAAGGCGATGTGCACGATATTGGTAAAAATATAGTGAGTGTAGTTTTGGGTTGTAATAATTACGAGATTGTGGATTTAGGCGTAATGGTTCCGCCAGAAAAAATCATTGAAACCGCTAAAAAAGAAAACGTCGATGTCATTGGATTAAGCGGTTTAATTACACCATCGTTAGACGAGATGGTTTACGTTTCGCAAGAAATGGAAAAACAAGGATTTAATATTCCGTTGTTAATTGGAGGCGCAACAACATCAAGAGCGCATTCTGCGGTAAAAATTGCACCACATTATTCTAATACTGTTGTACACGTCAACGATGCTTCTAGAGCAGTTACTGTTGTTGGAAATCTGTTGCAGAAAGACAACAATGTTTACAAAGAACAGATTCGTGAGGAATACGAAAAATTCCGTGAGCAGTTTTTAAAACGTGGGAAACAAAAAGAATACCTCTCTATTGAAGAAGCGCGTGAGCGAAAGTTTAAAATCGATTGGAACACAACCGAAATTGTAAAACCAAAACAATTAGGAATACAAGATATTCAAGATTTTGATATTACGATTTTAGACGATTATATCGATTGGTCACCATTTTTTAGAAGTTGGGATTTACACGGAAAATATCCAGATATTTTAACCGACGACATCGTTGGTAAACAAGCAACCGAATTGTTTAAAGACGCTAAAGTCTTGCTTCAAAAAGTCTTTGATGAAAAGCTGCTGAAAGCAAAAGCGGTTTTTGGATTGTTTCCTGCAAATACTGTAAATGATGATGATATTGAGGTGATAATCGAAGATTGTCATGCTGAACTTGATTCAGCATCTAAAAAAGATTTCGATGGAGTTAATCTTGAGCGCAGTCGAAAGGTTGATTTAGTATCTAGCCAAACGCCAAACACCAAACACCAATTTCTAACCTTACGTCAGCAACTCAAAAAAAGAGAAGGCGTTCCAAACTTTGCATTAGCCGATTTTATCGCGCCTAAAGACATAGGAATTCAAGATTATATCGGTTGTTTTTGCGTGACTACAGGTTTTGGAACCGAGCAATTAGCTAAAGAATTTGAAGCGAATCACGACGATTATAATTCCATAATGATAAAAGCATTAGCCGATAGATTAGCTGAAGCTTTCGCAGAATATTTACACAAAGAAGTGCGTACAAAACATTGGAACTACGCTTCTGAAGAAAACTTAACCAACGAAGATTTAATTGCCGAAAGCTATAAAGGTATTCGTCCTGCACCAGGTTATCCAGCCTGTCCAGATCATTTAGAGAAAAAGACCATTTGGGATATTTTAAATGTCGAAGAAACTATTGGTGTGAAACTAACCGAAAGTCTTGCGATGTGGCCAGCAGCAAGTGTAAGCGGTTATTATTTTGCAAATCCAGAAGCTAAATATTTTGGCTTGGGAAAAATCACCGAAGATCAATTAGAAGATTATGCTAAACGAAGAAACATTAGTAAAGAAGAAGCTGAAAAATGGTTAAGCCCAAATTTGGCAGATTAGCTGAATTCCTGCGCAGGCAGGAATCTCAAATAAGATAAAATTAATAAGATACCTGCTTTCGCAGGCATTAGTATGAAAGTAACAGAACATTTAAAAAACGCTAACGGAAAAACTTTGTTTTCGTTTGAAATTTTACCGCCTTTAAAAGGGCAACATATCCAATCTATTTTTGATAATATTGATCCGTTAATGGAGTTTAATCCTCCATTTATTGATGTTACATACCATAGAGAAGAATATACGTATAAGGACGTAGGTAATGGGTTGCTTAAGAAACAAATTGTAAAGAAAAGGCCAGGTACCGTTGGGATTTGTGCAGCCATTCAGAATAAATACAATGTGGATGCTATTCCTCATATTTTGTGTGGTGGATTTACAAAAGAGGATACTGAGAATTTCTTAATAGATCTAGATTTCTTAGGCATTGATAATGTTATGGCTTTGCGTGGAGATGCTGTTAAAAGTGAAACTTATTTTAAACCAGAAAAAGATGGACATGCTTATGCTAGTGATTTGGTGTCTCAAATTGAAGATCTTAATAATGGAAAATATTTAGACGAAGAATTGCTTAATACTTGCGCTACTAACTTTTGTATTGGTGTTGGTGCATATCCTGAAAAACATATGGAAGCACCAAGTTTAGATAGTGATATTCACTTCCTAAAAAAGAAAATAAAAAATGGAGCGACCTACATTGTAACACAAATGTTTTTTGATAATAAAAAATATTTTGATTTTGTAGATAAATGCCGAAAAGAAGGGATTACAGTGCCAATTATTCCAGGGTTAAAACCTATTGCAACCAAAAAACAGTTGAATTTAATTCCACATCGTTTTCATGTAGATTTACCAGAAGAATTAATTATAGAGGTGGTAAAATGCAAAGACAATGCTGCTGTAAGACAAGTTGGAATTGAGTGGTGTATTGAGCAATCTAAAGAGCTTCAAAAAGCTGGTATTCCTGTGCTTCATTACTATTCTATGGGAAAAAGTGATAACATTAAAGTGATAGCTTCGGAGGTGTTTTAAGGAAATGTCTTTGGTTACATAAGGGTAACATTAATGTTATAGAATAATAATTTCTTAACCATTTATTGCTTTATTGCTAAAATTTAGAAAAGAGATATTATAGAAATTTGTAGCAAAACCAAATCACATGAAAAAGTATAAATTAGAAGTCGGTTTTGCATTAAAGTTAATGGCAATAACTCTGTTATCTTTAGTTGCTACGTTGTTTTTAAATTAAATATTCTGTTACTTTTGCCAGTAACCAATTTTTTATGAAGTACTGGCTTACAGTTTTTGCATTTTTGTTTGGATTATTGTTGTTTTCTCAAAATAATAATAACACAAATTCATACTTAGATATCAATTATTTCTCAGGGAATATTGCGCTTCACAATAACGATATTCTTCATCTTATCAAAGGTCATCCTGAAGGTGTTATTCTAAGCTGGAATAAAAAAACCTTTGGAGAGGAAGCGTGGCAACAACGTTTTAATTATCCAGATTATGGAGCATCGTTTATTTATCAAGATTTAAAGAATGATGTACTTGGTGAAAATTACGGCCTCTATGCACATTATAATTTTTACTTTTTCAAACGGAATTTAATGTTTAGAATTGGTCAAGGTGTTGCCTATAATACCAATCCTTACGATAAGTTAGATAACCATAAAAACATTGCTTTCGGATCGCATTTACTGAGTTCTACATACGTAATGCTTAATTATAAAAAAGAACGTTTGTTTAAGAGGTTTGGCTTACAAACAGGTTTGTCTTTAATTCATTATTCTAATGCCAATGTAAAAGCGCCAAACACCAGCGTTAATTCAATGGCTTTTAATTTAGGGTTAACCTATAATTTAGATGAAGATGATACCGAATATATAGATAATCTAAACGATGAAAAATTCACAGAACGTATAAAATACAATATAGCATTTAGAAGCGGAATTAACCAAAGCGATATTATTGGCAGTGGGCAATATCCTTTTTATATAGTTTCGGCTTATGCGGACAAACGTTTAAGTCATGTTAGTGCAGTTCAGTTTGGTGCAGAAGTGTTTTTTTCTAATTTTTTAAAAGAGCTGATTTACTATCAATCGGTGTCTTTTCCTGAATTAGATGTTACTGGAGATGAAGATTATAAACGTGTGGGATTATTTGTGGGTCACGAGTTGTTTATCAATAAAATGTCTGTAGAATCGCAAGTTGGTTACTATGTGTATTATCCTTACGATTTTGAAGGAAGAATGTACTTGAGAATTGGTTTAAAACGCTATTTTGGTAAGAAATTCTTTGGAGCTGTAACCTTGAAATCTCATGGCGCAAAAGCAGAAGCTGTTGAATTTGGAATTGGAGTGAGATTGTAAATTTGTCATTCCTGAGTTGGTCACTGAGCGAAGTCGAAGTGAGGCAGGAATCTATTTTAGATATGAAGAAAATAATTTATTTATTGGTTTTTCTAGTTTTTGCTTGCAACAGCGAAGATGCTAACGATTGCTTTCAAACATCAGGAACTATAGTGCAACAAGAAATTGATGTTGTTGACTTTGAAAGAATTTTGGTGAATAGAGATATAGAATTAATCATTACCGAAGCACCAGAGTATAAAGTTACTATTGAAACAGGTGAAAACTTAATCAATGATGTAAAGGCTGAGGTTATTGGAGATAGATTAGTGCTTACAGATGATAATAATTGTAACTATGTAAGAGACTATGGTATTACAAAAATTTATGTTGAAGCGCCAAATCTTACAGAAATAAGAACATCTTCGCAGTATGAAATTTCATCAAATGGCGTGTTAACATATCCTAGTTTAAGATTATTCTCAGAAGATTTTAATGAAGCCACAGATTTTACTGTTGGTGATTTTAGATTGTCTATAAATTCAGAGAGCTTACGTATTACTTCAAATAATATTTCATCATTTTATATTAATGGTGAAGTAGATAATTTGTTTGTTGGTTTTTTCTCAGGTTCTGGACGTTTTGAAGGTGAAAATTTAATCGCTCAGAATGTAGAGATAAGTCATCGTGGTAGTAATGATATGATTGTAAACCCTATACTATCCTTAACAGGTATCATAAGAGGAACAGGAGATGTCATTGTAATTAACCAACCTCCTTTGGTTGATGTCGAAGAAATCTATATTGGAGAGTTGATTTTTGATTGATTTAATTACATAAATGAAAGCGATAGAAAACTTAGATGATTTGCATAATTTATTTTTTAGTGAATGGTTATTGCCATTTGTTGAATTAAAAAACACAGATTTAATTTTAGAATCTAATTTTATATTATTTAACTACGTCAAGAATTTTGGAGCTTCAATTCCGAAAAACAATAATCAAGACCACTTAGAAATCAATCAAAATTCAAATAAATTTGAGTTAATAAATTTTATTGCTGAAAATTCTGGAAATTGGAATATTGCAGTTAGTAAAAAAACAGAAGAGATCTACACTAACGAACATTGGCTGTACACAAATAGTAATTTTTCGGAATATAAAAAATTGAATTTTGGAATTGAAGAATGTCTGATAACCTTTAGTCTACAGGAGATTTATTTTGCTTTTTGTGAGAATAATGTAGAAATAAAATCAGAATTAAATCTAGAACCACTGTGGGTTAACAAAAGATATAATTCAATAGAAAGAACTCACAGTTTTTTCTATGATTCTGAATTAAAAGCGCTCAAATTAGTTCATAGCGAAAACAATTTTGATAATATCGCATTTATAAGACCTAATTAGCTTAATAATAAATTTTCATACTTCTTGAGTATGGTGATTCCTTCCCTCTGGGAAGGCAAGGATAGGCTTTTATTAACTCGTTAATTCCCTAAACAAACTCTCTAAACTTGCATTTTTTTGATTCAGCTGAAGAATCTTCAGTTCATTATCGTGAGCAAAATCAAAAACATGAGAGCGCATATCTTCTTTGGTGGAAAAAGTAATTTCGTAAACAAAATTATAAATGTTTTTTACAGAGGCAACTTTAGGTAAACGTAATAGAAAGGCTTCTTCAACACGATAGTCAAACTCAACAATAATAACTTGTTCTTGTCCTTCTCTGAGATCTTTGAGGTACTTGTCTGCAACAACTTCGCCTTTGTTAATGATTATGACACGATCGCACATGGCTTCAACCTCTTGCATGATGTGCGTAGATAAAAAAACGGTTTTTTCTTTTCCTATATCTCTAATTAGATTTCTAATATCTACCAGCTGGTTAGGGTCTAAGCCTGTAGTTGGCTCATCTAAGATTAAAACATCAGGATTGTGTAGTAGTGCGTTTGCCAGACCAACACGTTGCCTGTAACCTTTAGAAAGTTGCCCTATTTTTTTATGCGCCTCTGGTGTTAATCCAGTAAGTTCGATTACCTCGTCAATTCTAGATTTTGGTGTGCCATACACATTGGCATTAAAGTTTAAATATTCTTTTACATAAAGATCTGTGTAAAGCGGATTGTGTTCTGGTAAGTAACCAACACTTTTCTGAACGTTTTTTTTGTCCTCCGTAACATCAAATCCGTTCACGTTTGCATTGCCTTCGGAAGCTTCAATATACGTAGTAAGAATCTTCATCATTGTCGATTTTCCGGCACCATTTGGGCCCAAAAAACCTACAATCTCAGCATCGTTCACTTTAAAAGAAACGTTGTTTAATGCTTTTTGATCTTTATATAATTTTGAAATATTATTGACTTCAATAGACATAATTCAGAATATTTAATCAAAAATAACTAATATCTAATACCACACATTATTTATTATAAAATCTTTAAAATTTTGTGCACAACTCAAAAAAGGTATAGCAACAATTTTGATTTGTAAAAATATTATTTACTTTAGCCACAGAATATTATGAAACACATAGCTAAAACATATTATAACTGGTTTTATTTCTTTTTTAACGGAAGAAACGAGGCTTAGTATGTTTTAGTGAATAAAATATAAGTTTTAAAAAGTCTCGAATTATTCGAGACTTTTTCTTTTTTAATCCTTTTGATTGAAAAAGTCCTGAACTGGTTTCAGGATCTCATTAAATAATTGTTAGATTGACAAAACCAATAGCCATACAAGGAATAAGAGGATCATTTCATCACGAGGTGGCCCAAAAGTACTTCAGCTCTACAGCAGAAGTCATTGAGTGCATGTCTTTTGATAGTGCTGTGGACAATTTATTACAACACCAGACAGATAGCATGGTTATGGCTTTAGAGAATTCTATAGCAGGTTCTATAATTCCTAATTACGCACTAATAGATAATCATAATCTGAGTATTGTTGGTGAGTATTATTTGGATATTCAGCACAACTTAATGGCATTAAAAGGTGAAACTTTAGCAACTATAAAAGAAGTGCACTCGCATCCAATGGCATTGTTACAATGTAAAGTATTCTTTAAGGATTATCCACATATTAAGTTGGTAGAAGCAAAAGATACAGCAGAAGTTGCTAAGCAAGTTTCAAAAGATAATATTAAAGGCATCGCAGCTATAGCAAGCAAAAATGCAGCAAGTTTATATCAATTAGATATTTTGGCCGAAAGCATTCAAACCATAAAACATAACGAAACACGCTTTGTTATTGTTAGGCGAGAAAATAATAACCTTGAACGAAAAGGAATTAATAAGGCATCTCTAAAATTTGAATTAGATCATAAACGTGGTAGTTTAGCTACAATACTCAATGTAATGAGTGATTGTAAACTAAACCTAACTAAGATTCAATCCTTACCAAAAATTGAGACACCTTGGAAGTATGCCTTCTTTGTAGATGTTACTTTTGATACACATAAAGATTACGAAAAAGCATACGCTATTATGCAGATTATGGCAGAGAATTTTAAAGTGTTAGGTGAATATAAAAATGCAAAAACATGATTGAAGTAGCCAACCGTTTGAAACATGTACAAGAATACTACTTTTCTAAAAAGTTAAGAGAAGTGGCCTTTTTGCAATCTCAAGGAAAACCTATTATCAACCTTGGTATTGGAAGTCCAGATTTAGAACCACCTTTTAAAGCTACTATGCTTTTAAAAGATAGCTTGGATGAAGAAGGAGCTAACAAATACCAGAGTTACCAAGGTTTACCAGAGTTAAGAGAAGAGATTGCCAATTTTTACAAAAAACATTACAAAGTAAATCTAAGTGGGCAAACTGAGGTGTTACCACTTTTAGGAAGTAAAGAAGGTATAATGCATATCTCTATGGCTTTTTTAAATCCAGGTGATGAGGTTTTGATTCCAAATCCAGGATATCCAACATATTCTGCGGTAACTAAATTGTTAGAAGCAAAACCAGTTTTTTACGATTTAAAGGAAGATAACCATTGGTTGCCAGATTTTATTGCTTTAGAACGCTTAGATCTTAGTAAGGTAAAAATCATGTGGATTAGTTATCCGCATATGCCAACAGGAGCTAATGCACCAAACAAGTTTTATGACGAAGTTATAGCCTTTGGAAGGCGACACAATATTTTAATAGTAAACGATAATCCATATAGTTTTATTCTAAACAAAAAACCTATCAGTATCATGCGTTATAACCATGCAAAGGACGTTTGTTTGGAGTTAAATTCATTCAGTAAAACCTTTAATATGGCAGGTTGGCGAGTAGGTATGCTTGTAGGA
Source organism: Winogradskyella poriferorum (assembly GCF_036553625.1). Classification (NCBI taxonomy): domain Bacteria; kingdom Pseudomonadati; phylum Bacteroidota; class Flavobacteriia; order Flavobacteriales; family Flavobacteriaceae; genus Winogradskyella; species Winogradskyella poriferorum. Next base: position 231,615 of record NZ_JAZHOU010000004.1, read on the forward strand.
AGTTACGAGCATCTTAATGCAGTGCTTAAGGTGAAAAGTAATATGGATTCAGGAATGTTTTATGCCATTCAAAAAGGAGCGATAGAAGCCTTAAAATGTTCAGATATGTGGTTTGTAAGTTTAAATAGTGTTTACGAACAAAGACGAGAGCTTATCTGGAAACTTGCAGAGGCTTTAAACTGCACCTATGACGAATATGCAACAGGTATGTTTGTTTGGGCAAAATTACCACCACATTTAAAGTCTGAAGAATTTACCGATTTAGTGTTAAAAGAACATTCAATATTTATAACACCAGGAACGGTTTTTGGAAGTAATGGTGAAGGCTATGTGCGTTTTTCATTATGCTCTCCAGAAGAACAAATAAAAGAAGCGATAGCGCGAGTTTAGATAGATGAAACAGGTATTTATCATAGGAGTAGGATTAATAGGAGGAAGTTTTGCCTTAGATATAAAAAAGCGAAATCCAGAATGTGTTGTGTATGGTATAGACAAGAGCGAAGCGCATTTAGATAAAGCAAAAACTCTGGGTATTATAGATAAAAAGGCTACTTACGAAGATTTAAGTACAGCAGACGTTGTTATAGTTGCCATACCTGTAGATGCTACTTTAGAAGTGTTGTCAAAAGTATTAGATCTGGTTTCGGATGAGACCGTTGTGTTTGATGCTGGTTCAACCAAAGAAGATATTTGTCTTAAGGTGAAAAATCATCCAAAGCGTAGAAATTTTTTAGCAGCACATCCTATTGCTGGTACAGAATTTTCAGGACCTGATGCAGCAATTCATAATTTATATAACAACAAGACAAATATTATTTGTGAAGTAGAAGAAACTGCTTTCAAACTTCAAGAAAAAGCATTAAAACTGTTTGCTGATTTAGGAATGCGTATTCGTTATATGAACCCTAAGGCGCACGACAAACATATAGCCTATGTGTCGCATCTTTCGCATATAAGCTCTTTTATGTTGGGCAAAACAGTGATAGAAAAAGAGAAAAACGAACGCGATATTTTTGATATGGCAGGCAGTGGTTTTGCAAGTACGGTACGTTTGGCAAAAAGTTCACCAGCCATGTGGACACCAATTTTTAAACAAAATAAAACTAATGTTATTGAAACTTTAGATGAATATATAGATAACCTAAAGCATTTCAAGAAGTTAATGTTAGAAGATAACTTTGAGGCAGTTTTCAAGGAGATGGAAACCACCAACCATATAAAAGATATATTAAACGGAATAGAATAAAATTAAGAAAAAGAAGATTAATAGTAAGATGGAAAACAAGAAAGAATTGAGAAACTGGTTAGATGCTTTTAATTTAGATCATCCACTGGTAATTGCTGGACCTTGTAGTGCTGAAACAGAACAGCAGGTTTTAAAAATTGCACATCAGCTAAAAGATAGCGATGCCACTGTTTTTAGAGCAGGTATTTGGAAACCAAGAACACGTCCTGGTAATTTTGAAGGAGTAGGAGCGCTTGGGTTAAAGTGGCTTCAAAAAGCAAAAGAAGAAACAGGCATGCTTATTACTACAGAAGTAGCTAATGCCAACCATGTAGAATTGGCTTTAAAGCACGATGTAGATATCCTTTGGATAGGTGCTCGTACAACTGTGAGTCCTTTTATAGTACAAGATATTGCAGATGCATTAAAAGGAACAGATAAGCCTGTATTAATTAAAAACCCAGTAAACCCAGATTTATCTTTGTGGTTAGGCGCAGTAGAGCGTTTTTATACAGCAGATGTTAAGAATTTAGGTGTTATTCACAGAGGATTTTCAACTTACGAAAAAACACGTTATAGAAATAATCCAGAGTGGCAAATTGCAGTAGATTTACAAAACCGTTTTCCGGATTTACCATTAATTTTAGATCCATCTCATATTGCTGGTCGTAGAGATATAATTTTCGACTTAAGTCAAACAGCATTGGATCTAAATTATGATGGTTTAATGATAGAAACACACCACGACCCAGATAATGCTTGGAGTGATGCTGCACAGCAAATCACACCACAAACTTTAATAAAGTACACGGAAGATCTGCGAATAAGAAAAGAAGTAGGTGATGCAACAGAGTTTAAAAACAAGATAAATACGCTAAGAACTAAAATAGATGTTATTGATCATCAGTTAATTGAAATCTTAGGGAAGCGTATGCAAGTAGCAGATGAAATTGGTAACTTGAAAAAGAAGCACAACGTTGCAGTTTTGCAAAATAAGCGTTGGAATGAGATTTTGGGCAAAATGATTTTACAGGGAGAGGAAAAGAATTTAAGCGAAGAATTTATTCTTAGAATGTTTAAAGCTATCCATCAAGAATCGATTAATCATCAGGAGGAGATTATTAATCGCTAAAAATAAAAAAGGCTCGCAATTGCGAGCCTTTTTTATTTATGTTATATGCTACGTTTAAAGGTATATCGTGTAATAAAAATACCTTGTCCATCCCCTTTTCCTCCAGAACTCTCAACTCCAGTATTAATAAATGCTAATTCCCAACCTTCGGCAATCATCGTATTAACTTTAGATGTCATCACTGCGTCATTAGCAGCTATGTTTTGAAAACGAATTCCACCAAGATTATAGAAGTTAAGTAATTTAGTTTCTTCATAATCTTTTACTCTTATTTCACTTCGCTTAGATTTATTCTTTTCATCTTTATCTTTATCACCAGATCTTACAGTTGTAAACTCTTTGTAGTCTTTAGACTCATTTGCAGATATCATTCTAGAACGGCCTAAACCATTAGGAACAATAGATTCTACAACGGTAACCACTTTGTACTCTACTTGAGCTGGTTTGTTGTCGTTAGAGTCTTCTTTGTTGATAAAAGAAAATGAAATTAGTCCTACAGCAATTGCTGCGATAAATAAAAAATTTTTTTTCATGATTGTTGATTTTTGTTTTATGCTTTAAAGTAAAGACTATTTTGGTTAAAAGTTGTTACTTTGCTATTATTTTAATTACTGAATGACAGGAACAGTTTATAAATCTACCGGAAGTTGGTATACCGTTAAGACAATGAACGGTAAATTTTATGAGTGCAGAATAAAAGGCAGATTTAGAATTCAAGGTATAAAAAGTACCAATCCTATTGCTGTTGGCGACAAAGTAGAGTTTGAGTTAGAAACCAAAAATAATACCGAAACAGGTGTTATACATCGCATAGAAGAGCGCAGCAACTACATTGTTAGAAAATCAGTAAACTTATCCAAGCAAACGCATATCATTGCAGCAAATGTGGATCAAGTGTTTTTATTGGTTACTATAGATAATCCACCAACGTTTACCAGTTTTATAGATCGCTTTTTGGTTACTGCAGAAGCATATTCGGTAAACACAGTCTTGGTGTTTAATAAAATAGATACTTACGATAACGAAAAGATGTTAGAAGTAAAGTATCTGCAAAGTATCTATAAAAAAATAGGATACGAGTGTATTGAAATATCAGCAGCCACAGGACATAATATTGAAAAGATAAAAGCCTTGATGATAGGTAAGGTGAGTATGTTTTCTGGTCATTCTGGTGTGGGTAAATCTACTCTGGTTAATGCTATAGAGCCTTCATTAGATCTAAAAACCAAAGCCATATCAGAACAGCATATGCAAGGACAACATACAACTACTTTTGCGGAGATGTTCGATTTAAGTTTTGATGCCAAAATTATAGATACACCAGGTATTAAAGGTTTTGGTGTTGTAGATATGGAAAAGGAAGAGGTAGGCGATTATTTTCCTGAGTTTTTTGCTTTAAAACAAGATTGTAAATTCAATAATTGTTTGCACTTAAAAGAACCAAAATGTGCGGTTAAAGAGGCTTTAGAAAATGACGAAGTGTCTTATTCTAGATACCGTAGCTATATTCAAATTCTAGAAGGAGATGAAGAGCATTACAGAACAGATAATTGGGATAACGAATGAAAATAGTAATTCAAAGAGTCTCTGAGGCTTCAGTAGTTATTAACCAAAAGCAAATTGCTTCAATAGAGCACGGACTTTTAATTTTATTAGGTATTGTTGATGAAGATACCCAAGAGGATATTGATTGGTTATGTAACAAAATTGTAAATCTTCGAATTTTTCCAGACGAAAATGGCGTTATGAATACTTCGCTTTTAGATGCTGGTGGTAACATTATCGTGGTTAGTCAATTCACCCTTCACGCAAGTACAAAAAAAGGAAACAGACCAAGTTATATAAAGGCAGCAAAACCAGATGTTGCAATTCCGCTTTATGAAAATTTTGTTTCAACCTTACAAAATAACTTAGGAAAACCAATACAAACAGGTGAGTTTGGTGCAGACATGAAAGTACAACTTGTTAACGATGGGCCTGTAACCATTATTATAGATTCTAAGAATAAAGAATAGCTTAAGAGGGTTTAAAATATTAACCGTTTGTCGAATATTAATTAATTGTAGGGATTTTAATACATAAAATATTTGATGAACTAATTTTACTTTTTATATTGTGCTGCCAATCAATTCAATATAAATACTGCATGAAATATATTTCCGCAGCAATATTCCTATTAATCACTATTGCTGGTTTTTCACAATCTGAAGATTTATATAAATCCGAAACAATTCCACCCGAATTAAAAACAAAGGCAAATGCCGTTGTAAGACTTAATGATATCAATGTTGTTGTAACTTCTAAGGATGAGCTAAGCATTATAGAAAAGCGAATAGTTACCGTTTTAAACGAAAAAGGGAATTCTGCTGTTGGTGCTTACGCAAGTTATGATAAGTACAACAAAATAAAAAAAATTGAAGCTAGAATTCTAAATGAAGCTGGCGAAGAAATAAAAAAGTTTAAGAAACGAGATTTTATGGATAGAAGTGCTGTAGATGGTGGTACATTGTACTCAGATTCTAGGGTGCTTTTAATGGGATACACACCAGCAACATATCCTTATACTGTAGAGTTTTATTATGAAATTGAATCGTCTAATACAGCTGCAATACCAACTTGGAGGCCTATTACTGGCTATTATGTAGGTGTAGAAAAAGACATCTATAATTTACAAGATAATGCAGATTTAGGTTTAAGGTTTAAAGAAAAAAATCTTCAAGATTATAATATAACAAAGAGTAATTCTTCTACATCTTTAAGTTATACTTTAGAAAATGCATTGCCCATAGCACCAGAGGATTTAAGTCCGTCATATTATAATTATTACCCACAGGTATTAGTTGCAATGGAGAATTTTTCATTTTATGGTGTAGAAGGAAAAGCAAAAAACTGGTTAGAATTTGGAGACTGGATAAACGACGCTTTGCTAGAAGGAAGAAACGAAGTTACAGATGAAACAAAACAAGAAGTTTTAGGTATAACAGCAAACCTTGATGATCCTATAGAAAAAGCTAAAGCAGTTTTTCAATTTGTTCAAGAAAATACCAGATATATAAGTGTACAGGTTGGTATAGGTGGAGTGCAGCCAATACCAGCATTAGAAGTAGATCAATTAAAGTACGGAGACTGTAAAGGGTTAACTAACTATACCAAGTCTTTGTTAGAAGTAGTGGGAGTAACATCTTATTACTGCGTTGTAGAAGCAGGTAAAGAAATTATAGATTTAGAAGACGATTTTGCTTCCTTAGAGCAAGGAAATCATATCATTTTAGCAATTCCTACAGATAATGAGACCGTTTGGTTAGATTGTACGAGTCAACTACATCCCTTTAATTTTATCGGAGATTTTACGGACAACAGAAATGTGTTAGTGGTAAAACCTAATGCTAGTGAGATTGTAAAGACAAAGTTATATGTAGATAGTTTAAATTATCAGTTAACTACAGCAAATGTTAAATTAGAAGCTAATGGTAGTCTTACTTCTAAAATTAATAGAAAAACAAGAGGCTTGCAGTACGATAATCGATTTTATATAGAACGAAGATCAAATGATAAGGTAAATGAATACTACAAATATCACTGGAGTTATATTAATAACTTAGAGATTTTGGGTTATAAGTTTCATAATAATAAAGTTGATGTAGAGTTTACAGAAGATATAGATGTAGAAGCAAGCACTTATGCCTCTGTTTCTGGTGATAGGTTGCTCTTTAAACCCAATGTATTCAATCAAAACTCTTACGTGCCAACTAGGTATAGGTCTAGAAAAATGCCAATAGATATATCACGTGGTTATATGGACGAAGATGTTTTTAAAATAGAAATCCCAGAGGGTTTTGAGATAGAGGCTTTGCCAGAAAATATAGATATTAAGAACAAATTTGGCGAATACCACTTTAAAATCAGTACTTCAGACAATATAATTATTTACAAAAGAAAGTTGTTCTTAAAAAAAGGGCAATACCCTAATACAGATTACAAAAATTACAGAGATTTTAGAAAACATATCTCTAAAGCCGATAACTCTAAAATAGTATTAAAATCAATCAAATAATCATGATTAAAAACATTTATTTACTTCTTTTCCTTCTAAGTTTTACTCAATTTTCATTTTCACAAGAGATAGAGTTTGGAGAAGTGTCCAAAGAAGAATTATCAGAAAAATTTTATGATAAAGATTCATCAGCTAATGCAGTAATACTTTATAAAAAATTAAGGACGTTTTATGGAGCAAATGCATCTTCTGTAGAACTGGTTACAGAGGTTCATGAAAGAATTAAAATCTATAATAAAGAAGGGTTTGATAAAGCTACAATAACTGTAAATTTATTCAAAAGCCGATCGAGTAAAGAGCGAATAAGTAAGATAAAAGCATATACCTATAACTTAGAAAACAACAAAATCGTTGAAACCAAATTAGAAAAAAATCAGGTTTTTGAAAATGAATATAGTTACAACTACAAGCAAGTTAAGTTTACAATGCCAAATGTAAAAGAAGGTTCAGTTATAGATATAACTTACAAGATTACATCTCCTTTTGTTCTATCCATAGATGAGCTAAAATTGCAGTACGATATTCCTATTAAGCACATTGAAGCAGAAATACATACTCCAGATGGTTATAACTTTAGAACAAAAGTGAAAGGAAATATTAGCTTTTTTCCTCAGCATTCTAGAAAGAGATCAACTGCATTAGATATGACTATGGATATACAAAACTATACTTTGAAAGATGTGCCAGCATTAAAAGAAGAAGCTTTTGTAGATAACATTAATAATTATAGAGCAGGTGTTATGTTTGAGTTGATATCTATCGTAACACCATCTATAAATAGATATTATGCACAAAATTGGGGAGATGTAGCAAAGACTATAGGTAGTGATGATGATTATAAAAATGAATTGGACAAAACCAATTCCTTTGATGATGAATTGGATAATTTAATTTCAGACAATCAAACAGAAATAGATAAAATGAAATCTATTTTTAAGTATGTAAAAGATAATATTCAATGGAATGGTATTGATGGAAAATATTTTTACAATGGCATAAGAAAAACCCTAAAAGAGAAAAAAGGAAATGTAGCAGACATTAATCTAACGCTTGTAGGAATGTTGAGGTATGCAGGTATTGATGCAAATCCGTTAATTATTAGTACAAAAGAAAACTCAATTCCTTTTTTTCCAACTGTAGATAGATTAAACTATGTTTTAGCCTATGCAGTTATAGATGAAGAGCAATACTTCTTAGATGCCACAGATGAGTTTAGCGATGTTAATGTTTTGCCTTTAAAAGATTACAATTGGCAAGGAGTTTTGGTAGATAACAATAAAATGGTTTGGAAAAAAGTAGCCATAAGAGAACCAGAAACCGGAATAACACAATACATGGTTAATGCCAGTATAAGTGAAGACGGAGCCTTAGAAGGAAATGTGATGTCTAGACATACAAACCATAAAGCTTATAGTTTTAGAAATAATTATAATAGCGAAGATTTAGATGCTTACCTTACTGAGAAGGAAGAAGGGTTAGAAAACATTGAAATATCTAATTATAAAGCTCAAAATGCAGAGACTTATGAAGGTTTTGTTTCAGAATCCTATGATTTTTATAAAGAAGAAGGAGCAGACGTTATAAATGATAAATTATACATTGCACCTATGTTGTTTTTAAAATCCACCGAAAACCCATTTAAATTAGACGAAAGAGAATATCCAATAGATTTTGGGTACCCATTAAAGGAACGTTACATGGTTAATATTTCTATTCCCGAAAATTATACGGTAGAGTCAGCTCCAGAACCAATGATTTTAAAGCTACCTGAAGATCTTGGTACATTTCAGTTATCTAACAAGGTTCTAGGTAACAAAATACAGCTATCTGCTTCAGTAGAATTAAATAAAGCTCTGATGGGTCCAGAAACTTATGTATATTTAAAAGAGTTCTTTAACCAAATGATTAATAAACAAAAAGAACAAGTAGTATTAACAAAAGTGAAATAATGAACATTAAAGACGCACAAAAAGAAGTAGATAATTGGATAAATGAACATGGAGTAAGATACTTTAATGAGCTTACCAATATGGCGCAATTAACAGAAGAAGTTGGTGAAGTAGCGCGTATTATAGCAAGGCGTTATGGAGAGCAGAGTGAAAAGGAAAGTGACAAAGACAAAGATTTAGGAGAAGAACTTGCAGATGTTGTATTTGTAGTCCTCTGCTTAGCTAACCAAACAGGTATAGATTTGCAAGCTGCTTTTGATAAGAAAATGGATAAAAAAGCAAAACGAGATCACGACAGACATCATAATAATGAAAAATTGAAGTAGTTTTGTTTCTGCTAAAAGAAGAAAACTACATGAATATTCAAATTCTCAAATCGTCTAAAACAAGTTCAACATCTTCTGTAACAATAACAGGGTCAAAAAGTGAATCTAACCGTTTACTTTTATTAAAGGCAATGTATCCTACAATAGATATAGAAAATGTATCTAATTCAGATGATTCTGTACTGATGCAAAAAGCGCTTCAAAGCCCCAATGCACCTATAATAGATATACACCATGCTGGTACAGCAATGCGTTTTTTAACGGCATATTTATCGATTCAAGAAGGTAGAGAAGTAGTTTTAACAGGCTCATCCAGAATGAAAGAGCGTCCAATAGGAATTCTAGTAGATGCGCTAAGACAATTAGGTGCAGATATTCAATATATAGAAAATGAAGGTTTTCCTCCACTCACTATCAAAGGGAAAAAATTAACCGAATCAAAAGTAACTCTCAAAGCCGATGTTAGTAGTCAATATATCTCGGCTTTGCTACTTATAGCATCTAAGTTAGAAAACGGATTAGAGCTCACTTTAGATGGGAAAATAACCTCTGTTCCTTACATAAAAATGACATTAGGACTGTTAAATGAGATTGGAGTAGAAACATCATTTAATAATAATGTAGTCAAAGTAAAGCCAAAAACCACTCAGGTAAAGCCTCAAACTTTGGTGGTTGAGTCAGATTGGTCTTCAGCCTCATATTATTTTAGTATTGTTGCATTAAGTGATATTGGTACAGAAATAAAATTATCTTCTTACAAAAAGAATTCACTGCAAGGTGATTCGGTTTTGTCAGGGTTATATAAAGAGTTTGGTGTAGCAACAAGTTTTGAAAATAACTCTATAACCCTAAAGAAAGTTCAAAAAACAGATAGTAGTAAAATCATAGAGTTTGATTTGAGAAATGCTCCAGACATAGCTCAGACAATTGCAGTAACGGCATTTGGACTTGGATTGGAGAGTGAATTAACAGGTTTACATACGTTAAAAATCAAAGAAACCGACAGATTAGTGGCTCTTAAAACTGAGTTAGAAAAGTTTGGAGCAGAAGTCGCAATTACAGACGAGTCGTTGCATTTAAAATCTTCTGATAATATTAAAAGTAACATCTCCGTGGACACTTACAATGACCATAGAATGGCAATGGCATTTGCGCCTTTAGGCTTAAAGACTACACTAAAAATTAACGATCCAAAAGTTGTGAGTAAATCTTACCCAGAGTTTTGGAATGACCTCGATTCTATAGGCTTCAAAATAAAATAAACCGTTAATTACTTGACAAGGCCTGTTTTGAGATTGTATATTTGCAACTTCAAAAAAATAAACAATCACAAATGAAATTATCAAATTTTAATTTTGACCTTCCAGAAGAACTATTAGCTGAACATCCTGCAGAGCACAGAGATGAGTCTCGATTAATGGTTTTAGACAGAGCTAATCAAACAATCGAGCACAAACTTTTTAAAGATGTTATAGATTACTTTGATGAAGGTGATGTGATGATAATGAATAACACTAAGGTTTTTCCTGCCAGATTATATGGTAATAAGGAAAAAACAGGTGCTCGTATCGAAGTTTTCTTATTGAGAGAATTAAACCAAGATCAACGCCTTTGGGACGTATTGGTAGATCCTGCTCGTAAGATAAGAATTGGTAATAAACTTTACTTCGGTGACGACGAAACATTAGTAGCTGAGGTTATAGATAACACAACATCTAGAGGTCGTACATTACGTTTCTTGTATGATGGTTCATATAATGATTTCAGAAGAAAATTAACTGAATTAGGTGAAACTCCACTTCCTAAGTACATTAAAAGAGGTGTAGAGCCAGAAGATGAAGAGCGTTACCAAACAATATATGCAAAAAACGAAGGAGCTGTAGCAGCACCAACAGCAGGTCTACACTTTTCTAAGCACTTGTTAAAGCGTTTAGAAATTAAAGGTGTTGAAATGGCTGAGGTAACTTTACATGTAGGCTTAGGAACATTTAATCCTGTTGAAGTAGAGGATCTTTCTAAGCACAAAATGGATAGCGAAGAGATTGTAATTAGCCAACAAGCTGCAGACATAGTAAACAATGGTATAGAGCGTAAAAAACGTGTATGTGCTGTGGGTACAACCTCAATGCGTACAATAGAAAGTTCGGTATCATCTAATGGTAGACTAAATGCTTATGAAGGCTGGACAAACAAATTTATTTTCCCGCCATATGATTTTAGTATCGCTAATTGTATGATTACTAATTTTCATACACCAAAATCTACGTTACTTATGATGATTTCTGCATTTGCAGGACACGATTTTGTAAAGCGTGCTTATGAAGAAGCTGTAAAAGAAAAATATAGATTCTATTCTTATGGTGATGCTATGCTAATCATCTAATAAAGAATTTAAAGTTATTTTAAGCCTCTACTCGCATTAAACAAAGAGTAGAGGTTTTTTGTTTCTAGAAATAGATGAAGTTACAAATGCCTATTTTTGCACAATATGGATAAGAAAAAGAAAGATATACGAGCACTTACAAAGGATCAACTAAGAGAATTTTTTGTAGAACAAGGTGATAAAGCATTTCGAGGAAATCAAGTATACGAATGGTTGTGGCAAAAATCGGCTCATAGTTTCGAAGATATGACCAATATATCTTTGCAAACACGCCAAATGTTAGAGGATAACTTTGTAATAAACCATATAAAAGTAGATCAGATGCAACGTAGTTCGGACGGCACTATAAAGAATGCCGTTAGACTTCATGATGATTTAATAGTAGAATCTGTATTGATACCAACTGCAACGCGTACAACAGCATGTGTGTCCTCGCAAGTTGGGTGTAGTTTAGATTGTAAGTTTTGTGCTACTGCTAGGTTAAAGCGTATGCGAAATCTAAATCCAGATGAAATTTACGATCAGGTTGTGGCGATTGATAATGAAAGTAGATTATATCATGGCAGACCGTTAAGCAATATTGTGTTTATGGGAATGGGAGAACCACTTATGAACTACAATAATGTATTAAAGGCAATAGACAAGATAACATCACCAGAAGGATTAGGTATGTCTCCAAAACGAATTGTGGTGTCAACATCTGGTGTGCCAAAAATGATAAAAAAAATGGCGGATGATGGTGTTAAGTTTAAGCTAGCTGTTTCCTTGCATTCAGCTATAGATGAGGTGAGAACATCCATAATGCCATTTAATGCTACATTTCCATTAAAAGATCTTAGAGAAGCATTAGAGTATTGGTATACCAAAACAAAAAACAGAATTACCTATGAGTATGTCGTTTGGAGAGGTATAAATGACAGAAATAAAGATGTTGATGCCTTAGTAGAATTTTGCAAGTTTGCACCAAGTAAAGTTAATCTTATAGAGTATAATCCTATAGATGATGGTGCGTTTCAACAAGCAGATTCTAAAGCTTTAGATATGTATGTTAATATTTTAGAAGCCAATAATATTACAGTTACAGTAAGACGAAGTAGAGGGAAAGATATTGATGCTGCTTGTGGCCAATTAGCCAATAAAAATAAAGCATAAAAAAAGCGGCTAAATGCCGCTTTTTTATGTATTTCTAATACTTATTAGTTTTTAGTCACTTTAATTATTTCTGTTTTGTCACCAGAAGTAATCTGAACTAAGTATAATCCTGATTTGTACTCAGAAATGTTAATTGACGACTCAATTATTTCACTACCATCATAATTAGCAACTTCTTGACCTAAGATATTAAATATTGTTACATTGTCTATTTCTAGAGTTGTCTTAATATTTAATTTGTCATTTGCAGGATTAGGATATATGCTAAAAGGCACTAGTTGTTCATCAGTAATAGATAAACTACTGTCTGTTGTAAAACTCCATACAGGACCTTCTGTTACACCGAAACAGTTAACAGCATCAATACTCCAAAAATATGTTGTATTTACTTGTAAACCTGTTAAAGGATCCCCAATTTCAAAGTCAAAAGACTGATCTGGTGGATTTGCTGTACCAATGTTTAAGACATAATTATCTTCAGGTGCTCCTGCTGCCCATGAGAAGTTTACTAAACCATCAGGTCCATAGATAGTCACCGCAGAAGCTCCATCAGCAGGACTAGGTCCACCAACAACCGCTGGTGCAGCTGTTGCTGTACATGCTGTTGTAGTAAAACTCCAAACAGTACCTGTTGATGATCCAACACAATTTACTGGGTCAACAGACCAGTAATAAGTGGTATTTGGTTGAAAACCGTAAAGTACATTTACACCACTAGAAACATTAGTTAAAGACCCAATATCATTTCCTGCAGGTGTTACACCTAAGTTTAAATTATAAGCGTCAGGAGCATCACCAGTTCCTGCGTCTGTCCACTCAAAAGCTATGCTGTTTGTTTCACCATAAGTTATGTCAACATCTACGGCAGTATCAGCTGGTATAGGTGTTGTCGCTAAATCAGGAGTAGCACCTGCTGTACATGTACAAGATGCGCTAGTACATTGTATAGTGGTAAGGGTGTTATCGTTATTTTGAGTACCACAAGCAGCGTTTAAGTGCCAAAACACTAAAATTTCAGGAGTTGTAGCTGTAAAACTAACAGAGTCAGCTCCATGAGTGATAACTGTTCCTATTGCAGAAAAAGTTGAAGTTGTTTCAGCAACAGTTATGTAAACACTAGTAGTGTTTGTTCCTGTAATTGTATAGGTGTTTCCTACAACTAAGCCTTCCAAAAGCGATATCTCAGCGTTAGGCCAATTATTTGTAGAAATCGTTTCTGCACCACCTGTGTTAAGTACAGTAACTACTCCATTAGGCCATTGACCACCAGTCGTCGTCGTACACTGACCATAAATTAATGAGGTAGTCGCAAAAAGCGTAAGGAATAATAAAGTAATTTTTTTCATAAAGTTTGTTTTTAGATTAATTGTCTAAAGTTACAAATATTTGCTTACTAAGCGTGTTAAATTTACATTATTCAATTTTTAGTGATAAAAAGAGGCTTTATTCGTAATTTTGCAAAGTTTTAGATGTATTCATGAAAATAACGGAACAAATTAAACAACCAATAGCCTATGAGATGGAGCTTTTTGAACAGAAGTTTCGGTTGTCTATGGCTAGCAAGGTCGCTTTGTTAAACAGAATTACACACTACATCGTAAATAGAAAAGGCAAACAAATGCGACCAATGTTTGTGTTTTTGGTTGCCAAAATGTTAAATAACGGAGAAGTTAGTGAGCGTACCTACAGAGGCGCTTCGGTTATAGAATTAATACATACGGCAACCCTTGTTCACGATGATGTTGTAGATGATAGCAATAGACGTAGAGGTTTCTTTTCAATCAATGCACTTTGGAAAAATAAAATAGCAGTTTTAATAGGTGATTATCTCCTTTCTAAAGGGCTGCTACTTTCTATAGATAATAATGATTTTGATTTATTAAAAATTATATCTGTGGCTGTGCGCGAAATGAGTGAAGGCGAGCTGTTGCAGATTGAAAAAGCAAGACAACTAGATATTACAGAAGTTGTTTATTACGATATCATTCGTCAGAAAACGGCAACACTGATTGCTGCGTGCTGTAGTTTAGGTGCAGCATCAGTAAAACCTAATTCTACAGAGGTTGAGACAATGCGTAAGTTCGGAGAACTCATAGGCATGGCATTTCAAATTAAAGATGATTTGTTTGATTATGGAGAAGAAAAAATAGGAAAACCGACAGGCATTGATATAAAAGAACAGAAAATGACTCTTCCCTTAATATATGTTCTTAATAATTGCTCTAAAAAGGAAAAATCTTGGTTAATTAATTCTATTAAAAATCATAACAAGGATAAAACACGAGTTAAGGAGGTTATTGCGTTTGTAAAGTCTCATGGAGGATTAGATTATGCAGTTTCAAAAATGAAAAACTTTCAGCAAGAGGCCTTAAAACTTCTTAATAACTATCCTGAATCTCCTTATAAAGCTTCATTGGAGCTAATGGTTAATTATGTAATAGAAAGAAAAAAATAGTTTTTTAATAGACTGTAATACAGTTTTTTAATAATTATTTTTAACTTTTTTACACTGACCATACAACCATTAGCAAGATATTTGCGTCTATACAAATAGAAGGTCAAATGTAACCAACAATATGAAAGTTATTCAGCTTCATAAAAACGAAACTAAACTTATACAGAGAGCTGCGAAAAATAATCGCGAGGCACAACATGTACTATATGAGTTGCACGCTCCTAAAATGCTTAGTGTATGCAGATACTACATCAAAGATGTGCATAAAGCTGAAGAAGTAATGTTAAATGGATTCTTTAAAGTGTTTAAGTATCTAAAAACATTTAAGAATCAAGGTAGTTTTGAAGGTTGGATAAGGCGAATAATGGTAAGAGAAGCAATTTCGTTTTTAAGACAACAAAAACATGTTGAGTTTACTGCAGAAGATGAAATTTTAGAACAAGACTATACCAATAATATTAAAACCAATATTGAGGTTGCTGAGATTCAGCAGTTAATAGATAGTTTGCCTGAGGGTTATAAAATTGTCTTTGTAATGTACGCTATAGAAGGCTATAAGCATCATGAAATAGCTGAGTTATTAAATATATCAGAAGGCACATCAAAGTCGCAATTGTTTAAAGCAAGACAAATGCTTCAGAAAAAAATAAAAGAATTAAATAACAGCAGTTATGGCACCAATTAAATTTGAAGAACAACTAAAAGACAAGCTAGAAGAGCGCAATCTGCAACCTTCGTCAGAGAGTTGGGCAAAACTGTCTGAACGTCTAGATGCAGAAGAGAAGAAAACTAAATTTCCTTGGTTTTGGTGGATGGGAATAGCAGCAGCAGTCATAATTACATTGACTGTTGTTATGCAAACATTAGGACCAAAAAATACTGAACAGAGCTTACCTCAAGTGGTTGAGCAAGAGATGAAAGATGATTTTAATAATACAGAACAGTCTAATACAACTGAAAACAAAACGATAGAATTAGTATCAGAAAATAATGAAGTTGAAACTGTTTCTGAAACGGAAAATAAGAAGAATAAAACAGAAATAATTAATTATAAATCAACTACTAAGGATAAGGTAGATACACAATTGGCAGTTGATCAAAAAGGAGATAAAATAAATACTCAAGACATCATCAACTCTGAAAACGAGCAGAAAGCAATCATAGAAAAAGCTGCAATTGATAAAGAAGCTTTTGCCGAAGCTATGACAGAAGTTTTAAACGAAATAAAGCCTAATACAACAGTTACAGACAGAGAAGTCGATTCACTTCTTAAGGTTGCAAGTAAAGAACTTCTTAAAGATAAATTAGCAAAAGAATCTAGCAGAACGGTAGATGCAAAATTGTTGTTAGAAGATGTGGAAGATGAAATGGGACAATCCTTTAGAACCAAAGTTTACGAAGTCTTAAAGGATGGATACAAAACTGTGAAAACAGCAGTAGCTCAGCGAAATGACTAAGGTGCTGAGAAAAAATAGAATCAAATTAAACAATTATAAATCATCAAAAAACAAACAGTTATGAACACAATTACAAGACTAGTAGTATATACTATTATATCGGTAACCTTTGCGACAACTCACGCACAAGAAAAAGCAGTAGACAGCTTAAAAAAGACTTCAGTATACTATAAAATAGAGACTCTTGAAGCTCTTAAAACTAAAATTGAAAAAGAAGAAAGAGAGTTTTTAAAACAAGAAATAGAATCTATTAATGATCGTTTGGATGCGAAGCAAATTTCGGCAGCAGAAGCTGAAGATTTAAAGAAGCATGCAGCGGAAAAGAGAGCAGCTAATATTGAAAATAGATTAGCAATTGTAGATAACAAGATTGAACTTCTAAAGCGAAATGAATCGGTGTACGCTTCGGATGATGATGAATCTTTTGTTATTAGAATAGGCGGAGATGAAGACTTGGGTGATGAGTTTATCTACTTAGGAAAGAAAAATAGAGTCCATAAGCCTCGTAAATACGACAGACGTACTACAAGCGATATTGTATTTGCTTTCGGACTAAATAATGCTCTAATAGAAGGTGAGGGTCTGGATGATTCACCATACAAAATAGGAGGCTCAGGTTTTATGGAGTTGGGATATGCCTGGAAAACAAGAATTTTTCAAAACACTAACTTTTGGAGATTGAAATATGGTTTTTCATTTCAATGGAACAAATTAGACATAAAAGATAATCAATACTTTGTCAACACAGATGGAGATGTGACTTTACAAGAATTTCCTGTAGAACTAAACAAAGCAAAGTTTAGAACAACCAACTTGGTATTTCCTGTACATTTAGAGTTTGGTCCATCTAAAAAGATTGAAAAAGAAGACTACTTTAGATATTCTACACGAAATAAGTTTAAGATAGGTGTTGGTGGTTATGCTGGTCTTAACATTGGTAGCATGCAAAAGCTAAAGTACAAAGAAGATGGTAACCGTATAAAAAACAAGCAACGAGGCGGTTATGAAGTAAATGAGTTTGTGTATGGATTAAGTAGTTATTTAGCTTGGGGAGATACTGCATTATATGTTAAGTATGATCTTAATCCGTTATTCAAAAATCAAGCTTTTGACCAAAACAATATATCAGTAGGTCTAAGATTTGATATGGACTAAAATAAATTTTTCATCAATCAATTTTTGAGTGTTAAAAGCCTTAATCTAAAAATATAGATTAAGGCTTTTTTTAGTATGTTTTAAGAGAATTTACTTAGTTCAATTCTGCTTTTTTACTCTCATTAATTCTACCAACGTCAACAAGTAGTTTTCCATTGTGTCGTTTTGCAGCATAGACAAATTTTTGTCCCCATTCAATCTCTTCAGGTTTGTAAGATGATCTTGAATATACCATTTGTCCAGAAGACTCGTCAAAAGCTTTGAGCATAGCTATAAACTCAAAGTCCTTTTCAAAATAGTCCTCTTTGTTCAGTTCATAAAGTGGGCTGTTTTTATCAATAGGATGTACTACAGTCCACATAGAAGGGAAAAACCTCACGTTGTCTCTTTCCAAATCTAGAATATGAAAATCTCTCAGCTCAGAGTTTTTACGTTTCATAGATACACTTACGTTGATTTCTACGTCTAGCAATTCATTTTTTTGAGGATTAACCAATCTAAACATAAATCCATTTATGTCTTGATATGGCGCAATTATAGCTTTTTGACTAAATTTAATTTTAGATATTGGCTTAGAGAATCTTCCGTAAAATAAACCTGTAGCTAGTGCAAAAAACAAAAGCCCAAGTAATGATTCTGTAGCTGCAACAATATTCGCTAATAAGCCTAAAGGAGCAACTTGGCCATAGCCTAAAGTTGTTATGGTTTGAGCGCTAAAAAAGAAAGCCTCCATAAACTGCTCAAAAGGAGTTAAACCATGAATACCTGTTAAATGTTCTATGCCAATAAGACTGTAGATAGTTGCAAAAAACGTATTAACAAGAAAATAGGTGAGTGCTACAATGCCAAAGAAATGAGACCATTTCATAGTTACCAAACTATGAAAGAAATTTAAACGTTCAAGGAAGCTGATGTTTGTTTTTTCGATATTAAAACTTCCATCTTTGTTTAAGCTTCTATAGCCTTTGGAGTATGATTTTTCGCCTAAACCAAAATCTTCAAAATCTTCTTTTTTGTGTTTTGCCATATGGCTCTAAATTAAGAAAAAATGAATGAAGTTTTTTGTTGGTTTTATGTGTTTGAGAACTGTTGCTAAAGTTAGGTTTTATATAATCTAATATTGATTTGTGTCTGTAAAATAAATTCTATCTGTCCTAAGCCTCTTCATTAAAAAACACCTTGTAATAGTGCATTTTCTTTTCCTCGTCGTAACCACGTTCTAAATATTCGGCAGAAGCATCTGGTGCATCAACATCGAGTTTTATCTGTATGTTGGTGTCTAGTTTTATTTCGGGTTTTATTTTTTGCTTTTGCTTTTTTAAGACACGTTCAGAGACATCAAATTGATTTCTAATGAGCACATTGTTTTCGGCTTCGTAGGTTTTTTTGTAGTCTTCAAAAAGTTGTATTTGGTCTTCCTCTTCAAATACTTCTTCTTTAAAGTTTTCAATATTTACAATTTCATTCTCCTTAAAAAAGTCTACTGTTTTTGCCAAGAAATTACTTTGTTCTTGTCCGCCAAAATTGGGTTGTAAAACCTCTTTAGAAAACTCTCTACAGAGTTCTATGCAGTTTTTGGTGTGTTGGTTGCTATCGTCTGGGTATTTAATGTTTAGGAAGCTTTTAATCCAGTATTGCGTATCGTAAGTATTGTTGTCTACACTAAATACTATTTTACCTTCCATGTCTGAGGTGTTTAGTATTAAACAACCCTTATCAACTTTTTTAGCTTGAATACCTTTTTGTACCAAAATATCGTAGTTGCCTTCTTCTAAATAGGTCTGAAAAAACTCAGTTTTGTTTTCAATTTTATAAATACCTATAGCATCAACAAAAAAGTCTTCATATTGTATGTTTTCAAAATGACAAACCAGTACATCTCCTGTTTTTATTTGCGCTGAATTGCTTTGCTCATACAAATGTGTTACAATGTGTTTTGAGGTCTCTACAAAATCGGCTTCCTCTTTAAAAAGTTGGTCAGAATAGGTGTTAATCTCATTAAGTCCAACATTGCTATGATGATGAAAACGATAACTTTCTGCAACACTTACAAAGGGTTTTAGTAAGTAAGGCAGCATAAGGTTGTAAGTGGCTTCGTCAAAATGCACAGCAGCATCTGAAAACGCATTTTTAGTATCGTTAAATTTGTTGCCAACCTTGTGAATAATGCAATGTTTTATTGAGGCTTTTTGTCGTTTTATCATCGGTAAATAAATAAGAAAATACGTGTTTGCAATACTACAAAAGGAACGGCTTAAAACTAAGAAAACGCCAAAATAAATTTGGCGTTTTCAGACTCAGGGACTTTGAGATTTGGTTGCGGTTAAATTTTTACAAACTCTACACGTCTATTTTGTGCTTTCCCACTTGCAGTATTATTGTCAGCAACTGGTTCTGATTCTCCTTTGCCTTCAGTAGTTAGGCGATTTGCCGAAATATTGTAAATGTTTACTAAAGCAGTTTTTACAGCTTCAGCTCTTTCCTTAGAAAGCTTTAGGTTTGAGTCGTCAGGACCATCGGAGTCGGTATGTCCAATTATGTTGAGTTTAATGCTATCATCTTGCATTAATACTTGTGAGATTTGGCGTACTATACCTAGTGATTGTGGTTGTATATTGGCAGAACCAGAATCGAACAAAATACCGTTGGTAGAAATTTTGCCTTCGGACATTAACTTACGTCTAAGATCTACTCCTCCTTCAGCAACTTTAACGTTTTTTATAAAGACACGTTCTTCGCCATCTGTTAGGCCATACACATGAAATTTTAAGTAATTAAGAACGTTAAGTTCTTCAATAAATCTTGGTATATCTACGTATTTGACCTCATTAACCCAAAGTCTGAAACGCTTTTTGGTGACGGAAATAGCAATGTGTGGTTGGTTTTTAACCTCGTCTCTAATGTCTGCAGTTAAACCAGAGTTAATCATACCAGCTTTGCCATTAAAAAAATTATAAGTATCTATATTGAAAGGCGCGTACTGTCCCAACGGAAGCGAAACGGATACATAATGAGTTTCTCCGTTTGAAAATGTATTAGCATCACTTAATATAACATGTACTCTTGCGCCAGAAGACGTTTTATTGCTAACACCAGATGTAAGTAAATCGAATTCTATAGTGTAGTCTTCTGGCAGTTGACTAAGATCGGGTATGGCGTATAATCTGTAGCCTGCTTTTAGCTCAAACCAATTACCTTCTACTTTATTAAATTTTACGATGTTGCCAGAGCCGTTCGTGTTCCATTTGCTTGGTAAATCTCCAATAAAATCATTTGAAAAATCATCAAAAAATAGCGTTTTATCTCCAGGAACAAAATCATACTTACTATAAACTTCTATGCCGTCCGAAATATTTGATGGTGTTTCTTTAACATCGTATTCGTCATTATTGTCCTTGTCAGAATTGTTAGTAGTTTCTTCTGATTTCTCATCGGACTCTGCAGTGTCATCTTCATCTTCACTGTCACGTTCACGCTGCCCAAGGAGTAACTCTTTAGCTGTTTTTATGCTATACTTTAGTGCTTTTTTTGCTTTGTTTATCTGCAAGGTGGCTTTTCCTTGCTTTAAAACGCCAACACCATCTAAATCGTTTACAATATCTGGTGCACTATCGCTAAGTGAGGACATCTCATCTAGTGCTTCTTCGAGTACATCAATGTCGTCATCATCCAAGGATTGGCCAGATGCAGCATAACCATCATATTTATAGACTTTATCATACAAATCGAAGGATTCTTGAACAAAATTATCTACACTTGTGACACCAACTCTGCTTTTTGGGCGTTTGATTTTTTTTGTTTGAGCATCAAGGGTAGGAGTAATAAAGAGGATAATACAAAACGCGAGGGAAATTTTTGTAAAATTCATTTTAAGTAATTGATTAATAGCGCTCTAAAATAATAAGAACAATTGATACTTAAAAATGAAATGTATAAATGGTTAATAATTTAATGTAGTTTGTAGACAACTATTGTTTTGTCGTCTGCTTGAGTGATTAATTCTAAGCCTTTACTTTTATCTAGTTTTTGTAGTTCTGCAGTAGATGTCCCAAAAACAGGAAAGTTAGGGATTAACTTTGCCTGGCTGTCGAATAGATATACTTTTTTAGATTGTAAATCTGTAGTGGTAATGTAGATTTTATCATTTAGATAAAAGATTTTTGGTGCTGTGTAAACGCCGTAATCTAAGTCTACTCTTCTTGTTTTAATGAAAAGTTTATTTTCATACATCGAAACCAAAGTTTTACTTGTTGTAGTAATATTATGTTTATCTGATAACTTAAGATCTTTTCGACTTATATTTCCCCTGGTGTCTACTTGTACAAGCTGCCCAAGTGTATTTGATGATGTAAACTTATTTTGGTAAAGGTAGATCTCATTGTTAGAAAAGCGAATTTTATCCTTAACGTCAACTCTTACACTGCCTTGACGATTTAAAATTTTTAGATTCTCTTCTGTAGAGAATACAATATAATCTTTACTGCCTATTCTAAAGTGTTTTGGTTGTGATGTGATGGTTTTGTTGTTGCTTTTATATACAAATCCACTAACTGATTTTCCTTTAGCATCATACATAAGAAGTTTTTTGCCTTGTGTTATCAGGAGCCTGTAGTTTTTTCGCTTATCGTAATCAAATACAGAAAGTGGTTGTGTAATTTCATCATTAAACTTTTTTGGAAAAGGAGAAATGTCATTTCCATTTCTGTCTAAAACATAAAGACGGTTTGGCGTTGCAAAAGCTAATTGTAACCTTCCGTTTTTATACATGTCTATTTGTTCAATTTTTCCCAGTATTTTTCCTTGAAGTTGTTTTTTCCAAAGTACATTGCCAGAATTAGAGATAAGGTACAGTACGTTATTGGCATCTTGGACAGCAATATCGTGTGTATTGTTAATGTAATTTTCTACGGTTTGAGGTGGTGAAACTATTTGTGCGTCTAAAGAGGTAGTAAATGTTTCTGTTACAGAGTTTGAAGCGGCTTTTTTCTTAAATTCCTCTATAACGCCATTAACGTGTGCGAAGTTATCTTCGTAAATATATTGTACCACATTAGCATGATAGTTTTTTGTTTCTATGCCTAAATGTTCTGAAAGTGCCTTATTATTTTTAAAGATAAAGATGGAAGCATCATCACTTAGATTAGAACTTATGTTTTTAAAGGTATCTGAGCTCGCAATTGTATTATTATTTAAGGCGTCAGATAGTATGGATTTGATAGTTTCAATTGTGTTTGAAAAAACAATAAAATCATCATATTTAAAAAAGTAGTTAGCGCTTTCGTAACTTATAATTGGTTGTAATCTAGTTTTGAAAAATTCAGGATTTTCAAATTCATAAATATCAATATCTCTGTAGGTTTCGGCAATAGATTTTTCTTCAATAGTTTCAATGATTAAGTCTGTGTCTAGAGAGTGGAGGATAAGCGCGTTATCTGCCAGAGCAATTTCATTTGTAAAATTTAAAAAGGTTTTAGTGCTGTCGGGTGTTTTAGAGTTAAACCTTTTTAAGTTATTGTTTAAAACATTGTAGTCATTATAAGATATACTGAACAGTGAATTGGTGTTTGCAGGAGCAATATTTGTAGTTTTTGTGGTTTGAGGAATCGTGTTTTTAAAACAATCTAAAATTTGTGATATGGAGTCGGTGGCAGTTACAATGCCGTTGAAATGTAAATTTTCATCAGATAAATTTATGTCTAGTAAAGAATAATTGTTGTTTAACTCCTTTATACCGGCAGAAAACAGAAGATTAGAATAATTTGAGGTTTTTGATTTAAATACAACTGAAGCGATTGTTTTCTCCTCTGCTGTTTCAATTAAATTGATAAGATCATTTTTAGACTCGTTTAGTTTTAGGTTTTTGATGATATCTAAACTGTTTGATGCAGCAAAAACATTATTCAAAACTTTATGGTAAAATACTGATGAGTCAATTTGAGTTTTGGTAATATTAAATTCAGATAACTTTTCTGAAATGTGATTTGGAATGGAGTCTAAAATAAATAAAGTAGAGTCGTTTTTGGTTAAAATGAGATTTTCCGGATTGGATGAATTTAAAAATGCAACGTAAACCTTGTTTGATGTATTTAGGTTTTTAAGAACTTCTGATGCATTATTTAACTCCTTATTATATATACTCTTTAAAATGGTGTGTTTTTTAGAGCTATTAATAAAATCATTTAGTTCATTAATTGAAATTACAACTTCCGATTCTGAAGGGAGAAATTTATAAGGAGATTTTGAATAATTGTAGTCTCTTTGGCAAGACACTAAAACGAAAAGTAAAATCAATAAAAATCCAAATTGCTTCATATGTAAAGTTATATGTACAAATATAAAAAGTTATAAATCTAAACGGTATTGCTCTGGTAATAATCTGAATGATTTTCTGTGGTATTTTGTCACTCCATATTTTTCTATTGCTAGCCTATGCTCTTTGGTTGGATAGCCTTTGTTCTTTTTCCAGTTGTACATAGGGAATTCTTCATGAATTTTTTCCATGTAAAGATCTCTGTAGGTTTTTGCTAAAATTGAAGCTGCAGCAATATTGAGATATTTACCATCTCCTTTTATAATAGTTTTATAAGGAATAGAATTATAGGGTTTAAATTTGTTTCCATCTACTATAATATAATCTGGTTCAATTGTCAGTTGTTCAATAGAGCCATGCATAGCTTTAATAGAAGCGTTTAGAATGTTTATGCTGTCGATCTCATCTTCAAATACGTGCTGTATACCATACGATAAAGACTTAGCCTCAATTATAGGCTTTAATAACATTCTTTTTTTTCCCGAAAGTTGTTTAGAGTCATTTAAAATGGTATTAACAAAATCTGAAGGTAAAATAACAGCGGCAGCAGTAACAGGGCCAGCCAAACAACCTCTGCCAGCCTCATCTGTGCCGCATTCAAAATCATAAGTTGAGAATTGAGTTTTTAAAGCCAAAATGTTAAAATTTAAACAAAGTTAAAATTTTAACGCAACCCTTTTACAGTTTTGGTATCTACGTAATGAGTTAAGCGTCAAAAAACACTAATTAAATAATAGTTAAGTTTTGTTGATGAAATCGCAAAACCGTTAACATTTTTTTGGCAAAAACGCTTGTTTATTTAATATTTAATTAAGATGTTTGCAACTAGACTAACTCAAATAATTGTTTTATGAAATTAAAGTTAACATGGTTATTAACGCTTTTTATGGCGTTCGTGATGCAATTTTCTTTTGCACAAGAAAAAATGGTCACAGGTACAGTTACAACTGAGTCGGACGGTTTACCGCTTCCTGGTGCTAGTGTAATTGTAAAGGGTACTACTAAAGGTGCTCAAACTGATTTTGATGGTAAGTATACTATCGGAGTCAATTCAGGAGATGTCCTAGTTATATCATATGTTGGTATGGACCCTGTTGAAGTAACAGTAGGTTCTTCTAATGTTTATGACGTTGTTTTAAAAGAGGGTAATTCTCTTGATGAAGTAATAGTTGTAGGATATAGTACTACTACAAAGGAAGCTTACACTGGTACGGCAACTGTTGTTGAAACAGAAAATCTTGAAGCGAAAGCTGTTGGTAACGTTTCTCAGGCTCTTAGAGGTGAGGTTGCTGGTGTGAATGTTGTAACAGGTTCTGGTGCTCCAGGTGCTGATGCAACTATTCGTATTCGTGGATTTGGTTCTGTAAATGGTAATTCAGATCCTTTATTTATTGTAGATGGTGCTCCTTTTGCTAGTGACTTATCTTCTCTTAACCCTGCAGATATTGCTAGTATGACTGTATTGAAAGATGCAGCTGCAACATCTATCTATGGGTCTAGAGGTGCGAATGGTGTAATTGTAATTACAACTAAGCAAGGTAAAGTTGGTAAAACAGTAGTTTCTGTAGATTTTAAAACTAGTGTTAATACTTTATTTTTACCAGAATACGATATTATTGAATCTCCAGAAGATTATATTGAATTAGCATGGAGTTCATTAAAGAATAAAGGTGCTTTACTTGGTCAGTCTGATCCTGCGGCTTGGGCAAGCGCAAATTTATATGGTACTGTTGAGGGTATCAATAATGCATACAACATTTGGAATGCTGATGGTGCTGATTTAATTAACCCAGCAACAGGTGAGTTTAATGATGGTATTACACGTAGATTTACTCCGACAAAATGGGGAGATGCGGCTTTTAATACTGGTCTTAGAACTGAAGCCAACGTTCAAATTAGAGGTGGTAACGAAAAAACACGTTTCTCAGCTTCTTTTGGATATTTAGATGATGAAGGATATACTATTAAGTCTAACTTCAAGCGTTATTCAACAAGATTAAATGTAGAAACTAAGCCAGTAGAGTGGTTAACTTTTGGTAGTAATATAGCTATTACTGGTGGTAGAAATACAAACTCTTCAAGTAGTGAGGGTAGTACAGGTAGTTCTGGTAACATCTTTGCTTTAACAGCTACTACACCAACTATATATGATGTTTTCTTAAGAGATACAGATGGTAATTTAGTTGCAGATCCTATTTATGGCGGTTCTCAATACGATTATGGTAATGAGTACGGACGTAGAGCGTGGAATGCTACAAATGGTATTGCAGATGCAAACTATGATTTAGCTAGAACTGATATTTTTACTGTTCTTGGTAACTTTAATGTAGGTGTTGATATTACTGATTGGTTAAAGTTTGAAACAAGATATAGTGGTCAGTTTAATACAGATAACTATTCTTCAATGCAAAACCCATGGTATGGTAGTGGTTCTTCTAGTCAAGGTTTCTTATTTAGAAGAGAGCGTACTAACATAAACCAAAACTTCTTACAGATGTTACGTTTTGCTAAGTCTTATGGAGACCACAGTATTGATGCTTTTGTTGCTCATGAGTCTACAGTCAATAGATTTGATCAGTTCTCAGCTTCAGCTCAAACAGCAATTATACCTAACTCTTTAAGTTTAGATCAGTATACAACTGCATTTGGTAGAGCTTCAAACTATACAACAAGAAGAAGTTTAGATAGTTACTTTGCCCAATTAAATTATAGTTATGATCAGAAGTATTTCTTAACTGGATCTATCAGACGAGATGGTTCTTCAAGATTTATTAAAGATAAATGGGGTACATTTGGCTCTGTTGGTTTAGGTTGGGTAGTTTCTAACGAAGATTTCTTTGATGTTAGCTTCAACGATTACTTAAAACTAAAAGCTAGTTACGGTGTAATTGGTGATCAAGGTGTTAATACATTATATGGTTACAGATTCTTTACAGCTAACAATACAGTAGACGGATCAATTTCTTACTCTCCAACTGGTGAAGCTCAAAATGATGAGTTAACATGGGAAACTTCTAAGATTGCTCAGGTTGGTTTCGAGAGTACTTGGTTTAATGACTACTTAAGCTTAGATGTAGATTATTATGTGAAGAATACAACTAATTTATTCTTCTCTCAAACATTATCTCCAGCACCTGGTGATACATTCATCAGATATAATGATGGTAAAATGAGAAACAGTGGTTTAGAATTTAACGCTACTGTGCAAGTATTTAAACCTCAAAATGACTTTAGATTATCATTTAATGTAAATGGTGAAATCTTTGATAATGAGATTGTAGAAATGCCTGCAGATTATATTACAGGTGAAACTAAGCCAATTGATACAGGTGTATTCGTAGGTAGAGCTTTATCTGAAGGTGCATCAATTTATGATTGGTACATGAGAGATTGGGCTGGTGTAGACCCTGCAACAGGTTCTGGTCTATGGTATGCTTATTATAATGATGTTGATGGTGATGGAATATTTAACCCAGCTAATGGTGATGAGAGTATCTCTAGTTTAACTCAATACTTAATTGATAATCCAGATGCTACTATTGCTAGAACTACAACATCAAACTATACATATACAAACGAAAGTACTTTAGGGGCTACTCAAAAGTATATTGGTAAATCTGCTATTCCAGATATTAGAGGTAGTTTCCGTATCAATACAGGATTTAAGAATTTTGATTTATCAGCACAGTTTGGATATAGTATAGGTGGTTACGTGCGTGACAATGGTTATGCTAGATTAATGGAGAATAGAGATTTAATTGGTACTACTAACTGGTCTTCAGATATGCAAAATGCATGGAGAGAGCCAGGTGACATTACAAATATACCAAGACAATCAGCTGGTTTCAATACTGATACTCAGTTTGGATCTTTATCTTCTAGATTCTTAACTAAGGCAGATTACCTTTCTTTAAATAACGTAAGATTAGGTTATAATTTACCAGCAGATGCTGTTGAAGCTATGAACTTAAGTACTTTTAATATCTATGTTACTGGTGATAACTTAATGATGTTAAGTGCTAGAGATGGATTAAACCCAACGACTTTAATTAGTTCGTCTAATTCTGGTATATATATGCCAATGACAACTTTTAGTCTTGGTGCTAAAATTGAATTTTAAAAAAAAGTGATGAATATGAAAAAAAAGTTAATTTACGCAATTATGTTAACCTCTGCGTTATTCGTAGGGTGTAACGATGAATTTTTAGAAGGAGAACAAACTAATGTTCTGACTGCAGAAGGTATTGCAGAGTACTCTGGTGATTATCCAGAATTGTTAGACGGTTCCTTAAATGGTATTACAAGTTTAATTATTGAGCCGTTTGGTATAACAGGTAGTAGACATTTTGACTTTGGTCAGAAAATGGTTGATATCTGGACAGATATGGTATCTGGTGATATGGCATTATCGGGTAGTGCTTATGGTTGGTACAATGATGCTGCTAACCTTATCTTTACTGTAGATTACACACAGGAAGAGAATGATATAACTTGGAAGTATTACTACAGAATTATCAGTATTGCTAACAACGTTATTGCTAGTAGTGGTGGAAACGATGCAGAACCAGAGTCTGATGAGGCTAAGCGTATCCTTGGACAAGCAAAAATTTACCGTGCTTATGCATATTTCTATTTGCTACAATTATACCAAGGTGCTTATGACCCTAATCAAGAAGTATTACCTTTCTTTAATGGTGATGTTTACAGTTTAGAGAAAGTAGCTGCAGGTGATATTTATGCACAAGTTGTGAGTGATTTAACAGATGCAATTGGCTTGTTGGATAATTATACTAGAACATTAAAAAGTCAAGTAGATAAAACTGTAGCGCAAGGATTCCTAGCATATACTTATGCTGCTATGGGTAACTTTGCAGATGCAAAAATTCAAGCAGATAATGTTATAGCTAGTGGTTACCCTATGACAACTGCTGGTCAGTTAGCATTCCCTGGTGCAGGTTCTGGTTTTAATGATGTTAACACTGCATCTTGGATTTGGGGTTACGATTTAGTTGAAGACCTTGGACACCAGTTAGTTGATTGGTGGGGACAAATAGACGCCTTTACTTATAGTTATGCTTGGGCTGGAGATCATAAGTCAATAGATGATTTATTATATTCTCAAATACCAGCAGGTGACGTAAGAAAAGGACAGTTTGGTACAGGTACAGCTGCTTTACAGCCAATAAACAAATTCTTTGATCCAGCTAGAACAATCGGTGGTCAATATATCATTACAACAGATTTGATTCATATGAGAGTTGAAGAGTTCTATTTATTAAGTGCAGAGTGTGCTGCTAGAACAGGTGGTGAACCAGCTGCTAAGACTATGATGATAGATTTCTTAACACCTCGTGTTGGTGCTGCGGAAGCATCTGCTACTATTACTCCATTATCAGGTCAGGCTCTGCTTGATGAGATTTATTTACAAACAAGAATCGAATTATGGGGTGAGGGTAAGACTTTCTTTGCTATGAAACGTAATCAGGCTACTGTAACTAGAGGTTCTAACCACGTATATCGTGCAAACGAATCATTTGCTTATGATTCTGATGAAATGACGTTCCAGATTCCACAATCTGAAATTGATAATAACCCTAGTATAACTGGCCAAAACTAAAATTATTATTATGAATAAATATTTCAAATATTTTACAGTTTTATTAGCTGTAACCTTAATGTTCAATTGTGAACAAGATAACGACTCAAGTTTATCAAATTTCGTAGGATTTCAGGAAGGTCCTTTAAATTTTACGATTGATAACGGACAAACTGCTACTATTGATGTAATTGTAGCGGCTAGTGAAACTTCTGGTTCAGATCGTTCTTACGATGTGGTGGTAGTTGAAGAAGAGTCTACTTTAGCATCACCTTATTCTGTTCCAGCTACGGTTACTATACCTGGTGGATCAAATGTAGGTACTTTATCAATATCTGTTACAGATAATGATGATTTAGGTTTTGTTGCTCAAAGTTTAGTTCTAGATTTTCCAGACGAAGCAGGTTTAGATACTGGTGATGCAATCACTTTAAACTTTACTGAAACGTGTCTAGATACTATAGTAACTTTCAACATAACTTTGGATGACTGGCCAGAGGAAACTACTTGGGAAATATATGACTTAAGTGGTACTCCTACTGTAGTTGCATCTGGAGGTCCATATGCAAACCCTGCTGATGATTTTGCAGAATTATCTTTTGATTTTTGTTTAGCTTCAGGAAACTATGGTGTTGTTGTTTATGATGCTTATGGTGATGGAGGTCCGACCTTTAGTGTAACAACTGCCGCTGGTACATTAGTAGCAGATACAACGGTTGCTGGAACGCAAGCTTCTGCAACGTTTACAGTTAATTAGATTTAAACTAATTTTATAAGTGTTAAAAGCCACCTCTATGAGGTGGCTTTTAATTTTTATTTATGATATGACTTAAAAAAATATCTTTATATTGCAAAGAAATTTTCAATACATATGAACATGAGAAAAATTCTACTTTCTGCTGTGTTACTTTTTACTTATGGTGCTTATTCACAAGATTTAAATGCTAACATTTCTGAAGAAAATAAACAACTTTTGGCTGAACTCAATGAACAAGAGGATCAAAGAAAGATTAGAGTACATTCATTTTTATTAAATAATCCAAATGTTAAAGCAACATTAGTAAATGACGGTGTTAAAATAATGCATATTTACGATGTATTAAATGGCAAGCCAATTTATAGATCAACAGATAACTTTGAAGCTGCTAAAGCAACAAAAACTGCTGAGCTTTGGGTTGGTGGTAGTATGGGTTTAGACCTAGACGGTACAGGTATGACTGTAGGTGTTTGGGATGGTGGACCTGCTGATAATAACCATGCTGAATTTCAAAATTCTACTGATACAGATACACGTGTTACAATTATTGATGCTGCAGTAGTTGATGGTGATAGCGGTTTTAGTTCACACGGAACACATGTTACGGGAACAATATCAGCAAAAGGAGTCAATCCTAATGCAAAAGGAATGGCATCTAATATTAGTGTTAAATCCTATAACTGGACTAATGATGAATCTGAGATGATTGCGGCAGTTAATGCAGCGACTAACCCTATTATCTTGTCAAATCATTCTTATGGTGTGCCTATTGACCAAGATGGAGGAACGCAACTTGATGCAACATTTATTGGCGCTTACACACAAGATGCGTTTGATATTGATAATATAACTAGAAATAACCCTAAATATTTACCAGTGTTTTCTGCGGGTAATAATGGGCAAACTAGTTACACAGGTGGTATGTTACCAGGTTATGATAAACTTACAAATGATAAGAATGCCAAAAATAGTTTGATTGTTGCTAATGCAAACCCTACTGCAGTTGAACAGCCACTTTTTAGTGGTAATTATGAATTAACAAATTTAGTTATAAACCAAAGTAGTAGTCAAGGTCCTACAGATGATTTGAGAATTAAACCTGATATTGCTGGTGATGGCTCTAGTTTATTTTCACCGACACCTAATGATACTTATTCAACTCTATCAGGAACTTCTATGTCTTCACCTAATACTACAGGCACATTAGCTTTATTGCAACAATATTACAATCAGTTACGAGGTGAGTATATGAATTCCGCTACATTAAAAGCCTTAGTTTGCCATACAGCTATTGATGATAACGCTGCTATTGGTCCTGATCCAAAGTTTGGATGGGGTTTCTTAAATGCTCGTGAAGCAGCACAAACACTTACAGATGCTGATGATTCTCAAGCTGTTGTTGATGAATTGACATTAGATCAAGGGGCTACTTATACCTTTACGTTTAATGCCCAAGCAGGAGAAAAATTATCAGCAACTATTTGTTGGACTGATATGCCAGGTAATATAGCTAATGGTGCGGCTAATGATCCTACGCCTAGATTAGTAAATGATTTAGATTTAAGAATTTCTGATGGTACAACAACGTTTTTACCATGGAAGCTTGATTTTTCAGGTAGCGCATTTACAAATTCAAAAGGAGATAATATTGTTGATAATATAGAGCGCGTTGATATTGATGTACCTGTATCAGGTATGTATACATTAACGGTTTCTCATAAAGGGATGCTACAAGGAACGGTAGGTGGTCCTTTTGACCCTCAAAGTCAGGATTTTTCTTTAATAATTACTGGTAATAACTTGACGTTAAGTGTAGATGAAAATGATTTAGCTAGAAAATTGGCTGTTTATCCTAATCCATCTAATGGTACATTTACCATTACATTTGAGTCTAATTTAAATAGTGTAAATAACGATGTCAAAGTAGATGTTTACGATTTACAAGGTAGATTAGTCTATAATAACAATTATTCTAATACGTCTTCAATTTTTAAAGAGACTATTACAATGGAAAATGCTAGAGCAGGTGTATATATGGTAAATATTTCTGAAGGAAATAGAACTACCTCTCATAAACTTGTTATAGAATAATATTTTTTAAAAAAAATAGAAAACAAAGGCCAGCATATAATTGTTGGTCTTTTTTTATGTTAAGTAAATGGTAATTCTTCTCGTTAAAATAATAATTTATAGTTTACTTTGTTTTTAGTTTATATTTGAATACATGCAACGTAAAATCCTTATAACTCTTATTTTTTGTTTTTTTTTAGCTAATGTTAATGCTCAAATAAAGCTGAATAGTACGAACGCACCAAGAGGTTCACGGAACGCAAATGATTCTACTGACAGTAAAGCATCTCGTGGTTACAAAGATGTGGCTTCAATAGATATGTATTTACAGTTTAATAAAGCAGTAGATACCTCTATTGTTGATACAACTTTAACAATAAAGAAGGATTACAAATTTAATTACCTTCAAAAAGATAACTTTGGTTTAATGCCTTTTGCCAATATAGGTCAGACCTACAATTCTTTAAGTTTTAATGCGGTAAATAACAATACTCAACCTTTATTTGGTGCCAGAGCCAGACATTTTAATTATCTCGAAAAGGACGATATAAAATATTACATGGTTCCTACACCATGGACTAGGTTAACCTATAAAACAGCCTTTGAGCAAGGGCAGATGTTAGATGCTTTTTTTTCAGTAAATCTTTCAAAGCAATTCAATTTCTCTATAGCTTATAAAGGTTTAAGGTCACTTGGTAATTATCAGAACGCATTAACAAGTACAGGTAATTTTAGATTTACGACCAATTACGAGACTAAGAACAAACGATATAAAGCTAAAGGGCATATCATAATGCAAGATTTACTTAATCAGGAAAATGGTGGGATAAAAGATGATGATATTGAAAATTTTACATCAGGCGATGAAGAGTTTTTAGACAGATCTGTTTTTGATATGAATTTTGAAAATGCAGAAAGTATTTTAAGAGGCAAACAGTTTTTCTTTAATCACTCTTATGATATTATTAATAAAAAAGATTCAATTAGCAACAATAGACTTTCTCTTGTAAATGAGTTGTCTTTTGAAGATAAGTATTTTCAATACGATCAAAACTCTCCAACTAGTGACTATTTTGGCGATTCTTTCACAAGTAGAGTTTCTGACAGAGTTACTCTCGAAGACTTTAGAACAAAAATTTATATAGAATACCTAAATAATTTATTGGGAGAGATAAGTTTTGGTATTAATTATACAGATATCAATTACGGATATGATAGTGTAGTTCTATTATCTAACGAAATGATTCCAAATAGAATTCAAGCTAATTATCTAGGTATAGATGCATCGTATAATAAAAACCTTAATTCAATAAGCTTAAAGAGTAAAGCAAGTTTAAATTTATCTGATGAATTTGTAGGAAGTTATATTGATGCAGAACTAGGTGTAAAAATAAACAATGATATAAAGATAGCTGGTGGAATCAATGTGAGTTCTCAATTGCCAAACTATAATTATTTACTTTATCAAAGCGACTATACTAATTATAATTGGTATAATTTCAATGGATTTAGAAATGTAAATACTCAACAGTTGAGATTTAATATTGAATCTAAAAAGCTTTTAAATGCATCATTAGATATTTCTAATATTGAAAACTATACTTACTTTAATTTAGATGAAATAAACAGCAATGATGTTAAGGTAATCAAGCCACAGCAATATAATAATTCATTACAGTATTTAAGGCTAAAAGTTGAAAGAGAATTTAAAGTGGGCAAATTTGCATTGGATAATACAATAATGTATCAAAATGTTATAAGTGATGTTGAAGTATTAAATGTACCAACCTTCATTACTCGGAATACACTCTATTATTCAAACTATATCTTTAAGAAAGCCATGCAACTTCAAACAGGGGTAACGTTTAATTATTTTACAGAGTATAATATGAATGGTTATGATCCTTTACTGTCCGAATTCTATACTCAGAACTCAACGAGCATTGGCGGTTTCCCTAGATTAGACTTTTTTATAAACGCAAAAGTTAGACAAACACGTATTTTTTTAAAAGCAGAGCATTTCAATTCTTCATTTACAGGTTATGATTACTTCTCTGCACCAAACCACCCTTTTAGAGATTTTACTATACGTTTTGGTTTAGTATGGGATTTTTTCTTGTAGTATTAAAATTAATTTAAGTTGCATATAGTTGTGTTGCAGGGACTTGTTTGTTTGTTCCTGAAAAAGATTTAAAATAAATTTATAATTAGCTTGTGAATATAAAAAACCGTTATATATTTGCACCCCCGAAACGGCCAAACAGGCAGAGATATCGGGACGTTCATTAACAGTTTAGGCAT
>NZ_JAZHOU010000005.1:0-187547 GCF_036553625.1 Winogradskyella poriferorum
TATTCTACCGTATCCCCTAAACTTGCTCCGACTGGGGCAACGTCATTGGTGATCGCTACGGTCTTAACCGCCTCGATACTTGGGGACTCTATTCCGTTAACAGTTTCACTCTCATCATTATCAACAGGTGTATCTCCTGAACCATCATTTGTTGTATCAGCAGAACCATCAGCTTCAGCTGTATTTGTATATGAACCATTATCTAAATCTGTTTGTGTTACTGTGTGGGACACTATATATGTCCATGTTTCACCAACATCTAAAACTCCATCATTATTACCTGGAGCATCTACACCTCTAACTGGTGCTGCATCTGCTGTGGCATCAACCATTGTAGGACTGTAAACATCAACATTACCACTATTAGTTAATGTTATTGTATAATTAATCACTTCACCTACAGCACTATATTCTGTTGTTGAAGGATTTCCGTCTATATCTGCAAATGTTTTAACGGTTGTAATGCTAGGATTGATAACACAACTTGTTGCTATACCAGGGTCTGTAACAGCTGCATTAGTTCCTATAGAATAATCTACACCTGTTTCAGTAACTAAACCATTATTCGCATCTACTGAAGCAGGATCTGGCTCTCCAAATTGTCCACCATCTGAACCTGAAACAAATGGGTTGTCATAAGCTTCATTTGCATCTGGACACCCATCACCATCACTATCTGTATTTTGAAAATCGTAACTTCCATCAGATAATGTGTCTACAGGAGCGGTTGCCTCAGCAGTATCGTCTGCACCATTTCCATCACCATCATTGAAACCTGTGTCATTAGAGTCTAAAATTCCATCATTATTAGTATCTAAAGCTCCATTTCCAGCTTCATCAATATCATAGATTCCATCATTATCAGAATCTAAATCAAAGATATCATCAACACCATCTCCATCTGTATCTAAACCAAGACAATATTCAAATTCATAGAATTGTAATTCTACATCACCTACACTTCCATCTTGTTTACCAACTGTAACAATTATCTCTGTAACTGGACCTTGAACTTCAATTTGTATACTATTGAATGGTGCATTAGCATTTGCAGAAGAACCAGTAACAGCACTTTGTCCGTTAATAGTTAAGTTTGCACCTACATTAATATCTGAAATATTTACTGGTATATTCTGAGCACCATTGGTTGCAACAAAATCAGCTCTATCAAAGTCATCTATTCCACCTACTTTGAAGTTTACATTGTAAACAGGTTGAGTAAATGTAAAGTAATAATTTACAACTTCACCATTTGGAAAATCTGTACCATCTGGTATTGTATTAATGTATTCTCCATCAGGAGCAATAGCACCATTATTCTGGCTAGATACTCCTCCATTCCATGCAACACCACCTCTTAATTCATATCCAAAAGTTACACTTGCTCCATTATATGGGAATAAATTTGGGATATACTCTGGATTAAAATTAGAACCTGTTGCATCTGCAAAAGTTTGTCCCAAAGCTACTGGACCTGAAGAACAATCTAGTTCATATATATCTAAAATTCCATCGTTATCATCATCTGCGTCACAGATATCTGAAACGTTATCACCATCGTTGTCATCGTTTCCTGAAATAGTAGCATCACATGGGTTACATGCAGGTGAAAGTAATGGATTGGTAACAGCAGTATTTGTACCAATACTGTAATTGATTTCACCTTCTACTACTAAACCATCTGCATCTACATTTGCTGGATCTGGCTCACCAAATTGTCCGTTATCCGAACCTGCTGCTGTGACATTACCATATGCTTCATTTGCATCTGGACATCCATCACCATCACTGTCTGTGTTTTGATAATCGAAACTACCATCATTTAAGGTATCTATTGGTGTAATTCCTGTTCCTGCAGTTGAAGGTATACCTGTTAAAGGATCTACAGCGCCATCAGCCATACCATCATTATTTGCATCTACTCCACCTACTTCATCTACATCATATATACCATCATTATCTGAATCTAAATCTACAATATCATTAACACCATCTCCATCTGTATCTACAGCCACACAATATTGCATTTCATAGAACTGTAATTCTACATTATCTGCTTCATCTCCATCTTGCTTACCAACAGTAATTACGATTTCTGTTACTGGTCCATCGACTTGTATAGCTATGCTATTAGCTGGAGCATTTGCATTTGCTGATGCACCTGTAACTGCGCTTTGACCATTAATTGTAAGGTTTGCTCCTACATTAATATCAGAGAGATTAACCGGTACATTTTCAGTACCATTAGTTGCAAAAAAATCAGCTCTATCAAAATCATCAAGACCGCCTAGTTTAAAATTAACATTATAAACCGGTTGTGTGAATGTGAAATAATATCGAACGACATCGTTTCCTGGATAGGTTGTACCATCTGCAATTGTATTTATATATTCTCCATCTGGTAATATAGCAGGATTATTTTGGCTTGTAACACCACTAAGATTCCATGCAGATCCACCATATAGCTCATAGCCAAAAGTGACACTTGCACCTCCATAAGCATAAATGTTAGGAACATATTCTGGATTAAAATTTGACCCAGTATTATCAGAAAAAGTCTGACCTAAGGCTAATGGTCCTGAAGCACAATCAATATCATTACTATCTAAAATACCATCATTATCATCATCTTGATCACAATAATCACTAACTCCATCACCATCGGTATCTAAGTTACCCGAAGCTACGGCATCACATGGATCTATATATTGAACGACAATGGTTGCTATTGCAGAATCACATACGGTATTGTCTGCTTGTAAACATATTGTATATTCAACAAAATAAGTTCCATCAGGTGTATTAGGCGGTACAACTATAGTACCGTTATTATTAATATTAACACCTGTCATACCACCATCATTACTTATGCTAATATTATTTGAGATATTACTATTTGTAGCAGCAACACCATTAGCTAAATCTGTACCGCTTCCATTATCTGCAAATACACTTGGTGTTGTTGAACCAGGTATTAAGCTATTTATAGGAGTCGCTGAAAAATCATCATCATTAGCTATAATTGTAAAACAACCTGCAATAGTTGAATTATCTGTAACCGCAGAATTTGTTCCTAAAGAATAATCTACTCCTGCTTCTGTAACAAGACCGTCTCCGTCTACTGATGCTGGATCTGGTTCACCAAATTGACCATCATCACTTCCTGCTGCTGTATTAGTACCATAAGCTTCATTAGCATCTGGACATCCATCTCCATCACTATCTGTGTTTTGGAAATCGTAACTTCCATCACTACCTGTATCTATAGGTGTTGTAGCTTCTGCTGTATCATCTGCACCGTTACCATCTCCATCATTAAAACCAGCATCACTACTATCTATAACACCATCTCCATTTGTATCTAAAGCGCCATTACCTGCTTCATCTACATC
Organism: Winogradskyella poriferorum; assembly: GCF_036553625.1. Classification (NCBI taxonomy): domain Bacteria; kingdom Pseudomonadati; phylum Bacteroidota; class Flavobacteriia; order Flavobacteriales; family Flavobacteriaceae; genus Winogradskyella; species Winogradskyella poriferorum. The sequence continues at coordinate 3,393 of NZ_JAZHOU010000005.1, forward strand.
GTAAATACCATCGTTATCTGAGTCTAAATCTAATTGGTCTGGAATTCCATCATTATCAGTGTCAATTGATACACATTCTAAGTAAACACCAAAAGCAAATCCTTGTCCTCCTTGACCTACTTGTCCTGCTACATTAATTGTTACCGTCAAATTTGATGTGTTGTTACTTCTTAAGATTGGTACACCTGCGCCTGTATTATTATACTCTACTATATTTGTATTAACACCTGATATATTATAACCTGTACCAAAAACACTTTCTATGAGCTCCCAATTTTCTCCATCCGTCAGGATACGTTGAAATTCTTCATCAGGAAAAGCAATATTGTTGGTCTCTTCGGTATCAGCAAAAATAATGTCAGGACTATACGTAAATCCATCTGCAGAAACAGCTGTAAAAGCAATATCAAATCTTATGTCGTTATTATCACCAGGACCTCCAAAATTAGCAAATATTGAAGCACCTGCTAAGTTGTAGTCAGTTTGTAACCTAGCACCACCAAAAGTATTAAAATCACTTAAAAAATAATCTGACGGACCATTACCATTATCTGCACCATAAGTAGCAGACTCGGTAATGTTTAAATCTTCAACATTACTAATTACCGCAGTAATAGTTCCACCATCTGGTAAAGTAAGTATAGCTGTATCACCATTATCTATACCATCGGCTAAATCGGTACCTGTCCAACTTAGCCAGAAAATTTCTGATGCAAAATCACCTGATCCAACTGTTGAGTTACCCAAAGTTATCGGTGTACAATTTTGTTCGAAAACATCTAGAATTCCATCATTATCATCATCCTCATCACAGGCATCGCTAATACCATCACCATCTGTATCTGTATTTCCTGAAGCCAAAGCATCACAGGGATCAACAAAGCTTCCGTTAATGGTAATTATTAAATCTGCTGTTGATGTGCTTCCTGAATTATCAATAGAATCTATTAACGTATAAGGAATAGTGTCTACTAGTGTTGAACCTACAGGCAGATTAGCTACTGTAGAATTAAAAGGATCTACATCATACGTATAAGAACCATCTGAGTTAATAGTAATAAAGCCATACGTTGTTGCTATAGTGGTACCAACATTTGTATCGACACCAAAAACCTCTGAAACGCGAGGCACATCTGTAGCTTGCCACAATAAATCGGTTATTGCCGCTATTTGTGTACCTTGATCTGGTACAGTAACATCTGGACCATAATTATATTCTAAAACAACCTGATCTACAGCACTAGGAAAGAAGAAATTAATATTACCATGTGCATCGTCTGCAGGTACAGAGCCTGTACCGTGAAATGTATTACTTGTCTGAATAACAGAACCTGAGACTTGAGCATTATAAGTTACTGGAACACCACCTAAAGTTGCTGTAACAGTTATTTGATCTTGCCATGTATTGTTCTGAGAATAGTCTATATCTGAGGCAGTAAAGGATAGACTTACCACAGGATTATCAAAATCTATAATTGTTGTTGTTGATGCCACTGGGTTTGTTGCACCATCAATAACATAACCAAAATATCCTGTATGACCACCATTTGTTGCTGTTTGATACACTACTTGGTTTTGATCCGCTACACCAATATTATCTGGATCTGTTGAAGTAAATGTAATGGTGATACCAGTAGTTGCATCTGTTCTACTTTGACCATCAACAGGTGTAGATATATTCGCAAAAGGACCAGTTGTTGTAAATTCGTTTTCCCATATAAAATTGGCAAAAGGTCTATCTGTATTATCTGGACCATTCCCATCATCATCTGTTATAACATTACCATTTGCTGAAGGCATTGACCCTACGGTTACTGAGTTGTTATTATCAGTAGCTACAGGAGGTTCTGTAACTCCATTAATTGTTATAGTGATGTAGCCGTAATCGATAAAACCTAAATCATCGGTAACAGCGTAAGAAATAACATCCTCTAAAATTTCACCATTTCTTATCCCTATTACAGCTATATTATTAACATCAACCTGATATGAATAGCTTCCGTCACTTAAAACAGTGATTTCCCCGTATGTAGAGGAGAATGGATTATTTACTGCTGCAGTATAACCATTTACTTCAAAAATGGATAGAACATTTCCTGGACCAGATGAGGCGTCAGTATCATTAGACAATAAATTTCCTGTAACTGGTACTACTGCATCTGCTGCAATAGCATCAGTATCATCAACTGCTAGCGGCTCATAACCTACATTAATATTAGACTGAGCACTAAGTGAATTATCTGGATCTGTTATAGTGACTGTCATCACTCTAACTCCCTCTGTTAAAGGTGTATCTTGATGACCGTAAAGAAAACCTGTTAAAAAAGTATTGAAATCTGCTACTGGAATTGGATTACTACCAACTTCAGTAATTATAAATTGTGTGTTTGTTGGATGTGTAACGGTAAATGTAGTTCCACCAGCAACTACAGTTGCCGTGACACCTGTGCTTCCTAAATCATAAAGCGTATTAAAAGTACCTGCAGGTTGATCAAATAATGCTACCCATTCTCTAGTGCCATCAACTGCACCAGTAAAATTTATCTCTGCCTGCGTAAATGTTCCAGTACTTGTTGACACAAATGCACCTGGCTCTACAGTTGCTCCTACCAACCCAGGTGTTGGCCCTGTATATATATTTGCATCAGTACCTGCTCCTGCCCCATTAAGGTCTACTGTAGTGACTGCTCTGTAAGCTAATTGACCAGATGATGTTTGAAATCCTCCATAAAAGCTTTTGAGACTTTTTCGTATTCTAGCTTGGTCATATTCACCATCACAAAAATTATGAAAATTACGTTCATAATTTATTGTTGGAATCTGACTAGATGTATTAGAATTTACCTGAGCATTAATCTCAGTATCAAACATGAAAAGAGCAAAAACAGACACAAGTAAAAACTTGTTTAATAAATTTTTGCCAAATGAGAATCGGGTAGAGATTTTCATATTATTATATAGTTTTAGTATAATTCAATTTTATTTGATGCAATTACAATTCAATTTTATCGATTAAAAGCAAATATATTCGACAAAATGTAAATAACAAATTATTTTGTAGGGTTTTTCTATTTAAATAAACCCCTTTAATTTAATATATTATTTAATAACATTCTAAAATGTCTACTATCATCTATAAAAATTCTAAATAATTAAGAGAAGAGATTCGCTATTAATCAACCTCAAATTTTATTTAGCAAGTACTTAAATCCAAATTTCTGTGAATGTGAAAAACATTCTAAAGAAACATTTGATTTTCTTTCGAAATATAATTACAAAATTACCAAATAGTTAAACTTCTATTTCTCTTTTAGCTGAACGACCATTATTTTAAGTTGAGTGGAAAGCACTATTCGATGAATGGTAAATTTTTAGCTTCAAAATATGAAGTAATTACTATTTTTGCACCTTTAATCAATATATGAGTTTTAAGGAAGAAATAAATAGGCGAAGAACATTTGGAATTATATCACATCCAGATGCAGGTAAAACTACTTTAACAGAAAAACTGCTCCTTTTTGGTGGTGCTATACAAGAAGCTGGGGCTGTAAAAAGTAATAAAATAAAGAAAGGGGCTACGAGTGACTTTATGGAAATAGAACGTCAACGTGGTATCTCTGTTGCTACATCGGTGTTAGCTTTTGAATATAACGGCATTAAAATCAACATTTTAGACACACCAGGCCATAAAGACTTTGCTGAAGATACCTTTAGAACTTTAACAGCTGTAGATAGTGTTATAGTGGTTATTGATGTTGCCAAAGGTGTTGAGGAACAAACCGAAAAATTGGTTGAAGTTTGTAGAATGCGCAACATTCCGATGATTGTTTTTATTAATAAACTAGATCGCGAGGGAAAAGATGCTTTCGATTTGTTAGATGAAGTTGAACAAAAACTTGGTCTAAAAGTTACTCCTTTAAGTTTCCCTATTGGTATGGGTTACGATTTTAAAGGCATCTACAACATCTGGGAAAAGAATGTTAATCTTTTTAAAGATGACAGCAAACAGCATATAAACGATACTGTTGAAATTTCTGATTTAAATTCTGAAGAATTAGATGAACTTGTTGGTAATAAAGCAGCACAAACTCTAAGAGACGAGATAGAATTAGTAGAAGGCATTTATCCTGAATTTGATAAGGATGCTTATTTAAAAGGGAACTTACAACCTGTATTTTTTGGTTCTGCCTTAAATAATTTTGGTGTACGCGAATTGCTAGATTGTTTTGTGGAAATTGCACCAAAACCAAGACCTAAGCAAAGTGAAGAACGCCTTGTACAACCTGACGAAAAACAATTCTCTGGTTTTGTGTTTAAAATTCATGCCAATATGGATCCAAACCATAGAAATAGGTTAGCATTTGTAAAAATCGTTTCTGGGGAATTTAAACGTAATACTCCATATTTACATGTAAGACATAACAAGAAACTTAAATTTTCTAGTCCAAACGCCTTTTTTGCTGAAAAGAAGGAAATTGTGGATATATCTTATCCTGGTGATATTGTTGGGTTGCAAGACTCTGGAAACTTTAAAATTGGAGACACATTAACAGAAGGTGAAGTGCTTAATTACAAAGGTATTCCAAGTTTTTCACCAGAACATTTTAGATACATTAATAATGCTGACCCAATGAAGGCTAAGCAACTTTATAAGGGTATTGATCAGTTAATGGATGAGGGTGTTGCGCAGTTGTTTACATTAGATTACAATGGTCGTAAAGTCATTGGTACTGTTGGAGCGCTTCAATATGAAGTTATTCAATATAGGTTAGAACACGAATATGGTGCTAAATGCACTTATGAAAACCTTAATGTACATAAGGCGTGCTGGGTACATACAGACAATGAAAAGAGCGATGAGTTTAAGGACTTCTTAAGAGTGAAACAACGTTATTTAGCTAGAGATAAGCAAAATCAATTGGTCTTTTTAGCCGATTCGATGTTCACCCTACAAATGACACAACAAAAATATCCGAGTATTACTTTTCATATGACATCTGAGTTTGAATAAAATGTAAGAAAGTTTTTCATTTTAGTTAAATTATAATGTTTTTTGTCGATATTTTTTGCGTTTAAACGATGTTTTGATTACTATTGGATAGTAATAATTTTATCTTGTAATAAGATTAACCCCAAACTAATCTACTTATTATGGATGTAAATGCAAACATTTTCAGTAACAAGGAAATTACTGTAACCTATGAACCAAGTTGTTGTGTAAACGCTGGTATTTGTGCTAGACAACTTTCTGAAGTGTTTAGAAATTCTGTGATTCCATGGATTGATTTAGATGCTGCAAAAACAGATGTGATTGTAAACCAGATTAAGAAATGCCCATCTGGTGCGTTAAAGTATCATCTTAATCAAAAAGATGTAGCTTAAGACTTACTTTATAAGTAATAAAAAATCCTTGCAGTGTTTTAATGCAAGGATTTTTTATTTTCATTAGATTTTCTTGTCTAAAACAGCTAAAAACTAATTTAAAGCGATTTAAGACATTTAAAATAAAATTCAATACTATCTGATATAAATTCTTTTAAAAGACACTTGAAGCAATAAAATAAACTGAATTACAATTGTTTTTATAAATACAAAACACTCCTTAAATAGAGGTATTCAATAAACCATTATACCTGACCTGTTGGTCCGAAATTTAGTGGAATTGGTAGTTGCTCCCCTAATAAATGTCGAGCAACCTCAAACTCTCAATTTAAGCCTGACCTGTTGGTCCAAAATTTAGTGGAATTGGTGGTTGCTCGTAATCTTTGATTTCACCATGAGCTTTTTCAAATCGCGCTACATTATCTCCTAAAGCTTTAAGTAAACGCTTAGCGTGCTGTGGTGTTAAAATTATTCTAGACTTTACCTTACTCTTAGGTGTACCAGGCATAATACTCACAAAATCAACTACAAACTCTGAAACAGAATGATTAATTATTGCTAAGTTAGAATATGTACCCTCAGCAACCTTTTCGTCTAACTCTATATTTATTTGTCCTTTTTTTGGATTCTTTTTTTCTTCTGACATATGTATTTAATTTAAAATTAAAAAGCCTTCAAACTTTTAAAGAATGAAGGCTTTTATTTATTTAGAGTCCTACCTTCGTAGGACAAACAAACTTCTAGTTAAAGTTCATTTCTTCTTTAGCTTTCATCATTTGGTCAAATTCTTCTTTAGAACCTACAATAATGTTATCGTAATCTCTAACACCTGTACCAGCAGGTATTCTGTGTCCTACAATTACATTTTCTTTAAGTCCTTCTAAAGTATCAACCTTACCATTTACAGCGGCTTCGTTAAGAACCTTAGTAGTTTCCTGGAACGATGCTGCAGAAATAAATGACTTAGTCTGTAATGAAGCTCTTGTTATACCTTGTAAAATAGGTGTAGCAGTCGCTGGTTGAGCATCTCTGGCAGTTACAAGATTTTTATCTTCTCTACGCAAGATTGAATTTTCATCTCTTAACTGACGTACAGTTACTATTTGACCTGATTTTAAATTCTCAGAATCACCAGCATCTTCAACGACTTTCATTCCGAAAATCTTATCATTTTCTTCTATGAAATCTGATTTATGAACTAACTGATTTTCTAAGAAAATGGTATCACCAGAATCAATAATTCTAACTTTACGCATCATCTGTCTTACAACAACCTCGAAGTGTTTATCGTTAATTTTTACACCTTGTAAACGATATACTTCTTGTACTTCGTTCACTAAGTATTGTTGTACAGCTGCTGGGCCTTTAATGTTAAGAATATCGTTTGGCGTTACAGAACCATCAGATAATGGCATACCTGCTTTAACAAAGTCATTTTCTTGAACAAGAATTTGACTTGATAACTTCACTAAGTACTTCTTAATCTCACCTAATTTAGACTCGATAATAATTTCACGGTTTCCACGCTTAATTTTACCAAATGAAACAACACCATCAATCTCACTTACAACTGCTGGGTTAGATGGATTACGTGCCTCAAATAACTCAGTTACACGAGGAAGACCACCTGTAATATCACCAGCCTTAGCAGATTTACGTGGTATTTTAACTAAAATCTTACCTATTTCAATCTTATCTCCATCGTCAATCATGATGTGTGCACCAACAGGTAAGTTGTAAGAACGGATAGTTTCACCTTTAGAATCTTCAATTAATAAAGTTGGAATTAACTTCTTATTTCTAGATTCTGAAATTACTTTCTCTTGGAAACCTGTTTGTTCATCAATTTCTACTTGGTAAGTTACACCTTGCTCAATGTTTTCATACTTCACTTTACCAGCAAATTCTGAAATAATTACACCATTATATGGATCCCACTGACAGATTACATCACCTTTCTTCACCTTATCGCCAGGCTTAACGAAGATATGAGAACCGTAAGGAATATTATTTGTACTTAAAACAATACCTGTTTTAGCATCAGTTAATTTTAATTCTGAAGTTCTAGAGATAACAACATCAACTTCGTTTCCTTCGTTATCTTTTGATTTTACAGTTTTAAGATCTTCTATTTCAGCAACACCGTCAAACTTAACTGTTAATTTATTTTCTTCTGAAATGTTACCAGCAATACCACCTACGTGGAATGTACGTAATGTAAGCTGAGTACCAGGCTCACCAATTGACTGAGCGGCAACTACACCAACAGCTTCACCTCGTTGTACCATTTTACCTGTAGCAAGGTTGCGACCGTAACATTTAACACAAATACCTTTTTTAGCCTCACAAGATAATGGAGAACGTACTTCTATAGATTCGATTGCTGAATCACCAATTTGTTTAGCAATTGCATCATCAATATGTCCGCCTGCTTCAACAATTAATTCTTCAGTTAATGGATCGTAAACATCGTTTAATGATGTTCTACCAACAATTCTCGCTTCTAATTTTTCTACAACTTCTTCATTCTTCTTAAGTGCAGAAACTTCGATACCTCTTAATGTACCACAATCTTCTTCGTAAACAATAACATCTTGTGAAACATCTACCAAACGACGTGTTAAGTAACCTGCATCGGCAGTTTTAAGAGCCGTATCTGCAAGACCTTTACGAGCACCGTGAGTAGAGATAAAGTATTCTAAAATTGAAAGTCCTTCTTTAAAGTTTGAAAGAATTGGATTTTCAATAATTGAACCTCCGCCTGAAGTAGACTTTTTAGGCTTTGCCATTAATCCACGCATACCTGTTAACTGACGGATCTGTTCTTTAGATCCACGAGCTCCAGAATCTAACATCATAAATACAGAGTTAAATCCTTGTTGATCTTCACGGATACGTTTCATAGACAATTCTGTTAATTCAGCATTTGTCGATGTCCAGATATCAATTACCTGATTATATCGTTCGTTATTAGTAATAAGCCCCATGTTATAGTTACCCATAATACCATCCACCTGCTTGTTGGCAGCGTCAATCATAGCATGCTTTTCTGCAGGTATGATAATATCACCTAAACTAAATGATAATCCACCTTGGAAGGCAAACTTATAACCTAAAGTCTTAATTTCATCTAAGAACTCAGCCGTTTCTGGTACAGAAGTAACTTTAAGGATATTACCAATAATATCTCTTAAAGATTTCTTAGTTAATACCTCATTAATATAACCTGCTGCTTCAGGCACTTTTTCATTGAAAAGTACACGACCTACAGTGGTCTCAATAATTTGGTTAGTTAACTCGCCTTCTTCGTTAAAATCTTTTGTTCTTACTTTAATACCTGCGTTAAGATCTACTTTCTTCTCGTTGTAAGCAATAGTTACTTCTTCTGGAGAGTAGAATGTTAGTCCTTCACCTTTTACAGTAAAATCTTTATCAGTCTTACGTAACTTAGTCATATAATAAAGACCAAGTACCATATCCTGAGAAGGTACTGTTACAGGCGAACCATTTGCAGGGTTTAATATATTGTGAGAAGCCAACATTAATAATTGTGCTTCTAAGATTGCTTCAGGTCCTAATGGTAAATGCACCGCCATCTGGTCACCATCGAAATCCGCGTTAAATGCCGTACACACTAATGGGTGTAACTGAATCGCTTTACCTTCGATAAGTTTTGGCTGGAAGGCCTGAATACCAAGTCTGTGAAGCGTAGGAGCTCGGTTTAGTAATACTGGATGTCCTTTAAGAACATTCTCTAAGATATCCCAAACAACAGGCTCTTTTCTATCTATAATTTTCTTTGCAGATTTTACAGTTTTTACAATACCTCTTTCAATTAATTTTCTAATAATAAAAGGCTTGTAAAGCTCTGCTGCCATATTTTTTGGCAATCCACACTCGAATAATTTTAATTCTGGTCCTACAACAATTACAGAACGTGCAGAGTAATCAACACGCTTACCAAGTAAGTTTTGACGGAAACGTCCTTGCTTACCTTTTAATGAATCTGATAAAGATTTTAATGGTCTGTTAGAATCTGTTTTTACAGCAGATGATTTACGTGTGTTATCAAATAATGAATCCACAGATTCTTGTAACATACGCTTCTCATTACGTAAAATCACTTCTGGTGCTTTTATCTCAACCAATCTCTTAAGACGGTTGTTACGGATAATTACACGACGGTAAAGATCATTTAAATCTGAAGTTGCAAAACGTCCACCATCTAATGGCACTAATGGTCTTAATTCTGGTGGAATTACAGGAACAGCCTTCATGATCATCCACTCTGGTCTGTTCTCTCTATTTTCGTTAGACTCTCTAAAGGCTTCAACAACTTGAAGACGCTTTAAAGCTTCTGTTTTACGTTGCTTAGATGTTTCGTTATTAGCTTTGTGTCTTAACTCATAAGACAACTGATCTAAGTCAATTCTAGCTAATAAATCGATAAGACACTCAGCACCCATTTTAGCGATAAACTTGTTAGGATCTGTGTCTTCTAAGTATTGGTTTTCTTGCGGAAGAGATTCTAAAATATTAAGATATTCTTCTTCTGTCAAGAAATCCATTTTTTGTACTGGCTCACCTTCAGCATTCATTGCATTACCTGGTTGAATAACCACATAACGCTCGTAATAAATGATCATATCTAACTTCTTAGATGGTAATCCAAGAAGGTAACCTATTTTGTTTGGTAAAGAACGGAAGTACCAGATATGAGCCACAGGAACAACTAAGTTAATATGCCCTACTCTGTCTCTACGTACTTTCTTTTCTGTTACTTCTACACCACAACGGTCACAAACAATACCCTTGTAACGTATTCTTTTATATTTACCACAAGCACACTCAAAATCCTTTACAGGACCAAAAATACGCTCACAGAACAAACCATCACGTTCAGGTTTGTGAGTTCGATAATTGATAGTCTCTGGCTTTAATACTTCACCGCGAGAAGCTGCTAAAACAGATTCTGGAGATGCTAAACCAATAGAAATTTTATTAAATTTCTGTACTGTATTCTTATCTTGTTTTCTTGCCATGTTTTTATTTAGTATTCAGTCTCAGCCTCAGTATTCAGTTACTGCTAACTGAACACTGCGACTGCATACTATAAATTTATTCTTCTAATCTAATATCTAATCCTAAACCTTTCAATTCATGCATTAATACATTGAATGATTCAGGTAGTCCTGGTTCTGGCATTGGCTCACCCTTAACAATAGCTTCGTAAGTTTTTGCTCTACCAATTACGTCATCTGATTTTACAGTTAAGATCTCACGTAAAGTACTTGATGCACCATAAGCTTCAAGTGCCCATACCTCCATCTCACCAAAACGCTGACCACCAAACTGTGCTTTACCTCCTAATGGCTGTTGCGTAATTAATGAGTAAGGACCTATAGAACGTGCGTGCATCTTGTCGTCAATCATGTGACCAAGCTTAATCATATAGATTACACCTACTGTTGCAGGTTGGTCAAAACGATCTCCTGTACCACCATCATATAAATAAGTATGACCAAATCTTGGCACACCAGCTTCATCTGTAAAGCCATTAATCTGATCTAATGTTGCACCATCAAAAATTGGAGTTGCATAAGTTCTGTTTAACTTCTGACCTGCCCAACCTAATACGGTTTCATAAATCTGACCAATATTCATACGAGAAGGTACACCAAGTGGATTTAGTACGATATCTACAGGTGTTCCGTCTTCTAAGAATGGCATATCTTCTTGACGAACAATACGAGCAACAATACCTTTGTTACCGTGACGACCTGCCATCTTATCACCTACTTTTAGTTTACGTTTCTTAGCGATGTAAACTTTAGCAAGCTTAATGATACCTGCTGGTAACTCATCACCAACAGAGATTGTAAACTTCTCACGTCTTAATGATCCTTGAAGATCATTTTCTTTAATCTTATAGTTGTGGATTAAATCTGCAACAAGCTCGTTTGTATGATCATCTGTTGTCCATTTACCAGATGTTAAATGCGTGTAATCATCAACTGCATTTAACATTTTTAAGGTGTACTTTTTACCTTTTGGTATAATTTCTTCACCTAAATCATTATAGATTCCTTGTGCAGTTTTACCGTTAACGATATTAAATAGTTTTTCAACTAAAATTGCTTTTAAGTCATCAAAACGGTTATCATAAGCATCTTCTAACTTCTCGATATCTTCTTTATCTTGAGCTCTCTTACGCTTATCTTTTACGGCTCTAGCAAATAATTTCTTGTCGATTACAACACCATTTAATGATGGAGATGCTTTTAAAGAGGCATCTTTTACATCACCTGCTTTATCACCGAAAATCGCACGAAGTAATTTTTCTTCTGGCGTTGGATCAGATTCTCCTTTTGGTGTAATCTTACCAATTAAGATGTCACCAGGCTTAATCTCAGCACCTACACGAATCATACCGTTTTCATCTAAGTCTTTAGTAGCCTCTTCAGAAACGTTTGGTATATCATTAGTTAATTCTTCGTTACCTAATTTTGTATCTCTCACTTCTAGAGAGTACTCATCGATATGAATAGATGTAAAGATGTCATCACGAACAACCTTTTCTGAAATTACAATCGCATCCTCAAAGTTATACCCTTTCCAAGGCATAAAGGCTACTTTCATATTTCTACCAAGTGCTAATTCACCATTTTGAGTTGCATAACCTTCACATAAAACCTGACCTTTAGAAACTTTATCTCCTTTTCTAACTATTGGTTTTAAGTTAATAGATGTACCTTGGTTTGTTTTTCTGAATTTTACTAATGGATATTCTTTAATATCGCTATCAAAGCTTACCATTGCTTCTTCTTCTGTACGCTCGTACTTAATTACTATTTTTTGAGCATCTACATACTCAACAACACCTTCCCCTTCAGCATTTATTAATACTCTAGAATCTGATGCTACTTGACGCTCTAATCCTGTACCAACAATTGGTGCTTCAGGACGTAATAATGGTACTGCCTGACGCATCATGTTAGATCCCATTAAGGCACGGTTTGCATCATCATGCTCTAAGAATGGAATTAATGATGCCGAAATAGATGCAATTTGGTTTGGTGCAACGTCAGTATAGTTAACACTTGTTGGCTCAATAACAGGGAAATCACCTTCTTGACGTGCAATTACTTTATCGTGTTGAATTTTACCACTCTCATCAACATCAACAGTTGCCTGAGCAATCATCATTTCTTCCTCTTCCTCAGCACTTAAATATGTCGGAGCATTCTTAATATCAACAACACCATTTTCTACTTTTCTGTAAGGTGTTTCAATGAATCCCATTGAATTTACCTTAGCATATACACCTAAAGAAGAAATCAAACCAATATTTGGACCTTCAGGTGTTTCAATAGGACATAAACGTCCGTAATGCGTATAGTGAACGTCACGCACCTCAAAACCAGCTCTTTCTCTTGAAAGACCACCTGGTCCTAATGCAGATAAACGACGTTTGTGGGTAATCTCTGCTAACGGATTGGTTTGATCCATAAACTGAGATAACTGGTTTGTACCAAAGAAAGAATTAATTACAGACGATAATGTCTTAGCGTTAATTAAGTCTATTGGAGTAAATACCTCGTTATCACGAACGTTCATACGCTCACGAATAGTTCGTGCCATACGAGCTAAACCAACACCAAACTGAGAAGATAACTGCTCACCTACTGTACGTACACGACGGTTAGATAAGTGATCGATATCATCAATCTCTGCTTTAGAGTTAATAAGCTCAATTAAATATTTTATGATAGTTATGATATCTTCTTTGGTAAGAACTTGCTTATCCATTCCGATATCTAAACCTAATTTCTTGTTCATTCTGTAACGACCTACTTCACCTAAAGAGTAACGTTGGTCTGAGAAGAATAATTTGTCAATGATACCACGTGCAGTTTCCTCATCTGGCGGCTCTGCATTACGTAATTGACGGTAGATATGTTCAACAGCTTCTTTTTCAGAGTTTGTTGGATCTTTTTGTAATGTATTGTGAATAATTGCGTAATCTCCTTGTTGAGCACTTTCTTTGTGTAAAAGAATTGTTTTTACACCAGCTTCAAGGATTTCTTCGATATTATCTTTATCAATGATTGTATCACGGTCCAATACAATTTCGTTACGTTCGATAGATACTACTTCACCAGTATCCTCATCTACGAAATCTTCGTGCCATGTATTAAGTACACGTGCTGCTAGTTTACGACCGATTACTTTCTTTAATCCAGATTTAGAAACTTTTACTTCTTCTGCAAGATCAAAGATTTCTAAAATATCCTTATCACGCTCAAAACCGATAGCACGGAAAAGCGTAGTAACTGGTAATTTTTTCTTTCTATCAATGTAAGCGTACATCACACTATTGATATCTGTAGCAAATTCAATCCAAGACCCTTTAAAAGGAATTACTCTTGCAGAATATAACTTAGTACCATTAGCATGGAATGACTGGCTAAAGAATACACCTGGTGAACGGTGCAACTGAGATACAACTACACGCTCTGCTCCATTGATACAAAAAGTACCACTAGGCGTCATGTAAGGAATTGTACCTAAATAAACATCTTGAACGATTGTTTCGAAATCTTCGTGTTCAGGATCTGTACAGTATAGCTTTAATCTAGCTTTTAAAGGAACACTGTATGTTAATCCTCTTTCTATACACTCTTCTATGGTGTAGCGCGGAGGATCGATAAAGTAATCTAAAAATTCTAATACAAATTGATTACGAGTATCTGTAATAGGGAAGTTTTCCATGAAGGTATTGTATAACCCTTCATTTTCTCTTGCTTCTGACTTTGTTTCTAATTGGAAAAAATCCTGGAAGGATTTAATTTGAATATCCAAAAAGTCTGGGTAATCTGTTCTATTTACAATAGAAGAGAAATTAATTCTTTCAGCCTTTTTTGCTAACATTGATGAACGAGATTTTATTAAATAAAAACTAAAAAATGTATATAACGTTTATATACACAAAAGGGTTTAGGTCTTGGAGGGACTCTCCAGACCTAAACCATATGTTGTAGGTTAAGCTGAGCTTACTTAAGCTCAACCTCAGCTCCAGCTTCTTCTAAAGAAGATTTTAAGCCTTCTGCTTCGTCTTTAGAAACACCTTCTTTAATTGTACTTGGTGCATCATCAACTAAACCTTTAGCATCTTTTAATCCTAAACCAGTTAATTCTTTAACTAACTTTACAACTGCTAATTTAGAAGCACCTGCTGACTTAAGAATAACGTCGAATTCAGTTTGCTCTTCTGCAGCGTCTCCACCAGCAGCAGCTCCACCAGCAGCAACAGCTACAGCTGCAGCAGCAGGCTCAATACCGTACTCGTCTTTTAATATTGTTGCTAATTCGTTAACTTCTTTTACTGTTAAGTTAACTAATTGTTCTGCGAAATCTTTTAAATCTGCCATTTTCTATTGTTTTAATGTGTGTGTTTTTATTTTTATTTCTAAGTGTGTACTTGTTATAAATTATCCTTCTCTTTCAGATAATGTTTTAACTAAACCAGCGATTGTACCTCCACTTGATTTAAGCGCTGAGATAACATTCTTAGCAGGCGATTGTAGCAATGTAACAATCTCACCAAGTAATTCTTCTCTAGACTTAATTTCAACTAATGTGTCTAATAAATCATCGCCAATGTAAATTGCTTCTTCAATGAAAGCACCTTTCAATAAAGGCTTTTCAGACTTCTTACGAAATTCCTTTATAACCTTTGCAGGAGCATTTCCTGTTTCAGAATACATTACAGAAGTGTTTCCTTTTAGAGTTGTTGGTAGGTCACCGAAATCTTTTTCCGATGCTTCCATAGCTTTCTCTAAAAGCGTATTCTTTACAACAGCTAACTTAATGTTAGATTTGAAACAAGCTCTTCTTAAATTTGAAGTTGTTGCTGCATCTAATCCTGAGATATCTGTTAAATAGATATTAGTATTATCTGCTAATTGAGCAGTCAACTCTTCAATTACTACCGATTTTTCTTCTCTTGTCATAATATTCTAAGTTTAACTACTATCCTATTTTTGTGTCTATTGAGATACTTGGACTCATAGTACTAGACATGTAAATACTCTTCATGTAAGTACCTTTAGCTGCAGTCGGTTTTAATTTCATTAAAGTAGTTAACAATTCGTTTGCGTTACCAACTAGTTTGTCAGCGCTAAAAGACGCCTTTCCTATTGGAGCATGTACGATACCTGTTTTATCTACTTTGAAGTCAATTTTACCAGCTTTTACTTCGCTAACTGCTTTTCCTATATCCATAGTTACTGTTCCTGTCTTAGGGTTTGGCATAAGACCTCTTGGTCCTAATACTCTACCTAATGGTCCTAACTTACCCATAACGCTTGGCATAGTAACGATAACGTCAACATCTGTCCAACCGTCTTTAATTTTTTGTAAGTATTCATCTAATCCAACATAATCAGCACCAGCTTCTTTAGCTTCTGCTTCTTTATCTGGAGTAACTAATGCAAGAACCTTCATATCTTTACCTGTACCGTGTGGTAAAGAAACTACACCACGAACCATTTGATTGGCTTTACGTGGATCTACACCTAATCTTACTGCTAAATCTACTGAAGCATCAAACTTAGTGTATGTGATTTCTTTTAGTAAAGCTGAAGCTTCTTCTAAAGAGTAAAGTTTATTTTTATCAACTTTAGCTCTTGCTTCTTTTTGCTTTCTTGTTAATCTTGCCATTTGTAAAAATTTAGTTTGGAGCTTCACCTCCTTTAACAGTGATACCCATCGATCTTGCAGTACCAGCTACCATTTTCATAGCTGATCCGATTTCAAATGCATTTAAATCTTGCATTTTATCTTCTGCAATTGCTTTAACTTGATCCCAAGTTACTTTTGCTACTTTACGTCGGTTAGGTTCTCCAGATCCTTTCTTTACTTTGGCCGCTTCTAATAATTGTACTGCAGCTGGTGGTGTTTTGATTACAAACTCAAAAGATTTGTCTTTGTAAACTGATATTACTACGGGTAATACCTTACCTTGTTTATCTTGAGTTCTAGCATTAAACTGCTTACAGAACTCCATGATGTTAACTCCAGCGGCACCTAAAGCGGGTCCAACCGGTGGCGATGGATTCGCAGCACCTCCCCGAACTTGTAACTTAACTACTTTGTCTAGTTCTTTTGCCATTTTTTAAAATTTAGTGCGCTTATCTATGTTGGAAGCTTAGACTAACGCTATCTTTAATGTAACAATTATTATAACTTTTCAACTTGCATGTAACTTAATTCTAATGGAGTCTTTCTTCCGAAAATCTTTACCATTACTTCAAGTTTACGCTTTTCTTCAAATATTTTTTCGATAGTACCATCAAAACCATTGAATGGTCCATCTATAACTTTTACAGTCTCACCTTTTGTAAATGGAATTGCAATATTAGCATCCGCCTCAATTGCCAATTCATCAACTTTACCTAACATTCTGTTTACCTCAGACTGTCTTAATGGCACAGGATCACCTCCTTTTGTTTCACCTAAAAAACCAATAACATTAGTAATTGATTTTATAATGTGAGGAATCTCACCACTTAGGTTAGCTTGTATCATTATATATCCAGGAAAATAAACTTTTTCCTTATTAATTTTCTTACCGTTACGGATTTGAATTACTTTTTCAGTAGGAACTAAAACTTGGTCTACATAGTCTTCTAAACCTAATCTTGCAATTTCGTTTTCTATGTAGGTCTTTATTTTGTTTTCCTGACCACTTACAGCTCTAACAACATACCACTTTTTATCTGACATCTCCCTTGTTGTATTTTGTTAGTTTAATAAATCGAAATAAGCTTTTACTGCTTTACTAAAAACAGTATCCACACCCCAAATAGCTAACGAAAAAATAATTGAAAATACTGCTACAATCACAGTCAATCTTTGAGCCTCTGGCCAAGGTGTCCAAGACACATTGTTTTTTAACTCTTCGAATGATTCTTTTATATATGTTATTAATCCTGCCATTTGTTTATTATTTAAAGGTTACTTTAACCTGTTATCTAATTTCGCACGGGTTGAGAGACTCGAACTCCCGACACCTGGTTTTGGAGACCAGTGCTCTACCAACTGAGCTAAACCCGTAAACAATAATCAAGGCATCCTGAAATATCAGGACACCTTAATTAATTTATTTTAACTATTTTGTTTAGTCTAAAATTTCAGTTACCTGACCAGCACCAACAGTTCTACCACCTTCACGGATAGCGAAACGTAAACCTACGTTCATTGCAATTGGTTGGATTAACTCAACAGTAATAGTTAAGTTATCACCAGGCATTACCATCTCAACTCCGTCTGGAAGAGAAATGTTTCCAGTTACGTCAGTTGTACGTACGTAGAACTGAGGACGGTAGTTATTGTGGAATGGAGTGTGACGTCCACCTTCTTCTTTCTTAAGGATATAAACCTCAGCTTTAAATTTTTGGTGAGGAGTTACAGAACCAGGCTTAACAATTACCATACCTCTTGAGATTTGAGTTTTCTCAATACCTCTTAATAAGATACCCGCGTTATCACCAGCTTCACCTCTATCTAAGATTTGACGGAACATTTCGATACCTGTAATAGTAGATGTCAATTTCTCAGCACCCATACCGATGATTTCAACAGGGTCACCTGTGTTAGCTACACCAGTTTCTATACGACCAGTTGCAACAGTACCACGACCTGTAATTGAGAATACATCTTCGATTGGCATTAAGAAAGGCTTATCCATATCACGTACTGGCTCTTCAATCCAGTTATCACAAGCTTCCATTAATTCCATTACAGTATCAACCCACTTTTGTTCACCGTTTAATGCACCTAATGCAGAACCAGCGATTACAGGACCATTATCACCATCGTACTCATAGAAAGATAATAAATCTCTGATTTCCATCTCTACTAATTCTAATAACTCTTCATCATCAACCATATCCACTTTATTCATGAATACAACGATACGAGGAATACCTACCTGACGACCAAGTAAGATATGCTCACGAGTTTGTGGCATAGGACCATCTGTTGCAGCAACAACTAAAATAGCACCATCCATTTGAGCAGCACCAGTTACCATGTTCTTTACATAATCCGCGTGACCTGGACAGTCAACGTGAGCATAGTGACGATTAGCTGTTTGATATTCTACGTGAGATGTATTAATTGTAATACCTCTTTCTTTTTCTTCTGGTGCATTATCGATTTGATCGAATGCTCTTGCTTCAGATAAACCTGCATCAGCTAATACTTTAGTAATAGCAGCAGTTAAAGTTGTTTTACCGTGATCTACGTGTCCAATAGTACCTATATTTAAGTGTGGTTTTGAACGATCGAAAGTTGCCTTTGCCATGTTTAATTTATTTAATCTTATTTAATATTAGTGTTCAATTGCTATTCTAAGTTTCTCTTAGAAAAAAGAGCCAATGACGAGATTTGAACTCGTGACCTCTTCCTTACCAAGGAAACGCTCTACCCCTGAGCTACACCGGCGTAAAGTGTTTAATATCTCAACTAAGAGACACCTGCCTTCGCAGGTTTTTTTTTGAGCGGGAGACCGGGTTCGAACCGGCGACATTCAGCTTGGAAGGCTGACGCTCTACCAACTGAGCTACTCCCGCTTTTATAATTAAGCTTCCTTAATTAATGTTTTACAATATTTCAAAAAGAACCAAATAATTTATTGGTTCAAATAAGTGGGGAGAGCAGGATTCGAACCTGCGAAGTCGAAAGACAACGGAGTTACAGTCCGTCCCATTTGGCCGCTCTGGAATCTCCCCTAATTGATTTCAAAATTTCAATTTAAAAACACTTTTAAATTTAGTGTTTTTAGAGCCGATGGAGGGACTCGAACCCACGACCTGCTGATTACAAATCAGCTGCTCTAGCCAGCTGAGCTACATCGGCTTTTTGAATACTTTTTACCAACAATTTCTTGCTATAAAAAAGCCCGCCATTTCTAACGGACTGCAAATGTAGTATTTTATTTTTTTATTCAAAACATTTTCTAAAAAATTTTATGCTTTTATTCTAGCTCTTAATTTTTGCTTTCGTTTTTTAATTTGCCTTTCTAATGATGCAATAGCGATATCTGCACCTTCTTCGAAGGTTTTGCATTGCTTTTTTACAATAAAACTATCACCAGGAACGCTTACTTTTGCTTCAAAAACTTTATTTTCTTTATCGCTAGTATTTTCAACTTTCAAATAAACATCGGACTGAATTATTTTGTCGTAAAATAAATCTAGTTTATCCATTCTCTTCTGAATGAAATCAATCAACTTTCTGTCAGCTGTGAAATTTACGGATTGGGTGTTTACTTTCATACGTTACTTTTTAAGTTAAACATGTGTATCGAAAAATATCAGTTTCAATACCTATTTTAATGTTAAGTATAGTTCTTAACGTTTATTTCTTGGGTGTGATTTAGCATACACTTTTTTTAATTCTGATATACTATTGTGAGTATATACCTGTGTCGCCGCCAAACTGGTATGCCCAAGAAGTTCTTTTACTGCATTTAAATCTGCTCCTTCATTTAATAAATGTGTTGCAAATGAGTGCCTTAGTACATGTGGACTACATTTAGCTTTTGAGGATGCTACACTAAAATACTTATTTATTATTCTATAAACAAGCATTTCGTAAATCTTAACACCCTTTTTTGTTAAAAACAAATGCTCTTTATCTATAGTTTTAGGTAAAGTATTTCTATAATTTAAATAGATGTCTAAAGTTTCTACCAAAGAACTAAGCAGTGGCATATAACGCTCCTTGTTTCTTTTACCTAGTACTTTTATTTGATTTTTACTTAAATCTAAATCAGATAATTTTATGTTCACCAACTCAATCCTTCTTATACCTGTAGCATAAAATAGCTCTATAATCAACCTATTTCTTGCACTTTCAAAATCTACTACTTCAATAGAGCCTTCTAAAACTTGTTTTAACTCTTCTTTAGAAAAAGGCAATTGCACCTTCTTACCTACTTTCAGAGCCTTATGCTTTCTTAATGGATTAGCTTCTAGCTGCTGAGATTTTTGTAAAAACTTATAGTATGAATTAAGTGAGGATACTTTTCTGTTAATAGTTCTATTGGACAAACCACCATTTACCAACTCAACAATCCATTGTCTGATTTCGGAATAATCAACATTTTCAATTATTTCTGAGTTATGGTTTTCATTTAAAAACTCTTGAAACATTTCTAAATCTCTAATATATGCCAATACGGTATGTTGAGAATAATTCTTCTCTAATGCTAAATATTCTGAAAATGCTTTTAAGCTCATTTCTTTCTTCTTGAATTTTAAATATAGCTTTTTTACTTTGTATAAATTATTTACAAATAAAAAAATCCTGCTAAAAGCAGGATTTTGAATGATTATAATATTAAATTTTAAGTAGCTGGCTTGTATGATTTTTTGTCTATAATAATTTTAGAAAGAATCTCTTTTAGAATTTCTGATGTACCTCCACCAATAGGTCCCAAACGACTGTCTCTAAATATTCTTGCCAGTGGATACTCTTCCATATAACCATAACCTCCAAGGAACTGAAGGCAGTTATAAGCTACCTCATCTGCCATTTTAGTAGATTTTAACTTAGAGATCGTTGCTTCTTCTACAACATATTCACCTTTATCTAAACGATCTGCCACCATGTAATTGTAGTGTTTACATAACTGCATATCTGCATGCATATCTACATATCTATGACGTAAAGCCTGATATTTATCCAAGGACTTTCCAAAAGTTGTCCTTTCAGACATATATTGCAATGTGTACTCTAAAGCATACTCTGCTCTGGCATGAGCATTTATTCCCATAATGAGTCTTTCTAAAGCAAAATGCTGCATTATATAAGCAAATCCTTTTCCTTCTTCACCCATTAATTGATTGACTGGAATCTTGACATTATCAAAGGCAATTTCACCTGTATCAGATGCTCGCCAGCCTAACTTATCTAATTTAGTTGCCGAAACACCTTTTGCACTACTATCTACAACAAACATACTAATACCCTTGTTACCAAGTTCTGGATTAGTCTTTGCTGCAACCACCATATAATCACTATAAACACCGTTGGTAATAAACGTCTTAGATCCATTTAAAATGTAATGATCACCTTCCTTAATTGCAGTAGTTCTCATGCCTGCCACATCACTACCTCCAAATGGCTCAGTGACACAAAGACAACCTATCATATCTCCGGCAATACTACCTGCTAAATATTTAGACTTTATAGTATCATCACCTTCTTTATTAAGGTGCGTCATTGCCAAGTATGCATGAGCCCAAATTGCTGCAGCAAATCCACCTGAATTGATTCGTTGCAACTCCTCTAATAGAATTACAGTGTAGAACAAGTCTAAATCCAATCCACCATATTTTTTTGGGTAGGCTAAACCAAAGTAACCCATATCACCAAATTTTTTCCAAATGAATTGTTCAATAGTACCTGTTTCCTCCCACTTTTCAATATGAGGCACAACTTCCTTTTCTAAAAAATCTCTTAAACTCTCTCTGAATAAATTGTGCTCTTCGGTGAAGTATATATTTGACATAAATTATATTTTTCTTTATAAACGCAAATATAATTTAATTATCTCTAATTTTTTAATAGGAAAATCTTCAATTTTTGTTAATTCTTCAAAAGATTCAAATCCTTCTCGAAGTGTTCGTTCTTCTATAATATTATTAGCAATTTCATAATCTATGTATTTAATAAGCACGAGTTCATCTCTTGTTGCTGTATTGAGATTATAAGTCTTAATTGTTCTCGGAGTCTTTACTGTAAAGTCGTTTTTAATTCTATCTACTACTTCTGGCATAAGACCATAAACCTCCATTAATTCAACATCTGCAATAAAACCACCATACTTAGTCCTATACTTTACTATACGTTGAGAAAGTTTTTCACCAACTCCATAAACTTTCTGAAGCTGACTGACTGTAGCTTTGTTTAAATCTATTTTCTGGTCAAAAGTTTTTGGTTTGTCGTTGTTAGAAAAAGGATTCTTAAAAGTATTTGTCTTAGCTTTTGGATTAGTAACCCAATCTGGAAACTTAAAGTAAGGTGAAATTTTATTAAATAAGGAATCTGATACTTTTGTAACTTCTTGAAACTGTTTTGCAGAATTAACCCATTGATTGCTTTCTCTAAATTGATGAAGCCTATCAATTTCCTCAATAGTCATACCTAAAGTATAACCTTTATAATCTGTTATGTAATTTGGATTGAAGGGGTAAATCTTTGGTTTGCTATTTTCTATCTCTACTAAACGAAGTGAATCTAACTCCTTCCTTAACAAGTCTATTTCATTAGTTTCTACTGGAGACGTATTACTTGAAAAATCTACAAAAGCATAGATACATTGAACTGCAATTATAATTATGAACAATAAAAAAATCCCATTCCGTTGTTGGTTAGAAAACTGGAAATGGGATTTTATTTTCTTCATATTAAACTTTAATTACATATGCTTAGATAGATCTTCGTGTCCGTCTTCCAAAGCTTCAGCTTTTTTATTAATCGCTCCCATGTATCTCGCCATTTCTTGTCTAACTTTTGGAAACAACAATAGTAAACCAATCATGTTAGGGAACACCAAGGCCAAAATCATGGCATCAGAGAATTTTATAACTGCGTCTAGTGTTGCAGCTGCACCAATGATTACAAACAATAAGAATAAAACTTTATAAACTAAATCTGCTGCTTTACCTCTACCAAATAGATACTTCCAAGACTGCAAACCGTAATAGGACCAAGATATCATAGTTGAAAATGCGAATAAAACGATAGCTATCGTTAAGACATAAGAGAAACCTGGAATAACCGAATCAAAAGCTTCTGATGTAAGATCCACACCTCCTATTTGCTCACCAGTTGCAGTAATCATAACATTACTTCCTTCTACGGCTCCATATTGAAATACGCTTTGCATATTAGCACCATCTATATTAAAAAAGATGATAACCAATGCGGTCATAGTACAAATAACTACAGTATCTATAAATGGCTCTAACAGAGCCACTACACCTTCTGAAGCCGGATATTTTGTTTTTACAGCAGAATGCGCAATTGCGGCTGAACCAGCACCTGCTTCATTTGAAAAAGCCGCTCTTTGAAAACCAACAATAAGAACACCTACAAATCCACCCAGTCCAGCCATTGGTGTAAACGCTCCTTTGAAAATTAAACCAAATGCGTCGTCAATATAGCTGATGTTAGCAAAAATTATTATTAAAGATGCCAGAACATAAATCCCAGCCATAAATGGAACAATCTTTTCAGTAATTTTTGCAATCCTCTTAATACCTCCAATAATTACTATCCCTACAAGTATAGCTAACACTATACCTATTACAAATCCAGAACTACCGCCTTCTAATCCCATTAGAGAAGATAACTGCACAGTAGCTTGGTTAGATTGAAATGCATTACCACCACCGAAAGAAGCACCTACACAAAGTATAGCAAATAATGCCGCAAGAACTTTTCCTAATCCAGCTTTACCTGTTGCTTTAAGTCCTTTTGAAAGATAATACATCGGTCCTCCATAAATGGTACCATCCTCTCCAACATCTCTATATTTTACACCGAGTGTACATTCAACAAATTTTGTAGCCATTCCTAACAAACCACAAACAATCATCCAAAATGTTGCACCTGGACCTCCCATTGCTATTGCTACCGCAACACCTGCAATATTACCCAAGCCAACAGTACCAGAAACTGCCGTTGCTAATGCTTGAAAGTGAGACACCTCACCTGCTGCACTTTCATCTCTTATAGTATCTTGAATATCCTCCTCTGCAAGAGGCTCATCATTCTCATATAGTTTGTCTACTCCATGCTTTTCTATATCCACATATTTTCCTCTTACTGTATTAATTGCAGTTGGAAAACGTGTAATACTAGGTACCTTAAAATAAATTGTAAAAAATGTGGCACCAAGAACTAGCAGAATTACTACTATTGGCACATCTAAGCCTGCAATTGGTACAGATGTAAGAATTAGACCTTCCCACCATTCTGCAAAAGGCATAAAAGCATCATTGACGCGTTCATCAATTCCTTTTTCTGCTTCTTGAGCAAAGTTCAACAAAGGTAAAATTAGTACAAAAATAGACAGAAGATATTTCTTCATGAGTTTAGTATTAGTTAGTTTTATTGATTATTGCCGACAAGATGCTAAAAAAAAATGAGTTTTTAAAGCCAGTGACGTTAAAAAGCCTAAGCTTCTTGTTCTATGTTATATTTAGAATTGAGCCTTTCTATCTGTTCCGGACGACCCAAAACAATGATTTTTGACCCAGGAACGAGCCTAGTATCTGCCTCAGGATTAACTATATATTCGCCTTTTTCATCTTTAAAACCAATTACAGTACATCCTGTTTTTTTTCTTAAATCTAGTTCTCTAATGGTTTTAATATTTGCTATGTCATATAGTTGCTCGGCCTTTATTTCTTCAATATTAATATTGCGTTCACCAACAATACCAAGATTATCTATAAATTCTACTAAATCTGGTATCACAACCAAAGATGCCATATGATCTCCTCCTATTTTGTCTGGTAAAATAACATTATTAGCACCTGCTAATTTCAATTTATTGTAAGACGTTTCTTGTGAAGCTCTACTTATAATACAGAGCTCCTTTTTTATCTGTCTTGCAGAAAGCACAACAAACAAGTTATCTGCATCACTTGGTAGTGCAGTTATTAATGTACTTGCACGCTCTATACCTGCCTGAACCAAAGTTTCATCTTCATTAGCGTCACCAAACACATAAGGTAAACCTTCTTCTTGTAAACGCTCAATAATGTCTTTATCACGCTCGATAATAACAAAGGGTTTACCATAATCTTGCAGTTTCTTTGACGCTTGTTTTCCGTTTCTCCCAAAACCACAAATGATAATGTGGTTAGACATGGTTTCAATCTCCTTTTGCATTTTACGCTGTTTTATATCTTCAAAATTATTTTTACTCAAAATATATTCTGTAATTATAGAAATGGCATAACCAACTATTACCACACTTGCCAGTATAAGAAATATCGTAAAGATTTTTGCAGGAACACCCAAAGGTTGTACTTCTCCAAAACCAACTGTTGTAATTGTTATTACAGTCATGTAGACTGCATTTATCCAGCTTAAACCCGAAATTGTTCTGTATCCAATGATACCAACACATATAAGTATCACTAGCATTACTATTGCCGTATATATTTTGGATCTGAAAAGTCGTATTAAGGGGTTATTCATATATTACAAATCGAAAACAGATGTACGCTTAGTATAAATTATATCTTTTATTCGCATCCAAAAGGCTAAAAATAAATATAAGGCAAATCCAAAACCTACAGTTACAAAAGTGAGATACATAAATGAAGTTCTTACAATCTTTGCTCTTATACCCAAACGGTCTGCAATACGCTGACAAACATAGTAGCCTCGTTTTTGGAAATAGTGTAGTAAAGTATAGAAGATATTCATAGGTGCAATTTACTTATTTTTTGATGATTAAGCTATTTCCAACTGCACACTGTAAACATTTATTGTTGTCACAATAGTACTGTTTTAATTGAAGTAATCCTTGAGAACTTAATGCATTCTTTTTTATGGGTTTAAGCTCCATATATTTATTTACTATACTATTGTTTTCTTGCTTAAGTTCACTTAGTAAATCAAATATCTCTTCGTTTATATTATTTCCAAGGTATTTAGCATAGCTGAACTTTAAAGGAATTACGGTATTGATTAGTAGTAAATCTATAAAAGCTTTTGTTATTACTTTTTTAAAACTCTTTGACTGCTTACTAAATGTGTAATGTGTCATCCAAAAACTACTAACACCTTTGCTGAACAGCTCATAAAATTCATCTTTAGTTTTTAGATCTAATACCTTGGAGAACAGTTGTTGCTCCGTCGTGTAAAGATTTGCGAATTGTGACAAACGAATGGTTGGAAAATTTGGCGGTCGCAATCTGAAGAATTGCAAAGGCAAAACTCCTTGATTACTTAATTGAAATTTTTGAACCAAAAACTTATAACGCTCTTTTAAATCTAAAAAATATAACTTTTGAATATCATCCTCTAACAAACTTGCTTGACCAAAAAGTAAAGCTTCTAAATCTAGTATATTATTCTGAAGTTTTCTGACTACAGCATAGTCAACAGAGTTTGCAAGACTAAAAAATGCTTCGCCATTTACCTTGAGTCCAAAGTTTTTTAAAAGCATTTTGAACAAAACTGCTTCCCAATCGTTTTTAGACGCTTTCAGTAACTTTAAAATATCGTTAGATTTTCTTTCTAAACGCTCAATATATAATCGCTCTATCCAATTGTTTAAAATAAAATCATCAACATCAGGATAATGTGTTTCGCAATTAATCCAGGATTTCGATTGTATTAAAGCTCTATAGTTAGCTAAAAGATTAACATTAACGTAATGCTTTAACTCTAAGGTAGGAATTACAGAATTATCACTTCTAAACACTTCAGTATCGTGTTCCCAAACGACGTGTAAAATTACATTGTCGTAAGCTTTGTCCTTTTCATGACCATGCACATACCAATCCGACGATTTAATATGAATTTCAACATTACCAGCCCATAACTGATCATCTATATTTAATTGCGCATTAAAAAAATCTGGGCCTGAATTATGATTATGTTCGCCTAATTTTAAGATAACAATAGTTTCACCACTCGCAGTTTTAAGCGATGTTGAAGAAAAAGCTTTGTGTTTCCAGATGTAATGAAGAAAGTCTTCTTGCATTTACCGAAAATAGAAAAAACATTTTAATTTAAGACTTTATTAATTTTTTGGTCAATGTATTCCTATCTTTAGTCGTAATCTTTAAAAGATACACACCGGACTTTAATGTTGAAGAATAATTTTCTACCTCAGATACAGAGCTAGATTTATAAATTGACTTTCCTAAAATATCATAAATCTCAATAGACTCTATTGGTTTATTAATTTTAACTGAAATTTTATCTTTAAATGGATTTGGGTGAATACTTATATTTGTTTTGGTAATTTCATTTACAGAAAGTAACATCATATAATTAACATCTGAGACAAAGCTGATAACAGAGCTGTAATCATTTAACTCATTTTTTAATAATTGTGCATCACAGTCGCAAACCAAAGTATATTGATTAGTATTAGGTTCAGGATATTCTATGTATTTTCTAACATTAAAATCTATAAAAATTTGATTTAGTCCAGCATCGTTAGTTACAATTAAACCTTCTGTTGTGGTACCAGTTTGCACTCCAGTATTTGCATCGATCAAATTTAGATTAAGAACATTAACCGATACTCCACCTACAGTTT
Source organism: Winogradskyella poriferorum (assembly GCF_036553625.1). NCBI lineage: Bacteria > Pseudomonadati > Bacteroidota > Flavobacteriia > Flavobacteriales > Flavobacteriaceae > Winogradskyella > Winogradskyella poriferorum. Next base: position 31,141 of record NZ_JAZHOU010000005.1, read on the forward strand.
CTTCCGCAGCATATTTAATAACGGTATTATAAGCACTTAAATCTGTCAATAAGCTTTCAACATCGTTGCTTGAACAATAAATCTTATAAAAATAGCCTGCACCATTTTCGCCTAGATAAGTATCTGGTTCCATATAATCATATCCAAAAAGATTATAGTTGGCAAATATTTGATTTAAACCGTCGTCATTAGACACACTTACACCACAAGAATTACAACCACCATCAGAAACACCAATAGTATTATCTACCAACTCAACTTGAATAGAGCTATTTTGAGAATATCCATTGGCACAGACACATAGAAACATAAAAAACAAGTGCAAACATCTCATATAAAGCAATTTATACTGATAAAGTTAATAAAAAAATCCTGAGTATAGCTCAGGATTTTATATGAATTAATTTAGATTCCTGTCTACACCGGAATTTGTTTATTCTATATACCCTTTTTCACGCATCCAATCGTCATTAAACATTTTACCAACATAACGACTACCATGATCGTGATACAATACCACCACAACATCTTCAGGTTTAAAATGCTCTTTTAATTGAAGTACACCTTTTATAGCTGCACCTGCAGAATTACCTAAAAACATGCCTTCTTCTTTTGCCAATCGTTGCGTGTAGATACAAGAATCTTTATCTGTTACTTTGGTAAAACCATCAATAATACTAAAATCTACATTGGCTGGCAATATATCTTCACCTATACCTTCTGTTACGTATGGATAGATTTCATTTTCATCAAAAACACCTGTTTCATGATATTTTTTAAATACCGAACCATAAGTATCTACTCCCCAAACTTTAATATTAGGATTTTTTTCTTTTAGATATTTACCTACACCAGAAATTGTTCCTCCTGTACCAACGCCAACCACAAAATGCGTGATTTTGCCATCAGTTTGTTTCCAAATTTCAGGTCCTGTAGATTCGTAATGCGCCTTTGCATTACTTGGATTGTCATATTGATTAACATACCAAGAATTTGGTATTTCCTTGCCTAATCTTTTAGAAACAGAATAGTAACTTCGTGGATCTTCTGGCTCTACAGCAGTAGGACAAACAATAACCTCAGCACCAACAGCTTTAAGAATATCTACTTTTTCTTTAGACTGTTTATCTGCCATTACAAAAATACACTTATAGCCTTTTATGGCTGCTGCAAGTGCTAAGCCCATTCCTGTATTTCCAGAGGTTCCCTCAATGATTGTTCCACCAGGTTTTAGACGTCCATCAGCTTCTGCATCTTCAATCATTTTTAACGCCATACGATCTTTAACCGAGTTTCCTGGATTAAAGGTTTCGTATTTAGCCAAAACCAAACATGGTAGTTCTTCTACCAACTTATTCATTTTCACCAAAGGTGTATTACCAATGGTTTCTAATATATTTTCTGCGTATTCCATAAAATCAATTTGCGCAGCAAATTTAAGTATAAAGTAACAAGTAGAAAGTTAAAAGTTGGTTATGTTTATTAATCAAAGCGAATGGCTTTAACTGGCGAAATTCTAGAAATGATTACTGATGGAATTAAAAGCATTAACAGACACGCAACAAAAGTTCCTATATTCAAAATAAAAATATAGTCCCAATTTAAATAAACTGGTGCTTCACTAACATAATATGTATCTGGATTTAACGGAAATAATTTAAAATACTTTTGAGCTAACAACAGTCCTATCCCTATTAAATTTCCCCAAAGCAAACCTAATCCTATTAGATAAGATGCATTGTACAAAAACACTTTCCTTACGGACCAATTAGAGCTTCCTAATGCTTTAAGAACTCCAATCATGTTGGTGCGTTCTAATATTAACACAAGTAAGGTTGTAATCATATTAATACCTGCTACAATAATCATGATAACAATGATAACGTTAATATTAGAATCAAAGATTTTTATCCACTCAAAAACAGTGTAGTATTTTTGGCTTACTGGTGTTGCATTTAGTATTGACGGGATTTCTTTAAAAACTTTTTCATATGTTTTGTCTATATCAGAAAAGTCATCTATAAAAACCTCAAAGCTCCCAATTTGATTGGCTTCCCATTTATTTAAACGTTGGATGTGACGCAAATCTGCAATGCAGAATTTTTCATCTAATTCTTGAAAGCCTGAATTATAAATACCCACTATTTCGTAATTAATAATACGAGGCATTTTATTAAGGTTTTCACCAAACAAGGTTTGAAATTTATCTCCGACTTTAAAACCTAATCGATTGGCTAAATAGCTTGATATTAATATTTCCTCATTCCGTTTTCCTGAAAAATCTGGTAATCGACCATTTACTAAAAACTCTTTAAAGTAATCCCATTTATAATCCGATCCTACGCCTTTTATAACGACACCTTCAAAATCGGTTTCAGTTCTAATTACTGCAAATTTTGTGGCAACACCTTGTATATGCGACACCTCCTCTACAGCATTAAATTTTGGATAAAAATCCTGATCTCTTAAAATAGGCACCTGAGATTCGTCCGAAGCATTTGTATCGTAATTAGTAATTTCTATATGACCGTTAAATGCTACAACTTTATCTCTGATTTTTTGTTGAAGCCCTAAACCTGTTGCTATGGCAATAAGCATTACTATAATACCGATAGCAATTGCAGCAATACCAATTTTAATTATTGGTGCCGAAACACTACTTTTATACGCTTTATTGCCAATAATGCGTTTAGCTATAAACAACTCTAAATTCAAATCTTCGTTTTATGCGTTTTAAGGTTTTCAAAAATACAGTTTTATTATTTGTCTTGGTAGTGATTTCTTGTGCAGGAAAAGGTAGTAATGAAACTTTAAAAAATGAACAAACCAATGAGATCCTGAAACAAGTTCAGAATGACAAAAGTATTGTAGTTGGCGCCAACCGAACTGAAGTTTACTTACCTTTATTAAAAGGGAAACGTGTTGGTGTTGTTGCTAATCAGACAAGTGTTATTTTTAGAGAGACAAGGGATGAGAGACAAGAGATAATAGATTATACTCATTTGGTAGATTCTCTATTAGCATTAAACATCAACATTAAAAAAGTATTTTCACCAGAACATGGTTTTAGAGGTACTGCTGATGCTGGTGAAAACGTAAAAGATGGTATAGACGTAAAAACACAGTTACCTATTTTTTCACTTCATGGGAAACACAAAAAACCAACAGCCGAGCAACTTGAAGATTTAGATATTATGATTTTTGATATTCAAGATGTTGGTGTGCGTTTTTATACGTACATCTCTACCTTACATTATGTAATGGAAGCTTGTGCTGAAAATAATGTAAAACTTCTGATATTAGATCGTCCTAATCCTAATGGTAATTATATTGATGGCCCTACATTAGAAAAAGAGAACAGTAGCTTTTTGGGCATGCATACCATTCCTTTGGTGCACGGCATGACGATTGGCGAATATGCTGAAATGATTAATGGCGAAGGTTGGTTAAAAGACAATGCTAAATGCGATATTACTGTTGTTGAGATGGAATACTATAACCATGAAAACACCTATAGTTTACCAATAAGACCTTCTCCAAATTTACCTAATGACCAATCGATAACTTTATATCCTAGCTTAGGATTGTTTGAAGGCACGAACATCAATGCTGGTCGTGGCACTGAGTTTCAGTTTCAGCGTTATGGTGCTCCTTTCTTAGACGCATCACATTATACCTTTACATATACTCCACAACCTAACTTTGGCTCAAAATATCCTAAACACAAAGATGTACTGTGTTATGGTGAAGATTTATCAGAGATTAAAGCTGAAAGACATTTTACATTAAAGTATGTTATTGATGCTTACACTAATGCTACAGACAAAAGTAAAGTGTTTAATACTGCTAACTTTACGAAACATGCTGGCACGGAAAAACTACAAGAACAAATAGAATCTGGAATGAGCGAAGAAGCTATTAGGGCGACTTGGAAAGATGATTTAGAAGCTTTTAAAGCAATTAGAGCTAAATATTTAATCTATGATTAATTATTTTTAGTTACCACGACTTTTTTAGATTCGGTAGCGACTATTGCCTCAGAGGGTAATTCTAACGGATCTTCTTTAGGGATTTCTTTTAAGATTCGCACAACAAAAACAATTCGTTTTGGCGACTGTACAGCCACCAACACATGTTTCCCTTTTGGCAATTTGTTTAATGGAAATTTATAAAATGTAGTATCTACATAGACATCAAAATCTCTTCCGTAGTCTTTATTAATAGAATAGAGATAATTGATCTTTTTATCACTTTGCAAGATTAAAGTATCCTTAGTTTCATTCAACTTATGAATTAAACCTTTTGCTTGGATATTTCTGTTTGGTTCTAATTTAGCGTATTGTTCTTGAGCCTTTAGCGTAAAACTCAATAAAAAAACGAGGACAACAATGAGGAGGATTCGGATTAAATTTTTCACTACAGCAAAGCTTTACGTTAAACTTGGTTTGTTTAGCTCAACAGTATTTAATTAATTAATCCATCGCAAACATAAACGGATAATTGAATGAAGGGATAAAATATCCACCAACTACACAGAAATTAGAGGAATTACTATTTTTTGTTGATAAGTTGTTAATAACGTTCGTTAGAACGAATCTCTAAAAGCCTGTCTGGATAATCTGTAATAATGCCATCTACATTCCATCTTAACATTTTAAATAAGTCTTGTTCTTCATTAACTGTCCAAGGAATGATTAGATAATTTTGAGCATGATACTCATTAATAATTTCTGAAGTTAACAATCTAAAATATGGACTGATTATTTCTGGTTTGTAACATAGTTTTTTAAGCTTTGTTGCTATAGTTTCATCTTCATCTATCAAAAGTGCAACTGGCATATTTGGAGATTGTTTCTTTATTTCTTCTAAAATCACCAAATCAAATGACTGCAAATTTACATTAGAGAAAAGTCCACTTTCTTCAATTTCATCTAAGACTATTTTTACATATTTATCTGGCTGTGGTGTATAAATACCATAATATTCTGGCTTAGATTTAATTTCAATATTAAATTTAACATCAGGATTTTTAGTCTTTGCAAGTTTAAAAACTTCAGACAAAAGTGGTTTGTAGGTTTTTAGTTTCTTTTGGTCTGGATATTTCGGATGAAGCTTTGTACCACAATCAAATTGCTTAATCTCACTGTGTGTCATTTCATAAAGATTATGTTTCATATCCATCTCCTCAGGAATCTTTCCGCCTTCAGGATTAAAACAAATAGTTCTACTCATAAAAGGCTCATGAGACACTATAACTTCCTTATCTTTTGTAATGGCTATATCTAACTCTAAAGTCGTAACACCAAGTTCAATCGCTTTATTAAATGCAGGTAAAGAATTTTCAGGGTATAGACCTCTACAACCTCTATGTCCTTGTATATCTAATTGTTTTTCGGAATTGCAGCTCATTAGAAATATCAATAAAATTACAAATAAATACTTGCTGTCAGTATGAACTTGTTGAGGATGTTTGAGGTTTCTCATATTCTGAGTCATTTTTTGAAAAACTTTCTAAATTATTCCAATTACCCTTGTTAATATAGTATTTTTCTTTGCATTCTACCGGAACAAATACTGTTTGTCCTTGTTTTAAAGTATCTGCATCAAAAAAAATTCCACCACATGAAATTTCTTTATTGTTAATTAAAACCTCTACCTCATAACTTTTAGATTTTCTTAATCTAAATGAAACTATTCCTTCTTCATTAGGTCTCACTTCAGCCATTTGCATTGTCATCCACATGTAATACCATGGTTTTTCAATTCTAGAAAGAATAATATCAGTTTTATCAAATGAAATCTCTTTCTCGTTCTTATGTATTTTTAAGTAAATTTCAACTTCAGAGTTGGCAAGTATATTGTAATGTTTGATATAAAAAATTACACCAAGCAAAATCAATCCAAAAGTGATTAAATGTTTCTTCTTTAAATCTACAACCAACTGACTTATATTTTACATTCTTTCTGAATCAATAATTATAAAATGCTACTCCTCAACATCCGCAGAGAGTGTCGGTTTTTCATATTTCTGAAAAGGTTGTTTCAATAGTTCTTTTATCTGACCATTCTTTACCTCATCTGGAAAAACATCTACTCCATAAACCAGATTTTCTCTGTCCATATACATATAAGTACCAAGTAAACGATCCCAAATACTGAAAATATTACCATAGTTAGAATCGGTATAAGGTAATCTGTAATGGTGGTGAATCTTGTGCATATCTGGCGATATAATAAAGTAACTTAATGCTTTATCCAAACCTTTAGGTAATTTGATATTAGCATGCGTAAACTGTGTAAAGATTAAAGACATTGCCTGGTATAACATTACCAAAGCAAATGGTGTACCTACAGCAAAGACACCAAACAAGGTAAATGCAAAACGAATAACACTCTCAATAGGATGATGCCTGTTGGCTGTTGTGGTATCCACTTTGTGATCTGTATGATGCACTAAATGCACCATCCAAAGTGGTTTTACTTTGTGCTCTACAAAATGTGCTAAATACGCACCAAAAAAATCTAGTAACAAAACACCAAGAAACGCATAAAGCCATAAAGGCTGCGTATCTGGAAACAACCAGTTAATAATACCAAAATTGTGCGCTACAACCCAACTTGATGACCAGTATAACAACGATGCTAATGCGAAATTCACAATAATCGTGGTTAATGTAAAGAACAGATTAGGCAAGGCGTGTTTCCACTTATTGTACTTGTACTTAAATAATGGTAAACCTCCTTCTAACAGCCAAAAAAGGGTTAATCCACCAATTAAAATTAAACTTCGATGCGAAGACGGAATCGTTTCAAAATAGTTAATAATAGTTTCCAAAAGATTATCTATTGAGATTAATAAGCAACTGTGCTTTCTTCAAATTTACAGAAGAAATTTGAGATTTCCACAGCTCAGCATCTTCAGATTTATCTGCACTCATGTAAGCTGTGTAGTATAAAAATGCTATAAATGCCTTATTACTATCTACAATTTCTTCATCTTTAAGTCGCTTTAACTGGCGTATTACTTTTCTTGGACGCTTTAACACTAATTCTTGTTGAAGTTCTAATAAATCGCATCGTTGTTGTAAAGCGTTGTGCTCAGTTTGTTCTTCTTCTTTAATAAGTCGTTCTGCTTCCTCAAGATAAAGATTAGACCATTCCACAATTTCTGCTCTAGAATCTTTGTTTAAATACAAGCTTAAATCTAAAAGTTTTGACGATAAAAAATAAGCAGAATAGAAGTTCTTGTTTTTTTTATAATCTCGTAATTCTTGCGCTACATAAGACGTATTTATAGCATAGCGTTCAATAAGAGTGGTAATATTCTGAAAATCTTCAGTGTAGTAATTAACATTAAGAATATTACCATTAATGTCCAAAATCTTAATACTATCGTCATTAAACTTATCGATGTATTTTTGACTGCGCTTGTCTTTTATTTCTTCGTACCAATCCGCATAATTGTATTCTGAAACGATAACCGGAACAAAATGTTCCCAAATTAAAGGACTTACATTTTCATCTTCAAAAAGGTTATTAATAAATATCGTTCTACCATATTCATCTTTTACAATAACAGGATATTGATACGTTGTGGTTTCTTCCCAAACCATAAGCACCATTTTATTTTGAACTTTTGCCAAAGTTTGTGCTATTTCTAGATTTGTCATCCATTCCTGAGAAGAAACAGTAGCTGTGTTTACCATCAAAACAACAAGCAACAATTTTAGTAGAACGTTTTTCATATTTAGATTTTTTCTAAAGTTGTATCAAAAATTATTCCGAAGCTAGTATTACAGTTTTATTTGTTTTTTCATTTCTTCAACAATGTTATATGCTGCAGGACAAATAGCTACATTTTTTAAAGTTAAATTAGAAATTTGCTGAAACTTTTTACGGTCTGTATGTGGAAATTCTCTGCACGCTTTTGGTCTTACATCATAAATCATACAGTAATTATCCGCATCTAAAAACGTGCAAGGCACAGATTGCAACACATAATCATTATCTTCATCAACGCGCAAATAAGCATCAATAAATTGCTGCTCTTTCATTTTGAAAGATTTAGATATGCGCTGAATATCCTTATCCGTAAATAAAGGTCCTGTCGTTTTACAGCAGTTAGCACATTGCAAGCAATCCGTACGTTCAAACTCTTCCTCATGCAACTCTTGCATAATGTAGTCTAATTGTTTTGGTGGCTTTTTTCTAAGTTTTGCAAAGAAGGTTTTGTTTTCCTTATGCTTATCTTTGGCCAGCTTTGGCAGATTATTGATTAGGTTTTGCATATTGTAAATATAATCAGAATGAGATGCTGAATCAAGTTCAGCATAACAAAAATACTATGACGAAAGACATCTTTGGAAAAGCACTATTAGACTATCAGAATGATAATTATTCTGAAGATATTATCACATGGACCAACATATCTGATAAGGACGAATTACCACTTCCCTATTTATTCAGAACTTATTCTGAAATGCCAAAACTAGAGCAAAAAGCTTTACAGCTGAGTAAGGGTAAAATCCTTGATGTTGGCTGTGGTGCAGGCAATCATGCGCTTTGGTTACAAGAAAAAGGATTTAATGTAAAAGCAATTGACTGCTCAAAAGGAGCTATTGACGTCTGCAAATTACGAGGTCTAAAAAATGCTGAACATATAGCGTTATTAAATGAAACAGATACATTTGATACCATTCTACTTTTAATGAATGGTACTGGTATTTTTCAGGAAATATTTCAGATTGCTAAATATCTAAACCATCTAAAATCTTTATTGAAACCTAACGGACAAATTTTAATCGATTCATCTGATATATCCTATATGTACGAAGATGAAGATGGTGGCACTTGGCTAGACTTAAACAGCAGCTATTATGGTGAACTCGATTATTTCTTTAGCTATAAAGGTGAAGAAGAAGCACCAATGAAGTGGCTCTACCTCGATTTTGAAACACTAAACACACCTTGCCAATCCGTAGGTCTTAAATGCGAAAAAGTTATGGATGGTGAGCATTTTGATTATTTAGCGAGGATAACCTTAATCTAATCATAAACAATTTGAATTATAATACTTTACAATCTCTTGAAGATCTTTCATTTTGAATTCTTTATTGTCTAATTTAGATCTTAACGACGGACAGTCTTCAAAATATTCCATTGCTCTTTTCCTAAACGACTTTAAAATATTAGCTTGATTGAATACTACAGGTTTTTCTCCTTCTCTAAGAAACATAACTTGATTATGACTACCCATAAAACCTGGCTGATATACTGGCGCAGCATTAACACCTGGTCCAGGAACCCACATTCCACCAGATTGCACCATTACAGTTCTACCTACTAATCTAAGCTTTCCTTCTACCAGTACTTCAACAAAGCCTTGCTTAGTCTTTTTCTTATTTAAAAAAACAGGGATATAGGTCTCTATCCTCGTCTTTTCAACCTTCTTTTTATTAACTCGCTCTGTATAATGTATAGTAAATACAATACTATCTATTTCTTGAGGCTTGTATTTACTCTTCTTCCCCTTTTTATCTTTTCTATATTTTAATTGCTCTTTCTTTAAATTAAGAGCTGCGCTCATCATAGGTATTTTAGCTTCACCAACAAGTGTTTTTCCGTTTTTCAAATAAACTTCTGCATCTGTCCATCCATATTGAGCGAAAGAAAGGTTTAAACATAATAGAAACGCTAATAAGAAGAAAATCTGTTTATTCATGGTAGTAAATTGATTGTCTAAATATACATAAAAGAGAACCTGAAACAAGTTCTTAATGACTATAAAAAGATTCCTGCTTTCGCAGGAATTTTAGAAATCAAACTGATACGTAGCTCCTGCTAAAATCTGAATGCCTTGAACAGGGAAGTTTAAATAGCGTTCGTAATCCTGATTAAGAATGTTATTTACCTTTCCAAATACAGATAATTGATCGTTGATTTTATAACCTATATGCGCATTAGCATCAAAATAACTATCCAAACTTATAACAGGACTTGGATCTTGTGGCAATAACGTAGCTACTAAATCTTGTTGGTCTTTTCGTTCTCCAACATAAATAGCACTTGCACCTGCATACCATTGCTCAGATATTTGTAAATCCATAAAGATAGAACCTGTTACGTTTGGTAAATTCCATGCTTCGGCTTCATTATCCATATCATAGTTAAAGTATTCCCCTTTAAAGCCAAGTGTAAAGTTTCTATTTACATCAATATTTAACTCACCAGCAACCGAAAAGGTAGTAACATCATCATACACCACACCAAAAGAGTTACCATATTGGTAATCTGCTGTTGCATCACCTCTGGCATCATTTGCTTTTAATAATGCTTTATTCTCCTCAGCGTAATAATTTCCTTTAACGTTATAACTTACACTATTAGACAGCTTTCCTTTTAGTCCTAAAAACCCTTTATAGCGTTGGTCTGTTGGAGCAACATAAAGTGTTGGAGATACAAATGGATTTTCTGTAGCAAAATCGTAGTAAGAGTTTTGTTGTAACTGCCCTGTGATTCCACCATAAGCAATTAATATTTCGTCTACTAAACGGTAAGATGCATCAATATTAGGGTAGATAAAAAACTTATTATCGCTTAGTTCGGTATCGTTAAGATAGACTAAACTTAAGCCTAAATTGACCGTTAAATCATCTTGGGTTAATTGATACGAAGGAGACAAACCAACTGTAACATTTCCGTAATTAATGTCACCTAAATTCTCGTAATCAGTATCAAAGCTTCCACCAATGTAATCCACATATAATTTTGTTTTTATAGCTTCTCCTTGCACAGGAATATCAAAACCTGCTTTAGCTACAAATCGGTTTTCACCAGAATCTTGATTGTCACCAAAACGTCTAAAACGCACACTACCATCATTGATAATAGCATCTTCAAAATTAATTTTTCCGCCTAAATAAAAACTATTAAACGTGTGGCTAGGATCTATCATATCAGCTTCCGTTTGTCCAAAGAAATTCTGCGGCAAACCATACCAGTTGTACGTCATTAAGTCGAAACCTCCATCTACTTTCCATGAAAAGTCTCTTAACTTTTGAGAGTAATGCGCATTTAAGTGCGTGGTAGAAAAATCATCATCTAACAATAAATCTTCAATTCCGCCTTGAGAAGAATGGTGACTGAAATAACCACCAACATTTTCAGAATTACTTAGCTCATGATTAAGATATACTTCTCCTAAGATTGAAGTATAAGTACCCACACCAAGCGATGCGTAATTATCATATAACTTCACAGCTTTTGCTTTATCAACCGTTGCTGCTTTACCTTTTGCAGGCGTAAAAGTTGAAGCCACTGGAATTGAAAAAATATTATACTTCACCTCTTTTTTCTTTACCAAATTAGAGTCTTGCAATTTTGGAGTATCCTTAATTTTAAAAGCATCTGAAATTGTAGGCTTGTATGGTGTTACAACATTTACCACTTGGTCATCAATGGTATCCTTTGCTCGTTCTTGAGCTACTATCGATAAACTGCTTGATATGGTGATTATAAAAATTAAAAACTTGATTTTCATTTGTAATGTTTTGAAGTTTCGACTCTAAGGTTCCTGCCTGCGCAGGAATTTAGTTATCGTCGGTTTCGATTGATGAATTTGTTTTAGCTTCTTCGGTTTTAATCTTGTTAAGTTCTTGCTGTGCTTCTTGCACCACATCATCAAACTCTGGGAAATTAGAAATCACACTTTCTAAAATATAATTGGCCTGAAACGCATCACCCAAAGCATAGAAATTCTTCGCCATAACTACCAAACCTTTTGCACTATAATACTTGTAACTGCTATAATCCTTAGCTAATTTCTGAATCGTTGTGTTTGATGCTTCATACTTACCTTCCTTATTTTTAAAATACGCATTGTAGTATAGAGCTTCTGCTGCTACGCTTCCTGTAGCAATTTTTTCTACATCAGCATAGGCTGTTTTTGCTTTGTCTTCGTTTCCTGTTTTTATGGCAGAACGTGCAATGATGATTTTAGCATCACTCTTCACTTTAGTATCTAAGTTAGAATTTGCCAATACCTTTTCGGCATAATTTTCAGCACTAGAATAATCCTCTGTTTGGTAGTACGCATTCATTAAGTTAGACTGCGCATACAATACATTCTGAGGATAGTCTGCTTCAGCTTCTAAAGTTTTTAAAACCGGAATCGCCTGAGACCAGTTAGACTCTTTCAGATAAATTTCACAAAGTTTCACTGTTGCCTGCTCTGTATATTCACTTCTAGATGCATCAACAACATATTTGTAATGTGGCTGAGCAGTTTCAAATAAATCCTTTTTGTAATACAATTGCGCAATGTAGAAATGTGATTTTAACGCATGAATACCATTAGGAAACTGATTTAAATATTTATTAAACTGACGAATGGCATTCTCAGTATCGTTTTCTAAGTATGGCTTTTCGGCTGCCAAATACATCGTATTATCCAACTCTACATCAGACACCTCAACATAATCTAAAGACTTTACCCAAGCTGCGTAATCATCTACTCGACCTAAATCGATATAAATTAAACGCGCTGTAGATACTGCCTGAACAGCTTCACCAGAATTTGGAAAATCGGATGCTACTTTTTTAAACTTAGTTAATGCACGCTCATTATCATTGGCATTGTAGTACACCAAACCTTGACGTAACAAGGCTTTTGAAGTGAAAGCTCCACGTTTGTATTCCGAATTTAATCGGTCATACATCTGCATTGCTTTATCAGTCTCATTAGATTTTACATAGGAATTTGCCAACTCGTACATAGCATCGTCTCGTAATGCTGACTTTGGATACGTGTCTATAAACGTATTAAGCTCAGAAATTTTTATAGATCCTTTTCCTAAATAGCCATTACTCATCGCTTTTTGAAACGCTGCATAATCGGTTTCAATTTCATTAATCTGAATGGCTTTATCGTAAGCATTGATAGCATTTTGGTATTTACTAGATACAAAATAACCATCTGCCAACCTTAAATAAGCATCGTTTCGTCGTAGTCTGTCACCAGAATTATTATCAATAAATTTTTGAAAATATTTTGAAGCATTGGTGTAATCTTTCAATTTGAAATACGTGTAAGCTAAATTGTAATCTAAGTTTTCATTCTCAGATAATCCTGAAGCTTCAGACATGCCAACAAATTGTTTAAATCCAATTAAGGCATCGTTATAGTTGGTTAAATTATATTCGGTTTCGGCTTTCCAAAAGGTAGCTTTTGCTACAAAAATTGGATCTCTCGGTTCTTTTAATGAGTTATTAAACAGCTCTAAAGCCTCGCTGTACTTGGTTTCATTATACAATTCAATTCCTCTGAAAAAAGCTACTTTTTGGTAAGCTACTTTGTTTTCAAAACTATTTTTACCTTTTAATAATTCTAAGGCTTCTTTGTAATTTTTTGACGTGATGTAAGAATCAATCAGTAAGGTCTCAACTTCTTCTCTGTAGCTTGTATCTGGATATTTATCTAAATAGCCTGCTAATACTTGCGGTACGGACTGGTAAGGGTTACCTATTTCGTAACTAATCTTAGCATAGTTTAACCAAGCATCTTCCTGAATTTTTAAATCGTAATCCATTTCAGATGCATTTCTAAACGCGTTTAATGCTTCTTGTTTTTTCTCTAGGTTAATGTAGCTTTCACCCAAATGATAATAAGCATTCTGTGCCACAGAATTGTTACCATCTATAATTTTATTGAATTCTGAAATGGCTTTTTCAAAATCGTTTTGCTTGTAATAAGCGTAACCTATTTGGTAATAATCTGTATTGCTCCACTTTCCTTTTTTGCCTTCATAAGCTTGAAGATAAGGAATGGCCTCTTCGTATTTTTCTAGGTTAAAATAACTTTCACCTATAATTTTATTAAGTTCAGATGCTTCTACACCTCTGCTACTTGGCAATTGCTCTAAAGCAAGTTCTATGGCTTTTTCAAACTTTCCTAATTTAAAATTTAAATCGGCTTGATAGTACGATAACTTTTCCTTGTACTTTTCGTTATCACTTACCTGATCAAAATACTCATTCGCAGTATCGTAATCATCGCCTTCGTAAGCCATATAACCAATGTAATACTTAGCTTGCGAGCCATATTCTTTAGAATCTGCTACACGATTAAGGTACTTTGTTGCTTCTTTTTTGCTATTTGTAGAATATAAGGTGTAACCGTAATTAAAATTGAAACGCTCGCGCTCAGTACGTGCTATACTAGACTCATCTACTTTTTGATACCATTTGCGAGCATAAGCGTATTTACCATTTTCAAAATAGTAATCTGCAACATCTAAAAACGCAGTATTTCGCTTTGTACTTGTTGGGTATTCTTCAACAAAATCTGTTATAAGATCGTCTGCATTTCGCTGGTTTAGTCGTACAGCACAATTGGCAATGTAATACGAACAGTCAGACTTTAAAACAGCATCATCTGTGTTATACTTAATATCGTCGAACAAGGATTGTGCAGCTTTATACTGTTTATTGTTATATAAGGTTAATGCCTTTTGGTAATCTTTTAACTCACTTGTATATACTGCAGATTTCTGAGCAAATCCCAGCATTGCAAACGTAAGAAAAACGATAAGTAATGGTCTTTTTAAAACTAGCATCAGCGTCGTCTTTTGATTAATATTTATTGATGATAAGTTATCACTATTCAAATATAATTGAATACAAAATTTATAACGATAGAAAAGCTGCATAATTATAAAATAGGGTTTGGTTTTATATTTTCTTTAACGCTTTTTGTACTTAAACAATATGATTAGCGTTTGATTATTGAGCGAATTAATAATACATTTACAATTACAAATTTTTCAATTTCAACTATGTCCGAAACTGTTTTACAACTTAAAAATGCAACGATATATCAAGGTGGCAATATGGTCTTATCTGATGTTAACTTTGAGATGCAAAAAGGTGATTTTGTTTACCTTATAGGCAAAACAGGAAGCGGCAAAAGTAGTTTTATGAAAACGCTTTATGGCGACTTAGAACTTACTGAAGGTGATGGCACTATAGTAGATTTTAACCTAAGAACCATGAAGGAAAAAGACATCCCTTTTTTACGTAGAAAACTGGGTATTGTTTTTCAGGATTTTAAATTATTACCAGACCGAACTATAAATAGTAATCTTGAATTTGTTTTGAAAGCTACTGGTTGGAAAGACAAAGACAAAATAAAAGAGCGCATTGAAAAAGTGTTAGATAAAGTTGCAATGAAAACTAAAGGTTTTAAGTTTCCCCATGAACTCTCTGGTGGTGAACAACAACGTATTGCTATTGCTAGAGCGCTGCTTAATGATCCTGAGTTAATCTTAGCAGATGAGCCAACTGGTAACCTAGACCCTCAAACCAGTATTGAGGTGATGGAAGTACTACAAGACATCAATAAAAATGGCAATACTATTTTAATGGCCACCCATGATTATGCTTTGCTTTTAAAGTATCCGAGCAAAACCTTAAAGTGCGATGAAAATAAGGTTTTTGAGGTGGTGCAGAGAAAGAATTAATCTATGCTCTCTATTCTTATACCTACATATAATTACGATGTGGTATCGTTAGTAACGACAGTGCATGCGCAATGTTTAAAGCAACTCAATCAAAACTTTGAAATTTTAATCTACGATGATTGCTCTACCGAGAATAACATTGTAGCTAAAAATGAATCTCTTAATGCTTTAGAAAACTGTAACTTTAAGATACTTCCCAACAACATTGGCAGAAGTGCTATAAGAAACAAACTCTCTCAAGATGCCAAGTACAATTGGTTATTGTTTTTAGATGCAGACGTAATGCCTATATCAGAAGACTTTATTCTAAACTACATATCTGTCATAGACAAAGAACCTTGTGTTGTATATGGAGGTATTTTGTACCCAGAAACTGACCAAGATGACTTAAAAACACTGCGATGGCATTACGGTAAAAAACGAGAAGCTTTAAATTATTTAGATAGAAACAAGGATGTATATCTTAGCTTTTTGACATTAAATTTTTTAATTCACAAAAGCATTTTTAGTACGGTAAAATTCAATGAGGACATACCTAACTTTAGACACGAAGACACCCTATTTTCATACAATCTAAGACAACACAACATACCTGTAAAACATATAGACAATCCAACCTACCACCTAGGTATTGAAGATAGCAAAACCTTTATAAAAAAATCTTTAGAGTCTATAGAGGCCATTAATTTATTTATAAAAAATGATCTCATAGATCCAAATTACACTCTAATTTCACGCACGTACAAAACCATAAATAAATTCCGATTAGGCTTTATTTTTAGTTTTATTTATAAACGCTTTAAACCTAATTTTGAAAAGAATCTTCTAAGCAATTCACCTTCGTTATTTATTTTTGATATCTATCGTTTGTGTTATTATTGTCATCTAAACTCTTAAAAATGAGTGTTTCCTTTTCGGTAATCATATCTGTCTTTAACAAAGAAAAGTACATTAAAGCTACAATTGAAAGCGTACTAAAACAATCGTTTAAAGATTTTGAACTCATTGTTGTTAATGATGGCTCCACAGACAATAGTCTTGATATAATCGAAGGGTTTAAAGACGAAAGATTAAAGATAATTAGCACTAACAATCAAGGTGCCTCTCAATGTAGAAACACAGGAATAAACGCTGCAAGTAATGCTTTTATCGCTCTACTCGATGGTGACGATCTTTGGGATGCCGATTATCTTAAAAAAGTAAACGATTGCATTATTTCATTTCCTAACGAATCTGTTTTTGCTACCGCAGTTGCACACAAATATGAAGACAAAATAGTTGCTGCTACGTATAATTTTAAGCAAGAGAAAACTTATGCAGTTCGAAACTTTTTTGAATCTAGCTTAGACCATACCATCATTACAAGTTCTAGTGTAGTTTTTAAAAATGAGATACTCGAAAAAACCGGTTACTTTGATACCTCAATTGTTTCTGGACAAGACACTGATCTTTGGATACGTATTGGACTTAACTACAAGGTTGTATTTATAAATCAAATATTAGCTTATTATAATTACGTTCCTGAAAGCTTAAGCAACACTGTTTTTAGTGTAAGGAACAAACCGAAATACGACAAGTATTTTGAATTAGAAAAATCAAACAAAAGTCTTAAGCGTTATTTAGACAGAAACCGCTTTCCTTTAGCCATATTAAGTAAGCTTGAGAAAAACACAGAGCGTTTTGAATTTTACTGCAGCCATATAAATCCAAAAAATCTTCGCCCAGAACAACGTATCATTTTATTTGCTCCAAGATGGATCGTTAGATTATTGCTTAAGTTAAAATCACTTAACGGAGAAAAGCTTTATTATCCTGTGACGTGATTTTTAAAATCCTGATAATCTCTTATGTATTCTGCTTCATTATATGTGGTTGAAGCCAGCACCAAACAAACAGCACCAGAAGAAAAATTATCAATTTCTCTCCAAACATTTGTAGATATAAACAAACCTTGTGTTGGTTTATTTAGCATAATTCGCTCTCTGGAAAAACCGTCATCCACTATAACTTCAAAACTACCACTAAGCGCAATTATAATAGACTCTTGCTCCTTATGTGCATGACCTCCTCTGTAACTGCTGCTAGGCACATCAAAAAGATAATAAACACGTTTTATTTCAAAGGGCAACACGTCTTTTTCAATGACGGCCAATGAACCACGCTCGTCATGCACCTTTGGTATTTCTATGAATTTTATATGTTTCACATTACTCATGCTGTGGTTATTTTTTAATTTAAAATCGCTTGCCATTGTTTTGCGATATTTGTCATTGATAGTGCTCTCACACTTTCTCTTGCATTAGACTTGCAATGTAAGTATAATTCCTTATCGAATATCATTCTATTAAGTGCATTTGCCATGGCTTCTTCATTATAATTTTCTACTAGAAGTCCATTTTGTTCACTTATAATTATTTCACTTGGTCCAGATTTACAATCTACAGAAACTACTGGCACATTTAAAGATAATGCTTCTGGTATAGCCATGGGAAACCCTTCGTACCTACTTGTTAAAACAGAACATAAAGCTCTTTTTATGTATGGATAGGGATTCTTTTCAAACCCATGAAAAACTACATTATCATCCAGATTTAACGATTTTGAATACTCTTGCAGCATAGCTTCATCCGGACCGCTACCTAATATTAGCAAGCTTACATTAGCTTCAGGCAATTGAGATATTTTATAAGCGTCTAATAGTAATTTTAGGTTTTTATGTTCATCATCTAATCTACCAAAGTAAATAATGTAATTTTCTATTTCAACACCAACCTTCTTGTTAGATTGCTTCAAAATCTCTTCAAAATTAAATCCGTTATAGATTGTAGAAATATCATTTAGTTTATAAGTTGTTTTGTATAGTTTTTCCGCAGCTTTTGAGACAGCAACCATTTTTTTATTCTTGTACAACAATCTGTTTAACCAGCTGTATTTTGTAAATGCTTTTTTGTAATTGTAATTATGCAATATATAAATAGCAGGAAGCTTGTATATAAATGTTGTAATAATAAACTCTCTGTAGGCCTGCACTCTAGCTCTACTGTCTATAACAATATCTATGCTGTTAGTTTTTAAATATTTTTTAAAGATTAAAAGTCGGTTTAACCTTCCTAACAGTGTATCGTTTTTTTGCTTTAATTTACCCAGATTAAACAACTTACCCTTATAAGGATAATCTATTTTATCTAATACAGAAACAATGTGCACATCATACCCTAAATTATCTAACATTTGAGATAAAAGCGCTGAAGAACGCTCGGCACCACCACCACCAAGGCAAGTAACAACAATACATATTTTTTTGGTGTTGGTTTTAATCATTTACAACTATCTTTGAAAAGCAAATGTAACGATATAAATGAAGATTTTACTGGTTGGTGAATATAGCAGACTACACAATTCGTTAAAAGAAGGTTTAGAGAAATTAGGCCATGATGTTACCTTGGTCGGAAAACAAGATGGGTTTAAAAAATATCCTGTGGATATTAAAGTACAATCGGTTTTACCTCGCGAGGGATTAACAAATAAAATAATTCAAGCAACATACAAAATAAGTAAAGTCAATATTTATGCTCTAGAAAATGCCTTAATGTGGTATTTACAACTTAGAAAGCTAAAAGGTTTTGATGTGGTTCAAATCTACAACGAAAGCATAGCAAAAACTCACACAAATCTTGAAATAAAGCTTTTTAACGTACTTAAGAAAAACAATAAATCAATCTTTTTGTTATCCTGCGGAATTGACTACATCAGCGTAAATTATGCCTTTACTAAAAAGTTTAGATATTCTATTCTAACACCTTTTCTTAAAAACACTAAATTAAAAAATGAATTCAGATTTATTCTAAACAAACTAAAGCCAAATAGCAAAAGACTAAGTGATTACATTACAAATAATGTAAATGGTATCATAGCATCGGATATGGACTATCATCTACCGTTAAAAAATCATACTAAATATCTAGGATTAGCACCCAACCCAATAAATACAGATCTGATACAATACCAACCCTTAGATGTGAACAAAAAAATAATTATTTTTCACGGTATAAACTCTAGTGCTTATGTAAAAAAGGGTAATATATATTTTGATAAAGCGCTTAAAATTATAGAAAAAAAATACCCAAATAAGGTTGAAATAATTATTACTAGAGACTTACCATACAGCAACTACATACAACATTACAAAAATTGTCATATTCTTTTAGATCAAGTATATGCTTACGACCAAGGCTATAATGCTTTAGAGGCTATGGCTAGAGGTAAAGTAGTATTTACTGGTGCAGAAACAGAATGGTTAGAGCATTATGATTTAACTGAAGATGAGATTGCAATAAATGCATTACCTAATGAAAATAGTATTGCAAAAAAATTAGAGTGGCTCATTCAAAACCCAGAGAAAATTTTAGAAATTTCAAGTGCAGCAAGGAGATTTATTGAAAAAGAACACGATTATATTTTAGCTTCGGAAAAATATATTAATATGTGGACTAAAGTATTGTAAACAGAATAAATGAAGCATTTTATAATCACAAGATTTAATTTAAAAAATGAGGATTGGAAATCTAACAATTCTAATACTCCAAAGGGCATAAGTGAATCTTGGCTTACTAACAGGTTACAACTTTTTCAAAAATTCTGTTTACCATCTGTAAAAAATCAATCTAATCAAAATTTTATCTGGATTATAGCGGTTGACATTGATACACCTATATATTTTAAAAATAAAATTAACGAAATACTCAAAAACATAGAATATATTAAGCTCATCTATGTTGATGGGTTTAATGGTTTACCTACCGAATTAAATAATAAAATACAATCACTTCTTAATCCTAAAGACCATTTTATAATTACAACACGGTTAGATAATGATGACATTATCCATCGAGATTTCGTAAAAACCATTCAAGAGCTTTACACTCCAAGCCATAACACCATTATTGATTTGAAAAATGGCTACCAGCTAAGCCTTAACAACTCTAAAGATATTAGATATTTAGGTTATGCCTTTAATCCATTTATAAGTCTAATCGAAGCTTCTGATAATATTAAAACTGTATTATTTAAAGAGCATATTTCTTGGAGGTTTAATTGCGAAAAACATATAATATATACTAAAAAAAGATTGTGGATTCAATTGATTCATTCAAAAAATCAAGCAAATACAACAACACGATATCTAAAACGAATGCGAACGTTCGACTCAGAAGAATTTGGGATTAACATCCTTACCAAAACCTACTCTAATTTCGAAAATGCCATATATAATTTCAAAATTCTTCCATATCGATTTTATGGGGCCATTTTTATGTTTTTCAAGTTACGTATTAACAAATAAAAAGTTTTAATTACTATTTATTACTTGCTAGACTTAAAAGATCTAAATATTAATATACTAACAAGAATAAGATATATAACATACCTTACTAAATGCGCAATCACTACACCTTCTGTGTTAAAATAATTTAAGAATAAAATTGTAAGAACATAAAATAGAACAAGCGAAATAATTTCTGTAATCACAAAGCTTTTAACCTGTCGTTTTGCTAAAAATTGATGTGCAATAATCAAACTACAAAGTCTAACAAAATCACCCAGCAACTGCCATTTGAATAAAGGAGCCATGCCTTTAAAATCTGGATAAATAACATCTATTATCACGTGCCTTAACAGATAAACCAAAATCATTCCTAAACCAAAGATTGGTAATATCGTTTTGTAGATATTAAAAACTTCATTTTTAAAGGCTTCCTTAGTATGAATATTAGCAAACCTGGGAATTACATACAACGTAAATAAACCTGAAGCAAAAACCATATAATTTTTTGATATAAAACTTACGGCTGTCCAGTAACCTGCTTCATTAATATTAATTTTATTTTCTATGAGACTAATAACATTTAACTCTATATAGTTAAGTAGAAATGTAGACACAAAGGACATTAATGTAAAAGCTAATAAACTATTCCTGTAGTCTAAGCTCAACGTTAATTTCTTGAAGTCAACATAACGTTTTAAAACTTTTCCGAACACAATTATGATGACTCCCAATTGAATTACTGGTGCAATGGCTATGGCCAAAATTGCTGCTTCTAAATTACCATTGTATAACGCTGCCACAAAGAGCACTGCCGACAACAAATAGCTTATTAACTCTATTCTTGCATAATTTTTATATTCAGATAAGCCATTAAGAACACCATATAGTGCACGGTTTAAAGCTATGAATGGTACAATAAAAGCAATGACTCTAAACACAAAAGTAAAGTCATTGGATTTGAATAAAATCTCTGAAAAATGATCAGCACAAAAGAAGAGAACTACTCCTGAAATAAAAGAACCTATGGTAATAAAAACTGTTGCTGTTGAAAAAAGCTTACTTAATTCTGTCTTATTATTTTTATGCTCAGCAACATATTTTACAATACCATTAAAAATACCGAGAGAAGAAATACTGGTTAACATGCCCATAATATTTCTAACCTGACCAATTCTGGCAATTCCAGCTTCCCCAAAAGTAATTGCCAACAACCATTGTGTAAAACCCGAAATAACTAACCTAATAGCAATAACAAATGCATTAAGCGATGTAATCTTAAGTATAATATTGTTTCTTATGAATCCAGGAAGTTTCATGCACAATGCTATTAATAATCATCAATGCTTTCATCATTTATTACACCAAATAAAGAACTACCAAAAATTAGCAAAACAATTCCAAAGTGCATTAAATAACTTAAGCAATGTCCCATTACGGCACCTTTTATCCCAAAAGCATCAATGAGATAAATGCTAGAAAAGTACATAATAACAAACAAAAATACTTCTATAATGATAAAGTGTGTAAACATCTTTTTGGCCAAGAACTTATAAGCAATAACCATAGACATTACACGCATAAAGTCGCCCAGAATTTGATAACCCATTAAATCTTCAATAGGTCTAAATTCTTCAGTAAAGAGTAGATTAACAAGTAAGCTTCGGCTTAAATAAATAACACCAAGAATAACAGCAAAAATTGGCAAAACAGTTTTATAAAAACTAAACACTTCTTTTCTAAACTCAGTTTGGGTTTTTAATTCTGCAAATCGAGGTAAAATATACAATGCCATTAATGAGTTAATAAACATTAGATAGTAATCTGAAACTCTTGTTACAGCAGTCCAATAACCTGCCTCCTTAATTCCTATTTCTGAAATAATATAATTTCTAATTATAATATATACAATTGGCAAAGCAATTGATGACACTAATGCCATAATCATATTCGGAGTTAAGTTTCTAAGCACTGAAATCTGAATATTCGTAATATTGATAATTGACATTAAATTTTTTCTAAATGCAATACCTACTATTGTTATCAGAAGATTAAGTGCAGGAGTAATTACTACTGCAATTAAAGCGCCGTCGATGTTTTCTTGCTTTATTAATAGAAGTGTTACAAGTAAGCCTAAAATTTGACCTATTATATTTATAACTAATAATATCCTGTACTTAGAGAAGCCATTCATTATGGCAAACACAAACATATTTAAGGCATAGAACGGCAGTACAATAGCCATTTTTTCAATAATATAGACATAATTATTATTGAAGAAAATAAGTTCATTAACAAACTCTGCATTATAATAGCATAAAAAAGCCAAAATTAATGACGCAAAAAAGCCAAAGTAAAATACTGTAGAAAGTGTATTGGTTAACTCCTTCTCGTTATTCTTATGCTTCCCAATAAGCTTAACAAAACCATTGTATAAACCTGCTATAGATATGGATTGAATTGTACTTAGAAAATTTCTTAAATTTCC
The DNA here is from genome assembly GCF_036553625.1 of Winogradskyella poriferorum. Taxonomy (NCBI): domain Bacteria; kingdom Pseudomonadati; phylum Bacteroidota; class Flavobacteriia; order Flavobacteriales; family Flavobacteriaceae; genus Winogradskyella; species Winogradskyella poriferorum. The sequence goes on from NZ_JAZHOU010000005.1 coordinate 54,464, forward strand.
AATTAATGCCATACCCTCTGGGCCAATAAATAATGCTATAAACTTAGATATTAGTATTCCTGCAAGAATCTTGATACTAATATTAGCCGTATTAAGACTTGCGGCTTTTACTAAAACTTCATTATTTATGTAGTGAAAAAACTTTTTCAATTAATAAGCATTTATAACCTCTATCACAGTATTTACCTCTTTGTCAGATAATACAGGACTTATTGGCAAACTTATAATTCTTTTATGAATTTGCTCTGTTATTGGTAACTTTAAATAAGAAAATCTTTGCAAAGCTTTTTGTTTATGTGGTGGAACTGGGTAGTGTACCAGCCATTCTATACCATTCTTATTTAAATGATTAATAAAAGCATCTCTATTTTCTACCTCAACTACAAAAGCATAAAACACATGATTTTTAGACTCATCATAGAAAGGTAAACTTACTTTAGGGTTTGCAATTTCTTTAAGGTAACATTTTGCTATAAACCGTCTTCTGGCATTATCAGAATCTAGAGATTTTAGCTTTATACTTAAAAATGGAGCTTGTAAATCATCTAATCTACTATTGTATCCAATAACTTCATTTTTATATTTTAATTTGCTACCGTAGTTTCTTAATAAACTAACTGCTTCAAACAATTCTTTATCGTTAGTGGTTACCGCACCTCCATCACCTAATGCTCCAAGATTTTTACTTGGATAAAAACTAAATGCTGCTGCATCCGCTAAATTACCAGCTTTAATATTTTTAGAACTAGAAATAGCTCCATGTGCTTGTGCTGCATCCTCAATTAGCAATAAATTTTGCTTCTTTGCTATTGTTTTTAAATTTTCATAATCTGCTAGCTGCCCATAAAGATGAACCATTATTATTGCTCTTATATCTTTTGTTAAAGCATTTTCAACCTCGTTTATTGAGATATTATAAGTTTTAGAATCTGGTTCAACTAATACAGGCTCTAAATCAGCATGAATTACAGACAAAATGGTTGCAATAAAAGTATTTGCTGGCACCAAAACCTTGTCTCCTTTTTTTAGCTTTCCAATTTCTATGTATCCCTTTAAAATAAGTGTTAAAGCATCCAAACCATTAGCAGTTCCTATACAATAATTTGTTCCGCAGTAGTGAGCAAACTCACTTTCAAATTTCTTAACATTAGGACCAAGAATGTAATAAGAAGTATCCAAAGACTGAGTAAAAGATGCTTGGAGCTCTTCTCTAAATCTATTATTGATTTTATGTAGGTCTAAAAACTTAATCATACATAAATATCTTCTAAGTGCTTGTATTTTGAAGTTTCAATTTTATAAAACCCTTGTGTAATTGAATGTGCTCCATAGCCTTCTTTCCAATACTGCAATCCTTCATTAATATTCTGACCGTTATTTTCATTAGAAATCCCAAAATTAAAATACTTTTTATCAGCAAAAACCTCTTCTAAAAGGTAATGATGTAAAAAATCTAAGCTACCCAGTGTGTTCTTATCTTCATTACCAGAAATATACTGGCTGTGTGCCACATATTTTGTTTCAAAAATAGTTGTTCCTGCTACAATAGTATCATTATGATAAACATTAAATTGTCTTATTTGCTTTGGAAATCTGGATTTTAAAAGCTGAATTTCATCTAAGCTATGAACTGGTTTTACATCATGTTTATTATCAAGATTTGGTATCAAAATTTCATTCCAAAAACTTTTAAATTCGTCCGTCTCTCTAACTGTAAGGTTATTTTTTAAACCTCTCTTATAACCGTTTTTTCTACTTCTATTATACCTTTTGAATTTTAGTTCTAATGTAGAATGCAAATCCATACGCTGTAATTGCGCCTTAAGTTTAAAACACAAATAAGCTAGTGGATTATTGGTCTGATTATCTAAGAAAACGAAAGGCAATTCTTTTATCATGAGAGTTTTAATTCCATTTTCTGATAGATACTCTAAAACTGATTTTAAAATGCTTATAACCTCTTTACTCTTTAGGTTTGGTTTATAAATCAATCCTCCATAGGTTAATCCTTGATGAGAATAGATTTCATGATCAACTTTATTTGCAGGTAGTAATGCCGTTAGTTCACCATTGTTATAGATCATCAATGAAAAATCTTGAAATCTATCACTATGATAATCCATAAACCCTCTTTGGAATAAGAATGTTTGCTGGTTACTTTCTAAGAGAAAGGTGTTCCAGTTTTCTTTTAATGTTGATTGATATAATTTAATATCAAATTGTTGCATTTAGCTAAGATATATGATTTATTTCTACCTGTTATAAAAGACTCCTTACAAAAACAATTTATCGCTTATTGTTTGGTTCATAAATGATGAAATAATCATTACTCCACACCTCCTTGTAGTTATTTCTACTTAAAAAATTATTCATTGCCTTGGAACGTGTATTGCTATGTAAATTATTTTCAACTCCATTTTCTGACATGTAATTATCAAGAGGTTCTGAAAACGCTACAATAGTTTCAAATTTTTGTTGAACAACTATTGGTAGTATATCGATTTCCTTTTCAGCCTTTTTGAGCTTTTCTTCAAACATTTGACCACTATAAACCCAAACCCAAGGTGTGTTCATGTAAGGTTTTGTTTGAGACAAAAAATGTATCATTGGAATTTTATCATAAGCTAACAGATAATCATCCGGTTTTACATAATCACTCATATTTTCCAAAAGATCGTTTATAATAATTGACCTTCTTTCGGTAGTGTATATATTATTAGCCAATGGAGCATTAATACTATATGTTTTCTCCAATCTACTTCCATAATCAAAGTAGGCCTCATTACTTATTTTATATATTTTAAGTGAAGCATAGGCAACTAGAGTTATAAAAAACAGCATGGAAACAGAGGATTTATTAATCTTAATTTTATAGTCTTTAAAGCTTAACTTCTTTAAAAAGCTTAAATCCGTATCGCTTAGAGAAGCAATAGCTAATGGTATTGCTAACCAAACAGAAACGTAGCCCATATTATGTAATGCGCCATCACTTCCCAAAGGCAAAACTAAAGCAACAATTAAAGCCATTACAGACAATAACTTAAGAGATAAACTACTATTTCTGTTTATTAGCAAAAGCGCATTACCTAAAAAAATAAAAAAGTACAGCTCAAAAATATCTTGTCCTTTAAAAAATCTTAGAAAAACCAAAAGAAAAATAACGTTGATAGCAACATTCAGATACTTGTTTTTTACAACGCTCTTAGATACTAAGCATACTAGTGCAATAAGTATATATTTTATCCCTGAAATTAATACAATCAAATAGCTTTCAAAATATTTCATTAAAAGTGCCCAAACATTATGATTTCCATCACTCGCTGTTCCATGACCAATTGTACTGTACAATGAATTTAGTAAAGAATTCTGATGATTTAATAAAAATGCGATAAGCAAGAAGCATAATATACCAGCAGTGATACCTAATATGTAATACTTAAAGAAATTGAATACAAGTTGCTTTTTCTCTTTTGTGTCTTTTTCACTAAAATAGGGATAGAAAAATGTAATGCACAGTGCTAATAAGGTAATATTAGGCAACCTGCTTAAGATGCAAAAAACGGTTAAAAACCCAGCAAAAAACAGATTTAAGAACCTCTTATTTAAAATTCCTCTATGTAAGCAGAAAACAATTAAAACATAAAGCAATATGGTAAGATGATTATGATAAAACACTAAATAACCAAAATCACTTATGAAAGCAGAAAGAATGACTCCAATAGCTATTTGATATGGCTTTATATAACCTTTAAATAACTTAAACACAAAATATGCTGAAACTAAAAAGCTTAATACAGTTAAAACTCTAAATGACCATATTCCACCATCTGGAAAAATTAGATACCACAAGCCGCCTGAAACAGCAGCAAACCATCTGTAAAAATTAAACTCAATACAACTTGGACAATTAAAAACTTGCTGATACACCGTAAGCGCTAACCCTTCGTCACAAACATCAAAACCTTGAAAGGACAATAAAACACCAAATAAGGCTATAAAACAGAAGGTAAATATAACTGCTCTTTTGTACGAAATAGAGTTTAAAATAGACATCAACATAGATAATAAATTACGAATTTATACTTTCTTTTTTTTTCTATAAGCATGAAGAATTATTTTTCGAACAACACAATGATACATTAATTAAAAAATAATAGCTTTGTGTTACACAGCTAATTCATGAACTCAGAAAAAATTACTCTCTCTCTGGTAATACCTCTTTATAATGAAGAAGAAAATATTGAACCACTACTTCATAACATAAATAACGCTCTAGAGAATTACCATTTTGAAATTATTTTAGTTGATGATTTTTCTACAGATAAGACTGTGAATACCATTAAAACTTTAAATCATCCAAAAGTAAAGCTCATTGAACTTCGTAAAAATTACGGACAGAGTTCGGCTTTAGCAGCAGGTATAGATAATGCAAGTGGTGAGTACATCGTAACTATGGATGGCGATTTACAAAATGATGCATTTGACATACCAACAATGCACCAAAAATTACTCAGCGAAAATTGGGATGTAGTTGTTGGTATTAGAAACAATAGAAAAGACAGTTTTTTAAAAAGATTACCATCTAAGATTGCTAATTTCTTAATTAGAAAAGCAACCAAACTGAATATAAAAGATCATGGATGTGCTTTAAAGATTTTTAAAAAGAATATTGCTAAAGAATTAAATCTTTATGGCGAAATGCATCGGTTTATAGGATTGCTTGCATATTTAAATGGAGCTCGTGTAGGAGAAATAAATGTAAACCATAATCGAAGAATATATGGAAAGTCTAAATATGGCTTAGGAAGAACTTTTAAAGTTATAAATGATATTCTTTTAATATCGTTTCAGCGCAATTATCTACAAAAACCGTTGTATCTCTTAGGAAACCTTGGAATTTTATTTTTTGCTATTGGCTGTATAATTAATATTTACCTATTGATTGAAAAAATACTTGGTAATGATATTGGAGATCGACCACTTCTTATCTTAGGTGTACTATTGTTATTAGTAGGTGTACAACTCTTCACGACAGGTATTGCAATAGATTTACAAATGCGAACCTATTACGAAACACAAAATACAAGGCCATATAAGATAAGAGAGATCACAAATTTTGAACACAAAGGTGAACTACTCTAAATACACCTCTTCTTTTAATTTTTCCTCTTAACTAGATAAAACATATTTACACCCAAAATAGCAGCATTAGCAATAATAATTGGCAAACCAACACGAAGAGTTGGCATTAGAAAACCGTAAATAACAAACAAAACACAACCTGTCATATTTACCATTCGAAGTTTCTTTACATCTTTCATCGTGAACGATAGAAGTACCATAAAAGAGGCTAAATAACCAACATATTCTGTTCCTGTAATTCCTAATAACTCCATGTTTGTTGACTAAAAAAAAGAGAAACACTCTTGAGTATTTCTCTTTTAAAATTATAATGAATTAATTCCTATAAACTTTTATTTCGTTTACGATCTACTTCTTTTAATAAAATCTTACGAATTCTAAGATGGTTTGGTGTTACCTCTACATATTCATCTTTTTGAATGTATTCTAAAGCTTCTTCTAACGAAAACTTAATTGCTGGTACAATCTTAGCTTTGTCATCCGCACCTGCAGAACGTACGTTACTTAACTTTTTGGTCTTGGTAACATTAACCGTCATATCATCTTGACGAGAGTTTTCTCCAATAACTTGTCCTTCGTAAATATCTTCACCTGGATCAATAAAGAATTTTCCTCTTTCCTGTAGTTTGTCAATAGAATATGGAATTGCAGTACCATTTTCCATAGATACTAACGAACCGTTTTGACGTTCTGGAATACCACCTTTTAACGGTTGATACTCTTTAAAACGGTGTGCCATAATTGCTTCACCTGCTGTTGCTGTCAGCAATTGATTACGCAAACCTATAATACCACGAGAAGGCACTATAAACTCACACACCATACGGTCACCTTTAGCTTCCATACTTAGCATTTCACCTTTACGCATCGTCACCATTTCAATGGCTTTACCAGATACGTTTTCTGGCAAATCAATTGTCATTTCTTCAAAAGGCTCGCATTTTACACCATCTATTTCTTTGATGATTACTTGTGGCTGACCAATTTGAAGTTCGTATCCTTCACGTCGCATTGTTTCTATCAATACTGATAAGTGCAATACACCACGACCAAATACCATAAACTTATCTGCACTATTGGTTTCTTCTACTCTAAGTGCTAAGTTTTTTTCAAGCTCTTTTGTCAAACGATCTTTAATATGACGAGATGTTACAAACTTACCATCCTTACCAAAGAAAGGCGAATCGTTAATGGTAAATAACATACTCATTGTTGGCTCATCAATAGCGATAGTTTTTAAACCTTCAGGATTTTCAAAATCGGCAACGGTATCACCAATTTCAAAACCTTCTAAACCAACAATAGCACAAATATCACCTGCTTGTACTTCTTCTACTTTTAAACGTCCTAAACCTTCAAACGTATGAAGCTCTTTTATCTTGCTCTTTACTATAGAACCATCTCTTTTTACCAAAGAAATTGGCTGACCAGCTTTTAATGTTCCTCTTGTTAAACGACCAATTGCAATACGTCCTGTAAAGCTTGAAAAATCTAAAGAAGTAATCAGCATTTGAGTTGTACCTTCTTCGATTTTTGGTTCAGGAATATGCTCAATCACCATATCTAACAATGGCTCTATATTTTCAGTTGGCTTTTGCCAGTCTTCACTCATCCAGTTGTTCTTTGCAGAACCGTAAACTGTCGGAAAGTCTAACTGCCACTCTTCTGCACCAAGTTCAAACATTAAGTCAAAAACTTTTTCGTGTACTTCTTCTGGTGTACAGTTTTCTTTGTCAACTTTGTTTACAACAACGCAAGGCTTTAAACCTAAATCAATAGCTTTTTGTAACACAAAACGTGTTTGAGGCATTGGCCCTTCAAAAGCATCTACTAAAAGTAAAACACCATCAGCCATATTTAATACACGCTCTACCTCACCACCGAAATCGGCGTGACCAGGTGTATCAATAATATTGATTTTAGTGTCCTTATAAACCACAGAAACGTTTTTAGAAGTAATTGTTATACCTCTTTCACGTTCTAAATCATTGTTATCGAGAATTAAATCTCCTGTGTTTTCGTTTTCACGAAACAACTGACAATGGTACATAATCTTATCAACCAAGGTGGTTTTTCCGTGGTCTACGTGCGCAATAATTGCAATGTTTTTAATCTTAGTCATAACTGATGCTGATTTTAAGCGCGCAAAGGTACATCATATTCCTTTCAAATCGTTAATTATATGTTATATTTTAAAAATGAGACAATTTCAGTTTGTATCTTGTCGTTCTAGAATTGATTAATAGTAAAAGCCTTTTCATACAACCGCTAATTGGGCTATTTACGTCTGAACCCTAAAATTTAACAACAGATGAATGCAATTAGCAAGTACACCAAGTTTATTCCGTACCTTTATTTTATTAGTATTGTCGCTTATTGGTTTACAATTATAAATAGAAGCGATGGTATTTCTGCGTATCCAATTTTATTATTTGGCATACCATTTTTATGGCAAGTTATTAAGCCAAACAGGAATCTTAATTTTTCATTAGGCATTGTGTTTGTTTGCTTGTCGTCTTATTTAATTCTCGCCTATTTATTTAATTTATTGAACATTATGAATTGGTCAGAATCTTCTAAACGTTTGCTTTTTTATGGTGGATCATTAGTTTTTGGCAACTTTGTAATGTCACTATGGATTATACGAAATAGTATAAAAAAGGTGTTTTGATTTTTATATATTTAAAGCCTAATTTCACTTAAAAAAACAGGCAACTTTCTTTTGAAAAAATTAAAAATTATATACTTAATCATACCGATTATAACTTTTTTCGGATGCTCATCTGAAGATGCATGCACCAAAACCATTACTTTACAACAAGTGTATTTAGTAGGCAATCATCAATACTACTACAATGATATTGAACAAGAAGTGCCTTGTAATTTTCCTGAGCCGGAAGACCCAGAGGTTATTGATCCTCCTAAGCTTGAGAATTTTTCTTATCAAATTTTAAGTTTTAATTACGAGCCAGATACAGGAAATAATACTTCGTTATTACAATTTGAAATTCAATTAAATAACAATAACGATTTTGATGTTACTGGAATTCCATATTTTACAGTATATACTAATATTGAATTTTCTACGGCTAACTATGTAAATGACGCTTCAAATTCTTGTCTAGAAATACCTGCAAACTCTAATTGTATCTTTACATATAGTTTGGAAGAACCTATAACCAACGTTGGTGTACCAGATAACTTTGAAATTTTAAACGTTGAATATATTATTACCAACTAAGGTTACTAAAGCTTTATGCATATTCATATTAATATTATCTTTGCGACTTAACAATTAAGTCTTAAGCTTTGATAACAGTTCCTAAATTAAAACACACAGATTCTAACAATTTCTTTTTGCTTTGTGGCCCTTGCGCTATTGAAGGAGAAGACATGGCGCTACGCATTGCAGAAAAGGTAGTTTCTATTACAGATAAGCTACAAATTCCATACGTTTTTAAAGGTAGTTTTAAAAAAGCCAACCGAAGTAGAATTGATAGTTTTACAGGAATTGGAGATGAAAAAGCTCTAAAAATTCTTAAGAAAGTTTCTGAAACTTTTGATGTCCCAACAGTAACTGACATCCACGAAGTATCTGATGCAGAAAAGGCAGCTGAGTATGTTGATGTTTTACAAATTCCTGCTTTTTTAGTAAGACAAACGGATTTAGTAGTCGCAGCTGCTGAAACTGGTAAAGTGGTTAATTTGAAGAAAGGACAATTTATGAGTCCAGAATCTATGAAACATGCTGTACAAAAAGTAAAGGACTCTGGCAGTGACAAAGCATGGATCACCGATAGAGGGACCATGTTTGGTTACCAAGATATGATTGTAGATTTTAGAGGTATACCAACCATGCGTCAGTATGCTCCTACAGTTTTAGACGTAACCCATTCTTTACAGCAACCTAACCAAACTGTTGGTGTTACAGGTGGCAGACCAGATATGATTGAAACTATTGCTAGAGCTGGAGTGGTTAATAATGTAGATGGCCTATTTATTGAAACGCATTTTGATCCTGCTAATGCTAAAAGCGATGGTGCAAACATGCTACATTTAGATAATCTTGAAGGATTACTAACAAATTTAGTAGCTATAAGGAAATTAGTTTCTAGTTTTTAAGCTATTTTTTCTTACCCAAAATAAGCTTAAATGGATTAGTATTAATCTCTAACTGCTTTTGTAGCACATAGACAATAACCTCATCATTAATATCTTCAACAGATTTAAACCGAAGAGAACTTATAGATTTTCTGTTAGCATCTACAAAATGTTCATTATGCTTTTCTAATTTTTCAAAATGCCAAAAGGCTAGATCTACATAGTCTTTTGATTTATTTAGAAAACATATAGGAATACCGTCATTATAGTAAAACGGGATTCGCCATTTGTAAAGTAATTCTGCATTGGGTAAGACTGCCTCTATTATGGCCTGAAGTTGTAACAAAATAGTTTTGTATGGCTCTTCTTGTTTTAAAATATAGGCTTCCGCAGGATTCAATTAGAAAAATAACTGAATAATTCCAACAACAATTAAACCAATACCTATTATAGCTTTAAACGGCATTAATTTAGCGGATAGTTTTCTCAGACTAGTCTCTAGTGACGGCACTTTACCAAAGGCATGTGTTAATAATAATATACCTCCTAGTATACTAGCAATATTATATATTAGTCCATCCCAAAACTCAAGAATAGCCAAAATAATGAGACCAAGCCCTATAGCTGTCTGAAACGGAGCTAAAAAACCAGCAATCTTATTAAAAAAGTTACTCTCTCCATCCCATTTATCAAGAGTTGCAAGTCCTAATAATATACCACCAGAAATATTTGCAATTGCTAAAAGTAATTCAATTAAATCCATAATTATTGTTATAAGTTAATTCTTAAAACATAAATTTAATCAATATCTTCTAAAATGTTTTGCTGAATTCAAATAATTTAATTTACTTTGTATTTCAAAGTACTTTACAACTATGAGTAACGAAGATTATTTAAAAGACATCAGCGAGATTAAACATTTAATGAACAAATCTTCGCGTTTTATTTCATTAAGTGGATTATCTGGTATTCTAGCTGGTATATATGCTTTAATTGGTGCAGCAATAGCATTCTGGCTTGTAGACACCTATAGCTATGGCAAGTTATATATATTTCATGGTTGGGTGTTTTGGACTTGTATGGTTATACTAATGATGGTTGCTTTATTGAGTGCTTTAACTGGTATAATTCTCACTGTAAGAAAAGCTAAGAAGAATGACGAAAAAATTTGGGATAGTTCTTCTCAACGGTTGTTATTAAACTTTCTTATTCCTTTACTAGTTGGTGGTTTATATTGCCTTATTATTTTAGACCAAGGACGGTATGGACAAACTGGCGGTTTAATGCTCATTTTTTATGGTTTGGCCTTAGTTAGTGCTTCAAAATATAGCTTAGGAGATATTAGATATTTAGGGTATATTCAAATAGTACTTGGATTAATTGCAAGCTATTATCCTGGCTACGGGTTTTGGCTTTGGGTTATGGGTTTTGGTATTATGCACATTATTTATGGCACGTGGATGCATTTTAAGTATGATAGGTAATACCGTAATACATAAATTTTTAATTACTTAGAGTCTAAGCTTAATACTAAACATTGAGTATAATTAACAACATAAATAAACTTTTTGATCATAGAATACGACTTGGTATTATGTCTGTTCTTATGGTGAACGAGCATGCAGATTTTAAAACATTAAAAGAGCTGCTTGGAGCTACAGATGGCAATCTGGCAAGCCACACCAAGGCTCTGGAAAATGCAGAATATATTTTGGTTGAAAAACAATTTATTGGTCGCAAACCAAACACCAGATATAGTGCTACAAAACTTGGAAAAGCAGAATTTAAAAAACACATTGAAGCACTAGAAAAATTGATTAGTAAGACTTAAACAGTAATGGAGCATTTTGTAGATAAAGATTCGATTGTTAGAGAAATTTGGGGCAAAAGCGATACCATTTTAATGGTTTTTGCTGGTGCATCTGCCGAATTTGCTCTGAACAAAACTGTAGACTGGCTCTATTATACAAGCAAACTACCAAAAGATCCATTAGGCAGACTGTTTTCTACAGTTAACTATGCCAAAGCCATAGTATTTTCTAAAAATGAAACCGCTCTAAAAGCCATTGACACCATTAATAATATTCATAGCTCAGTAGAAAATAGTCGTGGCAAAAAAATACCTGAATGGGCCTACAAGGATGTACTCTTTATGCTTATAGATTATTCTATTCGTTCTTATGAGTTGTTGCAAAGACCTCTAACAAACAATGAGAAACAGGAAGTGTTGAATGTGTTTAATCGAGTTGGTAGTAGAATGAAAATAAACAATCTTCCACTAACCTGCTCAGACTTTCAGTTGGCTAGAAAAGCACATTTAAACCAAAATTTAGATAACAGTACTTTAACCAAAGACCTTTACAAACAATATAGAAAACATCTTGGCATTTTTAGATATCATTTGCTATTAGAATCTCAAATTTTGCTACTACCAGATTCTGCGAGACAAATGCTTAACCTACGAAAAATATCACTGTTAGTACCAATGATTTCAGTTTATAAATTCTTTAGAAGCATAAAGCTAGATTGGATGATAAAAGAAGTGCTTTTGCCTTCTGCTTACAAACAAGACATAAAACAAATGAACATCACATAATTTTTTTAATCTTTTACTTTGAAAAACAAAGTACTTTACAATCTATAAAATGAAAAAAATAATATTATTTATCGCTGCTCTTATATTCAGTACGCTTTTCTACGGCAAAAGCATTGGCTTAAACCTTTCTTTATTTAGCATTTTAACACTTGTCATTCTTATCATTAACAATAAAGAAAATTTCAAAATTAAAAGGACTTTAATCTATTCTGCCATGTATTTAGCTACAGGAATTGCTGTCTTTTTTCATGACTCAACACTTACGATAATTGCCAATATTGTGTCCTTTTTTACGCTCATTGGACTATTATCAGAACACAAAGCCTCTATTTATGTTAATTGGCTTAATGGTTTATACACAACCATTGCAGGATTCTTTCATAGAAATTATACTGTTAATGAGGCTACGCAAACTGTAGAACCAAAAAAAGAAATTGATTACCTCCACATAGTAAAAATTGTTATTATTCCTGCAGCGATTGTCATCGTATTTATTGGGCTATATCAAAACGGAAATCCAATTTTTAATGAGCTTATTGAAAAAATTGATTTTAGTTTTATCAATATTCAATGGTTACTATTTGCAGGTCTTGGTTACTATTTATTTGCAAATATTCATAAACCAATTGAAGTAGAGCCAGCCACATCACAGGACTTAAAAACTGGCAACCTTTTATTTAAAACAAAAGATTTTTCTATTCCAATATTAAAACAAGAAAACCAGCTAGGCATCATCCTAATTGCCTTACTAAACGTGCTTATTGTAATTTTTCTAATAACAGATATCACTTTTATCTTAACAAACGAAGAAGTTCGTGGTTCGGTTTTTTCAAGTCAGGTGCATAGTGGCATTAACGCTTTAATTGCATCTATTGTTATAGCAATAATTATTCTCCTTTATGTCTTTAGAGGTAATCTTAATTTTTATAAAGAGAATAAGACGGTAAAAAAATTAGCCTTTACATGGATCATTCTTAACTCAATATTAGTGCTAAGCATTGCAGTAAAAAACAGTCAATATATCTATTATTTTGGGTTAACCTATAAGCGTATTGGTGTTTTAGTCTACCTTATTTTAACTTTAACAGGACTTGTTACTACACTCGTAAAAATCAACAAAACAAAAAACATTTGGTATTTGTTTCGATTAAATACTAAGGCTGCATTTGTTGTAATGGTTATCGCAGCAATGGTTAATTGGGATTACCATATTACTAACTACAATTTTAATTATGCAAAATCAATGGATATTAATTATCTGATTGACTTGTCTGATAACAACACCTTACTATTAAAAAATCATCTTGAAAAAAGTAAGCTAAGTGACGAGAGTATTCGATTGATTGAAAACAAGTATTACCACTACATAATTAAATTAGAAAATTCTTCTTGGCAAGAATTACAATACGACAATTTTATAAACTAAAACTTAAGTAGTATGATAATATTAATGATTCTTGGCATATCATTTATTTTGTTGGCAACTTATACCATCATAAGAATCAGTATTGCTTGTGTGTTTTGGTCGTTCAATACATCAACTGAAACCAAATACATTTTTAAACTCTGTTTCCCTTATTACATCATTGCTCTAACAATGATTTGTATGGCGTTTATTATCACTTTTAACAATTCAATCCTTGTTATTTACTATTTCTCTACTGTCTATTTTTTAGCATTATTTCTTTGGAGAAGAAAGATTAAACCTTCTAAAAATAAAAAACTTGCCGTTGAACCAAATCAAACCCATCTACCTTGAACAGCCTAAAATTTTAAAAGAAAAAAAGAAATCTACTATTATGAAACTTCAATTCAACAAATACTATCTAGCTATAGCTCATTTTCTGTTATTAATTGAGCTAGCCATAGCCTTTATTATAAAAACCGGATTTATTCGCTACACCTTTGGCGACTATCTCGTGGTTATTTTACTGTATGCAATATTTAGAGGATGCACCAATATGAGTGTGAGGGCCTCTGCTTTGGTCGTCCTCTTTATTGCTTATGGTATAGAGTTGCTTCAACTCACTCCATTCTTAGCCTACTTTAATTTAGAAAGCAGTACAGCTGCAAATCTCATATTTGGAAGCACATTTCAGTTCGGAGACTTAGTAGCTTACACCTTAGGAATCTTTACCGTTTTAATCATAGAATACTACAATGGAAACTATAAAAACACTCATACAATCAAAGTTTAAAACGCTATCATTAGTCATAGTTGCATTAACCTTTAGCATTATCGCTTTAATGGTAAGAATAAAACTGAATAAATCATTCTTTTACCTTTTCCTAGTTTGGAATGTTTTCTTAGCCATTATACCATACACCATTACAATGTATCTCAACACCAAACAAAACCTAAACAAACTGAAATTCGGGTTTTGGTTTTTAGTTTGGTTAGCGTTTTTACCAAACGCTCCGTACATCGTTACAGACTTAATTCATATTAGAGTTGGCAATAACACTTGGCTTTGGTTAGATGTTTTGGTCGTACTGTCATTTGCTTTAAGTGGGTTACTTATCTTCTATTTATCGTTACTAGATATGCAAAAGTTGACAGCCTTATATTTCAAAAAGATTCCTATTGAAACCTCAACAACATTTATCATCTTTTTGTGTGGTTTTGGTGTTTACTTAGGTCGATTTCTCAGATACAATTCTTGGGAAATCATCAGCAATCCACAAGTGTTAATTTCTGATGTATTTGAAATTATGTTTTCACCATTTCAAAATTCTGACGCTTGGCTATTTACTTTAGGATTTAGTGGGTTTTTGGTGGTTGGGTATTGGATGGTGAAAAATTTTAAATTGTCAAACTAGTATAAAATACCGTTAAAAGAAGTTTCAAATAAAGCAATCATTTTATAGAATAAAACAGTCCTTTATCCATAATCTTTTGTGGAAGATTTAACTTTGTCCTAAAATTTCTATATTTCTGTCTCTTAACAAAAAAAGATGACTACAAATTTATATCCACCTAGTCCTGTTGAATTACCAAAAAAATTAACTGCACTACCAGCTTCTTATAAAACTAGAGCATTATTAGCAATACTATCTATTTTATTGTTCTTTTTACTATATGGTGCTTTAGTAGCTGTGCTAGGATATCTTGTATATTGGGCTTTTACCTATGACATAGGTCATATAAATAAAATTACAATTTTAGGTAAAATAGGTGCTATCGCTGGTTCTGTTATGCTTTTCTTTTTTACTTTAAAATTTATATTTAAGTTAAAAAATCATAAGCGTGAAAACCGAATAAAACTTAATAAAAAAGATTACCCAGAACTCTGGAGTTTTATTCTAAAAATATGTGATGAAACAGGTGCTCCAAAACCTAAAGCTATATACGCAGACCCAGATGTTAATGCATATGTATCTTATACAAATATGTGGCTTAGTCTTTTTTTACCTGTTAAAAAGGAGCTTACTATTGGCCTAGGGTTAGTTAGTTGTGTGAATCTATCAGAATTTAAAGCAATTATGAGTCATGAATTTGGTCACTTTTCACAAAGAAGTATGAAAATTGGTAGTTATATCATTTCTGCAAACACAATAATTCACGATATGATTTTCTCTAGAGACAAGTGGGATGACCTTTTAGATCAGTGGAGAGCCTCAGACTTAAGACTATCATTTGCCGCATGGATTATTACTCCTATTATTTGGCTAATTAGGCAAGTCTTAAACTTGTTCTACCAGTTTCTCAACATCATGTATTCTTCACTTTCAAGAGAAATGGAATTCAATGCCGATAAAGTTGCCATAAGTACTTCTGGTAGCGATGCTATAATTTCTGGATTATGGAAGTTGGACAGCGGTTTTGAAAAATGGAATAACACTATAAATTATGCTTATCTAGCTTCTCAAAAAAAACTATTCTCTAAAAATCTTTATACCCACAACAATCTTAGTTTAGATCGTATTAAGGAACAGCAAATAACTTTGCTTACTGCTTTACCAAACGACAAAAGAGGTGGTAAAACCTATTTTGTAGGCTCCGAACACTCTAAAGTAAACATGTACGCAAGTCATCCACCAAACGATATGCGTCAGGACAATGCTAAAGTACCATTTGTAGCCTGCGAAATAAATGAAGATTCCCCTTGGTTGCTGTTTAATAACAAAGAAAAACTTCAACAAGAAATGACGAATTTAATATATGAGCAATATATCAATAAAAAAGCTGAGAGTTTCTGTAATGTTGAAGAGTTTGAAAGTTTTATTGCCTCTGAAAATCATGGTAAAGAATTATTAAGCGAATTTGGGAATGCCTTTGAAAATAGATTTATCAATATTCCTGAAATAGACAGTATTGATAAAGAAACAGACAATGTAGAACTAAAATTATCAGCTTACGAAAATCTTAAGAACAAGCTAGATGAACTAATGAAGCCTATAAAAGAAATTGAAGTACTAATGGTTAAAGCAAGTGAAATTGCTCAAGGGACTACAAAAGATAATTCATTTGCCTTTAAAGGTAAGACTTACAAAAAGAAAACGGTTCAACAAGGTTATAATGAGCTTTTTGCTGAAAGAGAAAAAATATTTAAAGATAATTTTAATGATTGGGACAAAGACTTTTGTACTTTTCATCTTGCTCTAGCAAAAAAACAAGGTAATCACGACCACTTAAAAAAACTATACCTTCAGCATAAAGAATTAATTACATTTTATAAAAAAGCCCTTAGTATTAAAAGTACCATTTATAATGAGTTAAATCAACTTCAGACTAAAGAAGTAACCGAAAACGACGTAAGACGTTTTGGTTACAGAGTTAATGACTTAGCTGTAAGTCTTAATAACGATTTAGAGAGTTTTGACAAAATAGAATTCATTGAGCTACCAAATATCGAAAATACTGAGGTGTTAAAACAAATATTAATCGAAGGTGGCAAAATAGAAAAGCGAACAGGAAATATCTTTGAAAATGGTGGGTTCCAATTGATAATGACTGATATTGAGAACACAATAATGCAATGTAATCGTGTAGACCAAAAAAATCTTGGAGTTATTTTAGATTATCATAAAAAATTACATGATGCACTAGATTAAATCAGTCTTTCCCATCTACATAATCCTGAAGATATTTAAAACGATCTGTCAACTTACCATCGGCTGTTGTGATTTTTGCTCGTTTTAAAACACCACGTTCATCATTATTAAAAAATGCAGGAATGACATGCTCAACAAAGGTTTCTCCGAAGCCTTCACTGGCATCTTTTGGAAGCTCACAAGGTAAGTTATCTACAGCCATAACGGTTATAGCATCTTTATAATCAAATGCAACTTCTTGCTCAGTTTGTGGATTGTAACCATAAAATGGCTCTGCTATAGTTGATGGACGAATAGTTGAAGCCACAGGACCATCAATATCGCAAGATACATCTGCTACTAAATTAATTCTGAAATCTGGATGCTTGGCATCTTCTCTTGTAAACAAATAAGGTGCATTATTACCATAGAAATGACCTGCTATAAAGTAATCCGTTTGCTTTGCGTAAGGCATAAAATTACTCTCGTAACCTGTTGGGTCTTTATAGAATTTGTACTTATCTCCTACTTTACCATCTTTACGCTTAGCATATTCCATAACGTCTGCCATAACGTAAACTGGCTCTGTAAAATCAGACGTTAAGTACAAAGCATCGCTAACTTGTTTTATACCCAAATGGTCTAAAATTTCTTTGGCACCATATGCTACTTTTCCTGTTCCGGTAAGTAAAATTTTTATATTAGGAATTGTGATTTTATCCAATTCAGCTTTTACTTCTTCCAAGTCGGCAAGGGTTTCAACTTTAGGCAAATTGAACAAACCATCTCTAAGTCCTAACGCTCTAAAACCATTGTATGCGCCAACCAAACCTGCATAACGTCCAAAACCAATTAAACGAGCACCACTCTGCTTTACTATGGTTTCGTGGTCGTACATTTCTATGTTTCTCTCTAGCATTGCCTTTAGCAACTTACG
Organism: Winogradskyella poriferorum; assembly: GCF_036553625.1. Taxonomy (NCBI): domain Bacteria; kingdom Pseudomonadati; phylum Bacteroidota; class Flavobacteriia; order Flavobacteriales; family Flavobacteriaceae; genus Winogradskyella; species Winogradskyella poriferorum. Next base: position 72,274 of record NZ_JAZHOU010000005.1, read on the forward strand.
GTTGTACGGCTGCTTTTTAATGGTATGCGAAAAATAGAAATACTTTTTATTCGGAATTAAATTTTCAACAGGAACTTCCTTTACACCAATCATAACATCTGCATCAGACACATCATCTGTAACTGTAAATCCTAATTTAGCATAAGCCTCATCCGGAAACACACGTATATCGGAAGACTCAACAACAAACTCAGCTTCTGGAAACTTTTCTCTGGCTTTTGCTAAAGTTTCTGGTGAGAATACAACTCGTCTGTCTGGTGGATTTTTACGTTCTTTTATGATGGCGAATTTCATACTAATGTGGATTTGTTTAATCGTTTATTCGTTTAATTGTTTTTTGGTGCCTGAAAACTGACACTGTGAACTGTAAACTGTAAATGGAATAATTTTTGCACGAAAATAAATGGATTTAAGAGGTTGCACAACTTTTTTTGTAACTTCGCGCTCCTTTACCTTTAAAATTTTGGGGTCGACTGGTTTTGACAGCGAGATTAATTAAATGGTAAGCACGTCGTGTAATGGTTTTGAAACACGTAAAAGGCTAGACCAAATTTTAAACGGCGAGAATAACTACGCTTTAGCTGCTTAATCTGAATTATAGTAAGATTTCAAGCTACATTCCTACAAGGTAGGAAGGCTAAATGTCTCCAGAAAGCCTTGGTTAGTGGCGTTCTTTTTAGAGGCATCGTAAAAATTGACCAAGATTGGGTAGTGCTTTGATGCCCTTTTGAGATTAAAAAGCTAAGTGTAAAGTAGGCTGTCTTTAGCCAGCTTTGCATCGAAAAAATAAGAAAAGACTAAACGTGTAGAAAGCTCTTTGGTTACTTGTTTGGACGAGAGTTCGATTCTCTCCGACTCCACGAAAAAAAACCCATTCATAATATTATGAATGGGTTTTTAATTGTAATACTTCAATTTATGTTTATTCCCAAAAAGCTTCGATCTCTTCTAATGATTTTCCTTTTGTTTCTGGAATAAACTTATAAGTTAAAAAGATAATGACTAAAATGAATGCTATAAATATAAAATATGGCATTGAGCCATTCCAAGGTGCGCTATTATTAGCTTCACTTTCCATAACCATTGGAAATGTTTGTGATACTAAATAATTTGCAGCCCATTGTGCTGCAACAGCTACTGACATTGCTACACTTCGTATTTTATTAGGGAACATTTCCGATAATATGACCCAAACCACTGGTCCCATTGACAAGGCAAATGAACCAATAAAAATTAAAACTCCAATTAAAGACACTACACCAACTGCATTTTGCTGTAACGAAACACCTAGTAACAAGAATCCTAATATCATACCTATAGAACCAACATATAATAATGGTTTTCTACCATATTTATCTACAGTGTACATGGCTACGAATGTAAATACAAGATTCACAAATGCTAATAGTATTTGTTGTGCCAATACGTCCTCTTTACCAAAACCTAAAGCTTTTTCAAAAATATCTGCTCCGTAGTATAATACTGCGTTGATACCTGTAAACTGCTGTAAAACAGACAAAGCTGTTCCTATAATTATAATAGCCAATATGGCTTTAGAGAAATAATTGACCTTTACCTTAGGCTCATCTGACTTAAGTGATGATTTAATTTCTATCAACTCCTTTTGAGCCTTATCTTCTCCGTGAACCTTACTTAAAATATCTAACGCTTGGTTGTCTTCGCCTTTTATTGCTAGCCATCTTGGGCTTTTTGGAACAAAAAACAATAACACCAAAAACAGTAAACTAGGTACAAGCTCTGACCAAAACATTCGTCTCCACCCGAATTGTAAATTCTGGGCTTCCGTTAAACTATTTCCTATAAAATAGGTTGCCAAAAACACCACAAAAAATCCAACTACAATAGCCAATTGATAATAGGTTACCATTTTACCTCTAATGTTACTTGGTGCTATTTCGGCAATGTACATTGGTGCGTTCATTGAGGCGATTCCGATTCCTAAACCTCCAATAATTCTAAATACCACTAACATTGTTACGGTTTCGGGAAGCATTTCTGGTAATCCTGAACCCCAAGCTGACACTGAGAACAAAATAGCTGACATAATTAATGACCATTTTCTACCAAATTTAATACTCATTGGACCTGCTACAATAGCACCAATAAAGCAACCTAGTAAGGCACTACCAACAACCCAACCTTTAAGTGTAGCGTCGAGTTCAAAATATTTACTCAAATAAAATTGCGCTCCATTTATTACACCTGTATCGTAACCAAATAGCAAACCACCAAGAGCAGAAATTGCGGTAATTAGCAGTAAAAATGTCTTTTTATTCATTGTTATATAATTAGTTAGTTAGTTTAGCTTCTATAAAAACAGGTAGATGATCTGATGGATATTGCATATTCCAATTGTCACTTAACACTGCATATTTGTTAACTTCAACATCTTCTGAAACGAAGATATAATCGATTCTTCGCTTTACAGGTTGGTCAAAATGAAACCCATTAAACGTTCCTTCTGGACCAAATTCCAATTCTGAAACCGCTTTAGAATCTTTTAAAGTCTGCGAAATATAATCAATACTTTCGTGATTAGGTTCCATATTAAAATCGCCAGTTAAAAACACTGGATAACCTTCTGTATTTAAGCCCTTTATTTTATCCATAATCAAAACAGCACTTTTTGAACGTGCCTCTTTACCCACGTGATCAAAATGTGTGTTGAAAACCCAAAACTTCTTCTTAGTTGTAGTATTCTGAAACAAGGCATAGGTACACACACGATTACAAACTGCATCCCAACCCATACCGACTTTATCTGGTGTTTGTGACAACCAAAATGTTGAAGATTGAAGTACTTTTAACTCCTTATTTTTATAAAAAATTGCAGAAAATTCGCCTTCATTTTTACCATCATCTCTACCAACACCAACAAAACTATAATCTGTCAATAGACTATCCATATCTTTCATTTGATTTGGCATAGCTTCTTGCACACCTAAAACATCAGGCTCATAAAACTTGATTTGATTCACCATGAATGGCTTACGGTTTGTCCAACTGTTTTTGCCTTCTTTTGGGTAATCTAATTTTATGTTGTAGCTCATTATTTTCAGGTCTTGAGATAAGACCGAAAATGAAGTTAAAACAACTAAAAGTGTTATAAAATTTTTCATCTTTATTCTACATAAATAGTTTCAGTTTGTTCCGAAATTCCGTTTTCATTATATGCTTCAATGGTAAAATAATACGGCGTATCTCTATCTAAGCAGCGTATAAAGTGAGAATTAGTATCGTAAACTTGCCAAGACTGATACAGTTTGTTTGGTGCAATTCCCCAACGTATGTTATAACCTTGTGCACCTTCAACTGTATCCCAAGAAAATGAAATGTCTCTACGGTCTTTTTCGCGATTAATTTTGAAGTTAGACACATTGTTTGGTGCTTCACCTAAACCTAATCCAAAAACTCTAACTTCGGACATGGCAAAGTTGTTTCCTGGTACTTTAATGTTATTATATCTAACGTATTTTGCTTTTACAGGTTTGTCTAAAACTAGATAAGCGTTTGGTGCGTCAATCTCAGATTTACTTCTATCCACAACTGTTTTCCATTTTTTTCCATCTTCAGAAGTTTCAATAGTAAATTGATGTTTTAATCCTTCAACACGTGTGTAAATTCCAGAGTCGTGATCGTGGTAATTTAGTTGAATGGCGTGTACGGTTCCTTCATTTAACAATTCGATTGTGATCCATTGTTTATCGTCATTAGCTTCGGCAACCCAAAAGGTTTTTGGGTTTTCGTCGGTTAAAACTTTTGAAGTTATTTGTCCTTCAGCATTGGTTTCTGTTGGGATTTCTTTGACTTCAACTTCATCATCATTAGATGTAAATTTCATTATTTGTTGAAGTGAAGACGAAACCGTTACATTGCCTTTATACGATAACAGCATCCAACCATTATGCTGTCCAGCTTTTGTTGGGTGATTAGCGCCATAACGCGGATAATCGCCGTAAGATGTGATGCTGTACATTAAACCATCATCATCAAAATAGGTAGGAAACATACATAAACGACGTTCCCATTGTGCATTAGATGCCAACGCCATCGTCGCAAAATGCCAGTATTGACCGTTGGTTTGCTTTACTGTAATACCGTGACCTGCACCATTGGTAAATCCGCCAGGTTTAAAACTCATCGGATTATTTTTCATATACGTGAAAGGTCCAAGTGGCGAATCGCCAACATACACACCATCTGCATAAACGTTAAATTGTGTACCTGGTGCTGCGTATTGTAAATAGTATTTTCCGTTGTGCTTAGTCATTGACGCACCTTCCATATACCCTTCTTTTAAGGTTGGATGAAAGTTGTTTTCGCCAAAACGTTCCCAACCGTGCTTTTCTTCATCTAAATTTATTAGCTCTTTTCTTACGCCAGTTTCTAAAAAGCGGTCATCTTTATTCAACATTTTTACACGAATAGGATGCACGTTAGAACTTCCCCAATATAGATATGACTTGCCATCATCGTCAATAAATAATTCGGAATCTTGAATATTGTTTGAAATGGAAGCTGTTGGTGTCCACAATCCTTTTTTAGGATCGTTGGTATATAAAATACTTCCGTAACCAGCAGGATCGCCAGCAAAATAAACTAGTGAATCTTTATAATTGAAAGCTGTTGGTGCGTTGCTACCTTCAAAAAACCATTGTTGCGGTTTTATAAATGTCCAGTTGACTAAATCTGTGGAATGCCAATAGCCAAACGAACGCGTGACGAACATATAATATTCGCCTTTAAACTCTATAACCGCTGGATCTGCACCAGAACGATAGGATTGGTTTCTGGCAGAATTGTAAACCATATAGGTATAATCAATATCTAACGGATTGATGTAAGTTTGTGTGGTATCTATTACTGTTGTTTCAGTTTTATTATCTTCTGAAACAATAGTATTTTCTTGTTTTTGTTTACAAGATACCATTGCTATAATTAGGAATGCGAGTTGTATGCTATGTTTTAATTTCATCTGTTAATTTTTATTGTTTTTCAATCGTCAGATGGAACATCTTAATAATATGTTCACTAAGTGACTTGAGATTAACCAGAGATGTTTCATTTTAATGATGATGATATTTTGATCCTGTGTTACCTCTTAATCTTTCAAATTGCTTGTAAGCATTATCTACACGTTGCTTTGGCGCCTTTTCAAATTCTTTCTCGGTAACCTTGTATTGTTGTTGTAATTCGGCTAAACGTGTTCTTAGTTTGGTTTCAATCTCGTCGTAATTTTCGTCATCGATAAGATTAGTTAACTCTTTTGGGTCGGTTTGTAAATCGTATAATTCCCACTCATCAATATCGTCGTACACATGAATTAATTTATAACGATTGGTACGTATACCATACATCTTTTTTACCATATGGAATGCTGGATAATCGTAATAATGGTAGTAAACCGCATCTCTAAAATCTTCATTGTTTTCAGTGCCATCTAATAAACCTGCAAAGGATTTTCCTTGCATATCATTAGGAATGTCAACATCTGCAAAATCTAAAAAGGTTTCAGCAAAGTCTAGGTTTTGGGTTAAGCCTTCAACAACAGTTCCTGGTTTAATTTTTTCAGGATATTGCATTAATAATGGCATTTTTAAAGATTCTTCATACATAAACCGCTTATCAAACCATCCTTTTTCACCTAAATAAAAACCTTGATCAGATGTGTACACAACAATGGTGTTTTCGGTTAAACCATTAGCATCTAAATAATCTAATATCTTCCCGATACCTTCGTCTACCGAAGCTATCGTTGATAAATATTCTTGCAGATAACGTTGTCCTTTCCATTCCGCTAACGCCTTTCCAGATAAATTAGCATCGTGGAAGGCATCATTTTTTGGTTGATACGCTTTATCCCAAGCAGCACGTTGCTCTGGTGTCATTCGTTCAAAATCTGTTTTCCAAGGATTCCAAGCCAATTCTGGACTGCCTTTTTCCTTAGTCATTTTAAGGTCGTGACCTTCATACATATCACGATAAATAGTTTGCAATTGTTCTTTTGATGCTGTTGAATTTTCGTGCTTTGTAAAATACGTATCAGGTAATGGAAATTGCACCGAATCGTACTTATTAACATGACGCAACGCTGGCATCCAATTACGATGTGGTGCTTTGTGATGCACCATTAAAAAGAAAGGTTGGTCGCTGTTTTTCTTTTCATCTATGTAATCAATTGCGTAATCCGTAATTAAGTCGGTTGCATAGCCTTTAACTACAGTGGTATCTGGTAATTTGGTTGTCCAATGTGCAGTAGTATCAATGTGTTTTTTGTTGATGTGAACCGTATCTTGAATCTTAATAAACTGCGGATTATAATAGTTTCCTTGATCGTTTAAAATATTCCAGTGGTCAAAACCTTCAGGATAACCGTGTAAATGCCATTTACCAACAATTGCAGTGTTGTAACCTGACTTTTTTAATAATTTTGGAAGTGTTTGTTGTGAACCATCAAAACGGTCGCCATTCATTCTAAATCCATTAACGTGACTATGTTTTCCTGTTAACACTACAGCACGACTTGGTCCGCAAATAGAGTTGGTGCAAAAGTTATTTTTGAAAATTGCACCGTTTTTTGCCAATCTATCAATGTTTGGTGTTGGTGCCAGTTGACCAATTGGATGACCATATGCGCTAATGGCTTGTGCAGCATGGTCGTCTGCCATAATGTAAATGATGTTTGGTCGTTTTGAGTTTTCAGTTACATCTGTGTTGACCGCTTCTGACTTGTTTTCTTTGCAAGACTGAAGCATTAATAATGAGATTAATATAAAAGAGATGTATCGCATTACTGTTTAGTTTTTATAATTTTTGTTTGAATGACTTCATCATTAAGGACTGTACGTTCAAAAAAGTTGAACACAATATCTAATTCTTCATAAGGAATTCTGGAAATTTCGTGACGTGCTTCTTTGACAATATTGAAATAGAAAGACATTTCAAATTCCTCTAATTTATCAGCAATAATTTTAGAACCATCTAACATTATATAACCGTCTTTTGTTGGCGCACAATAATGGTGTGGTGCATTTCCGTAAGGCACTAGCTGGTCCTTTGTACCGTGATATAACACCGTTGGTACAGCGTTTTTTGGTGTCATATAATTTGCATCTACAATAGCACCAGCGCAAGAAAAGGCACCTGCAAATTTTACATTGCTGTAATCTTCAGCATTATCTACAAAATACTCGCGCATAAAAACTGCATTTAGAATACCTTCAGCACCAGCACTACTTCCACCAGCAATGATTTTTGTAGTATCGATTTGAAGCTCGTTAGCGTGTTCAACCACATATTTTGCAGCATCCATATAATCGATAGCAGCTTGTTTAAAAGTTTCCAATTTTTCGTCTTTAGTACAATCGCAACCAAAACCAGTTGTCGTGCCTTTTCTTAGCAAACGGTACGAAATGGAAATACCAATATAATTCTGCTCTTTGGCTGCATATTTCACTAAATTTTCATCGTCTATATAATCTCTATGACCAACTGCAAATCCTCCACCATGCATCCAAAGCAACACAGGTAACGTATCTGTTTTTTTGATGTTTTCTGGTGTGAAAACATCTAGCTTTAATGTGTCTTTTCCTTTGATGGAATAGGTGTAAGTTGCTTTATTTTGTGCTGAAAGGGAAAAGCCTATTAGTAAGATTAATAATGTTAGTATGTTTTTCATATTGAGTTATGTTTGTCAGGTTGAGCGCAGTCGAAACCTTTTAAACACTTCGACTGCGCTCAGTGTGACAGTATCAGTCTAGTTTTTCAATTAAAATGCCGCTAATAACTGGCAAGCCTTCAATAGCGTTGAGTTTTAAAGTTAATCCTTTTTTTGTTTGAATATTTGCCTGAATAGTTACACCATATTTTTCTGGATATGCTTGAGCTAAATTCAATTGCTTTTCTATTAATGCATTATTAATATACAAATCAAAAATGCGCTGTGTTTTAGTGTTTCTTGAAGTTTCCTCTGAAAGATTATAAATATTTTCAGTTGGCTTAATTTGTGGTTCTACGAAGTATAATTTCACCTTATAGTTGCCTTCAGGAACGTCTAGTTGATATTCTGTACAACCTTCTAACAAGGTTTGAAATAACGGTTCGGCATCGGTGTTTTTAATGTTATGTGGCAAACCTTGATTTTTATCTTTGGTTATCCCAAAAGCTGAACCATCTTTAAATCCAAACCATCCTTTTTTATATTCTTGGTCTGGTACAAATGTGATGTTTTGTGCTTTATCATAAAAGTTAAAATGCGCACCTAAATTGATCCCGAAACGTTTGAAGTTTTTAAAGTCAAAAACTTCAATACGATTAACATTGATTGCTTTTTCTTCGGAAATAGTTTCAGTTGAAACTCTGATAGAATTATTACCATCTTTGAAAGACATATCAATCGAAACAACACCGTTTTTTACTTTAAAATTGCCTAAGCTTTTACCATTCAAACTAACATTGACTTCATTTTGATTGGAATAGACTTGAACAGGAAAAGCTTTATCTTCAAACAAAGTCAATCCTTTTAAATTATCTGTTGAGATATGAATAAATGGTGCATCTTCATCTAAAACAGATTTGTACCAATAGTAAATGTCTTTTGGTGTTCTGTCGTATTGTACAAGTCCTTTTTGGTTGACATGTGGAATAGCATCACCACGAAATTCTGAACCAAAATCGGCAAAATTCCAAGCTGTCATTCCTGTCATAAATGGTCTTTTTTTAATCTGTTTGTAATACGATTGATGCAGTTTTGCTTGATAATTGGTAGAAAAATCGAATTTTTTAGGTGTTTTGGTAAAAATTCTAACATCTGCACCAGGACCATATTCCGACAACAATAACGAGCGTTTTGGAAAACGTTGATGTTGTTGGTCTAAGAATTTACCTAAATCTTCAATCTGCCCATCATACCAACCAAAGTACAGGTTCCAACCAAACAGCATTGGTAAATCTGCTATACCAGTATCGTTATAAACTTCGTTTAAATGACCAGCCATAACTGTAATATGGTTTGGTGCCAGTTCTCGGTTTAAATTCTCTAGCTGATTGGCCAATTTTAAAGTCGTTGATTTTAGAGCCTCTTTTTCTTTATCAGTCGATTTTCTATCGAATGCTAAACGCAGGAAAATTTCATTCATATAACCAAACATTACTACACTTGGGTAATTGAAATATTGTTTGATGTGCTCGTTTTGCATTGTATGTGAGACCTCAAAAAAGGTTTCTGAATCCGTCACTTTATTTACGATAGGAATTTCTGTCCATACTAAAATCCCAAGTTCGTCACAAAGTTTGTATAATTCTCTAGAATGCGGATAATGTGCAAAACGTATCACATTTGCACCCATATTTTTAATAAGATGAATATCTTGTTTTTGCAGCTCAATTGGTACTGCATTGCCATAATCTTTATAATCTTGATGACGATTTACACCAATTAATTTTATTGGTTTTCCGTTAAGAAAAAAGCCTTTTTCAGGATCTACAGTTGCCCAACGAAAGCCTAAATTAGACTGTTTTTTATCTAAAATGATTCCGTTTTTATCACTTAAGGTTAGTTGTAGTTTGTATAAATATGGATGGTCTGGCGACCATAATTTTGGGTTTTTAATTTCAGGGAATGTGACCTTAACGGTTTCGGTTTTATTAGATTTTAAAGTTAATCCTTGATGTTCTTCTCTAATACGATTTCCTTCGGCATCTAAAATTTCAAGATATAAATGTGCATCGGTTTTGGTTTCAAAATTATCTATCAATATATCAACTTTTACACCAGCTTTGTCGCTGGAAACGTTGTAATAATTGACATAAAAACCATCGGATGCAAAATCCTTTAAACTAAAATGCTGTTTTGGGACTTTTATCAATTCCACATCACGATAAATACCACCATAAAAGGTGAAATCTGCATCTAATGGCGGAATGTTGTCGTTGTGAGAATTATCGACTTCAACTTCAATTAAATTATAAGCATCAAAATTTAAAAGCGATGTAATTTCTACATTAAATGCTGTGTAACCACCTTTGTGATTGGTTGCTTTTTTTCCATTAATAAAAACAGTAGCTTCTTGATTTACAGCATTAAATTTTAGATAGAAAATCTGGTCTTTATCTTGAGAAGACACATAGATTTGCTTTTTGTAATAGCCTAAACCACGACGGTAACCAGACTCGTCATCAAAAGCATCTTTATTGTTCCAAGTATGTGGAATATTTACGGTTTGCCAATGGGTTTTATCCTCGGAATATTGCCAACCAGAATTGATGATTTTAGATTGTGCGTGACTTAAAAAAAGGGAAGCCACACACGCCATTAAAACTAGGGAAAACGTCTTATATTTTATGTGTGGCATAATAATTAGCTATTAATCTAAAAGTTTGAATGAATTTTTAAGTGCAACATCAGAGTTTGTTCCGATAGCAATTAGGAATTCACCAGGTTCTGCAACAAAATCTAAATTAGAGTTGTAGAATTTTAAGTCTTCAACCGAAATTTTAAAAGTAACTGTTACAGTTTCGCCCTTTTTAATGAATACTTTTTGGAAGCCTTTAAGCTCTTTTACAGGTCTTGTTACACTACCAACTAAGTCTCTTATGTATAATTGAGCTACTTCTTTTCCGTCGTAATCACCAGTATTTGTAATATCTACCGAAACATTAATTGTGTCGTTTTGAGACATTGATGTTTTATCTAGTTTAAGCTCACCATACTCAAAAGTAGTGTAGCTTAATCCGTAACCAAATGGATATAAAGGCTCGTTACGAACATCTAAATAATTGGTTTTGAATTTTTCAAAATGACCTTCGTCGTTTCCTAATGGACGACCTGTATTTTTATGGTTGTAGAATAACGGAACTTGACCAACATTTCTTGGGAATGTTGCCGTTAATTTTCCTGAAGGGTTAACATCACCAAACAAAACATCTGAAATGGATAAACCAGCTTCGCTACCAGGAAACCAAACATTAAGGATAGCCGGAACGGTTTCACTCTCTTCAACTAACGTTAAAGGTCTACCTGTAAACAGTACTAAAACAACAGGTTTTCCTGTTTTTAATAAGGCTTGTAATAAATCTTTTTGTACTTGTGGAATGCCTAAATCTGTACGACTACTACTTTCGCCACTAAACTCAGCAGACTCACCAATAGTAGCTACAATAACATCAGATTTTTTAGCGATTGCTAAAGCCTCATTAAGCATTTGCTGATCAGTTCTTCCATCTCTTGGGATATCTTTACCAAACATTGTAGCACGCTTTTCTAAGTCTAAATCGTAATCTACGTTACTTCCTTTGGCATATAACAAATTAACATCGTTACCAACGGTTTGTTGTAAACCGTCCCAAACCGAAATGGAACTTTGATGATCTGTAGATACAGACCAAGTACCAGCCATATTACTATTAGCTTTAGCTAACGGACCAATAACAGCAATAGTACCAGACTTTTTTAATGGTAAAAGCTGATTGTCGTTTTTTAATAATACTGAAGATTCTGCACCAACAAGACGTGCATAATCTCTATTTTCTTGTGTGTAGGTTTCGTTTTTAGCACGTTCTTCGCTACAATATTTGTAAGGATCGTCAAATAAACCTAATTGGTATTTTGCGGTTAACACACGTGCAACCGCAGTATCAATATCTTCCATAGAAATTCTACCTTGGTCTAACGCACCTTTTAAAGCATGCGTAAAAGAGGCTTTAATATTTGGCGAATCACCAGCCATATCCATATCTAATCCAGCTTTTAATGCTAGCGAGGTTACATCGTATTCGTCACCCATTCCGTGTGCACGCATTTCGTAAATACCAGTATAATCAGACACTACAAAACCATCAAATCCCCAATCATCACGAAGTAAATCGGTTAATAACCATTTGTTTCCAGTTGCAGGAACACCATCAATTTCGTTAAACGATGCCATTACAGAGCCAACACCTTCGTCTACAGCAGCTTTGTAAGGCGCTAAATATTCGTTATACATACGAATACGACTCATATCTACCGTATTGTAATCTCTACCTGCTTCTGGCGCACCATATAATGCAAAGTGTTTTACACAAGACATTAAGGTATTATTTGCAGCCATATCATCTTGCTGATAGCCACGAACCATAGCGCGAGCAATAGCGCTACCTAAAAACGGATCTTCACCATTTCCTTCGGAAACCCGTCCCCAACGTGGATCGCGAGAAATGTCTACCATTGGGGAAAAGGTCCAGTTAATACCGTTTGCACTAGCTTCATTAGCTGCAATTTGTGCTGTTTTTTCAATCATTTCCATATCCCAAGAGGCAGATAAACCTAACGGAATTGGGAATGTGGTTTTAAAACCATGAATTACATCCATTCCGAAAATAAGCGGAATACCTAATCGGCTTTTTTCAACTGCAATTTTCTGAACGTCATAAATATTTTTTGGATCTTTAATATTGAAAAGACCACCAATTTTTCCGTCTTCAATCTTTTTTACAACATCAGTACTTTTTGAAGCACCTGTTGTAATTGGACCTGTAGCAGGAAGGTTTAATTGACCAATTTTTTCATCTAAAGTCATTAACCCGATAATGGAATCTACTTTAGTTTGATATGGGTTATCGCTTTTTGCCGATGTAGTTTTGTTGCTATTGGTATTGCACGATATAGCAGTTAATAACCCAAAACCTATTGCTAGGGATTTTATGTTAGTAAGTTTAAGCGTTGTCATTATTTATTTTTTTGATTTAGAGAAAAGCCATGTTAATAATTCAGGTTCTGCAAACGTAGAATCCCAGCTGTTATGATTATCGTCTGCATATAAGGTAAAATTTGGTTTGCCGCCATGTTTTAAAATAGCACTAACCATATCTATTGAAAGTTTAGGATCTACCACATCATCCTTAGCACCGTGAAATACCCAAACATCGATTTTGTCCGCATACTCTTTAGCAGACTCAGGATCGCCTCCACCACATATAGCAAAAGCTGCCGCAAACATTTCTGGTCGTCTGTAAAGGATTTCAAAAGTTCCCATGCCACCCATAGACAAACCTCCAACATATATTTTTTCTTTCTTTACAAATGGCTTTTCTGCGAATTCATCCATTAAATCCAACACCAATCCCATTGAAGTAGTTGGACCAGTTTCGTATTTAAAATTCAGTCCTATTGGGTTTGTTGATCTATCTACATCTACTTTAGACCAATAATCAATTTTAGGACACTGTGGAAAAATTACAATAGCAGGAAACGCTCCTCTGTTGGTTTGATCTGCAAACAATTTGCTACCGTGAACAAGTTGTTTTTTATTATCCTCACCACGTTCTCCTGCTCCGTGAAGAAACAGTACAACAGGATATTCTTCGTCTTCAGAAAAATTTTCAGGATACATAATGCGATATTGCAACGTATCGTTCTCTTTAACATGAATTTTTTCTTTGTATAAATCCTCTTGAGCATTAGTCAAGTTTATAAAGACTAATAAGCAAAAGATTAAAGTGTTTTTTAATAGTTTCATCTTAATATTTTAATATGTAAATCCTAAAGCATCCAAACCATTTTGAACGTCTTCATTTTGCATAAACAAATTCCAAAGCAGTCCTGAACGGTGATTTTCTATCATAATAATTTGTGGTCCTTGGTCTATTGCCAAGTAGCGTTCTGTAACCCAACTGTATTGCGGACTAAATGCGTCGTAAAAACCTGCCGGACCCATTAAATCATTTTCGTAGAAAAAGTGCATTGCTGCCAGAGATTGTGCTGGAGTGTAAGGAATAGAACTTACAGCAGCCGTTGGTGAAATGACACCTGTATCATTTTCTGGATCGTGAGCAGAATACCCAACAGAACCATCTGCATTTCTGGTATAACTTGCTGTTAATCCCCAACAATCTTGTCCATAACTCACATAATTACTAGGATTATCAACACAGTATTGATAATTTATTCTGGTATGATTAACATTTAGATCCCAATAATTGGCATACTGATCTGAAAGATTACTTGGATCTAATCCTAAATAAGAATAGTGTGCCCAAAATAAAGGTCCTGTGCCTGTGCCAGCATGATCTAAAATTAAAGGAATGTTATACTGCGTTGCAGAAGACACAATATTACCACTACTTGCCCAACCTTGATGATAAGCCTCTGATGGCATTGTATGGTCTGGTGACGCTGCTCCAAAAATAAAAGCTAATAAGGTTTCGTTGTAACCTTTTAGCTCAAGGTTAATTGCAAATCCGTTGTTTGGGCTCCAATGCCACAATAATTTATTTTCGTTGTTGGTATACCAATTCCACTCTACACCCTTCCAAAGCGCATCTGCTTTAGCTGCTAAAGCATCTTCTTCGGTTGTACCTCCTTCAAAATATTCTTTTACACAAATTAAACCTTGTACTAAAAATGCTGTTTCTACAATATCGCCACCATCATCCTGCGAACTAAACGGAATTACATTACCAGTACCTCCATCTAACCAATGTGGCCAAGCTCCGTGAAAACGATCTGCACTTTCAAAGAAATTTAATATTTGTGTTAATCTTGTGACACCTTCGGATTGAGAGATATAACCTCTTTCAATACCAACTAAAATTGCCATAAGACCAAATCCGCTTCCACCGACAGTTACCACATTTTGGCTGTTTGATGGATCATTAGGATGGTATCTTTCTCTCGCTGCACCAGAATTACTTTCAGCATAATCCCAAAAGTATTTAAACGTTTGTTGCTGAGTTAAATCCATTATTTCATCATCCGTTAGCTGTACAACAGGATCATCATCATTTGGATTGTAAGGTTCTTGATATCCTGGTCCATCATCTTTTCCACAGCTTATAATGAGCAATAGTAATATGAAACTAAGTTTCTTCATTGTTAAATTTTTAGTATTTAAAGCCAAGCTTATCTAAACCAGCTTGAACATCTTTGTTTTGCATGAATAATTTCCAGAATAAACCTGTTCTATAATTTTCTATCATAACAGGTATTGGGCCTTGATCGATAGCTAAATATCGTGGCAAATACCAATTATATTCTAAACTAAAAGCATCATAAGGCCCATATTTTCCAACCAAACTATCGTGATTTTTATAAAGATTTTTTAGCATTTGCATGCTCTCTTTTGGTGTGTAAGGAAAAGATGATAGTGCTGCTGTAGGTGATACAACACCAAGATCGTCTCCCGGTCTATGACCAGCGTAACCTTTTATAGAATAACTTGATGTAAAACCCCAAAGACTATCTCCATAGCCCTTATAATTTTTAGGATTATCGATTGCATATTTGTAATGAATTTTAGCGTGATTTTGAGTTAACTTCCAATAATCTGCGTATTGATCTGACAGTCCTTTAGGATTAAGACCTAAGTATGAATAATGTGCCCAAAATAGAGGTCCAATTGGAGCTTCACTATGCTCAAAATAGTCTAAAACTAATTCTTCATCATAATAGGATTGGTCTGAAACTATCTCTCCATTTCTTGTCCAACCTTTTTCATAAACTTCTTTAGATATTGGATATGTTGGCGATGCTGCCGCAAGCACGTACATAATTAAGCACTCGTTATAACCACCAACAGGAAAGTTCATTTCCCAGCCGTATTCTGGCGACCAATGCCAATACAGCACATCTTCACCTCCTTTAGTATACCAATCCCATTCTACTTCTCGCCACAATTGGTCTATTTTAGCAACTAATTCTTTTTCTTGTGCATTTCCGTCTTTAAAATATTCTGCAACGGTTAGCAGACCTTGAACCAAAAAGGCGGTTTCTACTAAGTCTCCTCCATTGTCTTTTTTTCCAAAAGGATACATTTTTCCTGTTTCGCCATCTATCCAATGGGACCAAGCTCCATGAAAACGGTCTGCGTTTTCGAGAAAATTTACAACCCTCCTATATCTATTAAAAGCTTCTTGTCTGGTAATCCAACCGCGTTCTACACCAACTAAAATAGCCATAAGACCAAAGCCACTTCCACCTGTTGTAACTGTGTTTTTTGGGGATGTTGGATATTTATTATCCATATGCAATCGCTCTCTTGCTAAACCTGAATTTGGTTCTGCTCCTTCCCAAAAATAATTGAAGGTCTGGTATTGTAATGTATCTAATAATCTGTCGTTTGATAAATCAGCATATTTGTGATTGCCTACCTCATTATCACCAAATCCATCCTGATCATTTTTTTGACCAGTTGAATTACAGCTTACTAAAAAACAACAAACTACAATTGCAAAAAGTATATTAAAGAAATATTTCATTTAAAATTTAGAGTAAGAATTTAGCGGCATTTTAAAGTGTAAAATGCCGCTAAAATTAAAATAAGGATAGTTGAAAAATTTAGACTTAAACCAATTAATTAAAATATGAAATTTTAAAGCATATCCTGTATTTCCGCTTCAGTTAAAGCAACATTGTATAATCTTAATTCGTCAAATGCGCTTAGGTCTGATAGATGTCCCCAATAATCAAATGTTGGTCCACCAGCACCGATTACTATTTCACTACAACCCGTCCAATCTACACTAGATGCAAATGTTGAAGACAATTGTTCTACACCATTGAAATAAATTTTACTTTCAGTAGCAGAAACTGTAAGTGCTACATGAACCCATTCTCCGGCAGTGACATCAATAACTCCGCCATCATTCCAGCTTTCACCTCCACCAATGCCTACATTGACTTTTATTCTTTGCTCAGTTGCACTACCTTCTCTAAATAACCTGAAACCTTGGTTTCTATCATCGGCATCATCACCCACTGTTAAAATACCTGATCTATCCGGTGTAGACTCAACTTTATACCAAAATGTAGCACTGAATTCCTCATCACCAAACAAACCATCTATAGGATAGGTTAAATAAGAATCTGCAGCTCCCATGTAAGCATCAGATCCTTGATAGCTTGTACCTGCATAACCTGGCGCACCTACCTCAGTTGCCATACCTAAACTTATAAGTTCTGTATATGAACCATCAAAAGGCATATAGAATGTTTCACCGTTATACATTGGTTCATAAGGATTAGTAACATTTATAATATTCAATACTTCTGCCTGAGAAAGTGTTGTATTAAATAAGCGCAATTCATCCATGGCGCTATCATCAGACAAATGGTTCCAATAGCTAAAAGTTTCACCTCCTGCTCCAATGGTAATTTCGTTACAACCTGTCCAATCAATAGGAGCCGACGGTGAACTTGTATTAACAGGCATACCATCTAAGTAAATTACAGTTTCTGTAGGAGAAATCGTAAAAGCTACATGAACCCACTCTCCAGCGGTAACATCGATTAATCCTCCATCATTCCAACTCTCACCACTACCTGTTCCTACATTAAGCTTTATTCTTTGAGAATCAGCAGACCCTTCTCTAAACAGTCTAAATCCTTGAAGCCTATCATCAGCATCATCGCCAACCGTTAAAATACCAGATCTATCTGGAGATCCGTTGACTTTATACCAAAAGGCACCACTCATATTAGAACCAAACATTAAATCATTTATTGGAAATGTTAGATAAGAATCTTCAGTGGCTCTAAATGCATTTGATCCATCAAATGCCTCACCAGCAAATTCAGGAGTACCAACTTCATCTGGATCCGTTAAAGATATTAGCTCAGTAAAAATCCCATTGAATGGCATGTAAAACACCTCTCCTGGGAAAACCGCTTCATAAGGTGGAGCTTTTTCAAAAGTTACAGAACTAGTTGTAGAGTTACCTGCTAAATCCGTACCAGTTACAGAAATTGTATGCATTCCTGTTGTTACATTATCATAAGTTAGTTCTCTTTCTACGATTCTGTAATCTAAAAATGTATCATTGCTACCGTTGAAAGAAGCTATTTGAACACCGTCATAACTTACTGTTATTGATGCTACTTCTATATCGTCTTCTACCTTGAAGGCAATGTCGATTGGTACAACGAGCTCTATAGTGTTTATTTCATCTCCCTCAGAAGGGTAAAGTATATCTACAATAGGCGCACCAGCATCTGGTCCTGGATCCACCTCTGTTATAGGATCTATACCTTCATAACAAGATGTTGCTATTATTAAAACAGCTAGCAGTGTTATATATTTTTTTATTGTTTTCATATTCATTTTTTTTAATTGTCTTCTAGAGGTAAAAGATCTAGTTGATCTTGTGGATATCTTAAATACTCTTTATCAGCTGAGAACGTACGTCCGTCGTAACTTAATTCATCATATTTATTTAATCTTATCATATCGTAATAGCGAATTCCCCATTCCATTCCTAATTCGGCAAACTTTTCATCCATTACCATATCTGTTGTTACACCAGATAATGGAGGCATATCCACTCTAGCTCTTACAAGGTTTACTGCCTGATCGGCTGTTAACCCACTTCCACTAGCACCATGTGTTAGGGCTTCTGCATACATTAATAAAATCTCAGCGTATCTTATTACGATAAAGTTCTTACCTGAACCATAGCTATTTCTACCAGGAGTTAAATCTGTTGATGGCCAATAGTGTTTTCCACTGGCAAACATAAATCTTGGTGTATCGTTGAATGTATCTCCATCTGGAGTAGTTGTAGACACATAATTTGGTAAAGTAGCATAATCTGGATCTAACATTAACTCATCTAAACCACGAGGCGTAAAACATACACTTGTTACCAAGCGTGTTTCATCTCCTCTATCTATCATAAATTTGATATACTTTAAGCTAGGCTCATAAAAACCCCAACCACCTGAAGCACCATCTACAGCTGGTGTCCAGCTTGGTGGACCAAAAGGGGCAAATAAGTGATTATTTACATCACCAGAATCTGAGTTGTAATCTGAAAATTGGAATTCGAATAAGTTCTCATTGCTTAATTGACCATCTTTTTTGAATAACTCATAGAAATCATCATACAACATAAACTTGTTAGAATTAATTATTTCACCACAAACATCTGCTACAGCTTGGTAATTTTCTAATTCTAACTGTGCCATAGCTTTAACTGCCAAGGCTGTATATTTAGTAACACCACCAGTAATATCTGTTCTCTCGTTTGGTCTTGAATCTGGTAAAAACGGTATTGATTCATCCATAAGGTCAGACACATATTGCATAACTTCTGCCTTAGTGTCTAATCCATTATCTATATCTTCTGATACACTTGATGTAGTGATAATAAAAATATCTTCCCACATGCGAGACATTTGTAAGTGTTGGTAACCACTTAATACATTGGCTTCTGCTATATATTGATCTGCTAGGGCAACATCACTACCTGTAGCAAACTCCTTATAGCGCTCAATTGTTTCTTTAGCGTTAACCACATCAACAATATCACCATAGAAATTACTCCAAACTTGATTGAACATCCAATAATTATTATCGTAATTATAAAGGTCTGCTTCTGTAAGTCCGTTTTGAGCATCACCTACACCACCTGCATTTACATCATCACCTCTTACACCTACTAGTATAGGATCTTCCCAACCTCTTCTATAAACTTCGGCATAAGCACCTATTAAAGGTAACACCATATCGTCTGTTATTGTAAAGTCTAAATCATCAGCTGACAACTGTCCGTCGTTTTCTTCTAATTTATCTGTGCATCCATAAAATACCGCACAGACGGTTAACAATAATGTCAACCACTTTAATTGTTTTAAATTTTTCATATCAAGCATTTTTTATATTTTAATATTAACACCAAAAGTATAAACCGCTGGTATAGGATAAGTTTCTCTGTCAATTCCGTTGGCAACCTCAGGATTAAATCCGTTATAATTAAATAAAGTTAATGGTCTATCTGCTGTAAAAATTAGTTTTACTTCAGGCATATTATCTCCTAACTTATTAGAAGGAATTGTATAGGCCAACTGTACATTTTGAACTCTAAAGTAAGAGCCATCTTCAACAAAAAATGTACTCATTCTTTGGTTCCATGCTTTTCTTCGTCCTTCTGAAGATGGATAAGAATTTGAGGTTCCTTCACCATGCCATCTATTGATTGCAAAGTCAGCATCCATGTTTGTATCATTAGTAAACAATACTTCTCCTCGTTTTCTATTTAAGATATCATTACCTGTTTGCCCAGCGAAAGAAACGGATAGATCAAATTGCTTATAAGAAACTTGTACATTACCACCATATACAAACGATGGTAGGTAAGAACCTAAAACAACTCTATCATCTGCATCTATATCTCCATCTCCATCAACATCTCTAAACTTAAAGTCCCCTGGAACCAAATCATTAGCTACAGCAATTGGATCATTTTGCACTTCTTCATTGTTTTGGTATACGCCTAACACTTCCCATCCAAAGAAAGCTTCAATAGGTTCCCCAATCATTGATCTTTGACGAAACTCTGCCTGACCAGTATCAAAATAACCAGCGTCACTATTTATCTTAGTCATTTCATTTTTTAGCGTTGCTATGTTAGCACCGACAGAAAAACTCCAATTATCATTTAAGGTTTGAGACCAATTTGCAGCAATTTCTACACCTTGGGTTCTCATTTCACCAACATTTTCTAAAATAGTATTACTAACGATTGGTTGATCTACAGGTATTACAAGTTTTTTTGTATCTCTTATGTAATAGTCTGCTTCTAAAGATAATCTACTATCAAAAAGTCTTGCTGTAATACCAAGGTTAGTTTCCTCAAGTATTTCTCTTTCCAAGTCTGTATAATTACTTGAACTAATAATACCAGCTGTAGCTACATCATTAATTGCTGTTGTAATTGTAGATACCGTTCTTGTACCAGAACTATCACCTAATGAACCGTTGGCTAACTGTCCCCAACTTGCTCTTAACTTCAAGAAATCGAAAATACCATTGTCTTGCATAAAATTTTCTTCGGTTAACACCCAACCTAAACCAACGGCTGGTGTTGTAACCCAAATTTCTTTAGGGAATTTTGAATCTCCTTCTGCTCTCAACGTAGCATTAAGAAGGTATTTGTTTTTGTAGTTATACTCTACTCTTCCGAAATACGCCATGGCGTAAAAACGATCACCAATTTCACTAACTTGATTAGAAAAAGAGGTTGGATCTGCAAAATTTAAATACCAAGAACTCTCTAGTCCAATGCCTTGAATATTATTACCTGTAGCAGCAAAATCGTTTACTTGTTCATCTCTATATGAAGAACCTGCAACAACAGTTAAATTATGATCTCCAAAACTATCTGTATAGGTTAAAGTGTTATCCCAAATTTGATTAGAATATTCTACATTAGCTCTTCTTATGGAAGACACCTCTCTTTGAGAATTCTCAGTAATATAATAAGGTAACCTAACGTTTCTTTCTGATATATCTGAAAAGTCATGACTGTAAGCAGATCTAAACTTTAACTTATCTGGTATTATTTGATACTCCATATTAATACTGGCAAGTATCTTTTTAATCCTTAAACGATTATTATTAAATGTCATCACAGGAAATGGATTTTGAGAACCACGATAGCCTAATACTCTAGCATCAGAAAATGGAATTGGGTCAGCATCTACATTTAATTCGTCATAAACAGGTAATATCGGAACGGCAAAATACGTTTGAAACCAAGCGCTGTTTTCGGGATTATATTTAGTAGCATTACTAAAAATAGCATTGGTTCCTATTTTTAATCTATCTGACACTTTCACATCTACACTAGACTGAATATTGAAACGCTCATACTCATTCTTCATGTCTAAGATACCTTCTTGAGAGAAGTAACTAGAATTAATACTATAGTTAACATTTTCTGATCCGCCTGTGACACCAATGTTATGACTTGTGATTGGCGCAACCCTCAATACCTCTTTATACCAATCTGTGTTAACGTTTGGTATATTAGGATTAACTCTACTTCTACCGTAACGCTGTATTGCATTTTCTACGAATTCTATATCTGCAGCTGAGCCAGACTCGTAAGCCATAGTTACAAACTGCTCTGCATTAGCCATCTTAACTACATTTTGCGCATTTTGAAAACCAGTGTATCCATTATATGTAAATACTGGCTTTTGCTCGCGACTCCCTCTTTTTGTCTCAATGATTATTACACCATTGGTACCTTTCTGTCCAAAAATAGATATAGATGAAGCATCTTTTAAAACTGAAAAACTTTCAATTTGACTACTATCTAAAAAGTCTATATTGTCGTAGAACATACCATCTACAACATACAAAGGATTATTACCTGCAGCATAAGACCCTACACCACGAATTCTTACGGTTGGCGAATCACCTGGTGAACCGTTACTAGTAATTTGTACACCTGCAACTCTACCTTGTAGTGATTGCGCCACGTTGCTATTAGGTGTTCTTTCAATTTCTTCAGATTTTACGGTTGCAATTGCTCCTGTTAAATCTGCTTTCTTTTGAGTACCATAACCAATGACTACAACTTCGTTCAAAGATTCTACGTCTTCTTCCAAAGTTACATCTACTGTAGTTTGATTTGTTATAGCTATGGTTTGTGTTTTAAAACCTATATAGCTAAAACTTAACTTTTGACCACTTTGCACACCTATAGTGTACTTTCCATCAAAATCGGTGACTGCACCTATTGAGGTACCTTCGACAAATACACTTACACCAGGCAACGGAATTCCATCACTTGCTGAAGTTACTACACCACTTACCTCTATTTGTTGTCCCCAGGAAACGAGTGCAAAAAATAAAAGTAATATTAAACTGAATTTAGTTTTCATACATTAACATTTAGATTGAAATAGTTAGTTTTTTTCTAAACATAAAGTTAAAACCTTAACCTGAATTTAATAAGTGGTCCATTTACATTTTAATTACACCAACAAATATTAGAAGCTCTGAAAAGCCCGTAAAATCGCAATTTGACGTAGTTTAAATATAAACGAAAACGTTGTAAAATGTAAAGTTTTTAACAAAGTGACGTAGTAATGACGTAGTTGAAAATATTAATTTAACAACTTTAAGTAGCTATCATTTAATATTTAGTAAATAATCCGTCAAAGAAATATCATTTTCTAAACTCAATTTCTTTTTTAGCCTGTATCTGTGGGTTTCTACACCTCTAACAGAGATATTCATTAGTGGCGCAATTTCTTTATTGGCTAAATTCATTTTGATGTAGGCACAGACTTTCAAATCTTTAGGTGTTAATACTGGATGACGTGACTTTAACTTTGTAAAAAATTCATCATGTACCTGATTAAAATTTTCCTCAAACACTTCCCACTCATCCTTATGCTCTATGGAATTATTTAACTTCTTCACAAGCTTTTTGTAAGAATAATAATCTTTAAATCCTTCTTTATTAACAGCTAACTCTCTTTTGATGTCTTGAAGTACCTCATTCTTCTTAACCAATGCCATAGCATTGTTTGCTAACTGCTTGCTCTTTATTTTTAATTCATTCTGTAAGGACTCATTCTTTAGTTGAACTATATTCTTTTCATTTTCAAGTGTCTTTTCACGCAATAATTTATGCTGTTCTCTTTGATATTTAACTCGAATTAATCGCTGTTCTTTTTGAATTTTTTTGTGATGTAAGTAATAAAACAACCCTATAAAACCAAACAATAACAAAACATATAATATAAAACCTAAAGTTCCTTTATACCATGGTGGACTAACATCTAAAAACAATTTTTCAACTGTTGACGTATTTCCAGAATCATCTCTGGTTCTTAGTAATAGATCATATGTACCGTGATTAATGTTATTTAACTCTAAGTTTCTATTATCTACTTTAAACCAATCTTTACTTAATGACGGTATACTATATTCAAAATAATGATTGCTAGATTTAGATGAAGAAAGTTCTAAATTTATACTCCCATTATGTTTTAATTTAATCGTTCTATCATCGTTTATAGAAGATAACTGAATAGACTTTCCATTTAGCTTAATAGACTCAACTTGTGGTTTATAAATCGCTATAGAGTCTCTAAAAGTTTCATCTATAAGCATAAAACCATTATCTAAGTTTAGCGCAAATAGCGCTTCATCAATTTTAGAAACATGTTCGTAATCTATTATATATCTATTCTTTATTAGCTTGTTGTTTATTTTCCGTTCTATACTATCATTGTTTATATACTTAAAACTTATAACTCCACTTTTATCTTTAAGCACTATAGGACTCATAGATTTTTCTGAAATGATGTAGGCTTCTTTACCAAATTTTTTATTTAACAATTCAAAAGGAACAATAGAATCTAACAGAGGTTCGTATTTTTGCCAGCCGTTATTAGTTTTAAATACTATATCGTTTTTAAGATTGTATACTCTTGGGTTATATTCTGAATCTAATCCTTTACTTCCATAATTGGTAATCTTTGTAATTGTGTCATAAGAACTATTAAAATTAACCTTATAGACTCCTTTATAAGCATGTGCAACCCAAGCTGTAGAGGGATTTTCAAACACTAAAAATCTCGAAGGAATTGTTGTTTGCCCCATATGCTTGGTTTCCCAACTACCATTCTTTTGTTGAAATTTAACCAAACCAGCATAAGTACCTTGTATATATAAATCATCATGCTCTGGCACCTTTTGTATTGTCCACCCTCCTGTAAAATCTGAAATTTTCTGTATCTGATTCTTATTGACTAGAAAAGTTCCTTCATTATGACCGCAAAAAAGATTTCCATCAATAATCTTTAAGTCCCAAACCTGTCCTTGCGAACCATCTATAAAGTTTAAATCATTATTTTTATCGAGATAGAAAAGACCTGTGTTAGTGCCTATGTAAAGTAAATCTTGATACTTTACAATATCATACACTGCTCCTAATTTCCCTGATACATCATTAAAAAAGTAGTTAGTATTCTTTAAATCTATAGTTGATATTCCATTATCTAAACCAAGCCATAACTTATTATTCTGATCCAAAAACTGGCTTAAAACAGTATTATTAACTAATCCATTTTCTTTACTAATATGAAATTTAATGTCTCCGTTAGCATCAGCAACATATACACCATCCTTTATAGTTCCAAAAACCATATCGCCATTTTCTAGCATGGAGAACTTATTTAATTGATGCTGCTTAATATCGTCGTTAAAAGAATATTGTGTTGGTCTTAACCTATTAGAACTTAAATGAAAACTTCCTCTTAAGGAAGTCATTATTAGATATGAATTTTCTTGTTTTACAATGGATATTATTTTAGTATCTCGCAAGGCAGCATCAGAAAAGAAAGAAATTAAATTCTTATTTTCTAGTTTATATATTCCGTTATTTAAGGTAGACACAAACAAATCATCATCTACTAAACTCAGAGATATTACTGCAGAACTAGGGTGAATACGCTCTACAGTTTTAAAATCATAAACATAAATGCTAGAAAAAGATCGAAATACAACCTTATCCTTGTAGCTTAAAATTTGCCATATTTCCTCATTAGGCGAAATTTCAGATTCTATCAGCTCGCTCAAAGAGGTATAAACCAAACTGCCGTAATCATCTTCTTTCCAGTAGCCAAACTCTTCAAAAGAACCCGTAAAAATTAAATCATTAAAAACCCAAACCGACCTTACTGTAGTTTTATTAGGTAGCTGAAATAATTTCCAATCTATTCCATCATATTCTAGTAACCCAATATTGTTTGCTACGTAAACTTTCCCATTATTTGCTCTGCACAAATCCCAATTTTGGTTACTTGCCTTATACTCAGCAATAGAATAATTATAAATGTTTGGGGAAAATTGACCAAAACTAAAAAACGAAACAGTTAACGTAAGAAGTAAAAAAAATAAGGATTTCTTCATTAAATAAAGTAACACTATTAAAACGATTTAAAAATAAGGATTTCTCTAGAGCTAATGGCAAAACTTAAAATCAATAAAGAATTTTTTACTACCAAATTCAGGCACTTAACTAAAGTATAGTAAGATAAACTGAGATACTTCGACTATCTTTACATAAAAACTAATAGCTATGCTTACCTGGAAAGATGTTATAAATTTTGCGGTTAACGAAAACCCTACACCAGACAAAACGGTAGAAAAAACTGAAGCACAATGGAGTGCTGAACTCACACCAGAACAATACAGAATTACAAGACAAAAAGGAACAGAACGTCCTCACAGTGGTGCACTATGCACAACTTATGAGGATGGAAAGTATAATTGTGTATGTTGCAATGCTCCTTTATTTGACTCTACCATAAAATTTAGCTCTGGTACAGGTTGGCCAAGCTTTACCCAACCTATTAAGGAAAATGCCATTAAGTATGAAAAAGACACGTCTTTTGGAATGGTACGCGTAGAGGTAATGTGCAACACTTGCGATGCGCATTTAGGCCATGTGTTTCCAGATGGTCCTGAACCAAGCGGTTTAAGGTATTGCATAAATTCAGAATCTATGGTTTTAGAAAAAGAAAGTGTAAATGAGTAAGAATATACAGATTGCTACCATTGGCGGAGGCTGCTTTTGGTGCACAGAAGCTGTTTTTGAAGAAGTTAAAGGTGTTGAAAAGGTCGTTTCCGGGTATTCTGGCGGAACTGTTCCTGGCAGACCAACTTACAGAGAAATTTGTTCGGGTTTAACAGGACATGCTGAAGTGGTGCAGGTTACATTTGATGCTGATGTAATTTCGTATCAAGATATTCTTATCATCTTTATGACAACTCATAATCCAACAACTTTAAATCAGCAAGGTGCTGACAGAGGAACACAATATCGTTCTGTTATTTTTTATCATAACGAAGAACAGAAAAAAACCGCTAAACTCGTTCTGAATGAATTAGCGGTTTATTTTGAAAAACCTATAGTAACAGAAATCACTAAAGCTCAAACATTTTTTGAAGCCGAAAAAGAGCATCAGGATTTCTACAAAAACAATCCAGATTATGGCTATTGTACGTTTGTAATAGACCCTAAACTTCATAAGCTAAGACAACTCCATTCAGATAAATTAAAGTGATTTTTCTTATTTACTACTGTAAACAGTTTTAACGTTCACAAACTCCATAATACCCTCCTTAGAAAGCTCTCTTCCATAACCTGAAGCTTTGGTTCCCCCAAATGGCAATCTAGGGTCGGATTTTACAAGTTCGTTAATGAAGAATGCTCCATCAGCGATCTCTCCTATTCGCTTTTTGGCTTTATCTGTATTCTTCGTAAATACCATACTCCCTAAACCAAATCTGGAATTTGATGCCGTCTCGTATGCTTCATCTTCATCTTTTACCTTTATAATTGCAGCTACAGGACCAAAAACCTCTTCTTTAAAAACTGGCATTTCTGCAGTGACATTTTCCAAAATTGTGGGATGGTAAAGTGCATCTTCGCGTTTATTTCCATAAACAACTTTAGCACCTTTGTCTAAAGATTTTTTGACTTGTTGTTCTACTTCTTCAGCCAAGCTAACGGAAGCCATTGTTGCTACTTCTGTTTTGTCTTCCATAGGATTTCCTACGACATAAGATTCTACTTTGGCTTTAAACTTAGTTAAGAATTCATCATAAATATCCTCAACTACTATAAAACGCTTGGCAGCAATACAGCTCTGACCTGCGTTTTGCATACGTGCCCAAGCCATAGTATCTATATGCTCATCTAAATCTGCATCCTTAAGAACGATGCAGGCATTATTTCCACCAAGTTCTAAAACTACTTTCTTTAGGTTTTTACCTGCTATTTCAGCTATTTTACGACCTGCGCCTTCGCTTCCTGTAAGACTTACAGCCTTTACAATATCATTACCTATAATAGTTTCAATCTGATCGTGTGAAACCAATAAGGTCTGAAAACAACCTTCAGGAAAACCTGCATCTTCAAATAATTTTTCAATTTCTAAAGCACACTGTGTGGTACTCGATGCATGTTTTAACAGCGCTGTGTTACCTGCCATGAGGGTTGGTGCTGCAAAACGCATTACTTGCCAAAACGGATAATTCCATGGCATAATTGCTAAAATAACTCCCAACGGATCGTAACTGATGAAGCTTTCTTCAGCATCTGTCTCTATTAATTGATCAGCCAAAAAGTCTTCGGCATTTTTGGCATAAAAATCACAAACCCAAGCGCACTTTTCGATTTCTGCAATACCTTGAGTTATCGGTTTACCCATTTCATCAGTCATTAAATTAGCATAGCTTTCTTTTCTTTCTATTAAAAGTTCTGCAACCCTAGACATTAAGCTACTCCTATCTTTAATTTCAGTTGTTTTCCAAATTTGAAATTGTTTATCTGCCAGATTTAACTTCTGTTTTAAATCGGCATCACTAATTAGATTATATGTTTTTAATTCTTCTTGAGTGTAAGGGTTTATAGTTGTTATTGTACTCATAATTTTTCTTTATAAAATAAGAGATTTTTGAATTCTTAAAGCACAAACCCTGACATTTAGTATAACTTTAGTATTTTGAAAGCTAAATGTTAATTAAATGGAAAAGACGGTTTCTGAAGCTATAGCGTATAGAAGATCTACACGTGTATATAAAGATGAAATAATTGATACAAACAAGGTAAAAGAGTGCTTGGTTAATGCTTCCTTAGCACCTACAAGCAGTAATCTTCAACTTTGGGAATTTTATCATATCACCAATAAAGATGTTTTAGAAAAAGTAGCAAAAGCGTGTTTTAACCAAAGTGCAGCAAAAACAGCTCAACAATTAGTTGTTGTGGTTACCAGAAAAGATCTATGGAGGCAACGCGCCAAAGCCAATATTGCTTTTTTAAATAAGGTATATGATAAAGAAAATCTTACTGAACGAGAAGAAAAACGCAAAAAGATGGCCACCAACTATTATAAGAAATTAATCCCAACAGTATACGCTGACTTTTTTGGTGTTTTAGGAATTCTAAAATATATAGTATTTCAGATTGTTGGACTTTTTAAACCTATTTACAGACAAGTTAGACAAAGCGATATGCGTATTGTAGCACATAAAAGTGCTGGTTTAGCTGCCCAAAACTTTATGACCAGTATGGCTGCTATTGGTTATGATACTTGCCCTATGGAAGGTAGCGATACACTTAGAGTAAAACGCATCTTAAATCTTCCTAGAGGTGCTGAAATCAACATGATTATTGGCTGCGGCATTAGAGACGAAAAAGGCATCTACGGTCCTCGCTTTAGAGTAGAGTTTGAAGATGTCTATTTTGAAGTATAATTACTTCTTAAAATTCTCTAAACCGGTTTTTAACCAATCGTAATATTCTTTTTTATTTGGAGTATTCCCTCTTGGGTGGTTTAAGAGGTTCATATCGTGATCTAATAAAACATAATAAGGCTGGGAATTATTTCTAAAATTAATGGTTTGCAACGTCCCCCATTTATCTCCAATAGTTTCAATATCCTTTACAGTTCCGTTGGTTCTTAAATATTGAAATTGTTCTTCTTTTGGCAATTCTTTTCTATCGTCAACATACAGTGATATAATGACATAATCATTAACCAAGATTTCATTTACATTATCTTCTGTCCAAACTTGTTCTTCCATTTTTCTACAATTTACACAAGCCCAACCCGTAAAATCTAACATAATTGGTTTATTTAAACTTTTAGCTAAAGAAATGCCTTCTTCTAAAGATTTTGTTATTGTAAATTCTTCTGGCTTATCATAAATACTGTATGTCAATGGAGGTGGAAATCCACTCAAAAGTTTCAAATTAGCCCATTTTGTATTAGTTAATCCTGGTATTAAATAGATGACGAAAGCTATTATCAAAATTGCAGTTGTGATTCTTCCTTTACCTAGCTTTTGCAGAGGACCATCGTGTGGAAATTTAATTTTTCCAATAAGGTATAATACCAATCCTATTCCTATAATTATCCAAATCCCGATAAAAACTTCGCGCTTCAAAATCCCCCAATGCTCTACTAAATCGGCATTAGATAAAAACTTTAAAGCTAAAGCTAATTCCAAAAATCCTAAAACCACTTTTACTGTATTAAGCCAACCTCCAGACTTTGGTAATGAATTTAACCACTTTGGAAACATAGCAAATAATGTAAATGGAAGTGCTAAAGCAAAGCCAAAACCTCCCATACCCATACTAAGTTGCATTGCACTTGCATCTGATGCCATAGTACTACCTAACAAACCCCCTAAGATTGGTCCTGTACAGGAAAAAGACACTATTGCTAATGTTAAAGCCATAAAAAAGACACCAACAAAACCTCCTATTTTATTTGCTCTATTATCCATAGCCGCACTCCATGATTGCGGTAGTGTTAACTCAAAATAACCAAAGAATGAAAAAGAAAAGACCACAAAAATCACAAAGAAAATAATGTTTAATGTGACGTTGGTTGATATTGTATTTAAGATACCTGAGTCTAAAGAATCCATTATATGAAATGGCAAACTAAGTAGTACGTAAATTAAAAAAATGAAAATGCCATATAGAACAGAGTTGAATAACCCTTTTTTAGAATCTTTAGAACTTTTGGTAAAAAACGATACAGTTAAAGGAATCATTGGAAACACACATGGAGTAAGTAGTGCTATAAGCCCTCCTAAAAAACCAAGTAAGAATATTGTAAAATAGCTTTTGCCTTCAACATCTTGTGATTCATAATTATCCCAACCTGCCACATTAAGGTTAAGACCTTCTGATAGTTGTTTACTTTTTTCGTCAATTACAATGTCTTCTTTAACGATTTCTGAACCGTCTAAAGAAAAATTAAATAGAAAATCACTAGGTATACATTTTGAATCGTCACAGGTTTGATAATCTACCTTAACATCTATTTGCTTTAAGTCTTTATTTATAAGAGTAACTCTTTGCTTAAAAACAGCCTCGTTTTTAAACTTTTTTACTTCTTCTTGAAAAATCTTATCATAAATAGTTGGTACATCTGGCTCTGATGTTTTTCCTTCTAATTGATAGTTACCCTCAACATCTTGAAACTCAAAATAAGTTGTTGGTGCAAAACTCTCTTCAGAAGGTTGCTCTTGTGAATAGATATACCAGCCTTTGTCTACATTGGCTTTAAAAACTAAAATGAATTCTGTATCAGAAACTTTTTCAACCTTATAATCCCATTTAACAGGTTCTAATTCCTGAGAAAATAAATTGATTGAAAAAAATAAGGATAGTAGGCTAAATAGAAAGACTTTTTTTGCGGTCATAAATAAAGCATTAATACGCAAATGTAAAATTTGCGAATTTATTATTTCTTAAGAGTCGTCTAATTTATAAAAACCTTAAGAATTATGACCAAGGGAATAAAAAAAACCGAACAAATGTTCGGTTTTAGTTTTTATGACTTTACTTCAATTTTTAGTTTATCTGAATGCTTCCATTTAGAAATCCCTCCTTCTAAATCGTAAATTTTTTGAAAGCCAGCATCTTTAAGTTTTTTAGCACATTTAGCACTTCTTGTGCCGCCCTTACAATAGAGAATTACAGGTTTTGCCTTATCTAATTTTGCAATATCTTCATCAAAAGTAGGTGAATTATAATCTATGTTCTGAGAATTAGCTATACGTTCTTCATCATGCTCTTTTGGAGTACGAACATCTACCAACTGCACATCTTCCAATTCTAGAATAGACTGCATCTCTTCTGCTGTTACAAGTTTTACTTCAGCGTTCTCTATTTTGCTGTCTACACAGCTCGTCCCAAAACTAATAGCCATTAATAAACAGCTAAGTATTAATAATTTTTTCATATGTAAACAGCGCTTTAAGTTAATTATACTTACTCTTTATGGGCCACATCACCCTGCCATTCATTAAAACCACCAACTAGGTTATAGGCATTTTTAAAACCCAACTGATTCATAATAGAACATGCTTGTGCACTTCTACCACCAGATCTACAATAAACATAGTAATTCTTAGATTTATCTAACTTTTCTATTTCATAGATAAAGCCTTGTCCTTTGTATATGTCTACATGAATAGCTTCTGGTATAATACCTTCATCAACTTCTTCTTGCGTTCTAACATCTAAAACAACAGAATTATTATCTTCCTCTAGTTGTTTTGTCCAATCTTTTTGAGATAAATCCAATTTTTTAGCAATTTTAATTAGGCAAATTTAACATTTCCTTATGATATAGACGTAAAAAAAACCAAAGTGTTACAACTTCGGTTTTAATTTTAACATTTTTCTTTTATAAAAGTATCCTTCAATCACTATACTTTGATAGTGCAACCAATGGCGCGAGTTTCTTTAACTTCGATCTCCTTTCCTTTTAATAAGGCATCTACAGCATTTTCTACGTACTTGGTTTTTACTTCACTAGCATCTTTATAGTTGTCATCTATAGCACCAATATACTTTACAACATTTCCTTTTTTAGTTTTTTCTAACAAGTAAACATGTGGTGTTTTTGTTGCTCCATATTGAGGATAAATTTTTTGTCCCTTATCCATTAAGTATGGAAACGTAAAGCCCTTTGCTTTTGCTCTTGCCTTCATAGCTTCCATATTGTCACCTGGTTTTACATCTGTATTGTTTGGCATAATTGCAATTACGGGATAACCCTTATCAGCATACTTTTTATTTAGAGCTTCTACTCTATCCTCATAGGCTACAGCATACGGACAAGTATTACAGGTAAAAACTACAATAAAGCCTTTTGCGTCCTTAAAATCTGATAAAGACACCATTTTGCCATCAATATTTTCTAAACTAAAATCGGTAGCTACATCTCCAATTTTATAACCATCTTCATCAGTGATTGCGGTAAAAGCAGACAATGTCAATGTTAACACCATTACTGCAAGTAATTTTAGCGTATTCATAAGTTTATTAATTTAAAAATTGTTTTAGTTCGGTTTCTAACTCTTCTTTTGTAAAAGACTGTTCGTAAAATTTACGCTTATCTTTATTGTAAATTATTGTTGCTGGTATAGCGCCAGACCAATCTTTGTCTATAGCTGGTATCCATCGGTTTTGATCTACATCATCAAAAGCTACAACTTCTGATTGTAAATTTCTTTTAACAATAAATGGTTTCAGTTTAGATTCATAATTCCTAGGAAAATCTAAGCTTACCAATAAGACTTCTACATTTTTATCCTTGTATTCTTGATTAATCTCTTCAAAATAAGGCAGCTCTTTTACACAAGGTGCACACCATGTAGCCCAAAAGTTAACCACATGCACTTTATCATCGTTTTTGTTAATTAATGGTTCTAAACCATCATAGTCATAGATCTTTAAATGATAATCTGCTGAATTCTCGGCTTCTTTCTTTTCATTTAAAGAAATCTCAGGCTCTTTTGTCTCTTTAGTATCTTCACTCTTATTCTTACAAGAGCATATTACTAATAAGCTTAAAATTAATAATCGCTTCATGATATAAATTTATTAATACGTAAGCACTTCAATAAATAATTAACAAAAAATTAATTGTATTAATCCAATAAAAACATACATTTGTATATACAATTGTTGTATATGAAAGATATAACCGAAATTTTAAAAACAAAATCAAGTTTACCGCTAGCAAAAAGAACAGTATTGAATGTTTCTTTAACCAGTATAAATTTTAAAGACGGTATTTTATCAGTTTTAAAATCTTACGAAATATCTTTAGAGCAGTTTAATGTTTTAAGAATTTTAAGAGGAAAAAACGGAGAACCATCTAACCTAAAAGATATTCAAGATAGAATGATAAGTAAAATGAGTAACACTACTCGTTTGGTAGACAAACTCATACTTAAAAACTATGTAGAACGCTTTATCTGCGAAAAAAACAGAAGAAAAGTAGATATTTATATTACCAAAGAAGGTTTAAAACTTCTAGATATTCTTGATCCGATTATCGATAAAAAGGAGAAAGAATTAACAAGTAATTTAAACACTGACGAATTAGAAACTTTAAATCTTTTGCTTACTAAAATGAGAGGTTAAAAAATTTTAAAATAACAATTGTATATACAATTAAAGTACAAACAACTAAAAACAATAACATGAGTAATACAGTAGAAAACTTAAAATGGCGCTACGCCACAAAAAAATTTAACAGTTCTAAAAAAATATCTAACGAAGATTTTGAAACGCTAAAAAAGGCTATTCAATTAACAGCATCTTCCTACGGATTGCAGCCATACAAAATCTTAAATATTGAGGATAAAGAGATACGTAAAAAATTAAGAGAAGTATCGTGGAATCAACCACAAATTGAAGATGCTTCTCATATGATAGTACTTGCCAATATCACTGACTTTGGAGATGAACTTGTTGACGATTATTTTGAAAATGTTATTGAAACCAGAAATGTAACCAAAGAAGATGTTGAAGATTATTCAAATACTATAAAATCTACAATTGGTCAATTGAGTCAAGAACAGAAAGCTCAATGGACCGCTAAACAAGCCTATATCGTTGTTGGTAACTTACTATCTGCTGCGGCACAACTTAGAATAGATGCTTGCCCAATGGAAGGATTTCAAAATGAAGAATACAATAAAATTCTAGATCTAAATTCTAAAAATCTTAATGCTGCAGTGGTTGTTACTCTAGGTTACAGGTCTGAAGAAGACGATACACAGCACTATGAGAAAGTAAGAAAACCAGAAAACCAATTATTCATAAATTTTTAAACTCAACAAACAAATTATTAAAATGAAAAACAGAAATTCAAAATTCGCCATGCTATTTATCTTAGCATTATCTTTTATGTCATTTACAGTCTTAAAAGATAAAAAAGTAGATGTATCAACAAGCAAAGTAACTTGGAAAGGCTATAAAGTTGGTGGAGAACACGAAGGAACAATCAACCTGAAAGAAGGTTCTCTATCATTTAATGGCGAGACTTTAGAAGGCGGTTCTTTTACAATCGACATGACTTCTATTAACACTACAGATTTATCTGGTGACTATAAAGACAAACTAGATGGTCATTTAAAATCTGATGATTTCTTTGGTGTTGAAGAATATCCAACAGCAACTTTAAAAATCACTTCTGTAAGTGGTAAAAATGGCAAGTACACTGTTAGAGGAGATATTACCATAAAAGGAATTACAGAATCTATTTCTTTTCCTATGACAGTATCTGAAAATTCTGCAACTGCTAGTTTAAAAATAGACAGAACAAAGCACAAAATTACTTATAAATCACCTTCATTATTAGAAACATTAAAAGATAAAGCTATATATGATGAATTTGATATTAATGTAGAATTAAAATTCTAATTCCCTAAGGATTAATAACAATCCATTTTATAAAGATTCTTGTTCAAGCGTATAACATATGAGGACAAGAATCTTTTTTTATGATATAGTTTGAAATAAAAATTTTCATTTCTATATTTGACACATAAATGAAAACAATAACAAATCATACTTGGTGGTGGAATTTTGCAAACTTATGTTCGTGAAAGAAACCTTGTATGTAATATTATAGAAAAAGGCTTGTCATTCACGACAAGCCTTTTTTAATTTTAAATCATAAATGAAAACATTCAGTTTATACACACATTACAAAAAAATACTTGCAGATACCATTACTCCTGTGAGCATTTATCTTAAGATACGAGATAAATTCCCTAATAGCATTTTGCTAGAGAGTAGTGACTATCATGCCAATGACAATAGTTTTTCTTATATCTGTTGCAATCCAATTGCTTCAATAAAAGTTAAGGATGGTTTAATTTCCCAAACTTATCCAGACGGAAGCTCTAAAAACAACTTTGCAGAATCTATATGTGTGGTAGAAGAAATCAACAAATTCACACGACGATTTAAAGTAGATTCTAATGAAAACTTCAAATTTATAAATAATGGCATCTTTGGCTATACCGCTTACGACGCTGTAAAGTATTTTGAAGACATCGAAATTTCTAAAAAAGAAAATTCTATTGATATTCCAGACATTTATTATGCGGTATATCAAAACATCATCGCCATTAATCATTTTAAAAACGAAGCTTACATTTTTGCGCACTGTTTTGATACTGATAATAACATTGATGAGATACACCAAATTATTCAGACAAGGCAATATGCCTCTTACAACTTCAATGAAAAAGGAGATATTCAATCTAACCTAACGGACGATGAATATAAGCACCACGTTGAACTTGCTAAAAAACATTGTGCCAGAGGTGATGTCTTTCAATTGGTATTATCTAAACAGTTCTCACAAGAATTTAGTGGAGATGAATTTAATGTGTACAGAGCATTAAGAAGTATTAACCCTTCCCCTTACCTATTCTATTTTGATTACGGAAGTTTTAAAATCTTCGGAAGTTCACCAGAAGCACAACTTATCGTTAAAGAAGGTAAAGCAGAAATTCATCCTATTGCAGGTACCTTTAAGAGAACAGGAAATGATCTTAAAGATGCTGAACTAGCAGAAAAGCTCATTAACGACGACAAAGAAAACAGTGAACATGTAATGTTGGTTGACTTAGCAAGAAATGATCTTAGTAGGCATGGTTCTAACGTTACAGTAGAAAATTATAGAGAAGTACAATTCTTTTCGCACGTTATTCACTTAGTAAGCAAGGTCACTGGAACAAAACATAAAGGGGCTGATACTATGCAAATTGTGGCAGATACGTTTCCTGCAGGAACATTAAGTGGTGCACCAAAACATAAGGCTATGCAACTTATAGAAAAATATGAAAAAACAAGCCGTAGTTTTTACGGAGGTGCTATAGGTTTTATGGATTTTGAAGGCAATTTTAACCATGCCATTATGATTAGAACATTTTTAAGTAAAAATCACAAACTATTCTGGCAAGCAGGTGCTGGATTGGTCGCAAAATCTAGTCCAGAAAACGAACTACAGGAAGTCTATAATAAGTTAGGTGCTTTAACAAAAGCTATTGAACTTGCTAAAGAAATTTAATATGAAAAAGGTTTTAGTAATCGACAATTACGATAGTTTCACTTACAATTTAGTTCATTATTTAGAAGACTTAAATTGTGAAGTCACTGTAAAACGAAATGATAAATTAGCACTTGATGAAGTTGATGCTTTTGATAAAATAGTGCTTTCTCCAGGTCCTGGAATACCAGACGAAGCCGGACTTTTAAAGGAGATTATTGCTAAGTACGCACCAACAAAAAGTATACTTGGTGTTTGTTTAGGACAACAAGCTATAGGTGAAGTGTTTGGTGGTACATTAGAAAATCTAGATACAGTTTATCATGGTGTTGCAACACATGTAACGCTTTCTGTTGATGATGAGTCATTATTTAAAGGTATAGATAAAACCTTTGAAGTTGGCAGATACCACTCTTGGGTAGTGAGTAACAATTTACCAGAAGTATTAGAAGCAACTTCTTTTGATACTAATGGGCAAATTATGTCATTAAGGCACAAAGTCTATGATGTAAAGGGTGTACAATATCATCCAGAATCTGTATTAACTCCAGATGGGAAAAAGATTTTAGAAAATTGGGTAAATAGTTAATGCCCATCCTAAACCCTTCCCAAAGGGAAGGACTTAAAAACACAAACAGATAGAAAAATTGACTAACAGAATATTTAATTAAACAAACTAAATTCTCTTTCCTTCGGAAAGGGCTAGGGATAGACCTATGAAAGAAATTTTAAACAGACTGATAAATCAAGAAAGCATCTCAGCAGAAGAAGCCAAGAAAGTTTTAGTGAATATCTCAAATGGTGTTTACAATCAAAGCCAGATCGCTTCTTTTTTAACCGTCTATATGATGCGAAGTATTACCACAGAAGAACTTCGTGGTTTTAGAGATGCCTTACTAGAGCTTTGTATTCCTGTTGAGTTAGACGGTTATAATACTATTGATTTATGTGGTACAGGTGGTGATGGCAAAAATACGTTTAATATATCGACATTATCCTCATTTGTCACCGCTGGTGCTGGAGTACATGTAACAAAGCATGGTAATTATGGTGTCTCATCTGCATCAGGCTCTTCTAACGTTATGGAGCATTTAGGTATAAAATTTTCTAATGACATCGATTTTCTAAAACGCAGTTTAGATGAAGCAGGAATTTGTGTTTTGCATGCACCTCTTTTTCATCCTGCCATGAAAAATGTGGCACCAATACGTAAGGAGCTTGGTGTAAAAACCTTTTTTAATATGCTGGGTCCAATGGTAAATCCTGCATTTCCAAAAAATCAAATGGTTGGAGTTTTTAATTTAGAATTACTCAGACTCTATGGTTATTTATACCAAGAAACTGATAAAAACTATGCTATTGTCCATGCTTTAGATGGTTATGATGAAATTTCATTAACGGGAAAAACAAAAACAATAACCAATACTTCTGAAACTTTATTTGAAGCTCAAGACATTGGCTTAGACCAAATAGACGCTTCAGAAATTTACGGTGGAACTACTGTAAAGGAAGCAGCAAAAATTTTTAAAAAGATTATTAACGGAAAGGGAACCGAAGCACAAAATAACGTGGTATGCGCCAATGCTGGATTGGCCATAGCAACGGTAAAACAGATTTCGCACAAAGAAGGTATTGAAATGGCTGAAGAATCATTAAAAAGTGGTCTTGCAAAATCTAGCCTAAAAAAATTAATTGAACTTAGCAAATGAACATCCTAGATAAAATAGTAACTGACAAACGCAAAGAAATTGCACTTCGAAAAAGCCTGATTCCTTTAAAACAATTGGAAAATTCAGTGATTTTTGAAAAATCAACAATTTCACTTTCTGAGCGTTTAAAAAATAGTAGTTCAGGAATTATTGCAGAACATAAAAGACGTTCACCATCAAAATCTACAATCAACCAAAACCTGAATGTGCAAGATGTTGCTAAGGGTTATGAAGATGCTGGTGTTTGTGGCATGTCTGTGCTTACAGATGGTAAATATTTTGGTGGTTCTTTAGACGATTTATTATTAGCGAGAGCCAGTTGCAATTTGCCACTATTACGTAAAGAATTTATAATAGACACTTATCAAATTCTTGAAGCAAAAGCTTATGGAGCTGATGTCATTTTAATGATTGCTGCAATCCTGACCAAGGAAGAAATAAAGCATTTTTCAGAATTCGCAAAAAGCTTAGATCTAGATGTTTTGCTTGAGGTTCATAATTTAGAGGAGCTTCAAAAGTCCATTATGCCAACCATTGACATGCTTGGTGTTAATAATAGAAATTTAAAAACTTTTGAAGTAAGCCTAGAAACATCAAAAATATTGAGCAACCACATTCCTGATGATTTTGTAAAAGTTTCAGAAAGTGGCATCAGTTCTATTGAAGCCATAAAAGAATTACAACCTTATGGATATAAAGGCTTTTTAATTGGTGAGAATTTTATGAAAACTGATAATCCAGGTCTTAGTGCAACAGAATTCATTAATACTCTAAACTCATGAAACTTAAAATCTGTGGAATGAAATATAACATAGCCGAAGTTGCAGCACTGCAACCAGACTATCTTGGCCTTATATTTTACGACAAATCACCGCGAAATTTTGAAGGTATCATTCCAGAGTTACCAAAGTCAATCAAAAAAGTTGGTGTTTTCGTTGATGAAGCAATTGACAAAATTCTGCAAAAAATTGAAAAGTATGAACTTGATGCAGTTCAACTTCATGGTAATGAATCTCCTGATTATTGTAAAGAACTAAGAAAGTACTGTTATGCTGAACTTGATTCAGCATCTCAAAATGAAATCATCAAAGTATTCAGCATCAAAGACGAATTCGACTTTAGTCAACTGCAACCTTATGAAGATGTAGTAGATTATTTTCTATTCGACACCAAAGGAAAGTTACCAGGCGGAAACGGTTACACCTTCAATTGGGATGTATTAAAAGACTATCCATCAACAAAACCTTACTTTTTAAGTGGTGGTATTGGGTTAGAAGAAATAGACAATGTTATATCATTCCTTCAGAGAGAGGAATCTAAATATTGCTATGCTGTAGATATCAACAGCAAATTTGAAATAAAACCAGGATTAAAGGCTATTGAAAAACTAGAAGAATTTAAAAAGTACGTCAGCTCGAGTGATTTTTGAAGAATGAAAAAATTGTATCGAGAAGTATCTGGTTCAAACAGAAAATTCTATCAGATTTAATTCGATCTGACAAAACAAAATAAGATCCTGAAACAAGTTCAGGATGACATAAGACTATGAAAAACACATACAACATCAACGACAAAGGTTACTACGGCGAATTTGGTGGTGCCTTTATACCAGAAATGCTCTACCCAAATGTAGAAGAACTACGTCAAAACTATCTGAAAGTGATGGCAGAATCGTCTTTTCAAGAAGAGTTCAATCAATTGCTAAAAGATTATGTTGGTCGTCCTTCTCCACTCTATTTTGCCAAACGCCTTTCTGAAAAGAACAATACCAAAGTATATTTAAAACGTGAAGATCTCAATCACACTGGTGCACATAAGGTTAACAACACCATTGGTCAAATATTAATGGCAAAACGCTTGGGCAAAAACAGAATTATTGCCGAAACTGGTGCAGGACAACATGGTGTTGCAACAGCAACAGTTTGTGCACTTATGGGAATGGAATGCATTGTTTACATGGGAGAAATTGACATAGCCAGACAAGCTCCAAACGTTGCTCGTATGAAAATGCTAGGTGCAGAAGTAAGACCTGCATTATCAGGAAGTAGAACATTAAAAGATGCTACAAACGAAGCTATTAGAGATTGGATTGGTAATCCCGTTAATACACATTACATTATTGGCTCAGCTATTGGACCTCATCCTTATCCTGATATGGTGACGCGATTTCAATCTGTAATTTCTGAAGAAATAAAATGGCAACTCAAAGAAAAAGAAGGTAAAGAAAATCCAGATTATGTTGTGGCTTGTATTGGTGGTGGCAGTAATGCAGCCGGAACGTATTATCACTTTTTAGACGATGAAAATGTTGGTATTATTGCTGTTGAAGCTGCTGGTAAAGGCATACATTCTGGTGAAAGCGCAGCGACGTCTGCATTAGGTAAAGAAGGTATAATTCATGGTTGTAAAACCTTGTTAATGCAAACTGATGATGGCCAAATTACAGAACCCTACTCAATTTCTGCAGGTCTAGATTATCCTGGTGTTGGTCCATTACATTCGCATTTGTACAAATCTGGTCGTGGAGAATTTTACTCTGCAACAGATGACGAAGCTATGCAAGCTGGATTAGAATTAACCAAATTGGAGGGTATTATTCCTGCAATAGAAAGTTCTCATGCTTTGGCTGTTTTTAAGCATAAAACATTTCAACCAGATGATATTGTTGTCATCAGCTTATCTGGTCGTGGAGATAAAGATTTACAGAATTATATTGATTATTTCAAGCTTTAAAAGACTCTAGATGTGAGAAAACAGACATAAGACTAAAAAGCACGCTTTCAATAAATGTCTAATATCTAAATTCTCATATCTCATTTCTATAATATTATGAACAGAA
The DNA here is from genome assembly GCF_036553625.1 of Winogradskyella poriferorum. Taxonomy (NCBI): domain Bacteria; kingdom Pseudomonadati; phylum Bacteroidota; class Flavobacteriia; order Flavobacteriales; family Flavobacteriaceae; genus Winogradskyella; species Winogradskyella poriferorum. The sequence continues at coordinate 113,504 of NZ_JAZHOU010000005.1, forward strand.
TAAACCAAAAACTAAACAACGACAAAAAGCTATTGTCCATATACTTTACAGCAGGCTACCCAAATATTGATGACACCGTTTCTATTATTCAAAATTTAGAACAAAGTGGTGTTGATATGATTGAAATCGGTCTACCGTTTAGCGATCCACTTGCTGATGGACCAACCATTCAAGCTAGTTCAACAGCTGCACTAAAAAATGGTATGACTACCGAAAAACTATTCGATCAGCTTAAGGATATTCGCAAATCGGTTTCAATTCCATTAATCATTATGGGCTATTTTAATCCTGTGTTGCAATATGGTGTGGAAGCTTTTTGTAAAAAATGCCAAGAGATTGGTATTGATGGACTAATACTTCCGGATTTACCTGCAGATGTCTATGACGAGGAATACAAAGCTATTTTTGAAAAATATGGTCTTATTAATGTGTTTTTAATCACGCCTCAAACTTCAGAAGAACGTATTAGATATATTGACTCTATTTCAAATGGATTTATTTACATGGTAAGTTCTGCTAGTACAACAGGTGCACAATCTGGTTTTGGAGAAGCGCAAACGAATTATTTTGATCGTGTTGCAAAAATGAACTTAACTAATCCTCAAATTGTTGGGTTTGGTATTTCAAACAACGACACATTTACCCAAGCTACAACTCATACCAAAGGCGCTATTATTGGTAGCGCTTTTATTAAATATATTTCTGAAAACGGAATAAACGAATTAAACAACTTTGTTAACCCAATACTTGGTAAGAATTAATAGTTTTTAACAATTAAAACTTAGATTTTAAGATGCTTTTGGGACCTAAAAATGTCATAATTCCTTATATTAAAACGAACAAAAAAAACAAATGAATTATGGGAATTATAGCAGATAAAAGAAAGTTTAAACCAACAAAAGAACAAAACAATCCAACAAATCCTACCGGTAATATTAATCAAGCTACAAATGAATTTGATATTGATGAAAGTACCATTAAGGATCAACAGAAGAAAAAATAAGGATTAAACCATAAAATGAAAGAGCCTGTTCATATCTTTGAACAGGCTTTTTATTATGAAAACACTAATAAACGACTGGAAACTTGTTATTCTTCTATGTCTAACGCTTGGCTTAGCGCCATTCTTCCCAGAACCACATATTGTTGGAAAGGTAAGATGGCTTGCAGGAGGTGCTGTTGGCATGTCTCCGATGGATTACTTTGATGTATTGCTTCATGGATTTCCGTTCATATTATTATTGAGGTTGATAATCGTTAAACTTAAAAAGTGAAATTCTGAAACAACACTTCGACTGCGCTCAGTGTGACAGTTCAGAATGACAATTATTATGGCATTAAACATTGTCCTTATAGAACCCGAAATACCAAACAACACAGGTAATATTGGTCGATTAGCTTTGGCTACAGGATCTCGATTACACTTGGTAAAACCTTTTGGTTTTGAAATTGATGACAAACGTTTAAAACGTGCTGGCCTTGATTACTGGCAGCATCTTGAAGTTATATATTACGAAAGCAAAGAAGAATTCTTCAAAAAAAACGCTGATAAAAAGATGGCTTTTTTGAGCAGTCATGGCACCAAATCGCATTGGGATATTATTTTTGAAGATGATATGTTTCTTGTTTTTGGTAAAGAATCTGTTGGTCTTCCAAAATCTTTAATTGAAGAACGCAGAGAAGACTTGTTTCAAATACCTATGTATAGTGACAATATTAGAAGTCTTAATCTATCAAATGCTGTGAGTATTATAGTTTATGAAGGGTTACGGCAACTTCGTTAAAAATATCACAAAACGAGTAATACAATTAAACGCTTTTTAAATATAGAAGTCATAGTAGTGTAAAACAATTAAAACATTAAACTTATGATTTCAAAAACATTAAAATTAAGCGTATTGGTCATCGCAATTTGCTCTATATCATTTATAGATGCACAAGAAAGACAGCGCAAACACAGACCAAGTCCTGAAGAGTTGTTTCAAAAATTAGATACTAATGACGATGGTGCACTATCGTTAGATGAATTTAAAGATAAACGTCAGCGAAAAGAAATTAAAGAAGAAACTCTTAACGAACACTTTAAAGAATTAGACACCGATTCTAATGGCTCATTGTCGCAAGAAGAATTTAATGCCAGAAAAGAAGTAATGAAGCAAAAACGTATCGAAGATCGTTTTTCAGAAATGGACAAAGATGGTAACGGCACTGTAGATTTAGACGAGTACAAAGCCTTTGTGGAAGACCACAAAAAAGAAAGACCAAAGCGTAAGCATGGCAAACACTAATTGAATCTTTAAAAATCCTCTAACATTAGAGGCTTTTTTTGTTTTCTTAACCAATTAATTATTTTGATTTTGTACCTTTTAGTTTCAAAAAAGGAAACTTTTGAAACACATAAAGTCGATAAAAATTATCTCAGAATATGTTCAAATTATTTTTGGTATCATATTAGCAAGTATTGGTTTAAAAGCCTTTTTATTACCCAATGGTTTTTTAGATGGTGGTGTTACAGGTATTGCTCTTTTAGTAAGTTCTGTTCTAGATATTAATGTTTCTATACTATTGATACTTTTCAGCATCCCTTTTTTAATCTTAGGTTTTTATACAGTTTCAAAACGAATTGTGATAAAATCTATAATTAGTATTCTAGGCTTAGCGCTGTTTATTCAATTTGAAAATTTTAGTACAATTACAGAGGACAAGCTACTGATATCTATTTTTGGAGGTTTGTTTCTTGGTGCTGGTATCGGAATTGCTATCAGAAATGGCTCTGTCTTGGATGGTTCTGAAATTTTGGGCATTTATATAAATGATAAATTTGGTATTAGTATTGGACAAATTATTTTAATATTTAATATAGTTTTATTTAGTATTACCGCTTTTGTACTTTCAGTAGAAGTAGCACTTTACTCCATATTAACCTACATCGTAACTGCAAAAGTAACAGATCTAATTATAGAAGGTTTTGAAGATTTTATTGGTGTTACTATTGTATCAAAAAAATATGAAGCTATTGAAATTGCCATAATGGAAGAATTGGGTGCTGGCATGACACTTTATAAGGGTACACGAGGTTTAGGCAGTTCTGGAAAAACTGAAGATTTTGACATTATACATACCATTGTTAATCGTATTGATATTAAAAAAATGTATCGTGTTGTCGATAAAATAGATCCAAAAGCTTTTATTGTTGAGTTTGATGTTAACACTGTAAAAGGTGGTGTTCTACGTCATTATCTCGACAAGAAAAAGAACAAAGTATTACCTAAGTTATAAAAACTCAGAATATTGCATCACTCTAAAATCAAAGGTATTAAACTCAGGATTTCTGGTTTTTAATTGTCGGTAAAGTGGTAATCTACTAATGGATATGTTTGCTGCTCCTGAAGCAGAAGTTAGAGAGACGGTTTTTACTATTCTTTCTGATTTGGCAGATTGCTTCGTTTCACTCGCAATGACAGGTAGTTGAAATTGATGAATTCGTGGCACTTCGTTGGTAACTAATTCTAGTTTTAGCTTATAGTCTCTTAAATGCTTTCTAAAAAAATATTCTGGTCCATTTTTACTGTTTCCTCCTGTAAATAAAATGGTTTTAATATTTGGATACTGTTTTAAATAACCAACAATATCTCTCAATTTCACATTGCTCATTCCAAGGTCTGAAGCATCAACTTTTTCACGTTCACATGATGCTACAATATCACAAACACCTATTTTGTTTTTAATCAAAAACTGTTTACGCTGTACTATGGCTTCTTCAGAGTTGTCGTATCTAAAATTAAGGTTATGAATCTTCTGTATAAACAGCCACAACGAATTATAATAACTCCCATAACAAAAATCCACATCTTGTTCTAATAAATCTCCTGTAGAAAATCTTGGAGGTGGTAAAGTGCCAACAATTAATTTTTCAGTATCATGTTTTATAAATGGAGAATATGGATGCTTATGAAGAAACATTATCTGGTAAACACCAACTCTTTTTCAGAAGATAATTCTTCACTAAAACCGTAGTTTTCATAATTAAAGCCTTTTACGTCGTCCAGCGTTTTTGCGTTTGTATCTATAATGTACCTTGTCATTAAACCACGCGCTAATTTTGCAAAAATGGCAATGGTTTTATACTTGCCATCTTTAAACTCTTTAAAGTTAACATCAATCACAGGTACTTTTAATGCTTTTCTATCTACAGCTTTTGAGTACTCGTTACTAGCAAGATTTAAAAACAGTTCGTCTTCTCCTAATTCGTGATTAAGTGCTTTTGTAACTTTCTTTTGCCAAAATTCATAAAGATTCTTATTCTTACCAACAGGCATTTTTGTTCCCATTTCTAATCGGTAAGGTTGAATTAAATCCAACGGTTTTAGAATACCATAAAGACCAGAAATTATACGAACCGTATCCTGTACCTTATCTAACTTTTTAGTGTCAATAGTATAAGCATCTAAACCTCTGTACACATCTCCATTAAAGGCATAAATGGCTTGTCTTGCATTATCTTTTGTAAATGGCAATTCCCATTCTTGGTTACGCTCGTAATTCAGCTGACCTAAATTATCAGAAATATGCATTAACTTAGATAAGCTCTTTGCAGACTTCTTTTTTAGTAATTTATTCAGACGTTCTGCCTCAGCTAAAAAACAACCTTCAGAAGTTTTTGTGGTTGGCAATTTGCTTTCGTAATCTAAAGATTTTGCTGGTGATAGTATTAGTTTCATAAAAAAGCCCCTTTTAATTTCCCCAAAGGGGAAAAATTGAACACTCAAAAATACAACCTTAAAGAGATAGTTAAAAATGGAACTAAAAACTTCTTTTGATAGTGATATTAATAATGTCTATCATTATTATTGAGATTCTGAAACAACACTTCGACTGCGCTCAGTGTGACAGTTCAGAATGACAAAAAAACTAGATTCTTACTGACTTTGGTGCTTGGCGTAGCCTCTCCATTTCTCTATACATTGCTGCATATCTTCTGGTATTTCGGTTGAAAAACTCAACCACTCACCAGTTGTTGGATGCTCAAACCCTAATGTTTTAGCATGGAGTGCTTGTCTTGGCAATACCTTAAATGCGTTTTCTACAAACTGCTTATACTTGGTAAAGCTTGTTCCCTTTAAGATTTTTTCTCCACCATAACGCTCGTCATTAAAAAGCGTATGACCAATATGCTTCATATGTACACGGATTTGATGTGTACGACCTGTTTCGAGCTTGCAACTCACTAAGGTAACATAGCCTAAGCGTTCTAAAACTTTGTAATGCGTTACTGCTGGTTTTCCTTTATAAGCTTCATCACCTTCATAAACAGTATTTTGAAGTCGATTTTTAGGATGGCGACCTATGTTACCTTCAACAGTTCCTCCTTCTTCTTCAATATTTCCCCAAACTATAGCCACATACTCGCGTTCACTGGTTTTTTCAGCAAACTGGTTAGACAAATGCGCCATAGCTTGTTCGGTTTTAGCAACTACTAAAAGTCCGCTGGTATCCTTATCTATACGATGTACCAAACCAGGACGATTACTAGAGTTATTCGGTAAGTTTTCAAAATGATAGATTAATCCATTGATTAAAGTCCCAGAATAGTTACCATGACCTGGATGTACCACCATACCAGCTGGTTTGTTTACTACAAGTAAATCATCATCTTCGTAAACAATATCTATTGGAATATCTTCTGCAACCAACAAATACTCATGTGGCGGATGCTCAAATTTCACAGTAATATGATCATTTGGTTTTACCTTGTAATTAGATTTTACAGGTGTTCCGTTTACAAAAATACTGCCGTCTTTTGCCGCTTGTTGAATTTTGTTTCGTGTGGCATTTTCAACAAAATTCATTAAGTATTTATCGATACGAAGTGGTTGCTGTCCTTTTTCTACCTTAAAAGCATAATGCTCATAAAGCTCGTCTTCTGCTTCAGACATGTCTACAATATCTGCCATGTAATGTTATTAACGGTTGCCGTTTCCTAAAACTACATCTATGGTAGATGTTAGAGGCAACATTGTTCCTGGTTTTAGGGTTTTGCCTTTATGTTTTAGACCTAATACTACATCTTTTCCGATGTTATCAATGTAGGTAATCTCACCAATCTTAAACTCTAATGCTTCTAACTGAGGTTTAGCTTGTCTAAAGGTGCGTTTTAAGATATTTGGCACCTCAACTTTTCGGTAACCTGAAGGATTTGTAATCAAATATATCTTCCGGTTTTCTTTTACCTGAGCACCTGCTAATGGATTTTGCTCAATAACGGAATACTTTGGGTAATTTGGATTATAGTTAGCCGAATCTTGAAGGTGAAGCTCTAGGTCTAAGTCGTCCAATTCTATCTTAGCAGTTTCTAAAGATTTACCCTTTAAGTCTGGCACAGTTACAAATTCGCCATGATTTGTTGTAACATTTAACCATTTTAAGATTAAAAAACTAAGAACAACGATGGCGACTATAGCCAATGCTAACTGCTTAAAAAACACTTTACTGGTTAAAAACTTAACTAAACTCATAAGCGAATGATTGGTTGACAAATCTAAATAAATAATCTAACGTTATAAAATTAATATACGTATGCTTTGTTTCATTTAGATTATTGAAAATAAATGATACTTTTACATTACGACTTGTTCAACATATATTACCTAGTTTATAGGCTCTGAAAATGAAGAAAAATATTGCTATAATTATGGGAGGCTACTCTAGCGAATATAAGATTTCGCTAAAAAGTGGCTCCGTTGTTTTTGAAACATTAGATCGCAATCTATATACACCTTATGCTATCCATATTTTTAAGGAGAAATGGGTTTATGTAAATGAAAATAATGATGAATTTCCTGTAGATAAAAATGATTTTTCAATTACACTTAATTCTGAAAAAATAACATTTGACTGTGTATTTAATGCTATTCATGGTTCACCAGGTGAAGACGGTTTTATGCAAGCCTATTTTAAACTCTTAAATATCCCTCAAACTAGCTGTAGCATGTATCAAGCAGCATTAACGTTTAATAAACGTGACCTGCTAGCGACCTTAAAACCTTTCGGTATTAAAACTGCTGAGAGTTACTATGTAAACCTTGGAGATGTTATTAATGAAGAGGACATTGTTAAAAAAGTTGGTCTGCCTTGTTTTGTAAAAGCTAATAAAGCAGGTAGTAGTTTTGGAATTTCTAAAGTGTATAAAAAAGAAGATTTAAAAACGGCTATCGAAACCTCTTTTAAAGAAGATGACGAAATAATTATAGAACAGTTTTTAGACGGCACTGAAGTTTCGGTTGGTGTGATTTCTTATAAAGGAAATACTACTGTATTACCAATTACAGAGATCGTATCTGAAAATGACTTCTTTGATTACCAAGCAAAATACGAAGGCAAATCTCAAGAGATTACTCCAGCAAGAATATCTGAGGATTATAAAACCAAAGTTGAAACTATCGCCAAGAAAATTTACGAGGTTCTAGGTATGACAGGTTTTTCTCGCAGTGAATTTATTTTTAAAAATGATGAACCTCATCTTCTCGAAGTAAATACTGTACCTGGATTAACCAAAGAAAGTATTTTACCTCAGCAAGCTGCAAAAGCTGGTATTAGTTTAAAAGATTTGTTTAGTAATGCCATTGAAGAAGCAATGAAGAATTAATAGTTATCTTTGAGGTCATAAAGAAGTTTACACAAATGAGACGCGCACTATTCCCTGGATCCTTTGATCCTATTACTAATGGACATTACGATATTATAAAACGTGGAGTAAAACTCTTTGATGAAGTTATTGTTGCCATTGGTGTAAATTCTGAAAAAAAATATATGTTCTCTCTAGAAGAACGTAAACATTTTATTGAAGAAGCCTTTAAGAATGAGCCTAAAGTAAAGGTGGTTACCTATGAAGGGTTGACTATAGATTTTTGCAAAGAAATTGATGCTGAATTTATATTAAGAGGTTTACGTAATCCTGCTGATTTTGAGTTTGAAAAAGCGATTGCGCATACTAATAGAAAACTTTCAAAAATTGAAACTGTATTTCTACTTACAGCCTCGAGAACATCTTATATCTCATCTTCTATTGTGCGTGATGTAATAAGAAATAATGGAGATTACACTGTTTTAGTACCTGAAAGCGTGAGAGTAAAATCTTAAAAATTTAAACTTATCTTGTCATGAAATACTGAAACAAGTTCAGGATGACAACAATGATTTGTTGTTAAATAATATTATTGCGTTTAGCTTTTTGTACAGCCTCTAACTTATTATGAACTTGTAGTTTGCGGTATATATTTTCTATATGCTTTCTAATTGTTCCGGTAGAAAGAATTAAATTTTCTGCAACCGCATTATAACTTAAGCCTTTGCTTAATTGCTCTAAGACATCGACCTCTCTGCTGGTTAACTTTATTTCTTCTTTTTCTTTTGCTTCTACAAAAGGGTTTCTAAGCAATTTTAATGTTTTTAACGCTATTGAAGGGTTCATAGCTGCACCTCCATTAAGGGTTTCTAAAATACCAGAATGTAAGTCTCCTGCATTTATTTCCTTAAGTAAGTAACCATCTGCGCCAGCTTTTATGGCGTTAAATATATTTTCGTCATTATCAAAAACAGTAAGCATTATAATCTTAATCTGTGGATACTTTTGCTTTACCAATTCTGTGGCTTCAATACCGTTCATTACAGGCATTTCTATATCCATTAAAATTAAATCTATACCATTGTTTGCTTCTAATTTTTCAAGAACATCTTTGCCGTTCATAGCTGTAAATCTTACTTCTAAATCTTCAAAAAAAGAAAGCTTCTCTTCTACCGTTTTTATAAGAAAAGTATTGTCATCTACTATGGCTATTCTTGTTATCATTCGCTTTTTAATTAGATTATAAATATCCTCAATATAATTATTTTATGCTATACGTATTTTATCGTATTTATATCTTTACCTCAACTGTAGTGCCTTGGCCTATCTCTGACTGAATTGTTAATTGCCCTTTTATATCCTCTGATCGTTTCCTCATATTATTAAGTCCGTTACCACGATTTATAGTAGCTTCGTTAAACCCTTTTCCGTCATCTTTTATTCTAATTATCATTGTGTCTTCTTGCATAGAAATATCAACATCTATTGCTGACGCTTCTGCGTATTTTACAGCATTATTTATAGCTTCTTGTATTATTCTGTAAACATTCATTCCCTTTACAGAAGTAAAAGCCATATCACTATCTACAGACTTATCTACATTGAAATTAAACTTTATGTTTTGAGCTGCAAGATTTGCCTGATCTATAAAGTTTGAAATGCGTATTTGTAAGTCTTCAAATGTAATTTTATCCTTATTCATGGCCCAAATCGTATCTCTTAACTCATGAATAGTTATTGTTGTAAACTCGCTGATTCCTTTTATTTTATTACCCAATTTTTCGGGTATTTTAAAACCATATTTTAGATTGTCTAATGACGAAATAATAAAGGTGAGCTGCGCTCCTATATTATCATGCAGATCTCTACTAATCCTAAGACGTTGTTCTTGAAGCTTACTTTGAGTTTCAATCTTTATTAAAGCATCTTTGAGTTGATTTTCTTTTTGAAGTTGACGGTTTTTTAGCTTTTGCTGGTTGTAAAACAAATACCCTAGAAGTCCTAAAACAACAGCTAGTGCGCCCAAACCTAAGATGTAAATATTCTTTTTACTAAGGTCTAATTCTTTTTCTGCAAGATCTGCACGCTGTGATAGGATTTCTTTTTCTTTTTTTTCGGTTTGAAACTCTATTTCGAGCTCTGCTATCTTACTTGTGGTTTCTATATTAAGAACGCTATCTCTTACCCTTGAAAACTCTTTATAATACGACAACGCTTTATCCTTATCGTTAGTAACTTCATAATATTGAGAATAATTTTGCAGAGCCATTTCTACATCCACTGCTACATTATACGTTGTTGCATAATAATAGGCACTATCAATATATTTTTTTGCTTCTCTTGCTCTGTCAAATTCCATTAAAACCTGAGCCATATTATTATAACTCGCCCCTACACCTGCATAGTTACCTATCTGCTTTTCTAAAAAAAGCTGATTTTTTAAAATAGACCAGAGCTGAATCTATTTCTTGCAAATAGTAGAAGACCGCACCAACATTATTTACAGACTCGGCAATACCTTTTTTGTCATCTAATTCCCTTTCAATTTCTAATGAATATTTAAAATAGTCGAGTGCTTTTTGCAAATCTCCATCATTGGCATAAATAATGGCTATATTATTATATACTTCTGAAATTCCTTTTTTATTATTTAACTCTTCGAAAACATCTTTGGCTTTTAGGTGATATTCTATGGCTTTATCATTAGCTCCTAAATAGCTGTACACCATACCAATATTATTAGTTACAGTAGCCTCTTTTGATTTTTCATTTAAAGCATCATATATATTGAGTGCTTTTAAATATTGGGTTAGCGCTTCTTCATATTCGCCGAGTTGTCTTTTACATACTCCAATATTATTAGAAGCACTTGCCACCAAAAGTGAATCTGAAGACATCTCTATAGCTTGGCTAGAAAGCTCAATAGCTTTATTAAAATCACCCAAATCTCTATATACTAATCCTAAACCATTAATCGCTCTAGCTTCTTCAAATATTTGGTTCTTTGCTTTAGCGATGGACTTAGATTTTTCTAAGATTGAAATTGCCTTTTTAGGATTGTTCTTATAAATGCTTATTGCTGAATCATTAAGCTTTTGTGGGTTTTCTTCATTTTGGCCATAGCACAACATATTAAATAGAAGAAAACAAATAAGTACTCTCATAAAATTTTAGTTGGTTAACAGAATATTTGTTTTAGCTTTTATACGATAACAATTATTTGGGTTCCTTGATTTTCTTTTGTGTTGATTTGAATTTCTCCACCAATATTTGCAATTCGTTTTTCCATATTGGTGAGGCCATTACCTCTTTTCACAGAAGCTAAATCAAAACCTTTTCCATTATCATAAATTTTAAACACCAAATTAGAAACTTCTTTATATACTTCAACTTTTATCTGAGACGCTTCAGCATATTTTAAGCTATTGTGTATGGCCTCTTGTATAACACGATGAATATTCATACCCTCAACAGATGTGAAGGTTTTGCTTGTATCTACACTGCTATCTACGTTGAATGAAAACTGAATATTAGCATCATACAAATGTGCCTTGTCAATATAGTTTGAAATTCTGGTCTGCAGGTCTTCAAAAGTAATTTCACTTTTATTCATTGCCCAGATGGTATCTCTTAATTCATAAATAGTGCCTGATGTAAAATCGCTTATCGTCTCAAGTTTATGAGTTAGATTTTCATCTTTAATGTCAAAACCATATTTTAGATTGTCTATAGACGAAATAATAAAAGTTAATTGCGCACCTATATTATCGTGTAAATCTCTACTAATTCTTAAGCGTTGCTCTTGTAACTTATTCTGGGTTTCAATTTTTATTAAAGCGTCTTTAAGCTCATTTTCTTTTTGTAGCTGATGATTTTTTAGCTTCTGTTGGTTGTAGAACAGAAAACCTACTAAGCCCAGTATTAATGTTAACAAGGCTAATCCGTATAGTTGATAGTTTCGCTTCTGAATGACCAAATCTTGCTCTGCTAATTCTGCACGTTGTATAAGAATCTCTTTTTCCTTTTTTTCAGTTTCATATTTTACTTCTAAATCTGCTATTTTTTGGGCATTTTTTTCTGAGAATATTGAGTCTTTTAATTTTATATAAGTTCGCTTTTGCTGTCTGGCTTGGTCGTAGTTTCCAAGCATGTAATTGCTTTCTGCGAGTGTTAAGTACAAATCTGCGGAAACCAATTCTATTTCTGGATATTTCTTTACCAAATTAAAACCTTCTTCTGCGTAATGTTTGGCTATTTTTGGTAAACTTTTTTCGTTATAAAGTGTTGCTATATTATTGTATGTAGAGAGCATTCCGCGCTCATCACCATTATAATTTTCTTTCTTTTTTAAGGCTTCTAAATACGTTTCTAATGCTAAGTCTTTATTCCCTTTATCGTAGTATGCATTAGCCAGATTATCTAAAATCTTATAGTACTCTATTCGGTTATCGAGTTTTTTGGCCAACGCTAATCCTTTTTTATAAGACAATATCGCTTCATCTATTCTACCTAAATCCTTTAAGTTTATACCAATGTTGTTATGTGATGCTATTTGCTCATTTTCAAGTTTATACTTTTCTCTGACTTTTAATGCTTTTTTATGATATTCAAGAGCTTTCTCATTAAGATTCATTTCTTGGTAAATAAGTCCAATATTATTCAATGATGTGGACGTGGATTTTTCACTTTGTTGAGCTTCATCCATTTTTAAAGATTGAAAAAAATAATCTAATGCTTCATTATAATTTCCGCGATTCCAATTAAACATCCCAAGGTTATTGATACACATGGATTCAATGTTTTTAAACCCAAAATCTCTACTCATCATTAGTGCCTTTTCAAAATAATAAGCTGCAGAGTCCGATTTACCAGTAACATCCATATATATACCATGAGTATTTACTAACTCTGTTAGACCGAAATTAAAACCTGCAGCCTTGGCAGATTCTTTTCCTTCTTTAAGTACTTTAAGTGCCTTATCTGTATCATTAAATATGTAACCAAAGGCAATTTTATTATACATTCTGATTTTTACAGAATCATTTTTTGTACTGCGTGCAACTGTAAGTAAACTATCTAGATTTTGAGAATAAGCAGATATGCCCATTAAAATACTCAAAGAGATGAGTAGGTTTTTCTTCATACCATTTAAAGAAAAAAGCATCAGAGATATGCTACTTGCTGTAAATAGTATAACTGATGCTTTTTTGAGAAAATTGATTAATAGCATTATCAATATAAAATTTTTTAACTGTAAGCTAACTTTTATTCGATTAAGGTACAATTTAAGAAGATTAAGCGTAACTACAGTTGGTTACGCTTAATCAAAAACAAATCTCAACAACAAGATTTATTTTTTAAGATCATAAGCATAGATAGTCTTGTCGTTTAACTTGTAGTATAAATACCCTCCAAATTCATCTACTTTATATTCTGGTTTTTTGTCTTTTAGCAAAATTTCTTTTTCAACTGCACCTGTATCTTTATTTAGCTTTACTAAACCCACTCCACTATCGAGCTTTGTAAGTATAAATTGAGAATTTTGGGTAGCAGATGTTGCCTTAAAACGTTTTGCCAATTCGTTAAAAGATGCTGTACCAATAGCAGCAAACATATCTTGTGTACGCTTCATTTCTGCACCATAGCTATTATATTTGCCTAAAGCATTTTTATTAGCACCAGCTCTGTAAGCCGCTGATGCAGCTATAGCTGTTGAAGCCACTGCGGTAACGCCTGCTAATACAGCTCCAAAGGCACTTTTTCCTGGTGCTCTATGGTACTCATGCCAATTGGTTTTTGCATCCCAATCTAACAGCATCATATTTTGATCTGAAGTCAACAAAATACCATTATCTCTAATCTCTACATGATTAGGGTCCTCTTTACCTTCAAAACTTGCTTCTGCTAATAGTTGAGAATCACCGGAAGTAGCATCTATACTATACAGTTTCTCATCGGCTGCAATTAGATACCTATTGTTCTTCTCATCAAACGTGGAGCTTACATTATTTGCTCGTTTAAACTTTAATGGTTTATCCCAAACTTGCTCACCTGTTTCTAAATTAACAATATTTGCATCCTCTGAAGTGATATAAATTAAGCCTTGAGGTGTTTCTGCCATGGTTAAAATATTTTCACCTGTTTTTAATGGCTTTTTAAATAACGACTGACCATCAAAAGAAATCTTATTTATTCCACCAGAATGTATTCCGAATAAAATACCATCTTCCATAATATAAAAATGCTGAACGTATCCTTTAGTTTTTGGTGCCTTCTCCCAAAGATCTTCACCATTAGAAGCATTAAACATTGTTATTTTAGACTCAGACTTGGCTGCTAAAGCACCGCTTCCGCCAACAACATTACTTACTACAGCCAAACCTTGTGGTAATATTTGAAAATTAGCTACAGATCCTTTCACTTTTCTTTCATCTTCCCAAGCCTCTGCTCCATTAGCATTCAACTTATAAATTCTGGTATTTTTACCGTTTGCTGTTGCTGCAAAAGCATAAATATCATTCTCTGTATCATTACTTGTCATCCAATTGACATTCTTTATCTTATTTTCCCAAAGTGTTTCCCCTGTTTGGGACTTAGCTACAATACCTTGACTTGTTGGAATTAGCAACTTATCTTTTAACAACAAAGGTTTTCCTGTAACTGCGTAGTATTTCATACTTACCTTACCTGGTGTTAATAAGAAAAACGAGTAATCCTCTTCACCTGTTCCTAAATCATAGACGGCTACTTTTGGAGTATTCTTATCTTTCATATCACCGACTTTTTGAAAACCACTTACTACTAATTTGTTTTGTGGCATGATAACATCGCATGTAAATACATTTTTCCATCCTTTTGATTCTGTAGTGAACAAAATTTTTCCTGACACATGGTCAATTACAGCCTTCTTTGAAGATAAATTTGCAAATCCTGTTTGGCCAACCATTACATACGGAGAAAGTGGTATATAATTTAATTCTTCAGGTTTCACTTTTCCGTAATCTGTAAAATTGAATAACAGGTTATTAGAACCTGGCTTTATTCCTACCAAACCATCATTTGTGGCTACGACTACAGTTCCGCTCTGGGTAATAGTCATATCGTTAATTTTAGCTCCTAAATCATAGCTAAAATCTGGTGTTTCTTGAGCAAACAACGATGTTGCACTCATTAAGAGCACAAACATCATTACCTTATTGATTGAAGTTAATAGCGTTTTCATAGTCAATCAATTATTGTACTTGCTTATTTAAGTTAAATGAACCATCTGTGATTGTTTTAACAGACTGATCTCCATTAACATTTTTGCAAGTAAACTCAAATGTTCCTATCAATTTATCTTCTGTTTCTTCTGAAATACTTAATGATCCTACCATAGAGTTGTCATATGGTGCCTGCCAAATTTCTGTAGTTGAAGCTTGCGGATTATTAATATCTACGTCTGTTTCTGTGTAAGAAGCAACATTTACATTATTTATATTAGAGCCATCTAAATCGTATGTTCCTACTCCGTCATAACCCCAAACCGTAAAAGAAAACGCATTTCCATCACTATTAGAAGCAATGATAATTAGATTTTGTCCGTTGTTTGCTATTGTTGCAGAAGAGGAAATCTCCCAAGATTCATAGCTAGTACCATCTACTTTTGCGACTAAAGTTCCTGATGGAGCATTACCACCACTTCCACCATCATCATCACTGCTACATGATGTAAATGTTGCTAATGATAATGTCATTACTAATAACATAAAGTTTTTTAAAGTTCTCATTGTTGATTTAATTTATTGGTTAATACAGAAGCAAATTTCAACAATAAGAGGATTGTAAACCATACGATGAATTACGTATATTCTTTCAAAACATTGATTTTTAATTATTTAACTTGTTAAAACAGAACTATTCAACCTAATATTTGATAAACTTTATGTAACATAACTCAGAAATCTACTACCAATAATTAACCGAAAACGTTAGTTATGTTTTATCAATTTTCATATTGGTTATTAAAAATGAAACTTTCTCAACCTTCAGAGAAGGTTATCTCCTATTGGGTTGGTACAAACTCGGTTAATAAGCTAGAATATGCTTTAACTCATGGCAACTATAAAACAAGGCAGCTAGCTGCTGAAGCTTTAGAATTTGTTGGTCGACCTTCTTCCATTCCTGTATTATTAATTGCTATTGATGATAAAATTAAAAACGTATCTATTGCTGCCCTAAACACATTAGAACATTTACAAGACAGTGATGAACTGATTAAATCAATTGTAAGAAAACGTTTTGATTGGCTTAAAAGACTTAGAGAAAAAGAGGAAAAACAAAAGAATAAAAGAGCTAAAAAGCATAATATTTATCGTTGGGAACGTGCAAGCAAAAAGTCTTTTGAAATGGTAAAGGAAAGATTGAAACGACCGATTCGGTAATATTTAATCGAATTTAACGTGAGGAAGTTCTTTCTGAATCTTCGCTATCTCTAATTGAAGAAGAACTAAAAATTTTTTATGCGCTTCAGAATTTGGATTAAACGGACGATGCGCTTTCTTAACTTGTATACTACCAATCTTCTGCGATGTTTCAATAGCATCTTCTGCCAACCAAACGGTTTTAAAGGTTTCCCAAATGTAGTCAATAGCTAAATCATTTGGATGTATCATATCCTGATTATAGAATCTGTAATCTCTCAATTCATCCATCATAATTTCATACGATGGAAAGTAAAACAGTTGTTTTCTTGGTTCTACAACCTGATGAATTACTGACAATAAATGAGCCTTGCTTCTATTGTTTTCTACAAAACCATCTTTGAGATGTCTTACAGGAGATACCGTAAAAATGAAATTTACTTTAGGATTTACACTTCGTACTAAAGCAATTATACGCTCTAATGAAGCAACAACATCTTCAACAGACAATAATTCTTTTAGAAACTGTTTTTGAGGTATTTTATGGCAATTAGCAACAATTTTATCAGTTGCTTTATGTCTATAAACCCAAGCTGTACCGAGTGTAATAATTATATGCGATGCAGATTTAACCTGATCTAATGTTTCGCTTAATTGCGTATTTAAACTCTCAAGTAATTGTACTTTAGAAAGCGCATTTAATTTTGAATGCGCATCGAAACAACTATAAATCTCATTCTGATGTATAACCTCTTCTTCACTATAGAAATCTTCGTTTATACTTCTAGTGACTAGATTTTCTATAGCCACAGGATGAAATAAAATTCCAAATGGATTTACGTCTGATTGAAACTTATGATACTCAAACTTACTACCAATATTCTCAGAAAAACATGATCCCAACAACATCAATTTAGACGTGTAATCTATTTGATGATGTGGTTGTTTCTGTAGTTTTATGTTGGTTTGTAGCTTCATTATCAATTTAACAAATCATCTAGCATGTTGTTGAATAGTGTATTCCAATCTTCTTTTCTCTTTTCCTTATCAATTGCTAAATGATTTAGTACCACTTCAATTTTATGTTTCAACAACTCATACTTCAACTTCGAAGTTTTCAAATCATCATGAAAATCTGTATGAAACATTACACCATATATACCTATAGTTATAGCATAAGGTGCGTTATAGCAGTTCTCTTCAAGACTTACTCTTGCTCCATTTAAGTGTTCCTCATCAAATAAAATCGTTCCTCCTTCGGACCCCTTTGAGTCTACTGTTTTACCATTATCAAAAGGAACCCAACTCATTTTACTTAATGTAGTCTTTTGCAGCTTCCAAAGCCTCCTCAATACCTGCTGGATTTTTACCTCCTGCTGTTGCAAAGAAAGGCTGGCCTCCGCCTCCACCTTGAATGTGCTTACCTAATTCTCTAACAATCTGACCTGCGTTTAAGTCTTTTTCAGCAACCAGATTTTTAGAAATATAGCAAGACAATAACGCCTTTCCATTATTATCTGCTCCGAATAAAGCAAAAAGATTATCCACTTCTCCTCCTAACTCAAAACATAGGTCTTTAATTCCAGAAGCATCTAAATCTACTTTTTTGGCAATGAAATTTACACCATTAAGCTCAGTGATTTCGTTTTTAAGATCACCTTTTAAGTTCTTAGCTTTATCCTTTAATAGTTGTTCTATCTGCTTTTTTAAACTCGCATTTTCATCCTGTAAATTCTGAAGTGCTTTTACAGGTTCTTGAGCATTGTTTAATAGATCTTTCATTTCAAAATACGCTCTGTTATTTTCAAAATAAAAGTCTTTAACCGCATCATAAGTAATAGCTTCTATACGACGAATTCCGGCTGCAACTGCTCCTTCAGATACAATTTTAAAATGCCAAATATCTCCCGTATTCTTTACATGCGTACCACCACAAAGTTCTATGGATTGTCCAAATCTCACGGTACGAACTGTGTCACCATATTTTTCACCAAAAAGCGCCATTGCACCATCAGAAATTGCTTGATCCATTGGTACATTTCTTTGCTCTTCTAATGGTAGTTTTCCGTCGATACGTGCATTTACAAAGTTTTCTACGTCTCTTAATTCTTCAACTGTTAGTTTAGAAAAATGAGAGAAATCGAAACGTAAATATTTAGAGTGTACTGCAGATCCTTTTTGCTCAACATGTGTTCCTAACACTTCGCGCAATGCTTGGTGCAATAAGTGTGTTGCCGTGTGGTTACACTCGGTTCTAAATCGTTGTTTTTGGTCTACAACAGCTTTAAATGTATCATTTAAATCGTCTGGTAAATTTTTAGCAAAGTGAATAATGACATTGTTCTCTTTCTTGGTGTCTACAATATATACTGTATCACCATGGTTATCTTGCAAGTACCCTTTATCACCAACTTGTCCACCACCTTCGGCATAAAATGGAGTGAGATTAAACACCAACTGATACATGTCTCCTTCTTTTTTTGAAGTGACTTTTCTGTAGCGTGTAATTTTTACGTTGGCTTCAAGAGCGTCGTAACCGATAAATTCTTGCTCAGCATCATCAACTAAAATCGTCCAATCTTCTGTAGAAGTTTCACTTGCTTTGCGCGAACGATTTTTTTGAATTTGAAGTTGCTCTTCAAATCCTTTTTCATCTAATTTTAAATTCTTTTCAGATAGAATTAAAGCCGTTAAATCTATAGGAAAACCATAAGTATCGTACAATTCAAATGCCTTTTCGCCCGAAACTGTATCGCCTTTTGTTTCTTCAACAATACCATTTAACAAAATAAGACCTTGCTCTAATGTTCTTAAAAAAGAGGCTTCTTCTTCCTTAATTACGTTTTCAATCAATTGTTTTTGAGCTTTAATTTCTGGAAAAGCAGTTCCCATTTTTTTGCTCAACACATCTACCAAACGGTAAATAAATGGTTCTTTTTTATCTAAAAATGTAAAGCCATATCGCACTGCTCTACGTAAAATTCGACGTATAACGTAACCTGCTCCAGTATTACTTGGTAGCTGACCATCTGCTATAGAAAACGCTACGGCTCTTACGTGGTCTGAAATAACTCTAATAGCTACATCTATTTTTTCATCCTTACCATAATCCTTGTTGGTAATGGTTTCAATCTCACGAATTATTGGTGTAAACACATCTGTATCGTAATTAGATTGCACACCTTGTAACACCATACACAAACGCTCAAAGCCCATACCTGTATCGATATGTTTGTTTGGCAATACCTCTAGAGTTCCATTGGCTTTACGGTTGTATTGCATAAATACCAAGTTCCAGATTTCTACAACCTGAGGATGATCCATGTTTACCAAAGACTTGCCATCAACTTTTGCTTTTTCTTCAGCCGAACGAATATCTACATGTATCTCACTACATGGTCCACAAGGGCCTTGGTCTCCCATTTCCCAAAAATTATCCTTCTTATTTCCCATAAGAATACGATCTTCAGAAATGTATTGTTTCCAAATATCGTAAGCCTCTTGGTCCATTTTTAGGTTATCGTTATCATCGCTACCTTCAAAAACAGTGACATATAAAATATCTTTATCTATACCATAAACTTCGGTTAGCAACTCCCAAGCCCAAGCAATGGCTTCTTTCTTAAAGTAGTCACCAAAACTCCAGTTGCCGAGCATTTCAAAAAGTGTGTGGTGATACGTATCATAACCCACTTCTTCTAAATCGTTATGCTTACCTGAAACTCTTAAACATTTCTGAGAATCTGCGATTCTGTTACTTTTTGGATCACTATTACCAAGAAAAAACTCCTTAAAAGGAGCCATACCAGAATTGACAAACATTAAGGTAGGGTCATTTTTTAAGACCATTGGTGCAGAAGGCACTACGAGATGTTCCTTACTTTCAAAGAATTTTAAAAACTTAGTACGAATATCTTGAGACGTCATATACAGAAATTATAGCTTGTTTAGTTTTAATTACCACATTTACAAAACAATTTATATCTTTGGTCGTTACGCTAATAAAAGACACCTGTTTTGTAGTCATATTAGGTGCAAAAATAGTATAAATTAGAACATGGCTAAGGTAAAATATTATTATGACGCTGAGACGCTTTCGTATCGTAAGATAAAGCGTAAAAAAGCAACAACGTTTAAATATGCTTTTGTCTTCTTACTTGCAGCAGCACTTTTTGCCTTATTGTTTAATTTTATTTCTAACCAGTATATAGATTCACCTAAAGAGCGTCAACTAGCCAGAGAATTACAAAATATGCAATTGCAATACGAGTTATTAAACAAACGTATGGATGATGCCATTGCTGCTTTAGAAAATGTTGAAGAGCGTGATAATGCCATTTACAGACTATATTTTGAAGCAAATCCGATTCCTGAAGAGCAACGACGTGCTGGTTTTGGTGGTGTAAACCGCTACAAAAAGTTTGAAGGCTACGATAACTCACAACTCATTGCAGAGAGCAATAAACGACTAGATATACTTGAAAAGGCTATTGTTGTTCAATCCAAATCATTGGATGAGATTGCTAAATTAGCTGAAGACAAAGAGAAATTTTTAGAAGCTATACCTGCGATACAACCTGTAAGAAACGAAAATCTTACGCGTATGGCTTCGGGATATGGTTATAGAACAGATCCATTTACTAAAGTGCGTAAGTTTCATTTTGGTATGGATTTTACTGCTCCAAGAGGTACACCTGTTTACGCAACAGGAAATGGTATTGTAAAACGTGCAGATAACAGTTCATCTGGTTATGGTAAACACATTCGTATAGACCATGGTTATGGTTATGTATCTCTATACGCACACTTGTACAAATACAATGTTCGTGTTAATCAGCGAGTAAAACGAGGCGATATAATTGGATATGTAGGCAGCACAGGACGCTCAGAAGCACCACACTTACATTACGAAGTATTTAAAGATGACGAGCGTATAAACCCAATAAACTTCTATTATGGCAATTTATCTGCCACAGAATTTAATGAGTTACTAAGAAAGGCATCGTTAGAAAACCAATCCCTAGATTAATATGCATATAGATCTTCCAGAAAAACGCTATTATGGTATTGGAGAAGTTGCTAAAGCTTTTAAGGTGAATGCTTCTTTAATTCGATTTTGGGAAAAAGAATTTGACATAATTAAGCCTAAAAAAAACGCTAAGGGTAATAGAAAATTTACTCCAGAAGACATTAAGAATCTTAAATTTATTTATCATCTTGTAAAAGAGAGAGGGTTTACACTTGAAGGAGCCAAAACTCATCTAAAAGAAGAACGTAAACAATCGCTCGAAAAATTTGAAATTATTGAAAAGCTGGAAAGCATTAAAGCACAGCTCATTAAGATAAAAACACAACTTTAAAACTTATCAATTATGAAAAAATGGTTAATCCCTCTAGTACTCATTGCCGTTACTTTATTCTGGGGAATTGGTGTATATAATAGCGCTGTAGAATTAGATGAAAATGTTGGTAAAGCATGGGCAGATGTAGAAAGTAGCTATCAAAGACGTAATGATTTAATAGGTAATCTGGTAAAAACCGTACAAGGAGCTGCAGATTTTGAAAAAAGCACTTTAACAGATGTAATTGAAGCAAGAGCAAAAGCCACTTCAATTAATATTGATCCAAACAATGTTACACCAGAACAATTAGCTGAATTTAATAAGGTTCAAGGTGGCCTTTCAGGTGCTTTAAAAAGTCTATTAGTAACTGTTGAACGTTACCCTGATTTAAAAGCTAATCAAAACTTTATAGAACTTCAAAGTCAATTAGAAGGCACTGAAAACAGAATTGATGTTGCCAGAACTCGTTTTAACGAAGCTGTTAAACCCTACAACAGTTATATAAGAACTTTTCCCAAAAGTTTAATTGCAAAAATCGCTGGATTCGACAAAAAGGCTTATTTTGAGTCTGAGGATGGCGCTGAAAAACCTGTGGATGTAGAATTCAACTTTTAAAACAACACATCATGCCACACATTGAAGATTTCCTGACACAGCAAGAAGAACAGGAAATCATTGAAGCCATTCGTATTGCAGAACGTGAAACTTCTGGCGAAATCCGTGTACACATAGAACAAAAATGCAACATGGAGATTTACGAACATGCCTTGGAAGTTTTTCATTATCTAAAAATGGATAATACTAAGGAGCAAAATGGTGTGCTTATTTATGTGGCAGTAGATAATAAGGCTTTTGTTATTTATGGAGACAAAGGTATTAACGATATTGTTGGTTCTGATTTTTGGAATTCCACCAGCGATAAAATAGCCTCTCAATTTAAAAAAGGCAACTTTAAACAAGGGCTTATAGATGGTATTATTGAAGCTGGTAAAGTCCTTGCTTTACATTTTCCTTGGAAACATGGAGATCATAACGAATTAGATAATTCAATTTCTAAAGGATAATGCCAAAGCTAAAACACATATTGAAGAGATTTATCCTATTGTTATTATTAGTTAGCTCTTCATTTACTTTTGCACAATATAAAATTCCACCCGTTCCAGAATTTCAAACTAGTGTTTACGACGAGATTAACTTACTAAGCCCTTTACAAAAAAATAGTTTAGAAGATAAACTTATACGTTATTCTGACACAACTTCAACACAGATAGTTATTGCTACAATAAGCTCAACAAGAGGCGAATATATTAATTATCTAGGTGCTAGATGGGCAGATAAATGGGGAATTGGACAAGCTGATAAAGACAATGGTATTTTTATACTTCTTGCAAAAGACGATAAAAAAATTGGTATAAATACAGGAAGAGGTGTAGAGCATTTGCTAACTGATGCCATGAGCAAACGTATTATAGATAGGGAGATTATACCCTACTTTAAGAAAAACGATTACAACGGAGGACTCAACAGAGGCGTCGATGTTATCTTTCAAGTAATGCAAGGCGAATACAAAGGGACCCGAAAAAATAACGCTGTTCGCTTTCCGTTTGAAATCATAATTTTTATAGCTATATTTTTCATCTTATTCATCATAGCCATTTCTAAAACACGTGGTGGTGGACGAGGCGGCAATAAAGGTAATCGAAGAGATGACGATGCCAGAAGCATCCTTGAAGCTATTATATTAAGTAATATGGGACGTGGAAGCTACTCTAGAGGTTCATCTTCTGGTGGTGGCATTTTTGGCGGTTCTTCATCAGGTGGAAGCTTTGGTGGCGGAGGCTTTGGTGGTGGTTTCGGAGGCGGAAGCTTTGGTGGTGGAGGTGCCTCTGGTGGTTGGTAATTTGTATTATATGTTTCTTTAGATTTATGCTTCAGACTTTTGGCAATAGATTATTTATTCTATGTTTTGCTTCTCTACTGTTATTAAGTTGTAAGGAAACAAAATCTAGTATCTGTATAGATATTCCAGAAAATGCTAACCAAAACATTGTTTATGATACTGCTGAATTATTTTCTAAAACAGAACGAGATTCATTAGCATATAAAATAATTCAATTCGAAAAGCAAACCACAAATCAAACTGCTATTCTAACCATTGATTCTATTCCAAAACATATAGATATTATGGAATTTGGCAAGGAAGTGGCAAATTATTGGGGAATTGGCACCAAAGAAAAAGATAATGGATTACTCATCACAATTTCTAGATACGATAGAAAAATTGCCATAAATACTGGTTTAGGCACCGAAAAAACAATTTTAGATTATGAGTGCAAAATCATAATTGATAGTGTTATGGTTCCTCAATTTAGAAAAACCCAATATTACAAAGGAGTTGATAAAGCTTTAGATGCTCTTTTTGCTCTTTGGGATTAACTAGAACATCAAGAAATCATCATCTCCTGTTTCACCTTTAGAGCCCAAGCTATTAAACTTATAACTAAAGCCTAACATAAAGTACTGACGCAAAACTGTGCTTTGATAATCTTGTATATAATCTTGTGTTGCGGTACGCCTTGCGTTTGTGTTTTGGTTGAGTAAATCGTACACTTTTAAAGATATCAACCCTTTATCCTTTAGGATGCTGTATGTCAATGTAGAGTTCCAGAACCAAGCACTTTTTTGAAAGCCTTCAGCTACATTTGGGTTATAACTAAATCTAATATCATTTTCCCATTCAAACTTTTTAGGTAAAAAGGTAGCGGTTCTCAATCCTGCATTATGACGTGTAAAGTTTCGGTCTTCAAATGCTTCAATGTCAAAGGCGTTGTTCGAAATATTAACTTCGTAATATGGCTTTAATTCCATTACCTTATCCCAAATAAAATCTATTCCTAATCTTGGAGTTATTGTATTTACTGTACTCGCGTATTGCACATCATTATTAAAGTTGATGTTCTTACTTCTATCAAAGCGAGTTCTTAAATTAAGCTTTATAGATTTTAAAGTATCTAACTTTATTTCTTTACTATATGTTCCAGAAATACCAAAACTATAGTTACCATCTACGTTCTCATAGGTTGTTGTTCTTACTAAAGTTTCAGGATCTACAACCGTTCTAGAAACTACTTGATTGTTGGTAAAATTTGAATTAAAGTTAGCGTAAAATCCTGTTCGCTTTTGCCAATCGAAAGCATTATAACCTGCATAAAAGCTATGTCTCCTAGATGGTTCTAGGTTTGGATTACCAACAATGACACTTAATGGATTTGACACATCTGTAAATGCTTGTAATTGACGCAATCCTGGCGGATTATTACTTAACCAGTAGCTTGCATAAACAGATGCTTTAGGACTAAATCTATAATTAACTCTGTAACTCGCTTCTAAATTTTTGAATTGTCGCTCAACATTAAATTGAGGTCGTAATAAATCATTATTTTCTAATGTGCGGATATTGTAACCTATGTTTAATCTTGTATAAAACTTTTCGCCATTATACGTTACACCAACTCTAGGTATGCTTCTCGAGTCTGTATATTCAAAATCTGTACTTAGTTCTGTATTGAAGTCATCAAAACCTTCAGAAGTGTCGTTATAATCAAAAGTACTTTGCCTATTATTCTCCTTGTCTCTAGAATATTCGTATTCAAAATTTAGAAAGAGCTTTTTTGCTACTATTGGTAACCTATAGGTTAATTCTGTAGAAACACCATAACTATCATTAACACCATCTGTAAATTGATTTCTTACTATAGTTTCAGGATCTGTTCCAAAAATTTCTGCAACAGAATTTAAATAGTCATCACTTTCTTGTTTGTTAATTTCTGTTTCTACCTCAGCCTTTATAAAAGCTCCTTTGCTTCCAAATCGTTTTGTAGCAGAAATATTTGTAGAAAACTCTCTGGCATAACTTTCTACATCAGAGTTTACAGCAGACTGGTTGGTAAGCACTAAATCCTCATCTAAAGTTTCGTCATTGCTATTATAGAATGTTTTGGTTTTAGAATAGCCAAATGAAGGCTCAATACTTAATTGAAAAGTTGAATCTGTTTCAATCTCAAATTCTAAATTTGCAGAATGGCTGTCTGTATCATTATTTGAAGTTGAACGCGAATTTGTAAAAAATCTTGAATCTGCTAAGATAGTTTCGCGCTCAGAAATGGTTTGATTTTCAGAATTACTTGATGAATTAAAATAATCTGCTGCAATATCAACAGTTTCGCCAATTACGTCGGCATAATTTAAGCCTGTACTTCTAGATGTTGTAATACCTTGCCCACCTCCAAAAGAGCGACCATCAAACCTAAAAGATCCGTTACTGTTAATATAAATGCTACTTGCGTTTCCAAACATTTTAGAAAGTTCTCCAAAACTAAAACCTGGTGAATTAATATTATTGCCACCTGCAAGCACACTAATACGTCTATCATTATTAAAAAGGTTAACCATACCTGCATATTCATAGCGCTGATCTGTACCAGCACCTGCAGCTACTCTACCAAAAACACCTTTATTATTTTCTTCTTTTATAGTTAGATTTATGGTTTTATTTTCTTTGTCACCAGCTTCTCCTGTAAATGCTTCGGACTTTGTTTTGGTATCAACGACTTGAATTTTTTCAATAATATCTTTAGTAAGGTTCTTTGTTGTTATGGTTGGATCGTCACCAAAAAACGGTTTACCATTTACTAAAATCTTGTTTACCTCTTTACCATTTACTGTGATTTTACCTTCTTCATCTACTTCTACACCTGGCAATTGCTTAAGCAAATCTTCTACTGTGGCATCCTTTTTTGTCTTAAAAGATTTTACATTAAACTCTAGAGTATCTTTTTTTATAGTTATTGGTGCGGTAGACTTTATAAGCACTTCCTTTAGCTGATTATCTAGCTGCATAGAGATCGTCTTTAAATCTATGGATCCTTTTGTTATATCTATTTCCTTTTTATAGATACCATAACCAATATAAGACGCGTAGAAGTTAAGACGCTCATCAAAGGTTCGTCCTTCAATTTTAAAAAATCCGTTTTTGTCTGAAATTGTATAAGAAACAACACTACTGTCTTTTAGTCGTTCGAGGTAAACTGTAGCTGACTCTATTGGCAGATTAGAATCTTCTGTTATTAAAGTTCCTGTAATTTCGAAAGTTTTTTCTTGTGAAAAAGTAAAACATGCAAAGAGCAATGCAAAAACTAAAGTTAGTTTTTTCATAGAGATTGATTGATGGTTAATTAAATAGCTAAAGCTTTAACGCAATAAAAGAATAAATCGTATGAAATTTCTTAAAAAAACAATAAAATTTCGCTATCGCTTTAGCGTAAAGTGCCCTTTGAAAGTCCTTCCATCTGCTAATTCTGCTTCAAACCAATAGTCATCAGATGGTAAAGTTTCACCTTTGTAACTACCATCCCATTGCGAATTAGACGCGTTTAAAACTGTAATAATTTTCCCAAATCTATTAAAGATTTTTACTGATGCCGTTACAGGAAACTGAGAAGAAAACCCACTAATTTGCCAGGTATCGTTTATTGTATCTCCGTTAGGTGTAAAGAATTTAGGAAATCCTAAGACTGATATATCTTCTGAAATAATACCACAATCTGCCTTTATATCTTTGATATAAACCGTGTATACACCTGATGCTACATCTTCAAAAGTATTAGACTCTTGGTATGGTCCATTTTCATCATTTAAAGCATAAAGATATTCTCCTTCACCTGATGTTAGAATTGTAATTGTATTATACTCCGAAGCGTCTGACACCTCAATAGTTTCTACCACTGCAGTACTAGATGGTAATACCGTTATAGTTCTTTGATTGGTGCAACCGTTAGGTCTTGTTACTTCTACGGTATAAGCTCCTGGCTCGTTAATATCTATATTAATTGTTGTCTCTCCAGTAGACCAATTATAATAATAATTGTTAGGTACATCATTAATAATACCTCCATATAATGAAATGGTCTCTGGAAATGTGTTCAAACAATAATAGACTGTTTCATCTTCCATAAGTTCTGGAAGTGGCTCAACATTCAACTCCACTTCTACTATACTATGACAATTACCATCTTGCTGAACACGAGCATAAACTACTTGATAGTAAGGTTGACTATTATTATAGTTATTATTTAAAGGATTTTGAAGTAAAAGAGCATCATTATAAGTTTCATAAAAACCTTCTACTTGCTTATCGAATCCTTCGTTTGCATAAATAGCTGTTTCTGCTACCGTAAGATCAAACGTTACTAAACCTGTTTCTTCTAAATTATCACATTCTTCTATACTAACTGATGGAGACAACGCTGTATTAACAATCAAAACTACCTCAGCCTGATTACTACATTGTGTTAACGCATTAGTTACTAATGCATAAATTGTTTGATTATTGAATGAATTTATATAATTCTGATCATCGATCTGATTTAAAAATTCAGCATCAGAAAAGTATGCAACCTCTATATTAGACAAATCGCCACTTACAATTGCATCATTATACTCACTCAGATTAAAATTTGTAGAACCATCTATAACTTCATCTTCGCACTGAATAATTGTTATATCATTAGTCTCTGGTACTGCGTTAACATAAACGGTTACAGGATAACGCTGTGTATTACCAATACATGCTGGCACTACTGGCAATATCCAATACGTCGTAGTTTCTGTTAAAGAAACATCATACGTTGTACCAGAATGCACAGGCACTGCGGCTGTCTCTGAAGTATACCAATCTGCATTATTGGTAGAAGATTCTACTGCTATAGTTACCTGCTCTACGCCACAAACTGTTATATCTTCAGATAAAATTCTAGGTGTAATGATGGTACTATTAGCCGAAAGATTTATTTCTGGTTCATTAGGTAAACCACCAAACTCTACAATGTAGCCTTGCGGATGATAAGCTCCACCTGGATTTGTATCTCCTGTAACAGCTAAGTCATTCCAAGACCCAAGTATACCAATACTTGGTGAAGTTATATGTGCATAATCTTCGTCTCCTGCATTATTCGGTTCGCCAGAATTCCAAAATGAAAATTCCCCATTTACTGGATTTCCATTAGCAGCGCCCTGCCAAAAAACAGTACCTGCTTCAGGACCAGTTTCCCACTTCCATGTTCCTTCTGTTTCTGCATCAGATGCACCAATCCATCCTGTACCAGAGGTTTGTTCACCTGACAATTGTGCTTCTTCTTCTGATGTTATTGTGGCTAAATACCCTGTTAATCCGTAGTAATTTTGATTTGCAGCTGCATCTCTTGCTTCTGTCCAGGTTATACCAGGACTAGAAACATAAAAATAATAATGTCCTGTACTTGGTAAGTAGTTCGCATTTCCTAAGTTGATCGAAAATTGCTTGTCTTCAGAAAAATTGACTTGTGTGGTCTGAAAAAGCACATCTTCAATTGCAGATTCAAACTCAGCAAACGTTGCTGGTCCAAATAACGCTAACTGTCCTTGAGCTGCATTCCAGGTTGAAGTAATATTTGGATGTACACCACTTAAAACTAATGTATCTTCACCTAACTCATAACCCTCCGCTATTTGAACAAACACTTGTTGCAAGGTTGTATCTTCTGGATTTGGGTCTGTAATAGATACAGATGTTACAATATTCATTGGTGTATCTGAACAATAATACTGTTCACCTGTTACACTAATTTCTGGCGGAGCGTCTTGAGCAAATAGACTAAATGATAGTACTAATGCACCAAACAAAAACAACTTATGTATTTTCATAGCGAATAAAAGTACTATTTTTTTCGCATGTAAACACTTACAGGTACTCCATTAAAATCAAAGTGGTCTCTAAGCTGGTTTTCTAAAAAACGTCTGTAAGGATCCTTAACGTATTGAGGCAAATTACAGAAAAATGCAAACTGAGGTTGTGGAGTTGGCAGCTGCATTATATACTTTATCTTCACGTACTTTCCTTTATAAGCTGGTGGAGGGTTATGTTCTATAATTGGCAATAACGTTTCGTTTAAAACACTGGTTTTAATCCTCTTAGCTCTGTTTTTATAAACTTCTACAGCAGTTTCTATTGCTTTAAAAATTCGTTGTTTATTTAATACTGAAATAAATACAATTGGCACATCTGTAAAAGGTGCTATTTCTTGTCTGATGTGTTTTTCAAATTCCTTGGCTGTTTTGTTATCTTTTTCAACCAAGTCCCATTTATTTACTAAAATTACGATTCCTTTTCTGTTGCGCTCAGCTAGCCAGAAAATATTCTGAACCTGACCATCAAAACCTCTTGTAGCATCTAGCACTAACAAACAAACGTCGCAATGCTCTATAGCTCTTATGCTTCGCATTACTGAGTAAAACTCTAAATCCTCTTTAACTTTAGATTTGCGACGAATACCAGCTGTATCAACCAGATTAAATTCAAATCCAAAACGGTTATACTTTGTATCGATAGAGTCTCTTGTAGTACCAGCAATGTCTGTTACGATGTAACGATCTTCACCAATTAATGCATTTATAAATGATGATTTACCAGCATTAGGACGACCAACTACTGCAAATCTTGGCAGTTGCTCTTCTTCTACTTCTTCTTTTTCTGGTAAGGCTTCTACAACAGCATCTAATAAATCTCCCGTTCCACTACCATTGATACTCGCTATGGTATAATAATCACCTAAACCAAGCGAATAAAATTCAACAGCATCTTCACCTCGCTTATTGTTATCTACTTTATTTACAACAAGGAAAACCGGTTTTTCTACTTTTCTCAAAAGTTTTGCCACATCCTCATCCATACCAGTAACACCTGTTTCTACATCTACCATAAAGATGATGGCATCTGCTTCATCTATTGCTAGTTCTACCTGCTTATCTATTTCGGCTTCAAAAATATCATCGCTACCAACGACATAGCCACCAGTATCAATGAGTGAAAACTCTCTTCCATTCCAGTCGGTTTTACCATAGTGACGGTCTCTGGTTACACCACTAACGGCATCAACTATAGCTTCACGCCTTTTTATTAAACGATTAAAAAACGTTGATTTACCAACATTTGGTCTTCCTACTATTGCAACAATGTTTCCCATATATTATAATTTAATCTGCATTACATATCCTGTAAGCGGTAGCAAAGGTAGGGTTTAATTTTAGATTAACGATTTATGTATTTGGAATTTAAGTTTTGAGTTTAATTAAGAAAATATGTAAATTGAAATTAATATTATTTATAATGGAACTTTCTAACGAAATTGTTTTAAGGCCAAGATTTAAATTCAATGTCAGTCATGACAATGAAAGTCTGTTATCACTATTTGAAAAAGAAGGTAAAAGTCAATCTGAATTTATTGTAACACGTGTTGATGACCATGTGTTTATAAAAATACCCAAAGCTAAGCAGCACTTTTGGTCACCACAATTGCATCTTGAAATCAATGAGGATTACGACAATGAAAAGCTTAGCACTATTTATGGTCTATTTGGACCTAACCCAACAGTATGGACCATGTTTATGTTCTTTCATTTTGCTGCTGCTGCTTTCTTTTTTGGATTTGGGATTTGGGCTTACGTCAATTGGTCTCTGGGTAATAATTTTGCCATACAGCTTTTTGTTACCTTACTTATGATAGTTGTTTGGTTTGCTCTTTATTTTAGCGGAAGACTTGGCAAAAAAGCTGGTATGGAGCAAATGCATCAATTACATCATTTTATGCGAGATACGTTGCGAAGTAAAGATATACATGCAGTAGAATAACTTACTTCTGGTTATACCCAAATCGTTTTAATTGTTTTTGATTCGATCTCCAGTTTTTGTTCACCTTAACGTATAATTCCAAGTGAATTTGTTTACCAAAAAACTTTTCTAAATCTTTTCTAGCTTCTACTCCAACACGCTTTAAAGCAGAACCCTTGTGACCTATAATAATCCCTTTTTGTGTATCGCGCTCTACCATAATGACAGAGCGAATTCTTATAATGTTTTCCTCTTCAAAAAACTCTTCGGTATCAACCTCTACAGAATATGGGATTTCCTTTTTATAGTGAAGCAATATTTTTTCTCTAATCGCTTCATTAACAAAAAAGCGCTCTGGCTTATCAGTTAATTGATCTTTAGGATAAAATGGCGGAGACTCTGGTAATAACTCAATTATTCTTTGAAATACATTTTGAACATTGAAACCATTTAAAGCAGAAATTGGATAAAACTCTGCATTTGGCACTTTACTTTGCCATAATTCCGCTTGTTCTTCTAATTGCTCTTGGTTTGAGTTATCTATTTTATTTAACAGTAATAAAACAGGAATTTTAGAATTGGTAATTTTCTTAAAAAAGGCTTCATCTTTGAGTTCCTTCTCACCTATTTCAACCATGTAGATTAGCACATCTGCATCTTCAAAAGCGGACTTTACAAAATCCATCATTGAGGATTGTAACTCGTAGGCTGGTTTTATGATACCTGGTGTATCACTCAACACCATTTGAAAGTCTTCACCATTAACAATTCCAAGGATTCTATGTCTTGTGGTTTGTGCTTTCGATGTTATGATGGATAGCTTCTCACCAACAAAAGCGTTCATCAAGGTCGATTTACCGACGTTTGGATTACCAATAATATTTACAAAACCAGCTTTATGCATGTATCAAAGTTTTGGCAAAGTTACAACCTTTAAGTTTATAAGTTCTCAATAGACCGATACATTTTCACACATGACAAAAATCACCATTTATCTGATTTCAATGGTCTAAATTTGAATTTGTATGAATTCATCTTAAAAACTATGACTGATCTTCAGATTGCCAAAAAAGTAAAACTAAAGCCCATAACCGAAATAGCAGAGAAGTTTGGTATTGATCCAAATAATATAGAAATGTATGGTAATGATAAAGCCAAGCTTCCATTATCGCTCATTAATAGAAATAAAGCCAAGAAAAGTAATCTTATACTAGTTTCTGCAATCTCACCTACTCCTGCTGGAGAAGGCAAAACAACAATTTCTATAGGCTTATCTGAAGCCCTAAACCAACTAAATAAAAAAACAACCGTTGTTTTAAGAGAACCTTCCTTAGGTCCTGTTTTTGGTATAAAAGGTGGAGCAACAGGTGGAGGCTATTCGCAAGTATTACCTCTAGAGGATATTAACTTACACTTTACTGGTGATTTCTCAGCCATTGAAAAAGCGCATAACCTTTTGGCTGCAGTTATAGATAATAATATACAAAGCAAAACAAATTCCGTAGGATTAGACCCAAGAACAATTACCTGGAAACGTGTTGTTGATATGAACGATAGAGCACTAAGACGTATAATTGTTGGTCTTGGCGGCACAACCTCTGGAATCCCAAGAGAAACTGGCTTTGATATTACTGCTGCTTCTGAAATTATGGCGATTTTATGTATTTCAAAAGACCTTAGTGACCTCAAGAATCGACTGGGAAATATCTTTATAGGTTACACATTTTCGAAACAGCCCATATATGCAAGAGACTTAAAAGTTGCTGGAGCTATGGCCACACTTTTAAAGCATGCTATAAAACCCAATTTAGTACAAACCATTGAAGGTAATCCAGCTATAATTCATGGCGGACCATTTGCTAATATTGCTCAAGGTACCAACTCCGTTATAGGCACTTTAATGGGAATGTCTTTTTCTGATTATACTGTAACTGAAGCTGGTTTTGGTTTTGACTTAGGAGCTGAGAAGTTTTTTGATATTAAATGCCAAAGTGCCAACATATCTCCAAAAGCAGTAGTATTAACCACAACAATACGTGCCCTTAAATATCATGGAGGTGCCGATTTAAAAACTTTAAATGAACCAAATGTTGAGGCACTGAGACAAGGCCTTCCTAATTTAGAAAAACATCTTGAAAATATTCAGCAATTTGGTGTTACTCCTATAATCGCTATCAATAAATTTAAGTCCGACACTAAAGAAGAAATTCAACTCATAAAAGACCTAGCTAAAATTAAAAACATCAGAGTTGCCGTAGCCAATGTTTGGGCCAAAGGTGGTAAAGGAGCGTTAAAGCTTGCCGAACATGTTATTGAAGTTGCAGAATCAAACAAGGCTAAATTTAAACCACTTTATAACTGGGGCATGGATGTTGAAACAAAGATTGAAACCATAGCTCAAAAAATTTATGGTGCTGAACACGTAGATTACAACACAAGTGCCAAACGGCAACTAAAACGTATTAAAGAACTAAAACTAGATAAGCTACCAATTTGTATTGCAAAAACTCAAAAATCATTATCCGATAACCCTAAATTACTAGGCAGGCCAAAAGATTTTATAATTACTGTGCGTGAAATAGAAATTGCATCAGGAGCAGGCTTTTTAATTCCTATTACAGGCGAAATAATGCGTATGCCTGGTTTACCAGCGCATCCAGCATCTGAAGGTATTGACATTAGTGATAGTGGTGAGATAAGTGGTTTGTTTTAGATTAAAAAACTTACGATCTTGGCTTATTAATTCCTCTGTCGTACATTACAATGCTTCCTGCTACAGACACATTAAGGCTTAGTTGCGATTTGAATTTTACCAAAAAATGACTCTTTTCTATGGCTTGTTTAGAGAGTCCATGGTCTTCTGCTCCGAGAAGATACACACATCGTCTTGGATGATGAAATGTTTCTAAATCTACGGCTTCATCTGTTAACTCTACTCCAACTAACCTAGCACCTTTAGGCAAATTATTATAAAACTCATCAAAAGTTTCATAATGAAAATAAGGCATCGATTTTACGGCATTATGCGTATCACACGCTTGCTTTGCATACCGATTACCAATGGTAAAAATAAAACTGGCACCTAAGTTTTGTGCTGATCTCCATAGTACGCCAAGATTCTCTGGCGTTTTACCATTTTGTATACCTATACCAAAAAATTCGTTTACAAAATTGTCTGTCATAATTGCAAAAATAAGACATACTGACAAAATGTAAGTTCGTATTGGAATGGCATTTTTTTTGATTTTTAGATGGCAGATGTCTAATTTAAAATTGTAAAAAATGAAAAAAGTAATGCTCTTTTTATTTGTAGCAATTTTAGCTACAAGTTGTAATGCACAAGACACTGAGAATTCTTCTAAAAATTCTTCAGATTTAGAAATTCAAAAAGACAGCCTTCTAAAGCCTAAAGGCACATGGAAGGTGAATAAAGAAGTAGACGAAAACGGTAATATAGTCCGTTACGATTCTATTTATAGTTGGTCATCGTCTGGAAATATAAAAAATATGGAAAGCGACAGCATTTTTAACCAAATGAATTCTATGATACAAAAGCGCTTTTCTATGCTACAGCCTCCTAATTTAAACGGTTTCTCAGAACACGATTCGATTATGAAACAGTTCTTTTCTGATGATTTTTTCAAAGATGATTTGTTTTCTAGTGGCATGCCATCAGGCTTCTCGAACATGGATGCCATAATGAAACAAATGGAAGCTATGCGACAAAACTTTTTTAATGATAAGCACAGATATATTATCCCACCAGAGAAGACAGAACCTAAAGAGAAGAAAACTAAGACAATCGAAAAAAAGCAGGTGTAATAATTTTTATGGTTTAATTTTTAAAACAATTAGATTATGAAGAAACAACCTATTGAAGTTAGATTAGTTAATCAAAAGGGAAATGTTTACCACATCAAATTCCCTAATCTCGAAATTCCAGTTAAGGTAAACGAACATCTTTATCACAAAATGCTTCACAGTCCAGAATATCAATTTAGATCTTCTAATGCTGTTGTAAAACAATCGTATTCGGCTTAGCCTTATTATAATTAAAGTAACAATCAATGATTGCTCAATAACGAGCAATCATTTTTTATTTCACAAAAAACCAAACCTAAACTATTGTTTATTAATTTTTTAGCTGACAAATATCATGGGAAATTTTAAATCTTAGTCATAACTTTAAATACTAAGAACCATAAAACCCTTCGATTATGTTGTCTATCTTATTGCCTACCGATTTTTCACAAAATTCTGAAAATGCTATTAACTATGCTTTAGAATTGTATAAAAATGAAGACTGTAAATTTCACTTTTTACATTGCTATCCTCCAGTTATATTTTCATATGAATATCAAATAGAAAAAGGACTCATAGGAAAGGATATACATAAAATTCTTCAGGAAGAATCTAAAGAACGTCTTTACGAATTTGCACTTTCGTCAATGCGGAAATATGGTATGGAACAAGAGTTCGAGGTTGAAGTCGTAAAAGGGTTTTTACCAGATCGAATTTCGAGAGCAGTGTCTGATAATGATATAGATCTCATTGTCATGGGAACAAAAGGCGCAACAGACTCTGACAGGGTCGTTTTTGGTAGCAATACCACACAGATTATAAACAAACGTTGTTGTCCTGTTATTGCTGTACCAGATGATTATGAGTTTGCTGGTATAGAGAATATATTATTCCCTTCAGATTTAAATCTTGCATTTAAAAACAAGCATTTTCAGCCAATTCTAAAAATATTAAAACTACACAAAAGCAATATAAAGGTTCTGCATATTTCAATATTAGGACTTACATCTCTACAAAGAATACATAAAGAATTCATCAAAGAAACATTTACAGATTACAACACCACATACGATATTTTAGAAGAAAAAGACATTGCAGATGTTATCTATGATTATCAGCAAGAACATAAATCTGAACTGCTTGTAATGATAAATAATAAACATACATTTTTTGAAAATCTGTTCTTTAAACCAACGATTTCAAAAATTGCAATGCACTTACAGACACCATTTATGGTGATACCTGCTTAACAAAGTTGTTTAAAATATTATAACTGATGTAAAACTAAAGTCATGAAAGTTCTTGTTTACAGCACCAGAGATTTTGAGAGAGCGTAATTAGAGCAAGCTAATAACAATAAGTATAGTCTTACATTTACAAAATAAACCGAATCATTATTAACAGTCATTAACGTTGTAGTTTACAATGCTGTCTCTACTTTTTCTGCAGAGACATTGTCTTTTTGTAATGTATTAAACTGATTTTTTATGACGTCTCGTTTAGCTTCTACAAGAAGAGACCATCGCCTTTTTTAGGCTTTCAGACAACTTAACATATTATTCAAAAGATAAGTTATTATCTGCCTTAGAAATGACATAAAACACACACCTTAGATGTATTAACAGATCCTTATTCATTATAACCAAAAATTAGTTATAACCTAAGGTATTTAAATCCCTCTAAATAAAGAATGATATTGATCATTATCATACAATAATCGCTTTTAATTACGTATCTTTAAAAGATACACCAATCACTTGTTTGGTATGATTAAACAAGACCAAGAAATATTCAACATTCTTTTAGAAGCTATCTCTGAAGCCGTTATTATAGTTGATGAAAAACAACATATAATGGAAGCTAATGGCATGGCCGAGCATATTTTTGGATACAAAAAATCTGAGCTTAAAGGTAAATCCATTAACATACTTATTCCTTCTAACTACCATAAATCTCACAAGAAAAATGTTGACCAATTTATGGAAGATTATAAACGCACTAAAATGGGAAGAACAGCAGATGTTTATGGTCTAAAAAAGATAGGTGATATAATACCAATTGAAGTTGAACTTAACCCTTTTAACATCTATAACAAAACTTTTGTTATGGCATTAATTAGAGATATTTCTAAACAGAAAGAGAGCGAGTTTAATTTTATGCTTAGAACAAAAGCGTTAGATTCTGCTAACAATGGAATTGTAATAACAGATGCCTTAAAACCAGACAATCCCATCATATACCACAATGCAGCTTTTGAAAGGCTAACTGGCTTTACTAAAAAAGAAATTTTAAACAAAAACTGCAGATTTCTTCAAGGTGATGATAGAGACCAAAAAGAGATTTCAAAAATTAGAAAAGCCGTTAAAAATGGTGAAAGTTGTTTAGCAACTCTTAGAAATTACAAAAAAGATGGTACCATATTTTACAACGATTTATACATTACTCCAATAACCAACAGAAGAGGTGTGGTAACACATTTTATTGGTGTTCAAAATGATGTTACAGAACGTGTTAGAGCTCAAGAAGAAAAAAACCATTTGGCTACAATTTTTAACGAGTCTTTAAATGAAATATATGTTTTTGATGCCAAAACACTCAAGTTTATAAATGCCAATAGAGGTGCTTTAAAAAACATTGGCTACTCATTAGATGAGCTAACTTCTATGACACCTTTAGATTTAAAAGCTAACATAGACCTCGAAACTTTTAGAGAAAATTACATTAATAAACTTCTAAAAAAGCAAGAAGAACAAGTAGACTTTGAAACTATTCATATTAGAAAAGATGGATCCTCTTATCCTGTAATGGTGCACTTACAGCTTTCATTATTAAAAGATAAAAAAGTGTTTGTGGCTATAATAGTAGATATTACCGAACAAAAAAATTACACCATAAAACTTGAACAAACAGTACAAGAAAGAACACTGCAACTACAAGAAGCTCTGAGCAAAGAAAAAGAACTTAATGAACTAAAAACAAAGTTCTTGTCTCTAGTATCACATGAATTTAAAACACCTCTCAGTGGCATAGCAACCTCGTTGATGCTGTTAGAAAAATACAGACTAACTGAAGAACAGCCAAAACGTGATAAGCATTTAGCCATTTTAAAGGATAAAGTAAACTATCTCAACACCATTTTAAACGATTTTTTATCTATTGAAAGATTAGAAACTGGCACTTTTAATTACACGTTTACAGATTTTAGATTAAGTAAGGTTATAAATGAAGTGGTTTACAACTGCAACATGCTTTTAAAAGAAGGACAACGCATCAATTACCCTAAGGATATTGACAACATAGCAATGTATCAAGATGAGAGAATTATAGAAATTATTTTATCTAATATTCTACAGAATGCTATAAAATATTCAGGTAAGAATTCTACCATAGATATTAGAATTCATCAAGATAAAAACGACACTTTTTTTGAGATTGAAGACCATGGCATTGGTATCCCAAAAAAGGAAGTGGAGAATATTTTCACTCGTTATTATCGGGCTGAAAATGTACTTAATTTACAAGGTACCGGAATTGGCCTCAATATTGTAAAAACACATCTCGAAAATTTAAACGGCACTATAAAAATTGAAAGTAAAGAAAACAAAGGAACATTAGTTACTTTAAAAATACCTAATAAGGCAAAGCATGACTAAGGTTTTACTCATAGAGGACGATACGGTTTTAAGAGAAAATATAGCCGAACTTTTGGAGCTTTCAGACTTTGAAGTTCTGACTGCGCCAAATGGAAAACTTGGCTTAAAATCTATAAATATTAATATACCAGATATTATAATTTGCGATATAATGATGCCAGAACTAGATGGTTATGAAGTCTTAAATGAGGTAACCAAAAACAACAAGACAAAACATATACCTTTTATCTTTTTATCTGCAAAAACCGAACATCAAGATGTTAGAAAAGGTATGAATCTTGGTGCAGATGACTACATCACTAAACCTTTTACTGAAGACGAGTTGGTAAGTGCCATTAAAAGTAGATTAGCTAAAGCCAGTATCCTTAAGGAGAAAGAACAAGATAACGTTCATAATTACTCTGAGAAGGATGAATTAATCAACCTCAATGACTTAAAGAACTTCTTTGACGATTATGGCAATGAGTTTATGTTTAACAAGGGAGATATCATTTATAGAGAAGGCGACCATTCTAATTTTATTTATCTCATTACCAAAGGTGCTATAAAATG
The DNA here is from genome assembly GCF_036553625.1 of Winogradskyella poriferorum. Taxonomy (NCBI): domain Bacteria; kingdom Pseudomonadati; phylum Bacteroidota; class Flavobacteriia; order Flavobacteriales; family Flavobacteriaceae; genus Winogradskyella; species Winogradskyella poriferorum. Next base: position 152,581 of record NZ_JAZHOU010000005.1, read on the forward strand.
CCATAAGTTAGATACTAAAGGCAAAGAATTAGCAACAAGTCTTTACAAAGAAGACGATCTGTTTGGCTACACATCTTTTACGCACAACTTACCACATAAAGAAACTGCCACAGCAATAAAGAAGACCACATTAGTTGGCTTATCAATATTACAATTAACCGAAATTTTAAAGAATAACAATAAACTGGCCATAGCACTAATAGACCACCTAACAGACGATTTATCACATTTTAAAGACCAGCTATTAGAAATGGCATATAGTTCAGTAAACAAGAAAACTGCCAATACTATTCTTCAATTTGCCGAAAAGATTAATCGAAGACCTAATGATCCAATAAAAATCTCCAGAAATGACTTGGCAAGTGTTGCTGGTATCGCAACAGAAACTTTTATCAGAACATTAACCAATTTTAAAAATCAAGGACTGATTAAATCCGAAGGAAGAAACATTGTCGTTTTAGATATTGATGGTCTTAAGCAAATTAAGTAACCATAATTATCTAAAATGATTCTAGTCATTTTATAAACCGCTTTTAGCACCTAATTTTAAGATATTAAATTATTAATATCATGAAAAATGTGCTTTTACCAACGGATTTTTCTGAAAACTCATGGAATGCTATTAAGTATGCCATTCATTTTTTTAATGCTATTGAATGTGGTTTTTACCTGTTACATGTTAACAGTTTAAATAATTTTATTCCACAAGACGAGGCTTTAACCATAGACTCTTACTATCTCGAAAACACATACATTAAACCAGCAAAACAAAAGTTACGCAGTTTTGTAAAGCGTATTTCTAAGTTAAAACCAAATAAAGACAAGCACAAGTTCTTTGTACTCACAGAAACTGGTTTTTTTATAGATTCTATTCGAAGAATTATAAAAGAAAAAGAAATAGATTTTATTGTTATGGGTACAAAAGGTGCCTCTGGTTTAAACGAAATCATTCTTGGTACCAACACTGCAGATGTTATTACCAAAGTTAAATGTACAACACTTGCAGTGCCAGAGAATGCAGAATTTGTTCCTCCAAAAGAGATTGCTTTTCCTTCAGATCTAAACCTCACCTACAATCTAGATATTTTACATCCATTATTAGATATCGTAGAGCACTTTAAAGCATTTCTTAGAATACTTCATATTAATAAAAACAAAAGGGATTTAGAGCGAGAGTTAAATCAGAACATAACATTATTAAAAGACTACTTTACAGATATTAAAAGCAGTTTTCATTACCTCACAAACAAAAAAGTAGAAGATGCTGTGCAATGTTTTGTAGAAAGTAGGGATATAGATCTTATATGTATGGTAGCAAAAAGCCTTAACTATTTTCAACAAATATTCTTTCACAGCAGAGTTGAAAAGGTGAGCTATCACACAGACAAACCATTATTAGTATTACACGAAAAAAATTAATAAAACCATGGAAAATTCACTATTCTTTACAAAATTTTGGGGCTGGTATCTTATCATATTCTTTTTTATACTAAGCTTTAATCCAAAACGCATAAAACAGATTTTTAACAATCTTAAAGATGAAAAGTTTTTAATTCTGGCAGCATTTATTTGTATTACGCTAGGACTAACTACCGTAATTTCACATAACTATTGGGAATTAAATTACAAACTGGTTATTACTTTAATAGGATGGTCTTTTCTATTTTCTGGTTTGGCACTGTTTATTTTTCCAAATAAAACAGTGTCGTGGTTAATATTAACCAACGTTAAAATGGTTCAGCTTATTTATATGTTGCTATTTTTAATTGGTCTGTTTTTATTAAATATCGTTTATCAAATAATTCCATATTAGCCAAAATTGATAATTATCATTTTTTAAAACCAAAAGCTTAATTATGTTTAACATATGATATTAAGGCCTACATAAATTTAATATCATGTGCTATTAATCACGAAAAAAGCCAGAGCAATCTCTGGCTTTTTTTGAGACATACATTCTGATAATTTAATACCAAAACTGACATTCCTCATTTTTTAAAACAGACTCAATAATTACATTTACTATGTTAGGATAAAAGCATAAAAATCCTTAATAATTTTATTAAGGGTTATGAATGTAAAAAAGTGTTTAATGCTTTGGTTGAATAAAAAAGCGATCCATTATAATTCTTTGTAGTCAGAGGAATTTAGGGTTTTCAAAATAAGAGGTGAATTATAGAATTAAACACTTTACGGAAACAGGAAGTTAATGCTTCCTGTTTCTTTTTAACCTTTTCTCTCATTAAAATTTCCTAGTTGAATTGTATGATAAATATCATTGTAAAATGATGCTAAATGCCTTAGCTTTAATAAGCTATAAAATGAATTTGTCATGAGAAACATTCTAATCCCAACAGACTTTTCCGCCAATGCAATGAATGCATTAAAATACGCTTCTGAGTTGTTTAAATACGACAAAAGCAGGTTTTTTATTATGCATGCTTACCAAGATGAAATTTTTGAAGACGAAGAACTCATCAAGGAGGAAACTCTTGTAAAAGTTACAAAACGCATTGCAGACAAATCGCAATCTAATCTTGATAAGGTCTTAAAAGACATAAAGGAAATTTCTCCAAACCCAAGACATAGCTATTCAATTATTTCTGCAAATAACATGTTGGTAGATGAAGCAGACAAGATTGTAGACGAAGAAAATATAGACATTATCGTTATGGGAACTCGTGGCAATACTAACGATAAAAAATTAACTTTTGGAAGCCATACGCTACAGGTTCTTAGATATGTACAGTGCCCTGTTTTAGCCATACCAGAACATTATGTAGGTATTCAGCCAAGACATATCCTCTTCCCTACCAATTACCTTATTCCTTATAAGAGAAGAGAACTGAAATTACTATGTGAGCTAGCTGCACCATACAGAGCTGTTATAGATATGCTGTATGTTTCTAGCAGTGACAAACTATCCATGAGACAACAGAATAACCAAAGCTTTGTTAAGGATGAACTTTGCAAAAACGAGATTAATTTTAAGACTGTTAAAGATTCGAGCATTACAGACGCTATTTGTAATTACATAGATGAAAATAATGTAGATATGCTTGTTATGGTTAATACAAGACACTCGTTTTTTGAAAACATATTCTTTCAGTCTAAACTAGATGAAATAACGCTGAGGATAGATATTCCGTTTTTGGCACTGCAAAACATTAGACGCTATTAATTCTTTAAAATCTATCGTCATGAAAAAAATACTATTACCAACGGATTTTTCAGATAATGCATGGAATGCCATTACATACGCATTACAACTATATAAAAATGTAAAATGTAATTTCATTTTACTAAACACATATACTCCAATTGTGTATCAGGTTGAATTTATGCAATCTAGCGAACCACAGTTTCAACTTATGGAAACCATTAAAGAGACTAGTAAAAAAAGGCTACAAGAATTAGTAGAAAAAATTGAAGCTGAGTTCCCTAATCCTAACCATCAATTTACAACCATTTCATCTTTTAATACACTTACTGGTGAAATAAGCGAATTGTATGAAGGCAATGTAATGGATCTAATAATTATGGGAACCAAAGGTGCATCTGGCGTCAAAGAAGTTTTGTTTGGTTCTAACACCATGCATGTACTTAACAATGCTAAATGTCCTGTAATTGCAATTCCTAGTGATTTTGATTTTGAAAAACCACACGAACTCTTGTTCCCTTCAGACTATGAAATAGATTTTAAAGATCAGCACTTACAACCTCTTTTAGACATTGCTAATCTGTATAACATTCGTGTTAATATTATGCATGTGCACTATGGTGAAGCTTTAACTAAAAGACAAGAAACCAACCGACAAAAACTTGAAGCAAAGTTTAAAGGTATTGCGCATCTTTTCCACAATATTAAAAATAAAAATATACCAGAAGCAATTACAGAATTTCAGATAAAAACAAGAATCAACTTGTTGGTGATGATTAACAATAAGCATTCATTTTTTGAAAATCTATTCTTTAAATCCAATATAAAACACATAGGTTTTCATCTTAATGTTCCGTTTATGGTTATTCCGTCACAACTATAAATAAGACTGATTATTATCATTTCAAAATGCAAAAGTTAACAGTATCTTTTGCTAATGAACTAAAGCTACTCGCCATGAAAAAAATACTATTACCAACGGATTTTTCGGATAATGCCTGGTGTGCAGCCGTTTATGCACTTAAACTCTACGAGAAGGAAGAATGTACTTTCTATTTTTTGCATTCTTATAAAATGAAAGCTTCTGCAATGTCTAACATTTCAAACAAATTATTGAGATCTATGGCAGATAATGCAAAGCAGGAGTTGCTAGAACTCAAAGACATGGCAGAAAGAGCAAACGACAACCTTAATCATAATTTTGATATCTTACTCAGTGTGGATGCCATGGATGATGCCATTGATATGGCTATCACTAAATACAAGATTGATATTATTGTAATGGGAACCAAAGGAGCTACTGGTGCCAAAGAAATATTTATGGGTAGCAACACTGTAAAAATCATAAAGCATGTAAAGTCTTGCCCTATTCTCTTAATTCCTCATGAGTTTGACTTTGATGAGCCAAAACAAATTGCATTTCCAACAGATTTTAATCGATTTTATGGCGAAGAGTTGCTTCCTCTAAAAAACCTATCAAAACTGTACGATTCTAAGATTAGAATATTACATATTAACGAAGAAAAAAATCTGAGTCACCAGCAAGATTACAATCTGGCAATGCTAAAAGCTTATTTAGAGGATAATCCACATACTTTCCATTGGATGCCAGATTACACAAAGAAAGAAAATGCAATAAACGACTTTATAGAAGAGCTTAACATAGATATTTTAGTAATGATTAACTATGAGCACAGTTTTATAGAAAGCATAATTAATGAGCCTGTAATTAAGAAGATAGGGTTCCATGCTACAATACCATTTTTTGTAATTCCGTCTTCAGCTTAGTGAACGATTGGCTCAAAGTACAACAACTTAAAACATAGAATCATGAGGCATAAGATATTATTACCAACAGACTTTTCGGACAATGCTTGGCATGCCATAGATTATGCTACCGAGCTATTTAAAAATGAACCTACAGATTTTTATATCCTAAATGTGTTTTCGGCCACCGGAAATTTAGTTGAAAGCTTAATGAAACCACAATCTGGAAGCGACATCTATGAATCTAAAAAATGGGATTCTGAAAACGGACTGGCTAAAATTTTAGACAAGCTTGTACTAACAAAGAAAGACAATCCAAAACATCATTTCAAAACCGTTTCGATGTTTAATAACACTATTGATGCCATTAAAGACATCGTGGACAAAAAGGATATAGAAATGATAATTATGGGTACTAAAGGCGAAACACACTCTAGAGCTACGGCCTTTGGTAGTACTGCAATATATGTAATGGAAAAAGTTCGTAATTGCCCAGTGATTGTAGTACCTGTGGAAGCAGAAATAAAGCTTCCAAAAGAAATAGTATTTCCGACAGGTTTTGAAGTACCATACAAACGCAGAGAGTTGGTTTACCTTACTGATATTGCTAAAAAGTCGGATGCATCAATCATTGTCTTGCACGTTAAAGAGCAAGATGAATTAGATGATTCTCAAAAAGAAAATAAGGCACTTCTAGAAGAAATACTAGAAGGTACAACATATAAGCACCATACCTTGTCTAACAATTCAGTAATAGCAGCAATCAATGTATTTGTTGAAAGTAGAGATAGTGATATGGTAGCATTTATCAATAAAAAGCATAAGTTTTTTGGCAGCATACTTTCTAGCCCATTGGTTAAGGAAATATCATTTCATCTCAATGTCCCGATTTTAGCTATGCACGACCTAAGAAATTAAGGCTTTGACATTGGGTTAAAAGTCATTTTTAGTTGAATTGTTTCAACAAATCTATTAGTCAGTAAAGCTGCCAGAACCAATTATGTTTTGGCAGCTTTTTTTAAATGAATAGAAATGGAAAACGAAAGCATCATCATAACCAAATCATCTGGTGATAAAGTAAAATTTTCACTTAACAAATTGCGCTCATCCTTAAAACGAACTGGAGCAAACAGAGAGACCATAGACCAAATCATAGATAAGGTTAGAGATGAATTGTATCAAGGTATTTCTACCAAAGAAATTTACAACAGAGCTTTTGCTTTACTAAAGAAAAAGAAAAGTCATTTTGCCTCTAAATACAAACTCAAAAAGGCAATTTATGAGCTAGGCCCAACAGGATTTCCGTTTGAGCGTTTTGTCGGAGCTGTTTTAAAATACTCTGGTTACAAAGTAAAAATTGGTGAAGTTTTACAAGGCAAATGTGTAACGCACGAGATTGATGTTGTTGCACACAAAGACAATGAAACTACAATCATTGAATGTAAATTTCATGGTGAACAAGGTATTAATTGTAATGTAAAAATACCTTTATACATTAACTCGCGCTACCAAGATGTTAAAGCACATTGGAATACGAATCCCAAAAATGGAACAATACTAACCAAAGGTTGGGTTGTTACCAACACCAGATTCTCAGAAGATGCCATACAATACAGTAAGTGTTGTGGACTCTACTTATTAAGTTGGGATTATCCTGAAAACAACGGATTAAAAGACCGAATTGACCGTTTAGGATTATATCCAATTACGGTATCTACATTATTATCAAACAGAGAAAAACAATTTTTGTTAAGTAGAAATGTGGTTTTATGCAGAGAATTAATACACGATAAATTCTATCTAGATCATTTAGGAATTTCTGATGCCAGAAAAGACAAAATACTTAAAGAAATCGCAGATCTATGTACAATTAAAACTGAATAGACATGGAAAAGTTTGTAAAGGTTAATTTTTTAGGTGCCTCTAGTGTAGTCACAGGGTCAAAATTTTTGTTAGAAACCTCAGAGCAAAATATTTTGATAGACTGTGGTATGTTTCAAGGTTTAAAAACGTTGAGAGAACTTAACTGGTCTAATCTTCCTGTCGATGTTAAGTCCATTGATATTGTTCTTTTAACGCATGGCCATTTAGATCATGTTGGTTATTTACCAAGACTTTTAAAACAAGGCTTTAGAGGTAAAATTGTTGGTACAGCACCTACACTTGCTATTGCCGAAATTATTCTAAAAGACAGTGCTAAAATTCACGAAGAAGAAGCAGAAAAAGCCAATAAAGAAAAATACACAAAACACAAGCCTGCTTTACCGTTTTATACCGTTGAAGAAGCGGAACAGACTATTAAATTATTTCACTCAGAAGAAGATGATAAATGGATTTCATTAACTGAAAACATCTCCTATCGATTTCAATACAATGGTCATATCATTGGTGCCACATTTATAGAATTAGATATTAATGGTAAACGGTTTGTATTCTCTGGAGATATAGGACGCACTAACGATTACTTACTCAAAAACCCTAAAACACCAGAATGGGCAGACTATCTGTTTATTGAAAGTACCTATGGCAATAAGTTACATCCAAAAGAGGATGTAGAAACCATTTTAGAGGACATCATCAAAGAAACGATTAACAGAAAAGGTAATCTCATCATACCTAGTTTTGCAGTAGAGCGTTTACAAACTTTAATGTACATTCTATGGCAATTGTATAAACAACGAAGAATCCCAAACATTCCTATTTTTATAGATAGTCCTATGGGCAACAATGTCCTCGATGTTTTTAAACACTTCCCTAACTGGCATAGATTAACAACTGAAGAATACTACGCGATGTGCAATCATGTAAACATCGTACAGTCCTACAGAGAAACCTGGGAAACCATAGATGACAAACGTTCTAAAATTGTTATTGCAGGTAGTGGAATGGTTACTGGAGGACGCGTACTCACCTACTTACAACAACTTATAGATGAACCTTCAACTACTGTACTTTTGGTTGGTTATCAAGCCGAAGGCACCAGAGGCCGACAACTGAAAGAAGGTGTGCACGAAATTCGGTTTTTTGGAAAATATTATCTTGTAAAAGCCACAATAAAAACTATTGAAAGCTTATCGGCACATGCAGATCAAGAGGATTTACTTAATTGGATGAAAACCATTAAAAACATTCCAGAAATGGTTTATCTCATTCATGGAGAGCCTACAGCTTTAGATGCCTTTAGGACTAAAATTAAAAACACGTATGGTTGGCATGTAAAAATTCCACAGTTGACTGATGTAGAAAAGCTAATCATTTAATTTAAAAACAACACGCTTCAAACTGATTAAAATCATTTCAGAATTACCATTAGCTCAGTAAATTAGAAACAGTAAAATCGAAGTTTAACACTAAAAATTTAGAGCTATGTCACTAATTAAATTTAACAACAGACAACGCTTGTTCCCTAGTTGGACAAATGAAGGCTTAAAAAATTTTTTAAGCAGCGACGATTTCTTTAACAATGACTTTTTTGAAGAAGATAGCTTAATGCCAGCTATGAATGTTAAGGAACACGATGATGATTTTGAAATTGAGTTTGCAGCTCCAGGTTTCAATAAAAAAGATTTTGAGGTAACTATAGATGAAAACATTCTTAACGTGTGTGGTGAGAAAAAACATGAAACAGAAGAAAAAGAAGAAGACTTTACACGCAAAGAATTTAGCTACAACTCTTTTAAAAGATCTATAACCCTACCTAAATCTGTTAACACAGACCAAGAGGTTAAGGCCACCTATAAAAATGGTATCCTTAAGCTTAATCTTCTTAAAAAAGAAGAGGCTAAAACACAACAACCTAAAAAGGTTGAAGTTATCTAAAATCTCTTAATTAAGCAGAGTGTATGTTTTATGGATTATACACTCTGCTATTTTAAATTTTTTGAATTATGAAAACGATACATACAAATGCCAAACATACCGAATGGTTAAGTGCAGATGAGATGCACTTTGAATCTAAAAAATGGCTTTCGGAATTAGAATTTTGCAAAGAAGAGCAATGGTTTTTTGAAGACTTAATTCGTTCGTATACACTTCAGATTTTAGACAACAATCATTTTGAAGAAAGTAAACGATTAATAGATAAACTCACTAAAATTGTTGAACAAACTCAAACCTTAATCAATGCTGTTAAATCTCATGAAAAAGAACTCTCGATTATGGTAGATGGTATAGACCAGATTAAGGAAGAAACAGCCTATAAAAAAGAACATCGTAATCTTACCGAGCTTGTAGAAGAGTTTAGAAAGCGCTACAGAACTACAAAAACCAAACTTTTTAACCTTATAAAGATGGTTATGAAAGAAGGTAAACAAAATCGACTATTAGACAAGAAATAGACCTATTATGAAAAAGCTGATTATTCTACTTTTAACAGCACTTGTAAGTGGCTGTACCTCAACACATTTAACCGATAGTTGGAAAAATCCGGAAATAGAATCCTATGCTCCTTCTAAAGTTTTAGTTGTTGGTATTACATCTAATATTGAGGCCAAGCAAAAATTTGAGAATAAGCTAAAAGAAGAATTCTTAATGCGAGGTACAGATGCTTACACAAGTTTTGAAGTTTTTCCTAAATCCTTTAAAACCGAAAAGCTAAACCAAAATGAATTAGACAGTTTGGAACAACAGCTATTACAAAGTGGATTTGATACCATCATTTTTTCAAAAGTAGTAGGCTCTGAAGATAAAATAGCATATACCAAAAACTTTGATGTGTATGATGAAACCTTTATAAAATTTAAGGAAGATTATTTAAGATATCAGGATAGTTTTTACAATCCTGAGTATTATGAAGAGTATACGGTTTACCATGCAGAAACCTCAGTATTCTGCATCTGCCCAACCAAAGAAAGAGAATTGCTGTGGAAAGGTTCAATAAGCATAGTAGATTCACAATCTATAGACAAAACTGTAAATGATTATATAGAATTAATGATTGAAGCCTTGGAGGCTGAGCAACTATTAAACCCAATTGCATTAAGTAAACAAAAGAAAATTAGTTAAAAATTAATGTTATTATAGAGGGTAATATATCACACATGAAACACCAGTAATGGTACTTTAAGTTTCTTACTAATCTCTGTTGTTGATGAACCTGTGAAGAATCTCTCAAAAAGACTTTCTTTTTGAACTAATAAAGCTATTAATTCTATACTATGCGTTTGGGTATAAGAATTAACCACATGATCCATTGGTGTATTACTTACAACATGATATTCATAGTTGATATCCCTTAGATATTTTTGAACCTGCTCAGTATCGCTATGTTCCTCTGGTGAAACTTCGTTATTGGGCTTTATTCTCATAAGGTGTAATTTTTCAGAATATGTATTCGCAAATGTCAACAAATTTGAAAAAGCCTCTCCACCTATTGAATCATTAATATCCAGTGGTAAAAGTATCTCCTTTGGTGATGTGTATGTAAAGTCTTCTGGAATTACCAGAGTTGGACAAGTTACCTTTCGTATGACGTTGATTGTATTACTTCCAAATAGCACTTCTTTAGCACCTGTAACTCCATTGGTTCCCATAACAATTAAGTCAATCTCTTTTGATGCTACAACTTGATTTACAGAATCTGCAAACACATCATGATCTATAAGCATCTCAAAATTGAAATTTTCATGTTTAAATGCTTTCTCTAAATCTGAAACGACTTTTTTTAATCTGCTTTTCGGCTTTTTAACAAGTGTATCGTAGATACTTTTACTTCCAGCAGCCATTAAATCATCAGTTAAAAACGTATTAGTAGACTCTACGTGTAACACAAAAAAATTAACCTTAGACCTACTAAATAGTTTTAAAGCATAGTGTATGGCATTGATAGAATTATCTGAAAAGTCAGTAAGTAATAATATATTTCTCATATTCTAAATTTAATAATCATTATCTAAATTTAGTATGATTTTAGTCAGATAATTTAATGGATAACCAAATAATTGAGTAAAAATAAAGCTCCAATAAAATTGGAGCTTTATGGCTAACACAAAAATTAAAATTGCTATGAACAATTATAAAATATCTTAATTTAAATCTTAACTTTTTCTATAAAGCCTTCTTACTTAATACTTAAATTCAGTGAAAAAACTGTTATAGATGTTGTACCAGATCCAATAAGTCTTTGTCCCCAAATTTCGATATAATCATTTGGTGCTAATTCAACAGTACCAGAGATAGCATTGCTCGAAATATCTGTAGTACTATTTACTCTCATTAAAGTATTGGTTTCAGTAAGCGTATCTGTTCCATTTTTTCTAATGAAAAATGCATAATAATCACCAACGCCAGAATTCCCTCTAATAGATAAAGCGGCATTAACCTGAAAAGTTCTTGTTTTCTTACCTGTATAAGTTATTCTGTTATCTTGGGTAGACATGGTGCGAAGCGCATTTACTAATGTTGTAGAATTAGAATTACTATTACCACTTAAATTTAAAGCACTGTTGTTTGTAATTGTTTGCACAAAACCAGTTGTAATAGCTCCATCATAATAAATATTTCCACCACTTACCACATCTGACTCAACTGGTATACCAGGACAATTTACGTTCCATGAGTTATTAAAGTTGTATCCTGCATAAGCCCCAGTAGTATAACCATCTACATATTGAGTACTTGTGCCAGAAAAGCTAACTCCAGATAAAACAGCATCTGAAACCGTAGGGTTTGAACTTACATCTATACCAACAGCCGAACCATCTAACGCCATAAAACCTCCTTGTTTTTGAATAAAATCAAAACTACCTGTATAGGTTTCATAAACACCAGAGTTATTTGACTGCCACGCTGTATTGCTCATTAATAATTCTGTAATATCGGTAAAAGTTATACCAGTAGTGTTATTAGCAAACTGAACAACACTAATGAATACCATATTAAACCCTGAGATACTCCCAACAGCATTAGAGTTGGCGATTACGGCATCTCTTAGAAGTAAATTATCAGAGGTAGTGCCATTTAAGCTAAACACGGAACCTCCAGGTGCTGCAAGCGTTAGATTTTTAATAAGCCCTCCTTTTGTACCAGAAAACATAGAGCCTCCTGCTTTAACTAAAACATCCTCATAAGTATCTAACCCTAATACAACTGCATTATTAAGATCAATTGGATAAGCCAAATTTATGGTTCCGTTTATTTGATAAAGTGTATTTTCATCAAGTAAATATGTAGTGCCACCTCCGCTTGTTAACTCATCACTTAAATCGGCTACGGTTTTAACTAACTTAAAATTGTTTCGAGTTGTAGAGTCAATTTTTTCCCATTGACTAGAGTTATAAAAATAAAAGACACTTTCAGTCGTATCATAGACCAACAGTCCGTTAGCAGGGCTACTAATTGCAAGCCTTTGAGCGCTTGTCATTCGTGGTGTTAACATTCCTTTTGAAGTAGAACTAACATCAAGCATTGATGAAGCATCTGGCGATAGTGTTCCTATACCAACTTGAGCAGAAGCGTTAAAACTAATCAACATCAAAACAAGACAGTTGATTATTACTAGTGTAGAATTAAATTTTTTCATAATTAATAAATTAAGATTTTGGTAGATTTTTCGGTGTTATTTATTTTAAGTACAACTATGTAAACTCCAGTATTTCCTGTAAATGGTATTTGAAGCCTTTCGTTGTTAGTATTTTCTTTGGTTAAAACGAGTTGTCCTATTGCGTTATAGACCTCTATCTTGTCTATATTAGCCCTTTGATGATTATATATTTCTATTGCATCAACTCCATTGTAATATACTTTGGGCTCGTACAATTCGTTTTGCTCCGTGCTTAATGTAGATAATGGTGTAAATGCTAAAGTATACCTATCAAAGTAATTACCTGGTTGTAAGTTAATTTGGTAGTCAGAAAGTGTTAGATCTACTTCGGTATTGCTATAATTATCTCTTAAGAAAACAGGATGATCAAAATTTTCTAATTCATCTAACATTACGGTATGAGTACCAGATTCTGATATCTTTAAAGCAAGATCAAACTCCATATCTTCATCAAAGTCTCCAACTCCTTGTATAGCATAAGGCGAACTAATATCTTCTTCGATTACAAAAAACATATCATCATCTCTTAACCCGTTTATTTTAGCATCATACCCAATGTTATAGTTTAAATCTGCATTAGTATTTGGTAAAAACCCTAATAAAATCTGTCTATGAAACCCTTCTGGATCTTCATACCCAACTCTTAAGTACTTATTGGCACTTGCAGAACTATTTGCATCTCGATAAAATGTAGTCTCCGAAGCTCCTTCTGTTTTAAAACTTCTTTGACCATTGTTAAATTGAACATTACCAGTAACAGTGGCTTCAACAAAGAATCCTTGCCCAACGGACACATATCTTGATGGTGCTGTAACAGCGCCTGAACTACCTACTCCATCAATTAATGGAGAGGCTACTGAAGGTGGCACACCTCCTGTTAAATTCCTTGTAGCATAGCCACCTAAATAATCTGTTAGATAATGAGAGGTAGAACCTCCATCGACCCAAAAGTAAAGAGCATTAACTACAGCTACATTATCAAGCAAAAATTGCTCAGCATCTAATGCCGATGGATACGGATTGCCTAAAAGAGCACTCTCACCACTATTGATACTAAAGTTGTAATCACCATTATTAGCATCACCATAAAAAACATAATTTTGATCTGGAGATAATGTCCCTGTACCTTTCATCGTAAAACCTTGTCCTGGATTTAAAGAAGTGTTTTCATCTATAGATAACCAATCGGCATAAGTGCCATTACCCATAGCATAAGTATAAAGCCAATCTTTATTAATTGTTAGAGGTGTGGTAACGTTACCACCTCCATCAGTTACAGACGGCACACCGTTATATGGTGCGCCTGTATTATAACTAATTGACTGAGGAGAGAATGGATTAACACCTGAGTCGGTACCATCAAACACACAGGTTGAAATAGTATAAACGCCTGTACGATTTACTGGTGAAGACCAATAATTATATTTATATACAGAATTTTCTCCTTGCTGATCTTTAAGTAACTTACCGTTACCTATTGTATTTGTATTAATGCCTGAATGTGCTTGTATTAATTGAGATTCACCAATTAATCTTAGATCGCCATTCTTTATATGCAGAGAATTTTCTAAATACAGCTCAATATTCTGGTCTATAGAAAGGCCCTTTGCTGTAATAGAACTCAAATCAACTTCAAGATTGTAAAAGTTAATTTGATTTGTTGTTCCCGTAATTCCTAAAAGATCGTCAACACTGTTCTTAAAATACGTTGTTCCGCTGTTAGAACTGGTATTACCGTCATTTACAAAATTAGCATTTAGATAAAGGTTACCATCACAATTGTGATTTCCTGAGTTTTCATAGTTGTTAGCAAAATACACATCTGTATTACTTACTATTTTTAGGTCGCCTTGATTACTAATCTGAGATTGTAATTGCCATTGCAATAACAATATCAAAGTAATTATTATAGTAGATTTTTTATTCATAACTGTAAAGCTTTAATGTGTTAATAAAACCTATTAAGAGGTTTTTTTATATTGCTTAGTGCTTAAATGCTCTTCTAAAAGGCTGGCGAATTTTTCTACTGTAAATGGTTTACATAGATAGCCTGAACAAAAAGAATCATTAGTAGCTCTAGATATATCTTCTGAATAAAGCGAAGAGGTAAGCATGTAGACTTTAGATTTCTTAACAAGTTTTAGTTTTTTTAGGTTTTCTAAAAATTGAAATCCATCCATTTGGGGCATGTTAATATCTACCAGAATTAAATCTGGAATGTCCAATATCTCGGATTCTCCATTATTCTGGCATAACTTAAGAAAGTATAATGCAGATCCTCCACTAGTAAAATTCCTTGTTTTGATCTCTGGATTACATTTCTCAATAATCTTTTTTGTGACAAATAAGTCAACCTTATTATCGTCAACAATCATTACATTTTTAATCATTTTGTGTTATTTATTTGATTTGGGACTAATATTTTAAATGTGGTACCAGATCCTAATTTGGTATCTACCGAAATGGATCCGTTTAAATCTTCGACAATACACTTTACAATGTAAAGCCCTAAACCTGTACCTTGTTTTCCTTCATTACTGGCTCTGTAATAGATGTCAAAAATTTTATCTTTATTCTCATCACTTATTCCCATGCCATTATCCGATATCACTATCTGCATCTTATTAGATAACTGTTGAATATCAATACTAACTTTGGGTTTAAATTGTGCACTTAATGGCTTGCTATATATAATGGCATTCTGAATTAGATTTTGAAATATTGAACACAGTAATTCTCTATTTGTTAAAAATCTTTTTGTTTGATTTATACTAACATTAAAATCTATATCTCCATAACCATCTAAACCACTTAATGACTCTAGGGTTTTATGTACTTCTTTTTCAAAATTGATGATATTAAGCTCACCCTTCTTTTGAGAAATTGAAGAAGCGAATGCAAGATTATCAAACAGCAGTTTTCCTTGGCTTAATGTAGTGCTTAACATCTCTACCAGCTGCTTGGTATCAGAATCTATATTTTCTAATTTTATAAGCTCTATAAGACCTTCTGCTGATGTTATAGGTGCTTTTAAGTCGTGAGCAGATCGATATAAAAACAGCTCTAAATCTTTAGACTTTTCCTGTAATCGTTTTTCTAAGTTTTTACGCTTTGTAACATCAATCATTACTGCAGAAAAGTATCGTTCCTTACCACAATACCAATTGTGGATGGCTAGCTCTACCGGAAACTGTTTTCCGTCTTTTTTCTGAACTACTAATTCTGTTGTTTCACCTTTTTTGTTAGATGTAGAGGCATTCTTAATTTTTAGAAGTTCGGCTATACCATCATCTAGATAGTCTTTTGCTATTAGCATTTTTAAAGATTTACCTATAACTTCTTTTTCTGTGTAACCAAAAGCTAACTTAGCCCCTTTATTCCACTCCTTAATAATACCATGACTATCCGTAATTACTATAATACCAAAATCGCAAGATTTTAAAACCGATTTATATTTGGTCTCAACATCTTGTAGTTGTTTTAATATTTTTAAATTTTTTGTTTTATATTCTGTAGTAATATTTGCATAAGAAACATCTCCATACCTATCGAGAACTGGATTAATTCTTGAAACATAAAGCTCGTTTGCATCTTTATCTGGGTTATTTTCAAACTGAAAATCATTAGAAATTTTATCTACAAAAACTTCCTTTATCTTAGACCTAACAGCTTTGTGATAATCTTTAGGAATAAAATCATAGATATAAAAACCTACTACTTCGTCATAATCTCTAGTGAGCTCCTTATCAGTGGCTCTTATTATTTTGGCTCTATTATTAACTGATAATATTAAGTCATCAATATTTTTTAAAGACGAATTTTCAGTACTAAAAACCTTATCAAAACTGTTCTGAAATTTATTGTAAGCAGTAACATCTTTATATGTAACTAAAAATTTTTGGCAGCCTTGATTAGAATTTATAGGATATAAAGCTGTCTCTAACCAAAAATCTTTAAGTCCATTCAATTTATAATATAAAACACCTTGCCAAGATTTACCTTTATTAATTGCAGACCACAAGGATTTGTATACTTTATCTGCAACTAAGTGAGATTTTAGGATATCATTGGCTTCTCCTATTAATTGTTTTTTAGGTTTTTCAACTAGATTGCAAAAATTATCATTAACATAAATTAAACGTCCTATACTGTCAATGATTGAAATTGTCTGTTGAGACTCTAACACATTCAAAATCTCCAGACTGTAATCTTCAATTTTTATTCTTTCAAGTTTTTGCGCTCTCATACTTCTACTTTCTTTTTTGCCTCGCAATAATCTAAAGCTTCCTTGAAGGTGTTAAAAATCCTATACTGCTTGTCTGGTTCATAAATTCTTTTGTACGATAGAACTAATAGCTTGTTATTAATTTTATTAGTTACAAAAGCTTCGCATAAAATATTTTTTTGATATGATGTATTATTGATTAGTATTTTTGCTGCATCTATAGAAAATGAGCCTACAACATCTCTTAGATCTACTAACAACGGCATACATTCACCTTTTGCCAGTTGATCTATTATTTCTAAATACTGGTGTACATCTTTTTCGATAAGCTGCTGATTAATATTGCCACCTAAGAATTGACAAAACAGAATACCTCTTTCTGACCATAATCTTACAGTATCGAACTCATATGAAATTTTTTGGGGCATGGTTCATTTATGTTTGAAACCTATATTGCCAATAGTGTGCCATTAAAGATTTTTTAACAAAAAAAATAATTTAATTATTTGATTTTTAGACACTTATGGTTTTAGAACAAATATAAAGGCCCACGATATATCGTGAGCCTTTATATTTAAAAAACTAATTATCACGGAATTCCGTGACTAGACCTTTGCAATTCCTAATTTTTTCATTCTATCTCTAAGGGTACTAGGTTTTATGTCTAAAGCTTGTGCTGCACCATTAGAACCATCTATTTTCCATTTAAACTTTTCTAAGGTTTGTTTTATATGCATTTTTTGAACTTCATTAAGACTAAGAACCGTTAAATCAATTGGTGTTTCGTCCTCACCGTTTATAAATCCTGGTACGTACAATGAATTATCATTGCTTAAAATTACTGCACGCTCTATAAGATTTTCTAGTTCTCTAATATTACCTGGCCATTCGTAGTTGTATAAGGCTTGCCTGGTTTCTTGAGATATTAGCTCTATATTTTTACCATATTTTTTGCAAAATTTGTTGACAAAATGCTCTATTAAAATTGGAATATCTTCTGGTCTATCTCGCAATGGTGGGATATTAACAGGAAATACGTGGAGTCTGTAATACAAATCTTGTCTAAATCTGTTGTCTTCTACATCCTTTTGCAGGTCTCTGTTGGTTGCTGCAATTATTCTAATATCTACTTTTTTTACTTCAGAACTACCTATCGGCTCAATTTCAAACTCTTGTATTGCTCTTAGTAATTTTGGTTGCATATCTATTGGTAGTTCTCCAATTTCGTCTAAAAATAAAGTACCTCCATCTGCGAGTTGAAACTTACCTTCTTTATCACTAAAAGCACCTGTAAAAGATCCTTTTTTATGCCCAAACAACTCACTTTCTATTAATTCCTTTGGTATGGCAGCGCAATTTACTTTTATTAATGGTTTATCTGCCCTATCACTAATATTATGTATGGCTCTTGCAACAAGCTCTTTTCCGGTTCCTGTTTCTCCACAAAGCAAAACTGTAGCGTTAGTATTAGCTACTCGTTCTACATCAGTTAGTACATTACTAAATAATGCACTACCATACACCATATCTTCATAATTAAACACTAAATCTATCTCTTCCCTTAGGTACGTATTTTGCTGCTCTAATCCTTTTTTTAGCTCATTTAATTCTGAAATGGTAGATTTTAATTTCTTGTTTGTGCGCTCTAGCTCATTTTGAATTTTTTTGCGTTTTGAGTTTTCTAGCGCAAGAGAAATTACACTTGCAATTGTGGTTACAAATTGTTCCTCTTCTGATGTCCATATCCTTACATTACCAACTTCTTCAAAACAAAGTACACCAAATGGCTCATTAATGCCTATAATGTAGGCATCTAGCATAGACTTAATATTATACTTGTTTAAATAATTTTCCTTAAACTCTTCATTTATAGCTTTGTTATTATCAACGTCATCAACTTTTACAATTTTATTTTTATAGAGTTCTGTAAAATAGTTTGGGTAATTATCTATTTTCATTTCTGCATGGTTCAAAAACTTATCACCCTCCGCTTGGTACGCGACCAAACATTCTATTTTAGTTAAGTCTTTGTTGAAACGCCAAACGCTTACACGTTGTACTTTTAATACTTTTGAAGAAATTAAAGTGACATTTTTAAGAAATTCGTCAAAATTTTTATCCTTAAGATTTAGTAAGTTTATAATCGAATTCTTTTTTTCATTAGCCTTATGCGACTTTTCAATCAAAGAATTTTGAAACCTAACTTGTTGTGAAATGTCTACGGCTGTAGAAACATAACCCATTAACTCATTTTTTTCATTTAATATTTCCGTGGTTGTCAGAAGCACTTCAAAACGTTCGCCATTGGCCCTTTTAAAAGTTAACTGACCTCTAGTAAATTTTCCTTTCAGGTAATTTGATATGTAATTTTGAATATTTTCGTACTCCTCTGGTGGCCAGTGTGGAAAAGGTGCTTTTTCACCTAGAATATCATTTTCTGTATAACCCGTTAATTTTGTAAATGCTCTATTGACTCTTACACATGTTCCAAATTTATCAAGAATAAAAACAGCCTCATAAACACTAGCTAATAGACAGTCCGAAAATTTAGTAACTAATTTTAACTCTCTGTTAGTTTTTACAAGGTCAGTTATGTCTACTATTGATGAAAGAATTACAGAATTATCATCTTGTTCTAGCAACTGAAATGTGGCAAGACCAAAGGCTTTTTCACCAGACTTTCGTCGGATTTGTATCTTATGAGACTTTAGCAAATCCGATTCGTTAAGACTTGTATATAATTCTTCTAAGTAGGATTGGGTTACGATGTTAAGCTCTACACTTGTTTTCCCAATAACCTCATCACGCTTAAAACCAGCAAAATTTTCCCAAGATTCGTTTACTGCTATTATTTTACCGCTATCAAATTCGGATAAAACATTAGCTGCAGGACTAGAGTAAAATATCTCTAAGTAAGAATCACCTTTATCGAGATGAATCTCGGCTTTTGGTAATTCATTTTTTTTAAGACCTTTCATAGCATGAATGATTAAGTTAACAATAGAAACTACATTATCAAAACTGAAATCAGATCCCTAACAAATAATTAATCCCTATTATAATATACGAAAATTTTTGATACCATAGATAAAAGTCTATATGTATTTCGTTGTAATGCATGAGTTTAACAACAAGACACAAAAAATATAATCGTAAAATGAATCTGGCACACACACTGTCACGGCTTCAACTATTCATAACGATTTAGCCCGTAGCGCAGAAAATTATATTAATGTTAGTTTATCTGATGTTGCTATTGTAACTGACACAGAAATAACCGATTGGTCTCAACAAAACAATGCTATCTCAGTATTTGTAGAAGGAATTTACAAAGCACATAGAATAAAAATCAATCTTATTGATATTCCTATGGAGCATTAGTTTAATTAGTTAAAAGACTTTAAACGAAAATCATCATTAACCTATTAATGCATAACATAACTTTTTAGTATTCATCAATAGCACATTCAAAATAAAATTATAAACGAAGCTAAATTAAGACTTCAAAACTCAGACAAAACCATTGCTGAAATTGGTTACGATTTAGGCTTTGATTAACCAACGTATTCTTCAAGATTAAAAAAAAGGAAAAAAGACTTTACACCAACACAGTTTAGAAAGTAAGTGTTTCGCCATCTTCAGGAATAAACACTTTTTCTAAAAGACTTAATTCTGTAATATTTGTTCTTAATGTGCTTCGCTTTGTTGGACAGTGGTTAACCGCTTCCATATGGTTGGCGATGACTTTACCTGGTGCGTTTTTAGCAAACTTTAAAATATCATCCATAGTCATTAATAAAGGTTTAAAAATATCAAACTGTGCCGATCCTGCTGCAACAATACTAACTTCTGGTTTATAGTCTCTAAACACTCTATCAACAGCATCTGTATATATAGTATCGCTACTTAAATAAATTGATGGCTGATGAGATAACTGTATAAAAAATCCCATAACATTACCTGCTGGTTTGGCTACAAAGCCATAACCATGTTGTGCCGGAATTCCTTCTATGCTACCACCTAAAAACTCTGATTTTGTCCAATATTCAATAGTTTTTACAATGTTTAAACCTTTTTTTGAAAATGTTTTTTCATCTTTTACACTACAAAACACAGGGATATTTTTCTCTTTTAAGAAATCTTCTGCAGGTTTGTCAATATGATCTGGATGGTTGTGCGTTATAACACAATGCGTAATTTTATCTAAAAAGGTTTTGCTAATTTCTGGTAATTCTACAATAGGATTTTTAACAGGTTTAAACCTAAAAAATGTAAATGGTGGTAAAGATCCTTTTGGACCAAGCATAGGATCTACTAGAATAAAATGATTATTTGCTTCTATAACCATTGTGGCATTCCTAAAATGATGAATTTTCATATTGCTTACATGTTTTTGCAAAGATTCTAAACGCATTACACATAGGCATTGATTCAAATCAAGAAATACGTTTTCGAATACGACTTAAAGTTTCTGGTGTAACATTTAGGTAGGATGCAATGTGGTATTGTGGAATATTGTCTAGCCAGTTGGGTCTGTAAATAATCAGCTCTTTGTATAGTTCATCTGGTGTTTTAGTAATACGATTGTATTCAAAAAATTCCTTTTGTTTCAATAATCGCTGAAACGAAATTTCTATAAACGATTTTCCGCATTCGTACTTATCTAATAAGTCTCTAAATGCATTTTTTTCAACAGCTAATAGTTCTACTTCTGTTATACATTCTTGGTTTTTGTTAGTTGCCGTATCATTGATAAACGAACTTAAATCTGTGATAAATTGTGGTTCGGCATAAAAATTAATGTTAGTCTCTTTGTCTGGTGTGGCATAATACTCTCGTACTACACCAGAGTTGAGAAACCTTAAATAATTTTCGGTGGTATTTGCAACAAGAAGAGTTTCGCCTTTAGCTACTTTTTCAACTTTAAATAAACCGAATAGTTCGTTTAATCCGTTTTGATTTAAAGGATATTCGGTTTTAAAAAAGGCTTGAATCTGACTTAGTTCTGATTGCAAATTATGTTTGTTTTAAATTACAATATGATCCTGATCTTTAAATCTTTCATAAAGACTAGGATAATTTGATTTAAATGTGTCCCTTATAAAATCTAATGGCACATCTTCAAAATGACCATAATCTTCTATGTAGGTCATAAATTTATGGTCGTCTTTATTGTATTCTTGCAGCACTGCATCTTCGGTACCATTAAAATCTAAAACATCTACATTATAAATAGTACATAGTTCTTTATTAAACGCAGGCGAACATTTAACCCATTTACCATTATAAAATACATCTACCAAACCATGAGGTGTCAGCTCATTAGTGCCAATCACTTTTTCTAAGCGCTCAGTAGCAATATGGTTAGATACCTTAGCTAAATGTAATCTTGCAGGAATATTAAAGGCGCGTAAACAAGCAATGTATAAAATGGCTTTATCAATGCAATGTCCATCTGGTTTTTTTGCAATATTACTGGCTTTAAAATGCGCTTTTGTTAAACCAATATTAAAAGGTAGATACCGCCAACCATCTCTAACTTTTAGATACAATTGTTCTATAATATCTTGTTGAGAAGTTAAATGTTTGACGTCTTTTATAATATCTTTTATGGCAGGACTGTCGTAATCGTAGTAATATGTTTTTTCGGTGTAATTCATATTACAAATTTATAACATTTCGCCTCTTGCAGGATAACCTGAAGACACAATATAATCTACAGCCTTTACAAATGACGGTAAATAAGGTCTACCCCAAGGATTACTATTTATAGCAGAATAATAGACTTGATTGTTATTATCTATTAAAAATAGTCCTGGTTCACTAAATGTGTCTGGTTCACCGTCTTTTACAGCTTTACTTAAATATAATCCCCAGTTTTTAGCAGTTTCTAAATCTAAGTTATAACCTAATTGTAATTCTGATAGTTCCCATTTTTGACGTGATAAGCGTGCTCTAGACTCAGAATCCATACTTACAGCAATAACGTTAACGCCTCTTTCTTTAAATTCTGGTAATAACTCTTCTAACTGTTGTAAATATTTTTTGCACAATGGGCAATGTAAACCTCTATAAAAAACCACTAAAGTGAAATTTTCTGGTTGCTGATTGTTAATCTGCCATTCGTTACCATCTAATACTGGAAAAGTTAAATTTGGTGCGCTATGTTTTGGTGTTGGTCTGTTCATTTTATATATGTATTAGTTATGATTTATTAAACGTGAAAACTCTTAATGGATTATAGTTTTTGAAGCAACTCTTCATTTATATGTTTTTCAAATCTCGCAAAGTCATTTTCAATATCTGGATTTTTCATCACGTCGTAAGCAAAAAATGTTTTTAAAGGCTCTAAACCAAACCATTTAAAGTTAAGGTGCATTGGCAATAATAAGTCGTCTTCACTTTTACCAGCAAAAAAAGCTTCCTCAGGATTGTTAAAAGACTCTTTAGGCGCATTTGCAGTTACAGACATCATATATTTACCTTTTAATAAGCCACCTAAACCATAATTCTTTTTTGGCGCTTCAGAAGTACGACCATCACCTTGCGATAGTTTTCCCATCATACCTGCAGTAAATACATCATCCATATATTTTTTAAACGACCACGTAATGCCCATCCAGTTTAAAGGCGTTTGTAAAAATACCACATCTGCCCAAAGAAATTTTTCTACTTCCTCATCTACATTGTATTCATTTTGAGTTACGGTAGTTTTTATGTTTAAGTTAGCCTCTTTTAATTGAGCTGATAGTTTTTCAACAAAAGATTGATTTAATTTTCCTTCTGCAAACGGATAATATTGATGACCATTAATAATTAAAATATTTTTCATTTTTATAAAATTCTAAATTAGTATTGCAAAGAAACTAATAATAGTTTATTTTTGAAACCAATATAAAATAAACCACCTTAAAAAGTGGTTACAAAACGGTAACTAATGGGAAGAAAAGTAATTGACAATCCTAATTTATGTTCTTTAGTTCATGCCATGAACGTTATTGGAAATAAGTGGAAACCGATTTTAATTTACTTATTAGCTAACGGAAGTTTACGCTTTGGTAAGTTGTTAATGTTTACACCTACCATATCAAAAAAAGTATTGACAGAACAATTACGAGAGCTTGAAGAAGATGGGATTATTATCAGAAAAAAATATGCCGAAATACCACCACGTGTAGAATATTCTTTATCTGAAAAAGGCAAAGCTTTACTACCTATTTTAAAGGGTTTAAGCCAGTGGACTCAAGATAACTATCAGGACATTGAGTTTGAAGCATGCAGAATAGTAACCTTATAATTTCTATTTTTGAAGCATGCAAGACAAATACCAACTCTTAAGACAACATTTTGAAGAAATTGTAACACTTACAGATGAAGAGTGGAATTTTATTGTACCTCATTTTGAACATAAAAAACTCAAAAAGCATCAGTTTTTAATTCAAACAGGACAACCTGTAGATTGCGAATTTTGGATTATCAACGGACTTATAAAATCTTATGCTGTAGATGAAAAAGGTAGTGAGCACATTCTTCAGTTTGCAATGGAAGATTATTGGGTTAGCGACTACTACGCATTTCAGCATCAAATACCTGCTACAATTTTTGTAGATTGTATAGAAGATTCTGAGTTTTTCTGTTTGTCTTTAGAAAGTCGTGAAACCATTTGTCAAAAAATTCCCGCTATGGCAAATTTCTTCCGAATAAAATCTAATTATGGATTTATTGGTTTGCAGCAACGTATACTGTCTTTGTTAACACAAACTGCCGAAGAACGTTACGACGCTTTATTATTTAAACTTCCAAAATTAGTACAGCGTGTACCTAAAAAACTGATTGCAGCCTATTTAGGTGTATCTAGAGAAACCTTAAGTCGTTTTAAAGGTTAAAAAAGTGATATACATCACACTTTTGGGTTGCGCTACATCACTTTAAAATCGTGACATACATCCTCGCACAAGTAGTGCTTTTCATTGAATTTTGTACCAGAATTTTAAACCAAAAACAAAACAATGAAAACAAGATTTTATTTCTCAGCAATCGCTTTGCTTTTTAGCATTGCCTTAATAGCACAAACCAAACAAGATAAACCAAGTGTATTAATGGTACTTTCTAGTCATCAAGAATTAGGTGACACAGGTAAAGACACTGGTTATTATTTAAGTGAAGTTACTCATGCTTACGAGGTTTTTGAAGCTAATAATTATGAAATCACTTTAGTAAGTCCAGAAGGCGGCAATCCACCAGTAGATGGTTTTGATCTTAAAGATGAAGTGAATAATAAATATTGGAATGATGCAACGTTTCAAAATAAACTTCAAAACACATTAAAAGTTTCAAAAGTAAAAGCTAAAAATTACGATGCCATTTATTATGCTGGTGGACACGGCACAATGTGGGATTTTCCAAACAATAAAAAACTAGCAAAAATTGCTGCAAAAATTTACGAAAATGATGGTGTTGTAGCAGCTGTTTGTCATGGTCCTTCGGCTTTGGTAAATATTAAATTATCTAATGGTAATTATTTAGTTGAAGGTAAAACGGTAAGCGTATTTACAAATGAAGAAGAAGCTAATGTAAAATTAGAGAATGTGGTACCATTTTTATTAGAAGACAAACTTATTGAACGTGGTGCAACTGTAGATAAAGCAGCTATGTGGCAAGAAAAAGTAAGCGTAGATGAGCGTTTAGTAACAGGTCAAAATCCTGCTTCTGCAAAATTAGCAGCAGAAAAAATCGTAGAACTTTTAGAGGATTAACACTAATAATGAAAACGCAAACAGCAACTCTAAGAGCTAAATCTAAACGTAAAAGTTTACCAGCCGCATTATGGGCATTAACCATAAGTGCATTTGGTATAGGAACTACAGAGTTTGTTATTGTTGGCTTACTGCCAACAGTAGCAAACGATTTAAACACCTCAATATCCTCTGCAGGTTTATTAGTAAGTCTATACGCAGTTGGTGTTGCAATTGGAGCGCCAGTATTAACTGCATTAACAAGTCAAGTTGCAAGAAAACGACTGCTAATAGCTATAATGCTTTTATTTATAATTGGTAACGGATTGGCAGCTATTGCACCAAGTTTTATCTTACTAATTTTAGCTAGAATCTTAACAGGCTTTACGCATGGTGTGTTCTTTTCAATAGGCTCAACAATTGCAGCTAGTTTAGTACCAGAAGATAAGCGTGCTTCTGCCATTTCTATAATGTTTGCAGGTTTAACTGTAGCAATCGTTACAGGTGTACCATTAGGAACCTATATAGGGCAAAATTTTGGATGGCGTGCCACCTTTATAGGTGTTGCTATCTTAGGAATTATTGGTGCGGTAGCAAGTTACTTTTTGGTACCAACATCAATTAAATCATCAAAACCACTGCGTATTGTAGATCAGTTAAAAGTACTTAAAAACCGTTCTATTTTACTGGTGCTTGCTATTACAGCTTTAGGCTATGGTGGTACTTTTGTAACCTTTACTTATTTAGCACCTTTATTAGAAGAAGTTACTGGTTTTTCAGCAAATATGACTAGTGTTTTATTACTAGTTTACGGTATCGCAATAGCGTTAGGAAATGTTATTGGCGGTAAAGTATCTAACAAAAAACCAGGAAAAGCCTTAATGGTAATGTTTGCCTTACAAGCTATAGTATTATTTATACTTTATTTTACAGCATCTAGCCAAATATGGTCGGTAGTTACGCTATTTTTTATGGGCATATTAGCTTTTTCTAACGTACCAGCATTACAATTGTATGTAGTGAAAATGTCAGAAAAGTATTTACCTGGTACCGAAGATGTTTCATCAGCTTTAAATATAGCAGCTTTTAATGTAGGTATTGCAATTGGTGCTTATGTTGGCGGACTTATTGTTGAATCTTCGCTTGGTGTTGGCGCAACACCTTGGGTTGGTAGTATTTTAGTAATAGTCGGCTTTTTAATCACTTTAATTTTATACAAAAAAGAAAAACTTTAAAACCATGAAAACCTTACAATTTAGAAATAATGACGAAATGCCAATTTTAGGTCTTGGTACCTTTAGGTCAGAACCTAACGAAGTGTACACGTCGGTATACGAAGCTATTAAAATTGGATATAGACATATTGATTGTGCATCAGTTTATGGTAACGAAAAAGAAGTAGGAAACGCTATCGCAGATGCCATTAAAGGCGGTATTGTTACACGTGAAGACTTATGGATTACTTCAAAATTATGGAGCGATTCTCATGGAAGAAAAAATGTTGTTCCGGCGT
This sequence comes from Winogradskyella poriferorum, assembly GCF_036553625.1. Lineage (NCBI taxonomy): Bacteria > Pseudomonadati > Bacteroidota > Flavobacteriia > Flavobacteriales > Flavobacteriaceae > Winogradskyella > Winogradskyella poriferorum. Next base: position 179,521 of record NZ_JAZHOU010000005.1, read on the forward strand.
TACAAAACACCTTAAATGATCTACAGTTAGACTATTTAGATTTATACCTTATCCATTGGCCAGTTGCCTTTAAAAAAGGTGTTGAGTTTCCTAAAAAAGCAGAAGAATTTATTCCGCTAGAAGACAAACCACTTACGGACACTTGGAAAGGTATGGAAGATGCTTTAGAGCAAGACTTAACTAAGCATATTGGGATGAGTAATTTCAACCAAAATGATTTGATAGATATTATTGATCATGCTAAACATTTACCAGAAATGCTTCAGGTAGAAGTGCATCCGTTTTTACAACAAAACGAACTGTTAGAATTCGCTAAAGCACACCGCATTCACATGACGGCTTATGCGCCAATTGGTTCTGGTGCAAATGAAGATGACGATTTAAATCTGTTGAAAAACAAAACTATTAACGAAATCGCAACTGCTAATAACATGACAGCAGCACAAGTACTTCTAGCTTGGGATATACAACGTGGTGTTTCGGTAATACCAAAATCGGTTAACCCAAAACGTCTTCAAGAAAACTTTGATACCATTCATTTTGAATTGAAAGAAGACGATATGAAACGTATTGAAGCTTTAGATAAACATCATCGTTTTATAGATGGTACATTTTGGGAAGTTGAGAATGGTCCATATACCGCAGACAGTATCTGGAATGCTTAATAGAACAACATCAGGTAGCTGTATAGTTACCTGATGTTATTGAATTCAAAAAATTGCTATGAAAAATTTTGATAAACTCTACACACCAGGTAAAATGACGCTTGGTATTGAGTTTCCGTTAGATAACGATTGGTCTTTAGAAGGCGATAAAAAACGAAAGGAAGACGGTAGACCATTTGGCGTGCCAGATATCAGTAAGCATTTACAGTATGTTAGACAAATTGATAAGGCTGGTTTTGCTGCAGTTTGGATTAGAGAAGTACCTGTTTATGATCCTAATTTTGGTGATGGTGCACAGTTATTTGACACCTTAAGTTATTTAGGGTATTTATCTGCCGCAACTAAAAATGTATTGTTAGGTACAGCTGCAATAGTTTCACCATTACATCAACCTATAAAACTAGCAAAAGCAACTGCAACCATAGAACATCTAAGCGACAGCAGACTTATTTTGGGCTTAGGTTTGGGTGATAGACCTGTTGAGTTTCCTATGTATGGTATTGATTATCAAGAGCGACCAAAATTGTTTAGAGATCATCTAAACATTATGCAAGAGGCTTGGAAAACCAACAGCGATTTATCTACCATATATCCTTTTTTAAATAAAGGTGTTGCCGTGTACCCAAAGCCAAAACATCAAATTCCGCTAGTCGTTGCAGGACATTCCGGACAAAGTCTCGAGTGGATTGCCAAAAATGCTAATGGTTGGTTTAATTATCCAAGAACACCAGAAGAAACCTATTTAAACCGTAAACGATGGTGCGAAGCGTTATACGATACAGATCAGGCTTGCAAGCCTTATATTTCGGCATTTCATTTAAATCTGTTACAAGATGATAATGCCACATTTAAACCACATCGATTTGGTGGTGCAATTGGTATTAATCATTTAACCGAATTATTAAAAGCCTACGAAGAAGCAGGTGTAAACCACATGGCATTACATTTACGAAAATCGGATACACCTTTGGATGAAGCGATAGATAAAATTTCCGAAATCATTTTACCAAATTTCAATTCATAATGCAGTTACAATCCGTTCATCATATTGCCATTATCTGTTCAGATTACGAAGTGTCAAAAGTATTTTATACAGACATACTTGGTTTTAGCATAAAACATGAAGTCTATCGTAAAGACCGAGATTCTTACAAGTTAGATTTGACTTTAAACAATCAATATGTAATAGAATTGTTTTCGTTTCCTAATCCGCCAAAACGCGTATCGCAACCAGAAGCGACAGGATTACGTCATATTGTTTTTGGTGTAAATAATTTAGAAGAAAGTTTACAATACTTAGATTCAAAAAAAATTACACATGAAGGTATTAGAATAGATCCGTTTACCAACAAGAAGTTCACATTCTTTAATGATCCAGACAATTTACCTATTGAATTATATGAGTTATAAAAGGTGTAAAAAAGAAAAGACCCAAACAGAAAAGCTGCTTGAGTCTCATTTAGTAGCGGGAACTGGACTCGAACCAGTGACCTTCGGGTTATGAGTTCGAGGTACAAATTTCTTACTCCCTGTTTACAAGGGTTCCCAGCGGTCTATTTTACAAAAACGTATGCACTTTCGTATGCAAATCGTATGCAGTTTGATGTTGAGGTTCAACATTAAATTTCGTTGTTCAAAAGTAACAAAATTTCTGCTTAAAGCGGATTTATTTCTTCATGTAATCTTGCCATTTGATTAGGACAAACTTATCGTTTCCGTTTTCTTTCTTTCTCAAAAAACCGTATTCATAGACAAACAGATAAACATCACCCTTTTGGTTCTTCCAATAATGCGTAAAGAACTTTGGGTCAAATCCCTCCCCTTCTAGTATTGATTGCCTAACCACCGCTTTGCCTGCCTTGTTATACTCTTTTAAAATCTTTCGATTCAATCGTAATTGATTATCTACTTTATTGTAGAACCGTTCTGGGCGTTCCCTTTCAACTTTGTACTGATGCGCACTCTTACACCTTGGGTCGCAATATTTTTTGTCGATCCTGCCCGTCAGTTTTTTACCACAATTGAGACATTCTTCTTGTAATCTATTCATTTCTTGAATTTAAGTGTATCCTATACGCAAGTTATTCGAATAAAATACGGCTTATATTTTTAAGTTTATATAATTTGACAAGAAAAAAATGGAATTACGTAAAACCGTCACCTTAAAACATCTTTTGATAAACAAGAGAAAATGCATCGGCATCCAATTCAATTCCGATAAAGTATTGCATGCTCTTATTGAGGCTATACCAAACATTTCTTGGAGCGCCGAGTTCGCTATGTACTACCTCCCTAATCGAAAGTCTAATATAGACCTGATATTCAAAACGTTTCACGGAGTGGCTTGGGTTAATGGTAACTATTTTTTTCAGGAAAAAGTTGTTAACGACAACAATCCCGTCATTAAACTGGACAGGTATAGGAATAGAACACTTGAGAAAGGTTACAAACCATGCCCAGAATCTTACCTACTTAAACTTGAACTGAAAAGGTATTCAGCAAATACCGTTAAAAATTACGTTTCGAGCTTTGAATCCTTTATCAACCATTTCAAGGACAAGGAACTTAATGAAATAAACGAAGCAGATATTAGAAAATACCTGCAGTCTATGATAAAAGAAGGGGTTTCAGATTCTCATGTGAACCTCATGATTAATAGTATAAAGTTCTATTACGAAACCGTCCTTGGTATGCCCAACCGCTTCTACTCCATAGAACGGCCCAGAAAGAAAAAGACACTGCCCAAAGTTCTTTCTAAAGAGGAAGTCTTGAGAATGATCGACTGTACTAGCAATATAAAGCACAGATGTATTGTCGCCCTATTGTATTCTTCAGGCCTCCGACGCAGTGAACTTTTGAAGTTACGCACAACGGATATTGATAGTAAAAGAATGGTAATCAACATCAGAGGTGCCAAAGGATGTAAGGACAGATTAACGGTTTTAAGTCCTAGTCTTTTAACCGACCTTAGGGATTACTACAGAGAGTACAGACCCAAAAAACACCTTTTTGAAAGCCCAAAGGGTGGTAAGTATAGTGCTTCGAGCGTACTAAAAATAGTGAAAAGAGCGGCAATTAGAGCTAAAGTAAAACAAAAAGTAACACCTCATATGCTTAGGCACAGTTTTGCCACACATCTTTTAGAAGAGGGCACAGACCTGAGACATATTCAATTGTTACTAGGGCATAATTCTACCAAAACAACGGAAATTTATACTCATGTTGCAAACAAAACCTTTGGTGAAATAAAAGATTTGTTATCTTAGACGTATAATGTAGATATACGTAATACGTATATCCAATTGTTACCACACATATGAGAAACAGCATACTAATTACAATATTTTTGATTTCGATAAACAGTTTCTCGCAAGAGAAAAGAAAAATGTTTCAATCGGAATTTGCTCGTTTTACAATCCAATGTGAAAAGATTGGGAGATTATTAATTGACAAAACAGCTGAATCGAATCTAACGGAATGGTTTGAGGGCGATGATTTAGATAAGTTCAAATCTGAACTTGCGGAATTTGAATCCGAAATTGACAAATCTGAATTAGATGTCACTTATTATTTATCGTTAATGAATGAAAGCCCATTAATTTATAGGTTTGATTTTCGCAATGCAGAAACTCGAAAATCGTTCGGACAAATCTACATTCGATTTATAAATCGTGAGAATATATTAGTTGATAACATAAACATAGTTACTAAATCAAAAATGGAGGAAATAGAATTGGAATCTGAAAATTCTGAATTACCAAAACTTCCGCCACCACCAAAACTACCGAAAGAAAAAAAGAAAAATGGAAATTAAAATACGTGTGGTAACAACGTGTATAGCTCATTGCGGCTGAATTCCTAATCGGAATTCATTGCAATTTGTTATCTTTCGGTCACGGCGGAAAATCCTAGCGGATTTCTCGCAACAAGCCATACACAAAACCGTTACCCACAATTTGAAAAAAAATCGTCACAACCAAAAAAACCGATATGAAAAACATACTGATTATCCTTTTTGTAGTCTTTTTGACTTCATTAACATTCGGACAAGAAAAAAGAGTTGTATCAATAATTGATTCGACCAAAACACCAGAGTTAGTTTTAATTCAAGAATTTACAGTCAATTCACCAATCGATTCCGTTTGGAATGCTTATACAACGAAAAAAGGTTGGGAAAGTTGGGCCGTTCCTCTCGCAGAAATTGATTTAAAAGTTGGTGGATTTATAAAAACGAATTACAACAAAGCAGGAAAAATTGGAGACAGCACAACAATCGTAACACATATTATTAATTACGTTCCCAAAAAGCTGATTACACTTCAAGCTGAGATTACCGACAATTTTCCGGAATTTATGAAAAAAGAGGCAAAAGACTTTTATAATGTAATCTACTTTGACGAAACCGAAAAAGGAAAAACAAGTGTAAAATCGTACGGAATTGGATATAAGAACAACCCTAAATATCTTTCACTAATGGAATATTTCATACCTGCTAACGAAAAGTTATTAATGAACTTAATTTTGTATTTAGAAACAGATACAAATTCAAAAAAGGAATAATATGGACAAAGCACTTCAAACAATGATTGACAATATGCCTGAAAAAACGGGCAAATCTTTGAGTGAATGGAAAAAGGTGCTCAAATCAAAGTCTTTTGCCAAACATTCAGAAGCAGTAAACTTTCTTAAAAAAGAACACAATGTAACACATGGATTTGCGAATACGATTGTCGCATTGTCAAAAGAAGAAAATGAAACACCAACCGACCTTGTTGAAAACCAATATAAAGGCAAAGAAAATTTAATTCCGATTTATGAAAACCTGTTAGCTGTCGTAAAAGAATTTGGAAAAGATGTTACAATCACACCAAAAAAGACAAGCGTAAGCGTAATCAGGAAAAAACAATTTGCATTAATAAAACCTGCGACCAAAACAAGAATCGATTTAGGGTTAAAACTCAAAGACAAACCGACAACAGACAGACTTGGAAATTCAGGACCTTTTGGAACAATGTGTACACACAGAGTTAAGTTATCGAATGTCAGCGAAATTGATAGCGAACTAAAAAAGTGGCTGATGGAATCCTATCAAAATGCGGAATAAAAACTGTGGGTAACAATGTATATAAAAAATAGCGGTTTAATCGCTTAAACGAAAGAAAATGAATAAATTAAAGGTCTGTTATAATCTGAAAAGTTAGTTCGTAAAATCCGCTACTTTTCATATACAAGACCGTTGTAAAACATTATGACCCGTCCTGAATAAAGGCTACATAATTTCAAACATTATGTATAAAAATGACAAAGTAATCAGACGGTATTCAGAACCTTTTAAACTGAAAATTTTAGACGAACTTACAACAGGAAAACTAAATAAGTATCAACTGGGCAAAGCTTACGGTATTGCACCAACTACCATCAATGAATGGATCAGGAAGTACAACAGAAAAGACCTAATGAACACCAGAGTAACCGTGAAAACTAAAGACGAAATAACTCGCATCAAGCAACTTCAGAAAGAGATTGAACAGCTTAAAAAACTTCTTTTGAAAAAGGATATGGATGCTCTCATAGACGACTCTTATCTCGAAGTGGCCGCAGAACAACTTGGATACAAATCGGTTCTGGAACTAAAAAAAAAACTAAGTATCAAGCCTTAATCAAAGCTAGAGAAAAGTCAAAGGGATCTGTTTCTCTAACTACTATAACTGCTTGTTTTGGACTTAAACGTGATGCCTACTACAAATACAAACGTAGAGAAGGCCAACGTTTAGAGACAGAGAAAAAGATTGTAGCTATAGTAAAGAACAGGCGCAGATCCCTTCCTAGAGAAGGTGTCAGGAAACTTACCAAATCACTAGATGAAGAGTTTACAAATGCCAATTTAAAAATAGGTAGGGACACCTTATTCAACATTCTTAGAAAACACAACATGCTTACACTTAGAAAGAAATACAGCTCAAGAACAACGAACTCATTGCACAGGTTCTACAAGTACAAGAACATCATTAAAGATCTAGAAGTAACAAGGCCCAACCAAGTTTGGGTAAGTGATATTACCTATATCAGAACTATAAAAGGATTTTGCTATCTAGCACTCATTACCGATATGCACAGCCGTAAAATAGTAGGATACGACATCAGTAATAGTCTAGAGTTAAAAGGCTGTGAGAGAGCTTTAAATAAAGCTTTATATCAAGCTAAAGACACTACTGGACTTATACATCATTCCGATAGAGGAATACAATATTGCAGCAATCAATACACACAAATACTAAAAAGAAACAACATTGGTATTAGTATGACAGAAGAAAATCATTGTTACGAAAATGCAATCGCTGAACGTGTAAATGGCATCTTAAAAGACGAGTTCTATCTCGACCAAACCTTTGATAGCCTACAACACGCAAAGAGAGCAACAAAAAATGCAATTAATCTGTACAACGAAATAAGATTACATTTATCTTTAAATTATAAAACACCAAATATGGTATACAAATTAACAGCGTAAATCAATTTTTAACCTGTAGCCATATTTCAGGACGAGACATTATGAGAAAAAAAATTACATACATTTTATTTTTGGCTTTAATGTTTGGGTGCAAGGATTCAAAAAATGGAACTAATCCAATTAGTTTCGAAGATTCTATTGATTTTTTAGTTCATAAATTGGACAAAAGCAACGTGAAACTTTATGAAGACCAAACTATTGTTGAAGTTAAATTTGAATTATTAGACAGAAAAAAATGTGAATGTGAATATTCTTATAGATATGGTTGGAATAACTCAAGTCGTAAAATTTCCAAATTTAATTTAATTGATGCGTATTATATATCGCCAAATAAAACTGGTGGTGGCATTTTTGGTGTAGTAGAAATACGTTTTGAAAAAGAGAGCGTTTTTTACGGAACTTCAGAAACTTGGGGCGACGAAGTTACAATATATACTACGGATTCGGATGTAAACCAAATCGGTAAAGCATTTGAAAATCTAAAGAATATTTGTGCGAAAAAAAACAAATCTGATTTATTTAGCGAGTGAAATTAAAAAACTGAATATTGCCGAATAAAATATGATTGAAATATTGTGAAGAATAACGTTTTACAACAACGTATATAGCTCATAGCTAATTAGTTACTTAATTCAAAGTTAAGGCCTATTTGCAAGTCCGCCAAATTTTTTAATTTGGCTTATTGATAAAAAAAGGTAATAAGAAAATTAAAAAATTCGGCTCGTGCTCAACCGAAAATAATCGCTATTTTGCACGCTACGAGCCATATACAAAACCGTTGTAGCCAATTAGAAAAATGAAATCACGAATGGCAATTGGAATAGGAATTATAATAGCATTGTTCGCTTTGA
>NZ_JAZHOU010000006.1:0-183530 GCF_036553625.1 Winogradskyella poriferorum
GGAAGAGTAGGTCGCCGCCTTTTTTGAAAACCCTTACTAGTTAATAGTAAGGGTTTTTTTGTTGTTTATTATTTCTTATTAACCAATACCTTTAAGTTACTCTTTAACTATTAAATGGTTATTTTTACCATCAATGAATAATAATAAAGAGTTACAATTAGCTTGGGATTTCGTAAATAAAAGTCAACGAAATATTTTTTTAACAGGTAAAGCTGGAACAGGAAAGACTACGTTTCTTCATAGATTAAAATTAAATTCACTTAAAAGAATGGTTATTGTTGCACCTACAGGTGTAGCAGCAATTAATGCTAAAGGCGTTACTATTCATTCATTCTTTCAATTACCTTTTGGACCTATACTACCTGATGATATGCTTTCTGGTAATAATGGATTTAAAAATAAGTTCAGTAAAACAAAAATTAATATCATTAAATCGTTGGACTTATTGGTGATTGATGAAATTAGTATGGTTAGAGCAGATTTATTAGATGCTATTGATAAAATTCTAAGACGCTATAAAAATAGAAATCAAGTTTTTGGTGGTGTTCAAGTTCTTATGATTGGTGATTTACAACAGTTGTCACCTGTTGTAAGAGATAATGAATGGGAACTTCTCAAACCATTCTACAATAACGCTTATTTTTTTAGTAGCCATGCGTATCAATATTGTAACCCTATAACGGTTGAATTAAAGCACATATACAGACAAGATAATCCTAAGTTTATTCATATTTTAAATGAAATAAGATCTAATAATTTATCTAAAAATTCAATAGAAGAACTTAATAAACGATTTGATTCAAATTTTTCACCTTCAGAAAACGAAGGCTATATATTTTTAACTACTCACAACCAAAAAGCCGATCAAGTTAATAAATCAGAATTAGATAAACTGTCAACAAAATTAGTTAGCTATTCAGCTAAAGTTGAAGGTAAGTTTCCTGAACATTCTTATCCGAACGAGGATAAATTAGTATTAAAAGTAGGTGCACAAGTCATGTTTATTAAAAACGATAGCTCACTAGAAAAGCGTTATTTTAATGGTAAAATAGGAAAAGTTATTCATTTAGATAAAGATGAAGTTGTTGTAAAATGTCCTGATGATGATTTTACAATTATTACAAAACCTGAAACTTGGGAAAACATTACCTACAAAGTAGATAAAGAAACAGACGCTATAACTGAGGACAAAATTGGTAGTTACAAGCAGATACCTTTACGCTTAGCTTGGTCAATTACAATCCATAAAAGTCAAGGATTAACTTTTGAAAAAGCTGTTATTGATGCGGAAGGTGCTTTCGCACATGGTCAAACTTATGTTGCCTTAAGCAGATGTAAATCTTTAGAAGGTTTAGTCTTAAAAAGTAAGATTGATTCCAGTCATATTATAAGTGATACCAATGTTTTAAACTTTACCAAACGAGCTGAAGAAAACCAACCTGATGAAAAAGAATTGGAACAATCAAAATCAATCTTTCAGCTTCAATTAATTTCAGAAGTTTTTGATTTTTTTCAATTTATATATCCCTTAAATAGAGTTTTAGATATTTATTATAAAAATAGAGGAAGTATTGAAGGTAACCTAGAGCAACCTTTAACCAGTATAAAGGATTGTGCTACAAACTTATTGAAAATAGCAAATTCATTTAAAATTCAATTAAAAGAATTAGCGCAAAATAAGTTGCCAGAAAACGATTCTGTTATCCAAGAGCGTTTTAAAAAGGCTATAAGTTATTTTACTGAAGAAACTAAAACTAAGATTATTGACGTATATAAAAACTTTAGTTTTAGTACAGATAACAAAGCTTTAGATAAAGATATTAGCAAACAATTAGATACTATTGAAGAACTTATAGCGACTAAAAAACTCTATTTTTCTGAGTTGAAAGAAGGATTTGAAGTCAATAAGTTTTTAGGTTTAAGAGCTAAATCGGTCTTTCTAACTAAAGACAAACCAAAAAAACTAAGAAAAACTGTTATTGATGGTACAACAAATATCGAGTTATTTGAACTGTTAAGAGAGTTAAGAAATACACTAGCGCAAGAACACGATTTAATTCACTATCAAATATTCACTCAAAAAGCACTTTACGAAATTTGCGAAACTTTACCAACGACAAAACAAGAACTTCTTCAAGTCAATGGTTTTGGTAAAGTGCGAGTTGAAAAGTATGGAAATGATATTTTAACCGTAATTAGAGGGTATTGTGAAGAGAATGATATTGACACTTCAGATGCTAATCAATTTGCGTTTGTAGAAGAAAAAAAGCCAAAACGTAAAAAAGGCGACACACAAAAAGAGTCTTTAGTACTTTTTAAAGAAGGAAAAACCATAGAAGAAATTGGTCACCTTAGAGAATTAAATGAAAATACAATTTTTGGTCATTTAGCTAAATTCATTAAAACAGGTGAAATTAAAATTTCCGATTTAATGCCAAAAGCGCATTATCAAGAATTAAAAGAGTTAATACCAAAACAAACGTTTGATACACTTTCAGATTTAAAACATCAACTGGATAATAAATATAGTTACGGTGAAATTAGATTGGTTTTAAATGAGTTAACTAATTAAAAAAGCTCATTAGAAATAATGAGCTTCAATGTTTAAAAAACTAACTAATTGTAATGGTTTTATTCCTTAATTATTTTACGAGAAGTATATGTGTTGTTATAATATATCTTTGAAAGATATACACCACTAGCTAAATCTTCTATGTCTATTGTCCTTGTGTTTTTTACACTTAGAACCATTTTTCCTGTTAAATCAAATAGTTCAACTAAATCAATATCTAAATCTGTGATTACATTAAAATAACTTGTTGATGGGTTAGGATGAATAGTTAATTCTTCTAAATCAACATAAGTATTATCTTCAATGCTTAATGTTGCAAAGGAAAAATTTTCTTGACCACTAACAAGGCCTAGAAAATAATCTTGTGTAACAGTATTATCAATATTACTATTATAAAAACTGTCAACAGTACCACCTAAGCCCATTGCTATACTATCTGTATTAGATAAAATTTCTAAGAAACCCGAAGTAGGGCTGTTACTAACATCAAAATTTACTAGCTCAATCTGTTCGCTAGTTGTATGTGATAAAAGTGTTTGTCCTGGAGGTAAATTAAATACAAATGCATCTCTAGTTCCATCTCCTAGCCCAAAACTACTTAATGTTGAAGCAGGAACTTCAGTAACACTCCATGTTCTTGTATTGAATTGACTAACTGTAATAATATCGTTATTGCCAGTAGGTAGCATTAAAGCAAAGCCGATATCTGATATGTCAGTATTTCCAGAGGATGTAAAATCGGGTATAGCTACAATTGAAAAGTTATAATTTGAATTGTGTACAATCCCAAATTCATAACCTTGGCTGTATCCAAAAATGGATATAATTGCAAATAAAATTAGTGTGTAAATTTTCTTCATTTTGTGTTTTTTTAAGTTTAGTTTTCTTCAGGAACTGTTTCTTGTATAGTAAATGTTGCTAGATTTAAAATATTAAGTGGGAATGATAAAACGTTATCTTTAATGATGTTACTATCATTATTGACTCCTGAAAATTTCGTGTTTCCGTCCATGTTAATATCATCATTAAAATAGCCAGGTGATGAGAATGTTAGTAAATTGAGAATATTTAGCGGATCCATTAATACTAAATCTTTAATAACATTAGCATCGTTATCACTACCAGAAAAACGAATATTATTATCTCCATTTGCATCTCCTGCCCACATAGCCATACTACCATTATTAAGTAGAACTTGGGCATTATTTCCAAAAGTTGGTGTAGTATTATTAGTGAAATTCAATGTTGTCAATGAACTAGATAAACCTATAGGATTATTAGTCATTATTCCTAAATGATTTCTATGATTTACAACAACAAAATAATTATCCGTTAATCCTTCTATTATAATGTTTGATAGCCCGTCTAAATCAACAATATCACCATCACGTTGTAATAAGGCTGAACGAGAATTTATAACATTGGTGTTATCAGTATTGCTTCGTATTTCTAACCAAACCCAATCTACAATGTCATCTTCTGGGTTTCCATTACCAGTAGCTCCACCAGTATTAAAAACGTTTGGGTTGATTGCTAATAAATCTGAATAAGGACTTATCGAAGGAATGTAAGCATTACTCCTCAAGTCATCATTCATTAAATTTGGTGTTATCGGTGATAATGAAGGACCTTGGAGTATGACTTTGATGTTAAGTAATAAATCAACTAGTTGATTAGGATCTAGATAGACAATCTCTTGGTTTAATGAAAAGCCGTCACCATTTCCGCCTGCGTATAAAATTGCTAGTGTTGTATTTTCTAAAGTTGTTGCATTTAATGCCTTTATATCAAACCCATCACCATTACCTCCTTCGTATAATACCACTAAAGAGGTATTGTCTAATGTAGTAGCCAATAGTATTTTTATATCAAAACCATCACCATTGCCACCATTGTATAAAGCCGAAAGAGATGTGTTGTCTAAAGTGGTAGCTGATAATATTCTGTTTGAAAAACCATCACCATTACTACCCTCGTATAATACAATAAGTTGAGTATTATCTAATGTAGTTGCTGATAATATTTTTTTATCAAACCCATCACTATTACCTCCTTCGTATAATATAGTTAAAGGTGTATTATTTAAAGTAATTGCAGGCAGTAGTTTACTCGAAAACCCATCGCCATTACTTCCTTCATATAAAATATCGAGAGAAAGATTTGTGAGTGTAATGGATGATATTAATCTATCGGTATATCCATCACCATTAGAGCCTTCATACAACTGTGCATCAACTTGTATACTATACATTAGGGAAATAGTAAATAATAAAAAGAGAATTCTTTTTTTCATCTTATGGTGCAGTTCTAACAGCTCTAAACCCTAAACGATTGTTTCCAGTTCCAATCACTGATGCTCCGTCAAATCTGTCAGAAACTCTAATAAAGTCAGATCCATTTAACCAACTTCCACCTCTATAACTATATCCATCACCGGTAGAGTTGTTTGGCCAGTTAACGGCAGTTCCGTTTCCGGTAGAGCTTATAATTCCATTTCCATGTACACCTGTAAAGTTTCTTCCTTGGGAAGTTCCTACAGAAACACAACGCTCATATAAGTTACCAGACATTTCCATTATTCCGTAATATGTGCCACCAGTTTCTTCACGATTGTTGTTTACAGCACTTGCAGCAAAGACTCCATTACGTAAGGGACCACTGATGGTTCCGTTTGTGTCTGAATAAATTGCATTACCTGTATTGGTTTCTGGATTTGAGACTCGTTCACTTGAAAAACCTGAGTTTACTAGTGTGTATGCATTGGAAGCAATATTGGAACTTCCCCAAGCAAACTCACCTGGTTTTGGAAGAACGGGGCCACGACATGCTTTTTCATATTCTAACTCTGTCATTGGGCGCATTCCTGTCCAATCCATATATGCGTTCATATCTCCTGGGCTAATGTAGCTACAAGCTCTGTCTGGTGCAGAAGTGGTAGCACTTGCCGAACCGCCTGTCCAAGAAATAGTATTTCGACTTATAACACCATCACTATTTTTGTGACTGGCATCGGTTAAATCTCGATTTGTTTTTTGAGTTTCGGTCAAACTATTGAAGAACCCTAGCCATTGAGACTCTGTTACTTCATATTTCATACAATAAAAGGCGCCAAATCCTTTAGGGTACTGAGCGCCTAAAGTTCCGGATTGATCTCCACCACTCGCATTGTCTCCAGTATAATACAAGTTTCCAGAAGTATTGGCAATAGTGATGGCATTTTCAGAAGTAACCTGATAGGATGAACTTGTTGAAAAACCTCCAGCATGAAACTTATTAGATTCATTACCTGTAGTTCCTCCTAAGTAAAAAGCACCTTCAGGAACATATACCATTTCTATAGCAAATACTTGAATGTCAATAATATCGTCGGTGTCTGTGGAACCAAAATTCCAACGTAATTGGATGTCTTGAAAGTTTACATCACCACTACCATTAGCGTCTCTATATATAAACGCACCCATACCATCAGATGTTACATCCATTGTAGCACCAACAGGAGCAACAGAATTTGCTTGACTTACAATACCGTGAGTCCATGCTCCGTTATTTACTCTATACTTTACAAAAACCCAAGCAGCATCCCAATTAGAAGGGCCAGAACTAATACGCCAGGAGTTTTCCCAAGCTAGATCAAACTCTACGTGTACCCAATTAGAGACTTCATTTAAATTCTCTAGAGATATATTGTTAACTTGAATATTATTAGCATTAGAAAAATAAAAACACAACAAGAAGGGGATAAGTAATAAACGTAGTTTCATGATTTAATTTATTGGTTAATTAAGGATAAATTTATAGCCTATTTAAATCACCTAACCATGTGCTTGTGTAGTTGGTTATAAAAATTGTATGAATGGTAATTTGATTAAATCTATACGAGAGTTTTAATCTCAGAATTTAACCAAAGGCACATTTTTTTATACCAGTTATAATATATCTTCCATATAACAGTCATTAAAACTGTATATTTATATTACATTTTTTAAAGTGAACAGAAATGTTAAAAACTATACTTATTGATGATGAGTCTAAAGCACTAGATAGTTTAGCTTGGGAATTAGAAAATTTTTGTGATCAGATAGAGGTTTTGGATAAATTTACAGAGCCCAATAAAGCGTTAGACTTTATAAAGCATAATCACATAGATTGTATATTTCTTGATATAGAAATGCCTACCATGGATGGTTTTCAATTTTTAAATAAGATTGAATCAAAAGATTTTGCTGTTATTATTACTACTGCATATGATGAGTATGCCATAAAAGCAATAAAAGCACAAGCTATAGATTATCTTTTAAAACCAGTTGATATAGATGACCTTACAATAGCTATAGAAAAAGTTAGAAATCAAATTGAAAATAATAATCTTATTTCAGATAAATTAGAACGCATTTTAGAGAATTATAGTAAACAAGTAAGTGATAAAAAAATTACTGTCAATACTGACGGAAAACTAATATTTCTCAATATATCTGACATAGTGTTTGCGGAGTCAGACGGAAATTATAGTACATTTTATCTTAGCAATTCTAAGAAAATATTACTTACTAAGAAGTTAAAAGAGGTTAACCAAATACTTCCCGACAACCATTTTTTTAGAATTCATAACTCTTATATTGTTAATCTTGATAAGATAAATGAGTATGTTAAGTCTGATGGATATGTTGTTTTAGAGGGCAACCATAAGATTCCCATCTCAAGAATGAAAAGAAAAGAGTTTTTAAATAAAATATGACACTTAAAAACCATCCCTCAACTTTTTTGTGTGGTTTGTTAATCACAATACTTACTTTGAGTCATGTAAAGGCGCAAGAGAAAGTTATAGATAGCTTAATAAATGCTAAAGTACAGAATTATGAAGCTGTAAATAATTTATTAAAGCCATTCTCAAATGATTCTCTTGTAATTGATTCTTTCTACAAGAAATCACAGAAGAGAAATTACACTTTCGGTCAAGCCTATGCTGCAAATTTAATGGGTATATATTGCAGAAACACCTCACAATACGATAAGGCAATTAATTACCACAACGAGTCTGTTAATTTAGCAAGAGCAAATAACTATACAGATCTAGATATTATTGGTCTTAATATGCTTGGTGTTGTATACCGTAGAACAGATGCCATACGTACAGCGTTAGACTATCATCAAGAAGCGCTTGCAATTGCAGAGAAAGTTGATCCAAGGACAGGGTCAATAAAGAAAAGTATTGCAGTTTCTTTGAACAGTATGGGTAATATTTATTTAGCTCTAGATCAATTTGAAATTGCTATTGAACGTTTTTCTAAATCTCTTAAGATTGAAAAAGAAGTAGATAACAAATTGGGCTTGGCCATAAACTATCATAATATTGGCTATGCAAAAGAAGGTCTAGGTAAGTTAGACGAAGCCTTAGAGTATTACCAAAAATCTCTAGAGTATAATACTGAGATAAATTCTAAATTAGGAAAGGTTATTTGTAATAGTAGTATAGGTGGCATTTTCATTAAAAAAAATAAGGATGAAGAAGCAATAGAGCTTATGACTTCGATTTTAAAAGAAGCCAATGATTTACGAGATAAATTTCATTTAACAGGAGTTTATTCTAGTCTGGGATGGGCTTATTTAAAAACGGAGAATTACAAAAAGGCTAAATATTATTTAAATAAAAGTGAAGAGTTAGCAACAGAATATAGCTTTAAAAGCAGTTTAGAAGAGAATTATAGATATTTAGCGTTGTTGGCAGAAAAGGAGGGAGATTACGAAAAAGCCTATGAATATGAACAATTATCTCGTGATTTTTCGGATGAATTAAGAAAAGAGAAAAACTTTCAATATGTAAATGACATTATAATAAAATATGATACTGAGAAGATAAGTGACAAGCTAAAGTCTATTGAGCAAGAAAGAGAAATTGAAAAATTACGTTATCGCAAAAATAAAAACATACTTGTGGCTAGTTGTCTAGTGCTTTTTCTTATTATAATAATATCATACATTCTATACAGACAGAGGTTTCTTCAAAACGAAAAACACATTTTAACTTTAGAGCAAGATATTTTAAGAAGTCAAATGAATCCTCATTTTGTATTTAATTCTTTAAACTCAATCAAGCAGTATATTATAACTAATGAGCAAAAGCAAGCTGTTTTCTATCTAAACAAATTCGCAAAATTAATTCGAAAGATATTAGAAGCTTCAAAAACAAAAGAAGTCTCATTAGCAGAAGAAATTGAAACTATAGAATTATATTTTAGTATAGAGAATATTCGTTTTTCTAATGAGATAGTTTTAAATACTTATATTGATGACGATATAGATTTGCACTCTATAAGATTGCCGTCATTAGTTCTGCAGCCATTTATAGAAAACTCTATTTGGCACGGACTGTCTTCTAAAAAAGGGAAGAAGCAAATTGATATAGAGGTAACAAAAGAATCTAGCGATTTTGTCTTAATTAAAATTATAGACAATGGAATTGGCAGAGAGCAATCTGCACATATAAAAGAGAATAAAGTTATTAAGCGGAAATCCCTAGGTTTAAATCTTACAAAAGAAAGATTAACCAATTTTGTAAAGGACTTTAAAAATAAATTTACGTTACGTTTTGTAGATTTAAAAGATTCTAACAATAAACCAAAAGGCACTAAGGTAATTCTAGAATTGCCAATAAAATAGTTTTTAGATTATGACAATAAAAAAGGCTTCAACATTATATGCGAAGCCTTTTCAATTTTATATAATTGAAATATTATTCTTTAATAACACCTCTAGAAATTACAATCTTTTGGATTTCAGAAGTACCTTCATAAATCTGAGTGATTTTTGCATCACGCATTAAACGCTCTACGTGGTATTCTTTTACAAAACCATTTCCACCATGTATTTGTACAGCTTCAACCGTTTGTTCCATTGCAACTTTACTAGCGTATAATTTTGCCATAGCACTAGACATATCGTAATTATTCCCTTGGTCTTTATCCCAAGCAGCTTTCATTACTAACATACGTGCGGCTTCAATTTCAGTATACATATCTGCAAGTTTAAAAGCAATAGCTTGGTGGTTACAAATTTCGGTACCAAAAGCTTTACGCTCTTTACTGTATTTTAAAGCTAACTCGTAAGCTCCAGAAGCAATACCTAAAGCTTGTGCAGCAATACCAATACGTCCACCAGAAAGTGTTTTCATTGCAAATTTAAAACCAAATCCGTCTTCACCAATTCTGTTTTCTTTTGGTACTTTAACATCGTTAAATTGAAGTGTATGTGTATCACTTCCTCTAATACCAAGCTTATCTTCTTTAGGACCAATATCAAAACCAGGAGTGCCTTTTTCAACAATAAATGCATTGATTCCTCTGTGACCTTTTTCTCTGTCTGTTTGCGCAATTACCAAGTAAACATCAGAACGACCACCATTGGTAATCCAGTTTTTTGTACCATTAATTACATAATGATCACCCATATCAATTGCAGTTGTTCTTTGCGATGTTGCGTCACTACCTGCTTCAGGTTCACTTAAACAAAAAGCGCCAATTTGCTCTCCAGTAGCTAGTTTTGTGAGGTATTTTTGTTTTTGCTCTTCAGTACCAAATGCCTCAAGACCATAACAAACCAAAGAATTATTTACAGATACCATTACCGAAGCAGAAGCATCGATTTTAGATAACTCTTCCATAATTAATACATAGGAAATAGCGTCCATACCACTACCACCATACTTTGGGTCTACCATAATTCCCATAAATCCTAATTCGCCCATTTTACGAACTAATTCGTCCGGAAAAGTTTGTGTATTATCACGTTCTATAACACCAGGAAGTAATTCTGTTTGAGCAAAATCTCTGGCAGCATCACGAATCATTAAATGTTCTTCAGTTAAGCTAAAATCCATATAGTAAATTAATTATTGATTTGTTAAAAAATTCATGCAAAGATAACGCTTTCTTGCTGTATTTTCAATAAGTAATATTATTTTTACTAATATGATAAAAACTGAATATAAAGTTGTAGCTGTAATGTCTGGTACCTCATTAGATGGTATAGATATTATTTATGCAGTTTATAATTTTCATAAGGATTGGAGCTTCAAAATTCATCATGCGGAAACTCTAAAATACTCAACCAAATGGAAAACTGATTTAAGCAATCTTGTAAACAAATCTCTTGAAGAATTAAGAGAATTAGATATCGCTTATTCCAAGTATTTGGCGAACGTAATAAAGACTTTCATAGCTAAGTACAACCTTAATGAGATAGACTTTGTGTCTTCCCATGGACATACAGCACTTCATCAACCCGAAAACAAGCTTACTTATCAAATAGGAAATAGAACGGTTTTAGCAGATAAATTACAACAAAAAGTTATTTGCGATTTTAGAGTACAAGATGTTGAATTCGGTGGACAAGGCGCTCCGTTAGTGCCAATAGGTGATAGGTTGCTTTTTTATAACTATGATTATTGTTTGAATTTAGGTGGGTTTGCCAATGTCTCATTTGAAGAAAATGAAAAACGAATAGCTTTCGATATTTGCCCAGTTAATATTGTGATTAATCATTTTGTTTCAAAAATTAACTTAGAATATGATGATCGCGGAAAAATTGCGTCGTGCGGAAAAGTACACGAAGGCTTGTTAAACCAATTAAATCAACTCGAATTTTATAAACAATCTGCGCCAAAATCGTTAGGCTTAGAATGGGTGAAAACACATGTCTTTCCTATTATTGATAGATTAGAGCTTAAGACCGAAGATATACTAAGAACTTTTACTGAACATATTTCGATACAAATAGCTTTAGTTTTAAAAGATGAAGCAAAAAGTATACTCATTACAGGCGGAGGAGCTTACAATGATTTTTTAATAGAACGACTTAAATTAAAAACGAAGTCTAAAATTATAATTCCTGATAGCCAAATAATTGAATTTAAGGAGGCTCTAGTATTTGGCCTATTGGGTATTCTTAGAGTTAGAAATGAAGTTAACTGCCTTAAAAGCGTTACAGGAGCAAAGCAAGATCATTCTTCAGGAAAAATTTTAAATCCTAAATCTTAAAATTAATATTTAATTCACTTTTTAGGGTTTTTAGTTTTTTATATTTGTTACAAATAAAAACTTACTAAAATTGATAAAAGAGTTACTTCAGAAGTACGAAGATAAATCCCCAGAAATAGTGTTCCATTGGAACGATCCAGAAACCGAGGCAGAAGGCTGGACGGTTATAAATTCATTAAGAGGAGGTGCTGCTGGAGGCGGAACCAGAATGCGTAAAGGCTTAGATATGAATGAGGTTCTATCTTTAGCTAAAACTATGGAAGTTAAATTTACAGTATCTGGTCCGGCAATTGGAGGAGCAAAATCTGGAATAAACTTTGACCCGCAAGATCCTAGAAAAAAAGGTGTTTTAGAACGTTGGTATGCAGCGGTTTCACCTTTGTTAAAAAGTTACTACGGAACAGGTGGAGATCTTAATGTAGATGAAATACACGAAGTTATTCCTATTACAGAAGAAAGTGGTGTATGGCATCCACAAGAAGGTGTTTTTGAAGGCCATTTTAAGCCAACCCAAGCAGATAAAATCAACAGAATAGGTCAGTTAAGACAAGGGGTAATAAAGGTTATTGAAAATCCTGAATATTCTCCAGATGTGTCTAGAAAATATACAGTAGCAGACATGATTACTGGATATGGTGTTGCCGTTGCTGCCAAACATTTTTATGATATAGATGGAAACTCTATAAAAGGAAAACGTGTGGTAGTTCAAGGGTTTGGTAATGTTGGTGCTGCTGCTGCATTTTATTTTGCGCAAATGGGAGCTAAAGTTGTTGGTATTATAGATAGAGTAGGTGGTCTTATTAGAGAAGAAGGTTTCTCTTTTGAAGAAATTACCAATCTTTATCTTAACAAAAATGGTAATACACTTGTGGCTGATAGCCTTATTCCATTTGATGAAATCAATCAAAAAATATGGTCATTAGAGACTGAAATATTTGCACCATGTGCTGCATCTAGATTGGTAACAAAAGAGCAGATTGACAAGATGATAGATACTGGTCTTGAAGTTATAACCTGTGGCGCAAATGTACCTTTTGCTGACAAAGAGATTTTCTTTGGTCCAATAATGGAACATACAGACCAAAAAGTAAGCTTAATTCCTGATTTTATTTCTAATTGTGGAATGGCAAGGGTATTTGCTTATTTTATGGAACGCAAGGTTTTAATGACAGACGAAGCAATTTTTAATGACACTTCAGATGTTATTAAAAAAGCCCTTAAAGAAGTTAAAGATAACAACCCTACTGGAGTCGGAATTAGTGAAACCGCATTTGAAATTGCACTAAGACAATTAATATAAACATATCCCTTAATATATGGAAACCGTAATAATTCTCGTATTTGTATTTGGTTACTTAGCCATTACGTTAGAGCATAATATTAAAATAGATAAACTAATCCCAGCCCTTGTAATGATGGCTATAAGTTGGGCATTAATATCTCTTGGAATTGATGATTTTACGCAGTGGTTTGATTCTGCCAAACATAGTCTAATGGAAAATTTTGGTCTCTTAAATCATGAAGATAAAATGCATCTTATGGAAGAGACTTTACTTCATCATTTAGGCAAAACAGCTGAGATTTTGGTGTTCCTTCTAGGAGCAATGACCATAGTTGAAATCATAGATTATTTTGATGGTTTCTCAACGATTAAGTCAGCAGTAAACTTCAACAGTAGAAAGAAGTTACTATGGATGTTTTCAATTTTAGCTTTTATCTTATCAGCTATTATAGATAACCTAACAGCTACAATTGTTTTAATTTCAATATTACAAAAAATTGTAAAAGACAGAGACGTAAGAATTTGGTTTGCAGGTTTAATTATTATTGCCGCAAATGCAGGTGGTGCATGGTCACCTATCGGAGATGTTACAACAACAATGCTTTGGATAGGAGATAAGGTATCTACAGGTAAGTTATTCTCATATTTGTTTATACCTTCTGTATTATGTATGGCAGTGCCAACTTTTATAGCGTCCTTACTTCCTGCATTTAAGGGTACAGTAGAATTACAAGAAGAGGATAATAAACCAAAGAATAAGTTTAGTTCTACTATGTTATTCTTAGGCCTAGGTGCAATTATATTTGTTCCAGTTTTTAAAGTAATTACGCATTTACCTCCATATGTAGGTATGATGCTTTCGCTTGGTGTGGTGGCTATTTTTGCAGAAGTATACAGTAATTCTAAGTTTGCAATTTCATCAGCAGAAACATCGGAACATGATTCGCACGCAAGCCATAGTCCTGTGCATTACTCACTTTCTAAAATAGAATTGCCAAGTATCTTATTCTTCTTAGGAATATTAATGGCAGTTGCAGCTTTAGAGTCGCTAGGAATTTTATTTGGTTTTGCAGATAGTTTACAGAACTCTATGCCAATGCTAGGTACAGAATATCATGGAGAGGGAGTGTCAGACTTAGTAGTATTATTACTAGGTGTTGGCTCGGCAGTAATCGACAACGTACCTTTAGTTGCAGCTAGTTTAGGAATGTTTTCTGAACCAATGGATAACGAATTATGGCACTTTATAGCATATTCTGCAGGTACTGGTGGTAGTATGTTAATTATTGGTTCTGCGGCTGGTGTTGTAGCAATGGGTATGGAAAAGATTGACTTTTTCTGGTATTTAAAGAAAATTTCTTGGTTAGCACTTATTGGATTTTTAGCAGGTGCCGCAGCCTTTATGGTAACAAGAGTAGTTTTTTAATATACTTAAGTTAAAAACTTAGCGTTATATTTAACAACAACTTAAATAACTTAAAATTTATTATATGATATTACTAAGTAATATTCAAGATGGTGTAGAAGTTTTAGCTGATGGAACCTCAGGCGAACAAGTAGAAAAAACGCTTTCTATTATAGAGCTAATTACAAGTGGAGGACCTTCAGGAATTGTAATTATCCTTGTGTTATTTATACTTCTTATTGCTGCAACATATATTTATTTTGAAAGAATTTTTGCCATCAAAGCAGCTTCAAAAGTAGATTCAAACTTTATGAATCAAATTAAAGACCATGTGAGTAATGGTAAGATAGACTCTGCTCAGATGTTGTGTGCGCAGCAAAATTCACCAGTATCTCGATTAATAGGTAAGGGTATTACCAGAATTGGTAAGCCTTTAGAAGATATAAATACAGCCATTGAGAACGCTGGTAGATTAGAGATTTATAGCCTAGAAAAGCATGTTAGTATACTAGCAACAATTTCTGGAGTGGCACCTATGATAGGGTTTTTAGGAACTGTAATAGGTATGATTTTATCAATTTTTGAAATTGCCAACTCAGGTGGTTCAATAGATATTAAATCTTTAGCAGATGGACTATATACAGCAATGACAACTACAGTAGGTGGATTAATAGTTGGTATTGTTGCTTATGTAGCGTACAATCACTTGGTGGTAAGAACCAACAAAGTTGTGTACCAAATGGAAGCTAACTCTGTAGAGTTTTTAGATCACTTAAACGAACCAATCTAATTATGAATATTAGAGGAAGAAATAAAGTAACACCAGAATTCAATATGTCGTCTATGACAGATATTGTATTCTTGTTGTTAATATTCTTTATGATAGCATCGACATTGGTTTCTGCTGAAGCAATAGATTTGTTATTACCGAGTTCAACTAGTAAAACAACTCAAACTAAAAACGTATCTGTAAGTGTAAACAAAGATCTTCAGTATTTTGTAGATATGAAGCAAGTGCCTAAAAGTCAGTTAGAGACTGAAGTGTTATCTAAATTAGGAAATTCAGATTCTAGAACTATAACAATACGTTCAGACGAAAATGTTGATCTAAAGCATGTTGTTTACATTATGGATATTGCTAATAGAAATAAGATAAAATCTACTTTAGCAGTAAAATCTAATTAGCGGCATTATTTTTGAAATGCCATAATAGAATTGAAAGTACCAGAGTAAAGTGAAATATTTAGAGACCATACATCAACGTAATGCAGCTAGGATAACAGTTCTTATTGCTCTGTTGTTGTTTTTGTTGTTGTTTTTTGTTGGTCCGCAATATTTAGATCCACCAGAAGAATATGGTGTTGCTGTTAATTTTGGAACTACAGATGTTGGTAGTGGTAGCAAACCACTAAGTCAACCCAGAGAAGCTGTTACAGAAGAAGTTGTTGAAGAGTCTCAGCCACAAGAAGCTGAAGTAACACCTACTGAGCCAGCAGAATCTACACCAAAAGCAGAAGATGTTTTAACACAAGAAGAAGCCGAAGCTATTGCCATAAAAAAACAAAAGGAAGCTGAGGCTAAAGCTAAAGCAGATGCAGAAGCAAAGGCCAAAGCCGAAGCAGAACGAATCGCAAAAGAAAAACGTGAAGCTGAAGAACGCAAAAAACGTGAAGAAGCGGAGAAAGTAAAAAATCTTGATAATCTTATTGGAGGTGTAAAAAACTCAAAAGGTAATGACGATGGAGGTGAAGGAGATGATAACGTAGGAGGAAATAAAGGACAGTTAGATGGCGACCCTTATGCACCTAGTTATTTTGGTGGTTCAGGACCAGGAAAAGGAGGAGTTGGTTATGGACTTGGTGGTCGAGGAAAACCTTCTCGTCAAATTTACAAGCAAGATTGTAACGAATATGGTTTAGTTGTCGTAAGAATAGAAGTTAACAGACAAGGAAAAGTTGTTAAAGCTACTCCAGGAATTAGAGGTACGACTAATACAGCACCATGTTTGTTAGAACCAGCTAAAAAAATCGCAATGTCTCACAAATGGCCAGCAGATTCAAACGCACCTGCTACTCAGGTAGGTTTTGTGAGTATTAACTTTGATATCGGTCAATAAATAATCAATGAAATATACTGATACAGTTAATTGGATGTTTCAACAACTGCCAATGTATCAAAACAAGGGTAACTCTGCTTTTAAAAAAGATTTATCTAATACGCTAAAACTTTCAGCACACCTAAATCATCCAGAACAACATTTTAAATCTATTCATGTTGGTGGTACTAACGGAAAAGGCTCTACAAGCCATATGTTGGCGTCCATACTTCAGGAAGCAGGTTATAACGTTGGGCTTTATACATCACCTCATTTAAAAGATTTTAGAGAACGAATTAAGATAAATGGACAAGTCGTTTCTAAGCAATTTGTTATTGGTTTTATAAAGCGAAATAAAACTTTTTTAGAATCTAATAATTTGTCTTTTTTTGAAATGACTGTTGGTATGGCTTTCGATTATTTTGCAAAGCAAAAGGTTGATGTCGCCATTATCGAAGTTGGTTTAGGCGGTCGATTAGATTCAACAAATATCATTACTCCAGAGCTCTCTGTAATTACCAACATTGGTTTTGATCATATGCAGTTTTTAGGAGATACACTCGAAAAAATTGCAGGTGAAAAAGCAGGAATTATAAAACAGAATATACCTGTTGTAATTGGCCAAACACAAGATGAAACCAAAGAGGTGTTTTCATCTAAGGCAAAGTCTACAAACTCCGAAATATATTTTGCAGATCAATTGGTTGAAGAAGTTTTAGAAAGTGATTTAAAAGGTTCTTACCAAGAACACAACAAAAAAACGGTTATACAATCTGTTACAGTGCTCAGGCAATTGGGTTACGATATTTCAAATTTAAACTTAAAAAAAGGATTGCTTAACGTCGTTAAAAATTCCGGATTACAAGGACGTTGGCAAATTCTTCAGCGACGACCTAAAATTGTTTGCGATACAGCTCATAATAAGGAAGGTTTAAGTTACACAATGCAACAATTGCAAGCTGAATCCTACAATAAGCTACATATTGTTTTTGGAGTGGTAAGCGATAAAGACTTAGACGGAATTATATCCTTATTGCCAAAACAAGCTTCATATTACTTTTGTAAACCAAATGTGCAGCGTGGACAAGATGAAGAATTCCTGAAGGAGTATTTTCTTAACAAAGGGTTTACAGGTAATTCTTATTCTTCTGTAAATGAAGCACTACATACTGCAAAGCTAAATGCAAATACGGACGATTTAATTTACGTCGGCGGAAGTACTTTTGTAGTGGCAGAAATAATTTGATTTTTTTTAAAAAAATATTTTGAGATATTAAAAACTAGTCTATCTTTGCAGTCCTAATAATTAGGGCGCGTAGCTCAGTTGGTTCAGAGCACTTGGTTTACACCCAAGGGGTCAGGGGTTCGAATCCCTTCGCGCCCACAAAAGTTCACTGAAATGTGAACTTTTTTTGTTTATATAAGGGTCATTAACTCAGTTGGTTCAGAGTGTTACCTTGACAGGGTAGAAGTCACTGGTTCGAATCCAGTATGACCCACTTAAATTGAGTAAATCCAAGATCTTGACTTGGATTTTTAAATTTTATAGGAATTCTAAGATCCGTTCTAAAGCCATTCCTCTAGACCCTTTAATTAAAATCGTAGAATTGCTTAAATCTAAACTTTTTAAAAGAGGCTTTAAATCTTCAAAACTTTTGAATTTTTTAGTTGATGATTTGGTTGTGGTTTTATAGAAATTTTCACCAACCAGAAAGATGTTTTCGTCAAAATTGTCTTCTGTAAGATTGGCGATAGCTTGATGCTCTTTTTCAGCTTCTTTACCTAGCTCAAACATATCACCAAGAAAAAGGTATTTATGTTCTGCATTGAGCTGTTTTAGATTTTTAAGAGCAGCCAACATACTTGTTGGGTTGGCATTGTATGCGTCTAAAATAATTTTTGTAGAGCCTCTATGAATAATTTCAGAGCGATTGTTATTTGGTTGGTAACTTTCTATTGCGTTTTTAATATTTTCAGATGGTACATTAAAATGTTGACCAATTGCTACTGCCACAGCAATATTACCATAATTATAATCTCCTATAAGTTGACTTTCAATTTCAATATTTTTATAGTTTAAGTTTACAAATGGATCAGCACTTTTAAACTCAACAGTACAGTCGTTTTCTTTAGCTTTCCCAAATGTTATGATATTCTGATAATTACTAATCTGCTTTACTTGTTTGGTGTCATCCGAGTTTATAAAAGCGATTTTTTTATTTACTTTTATATAATCATACAATTCAGATTTACCTTTAATAACGCCTTCTTCCCCACCAAATCCTTCAAGGTGTGCTTTTCCAAAATTTGTGATTAATCCAAAATCGGGTTCCGCAATGTTACACAAAAATTCAATTTCTTTTTGATGGTTGGCACCCATTTCAACAATGCCAAAATCTAAGTCCTTTGTAAATGATAACAAGGTAAGGGGAACACCTATGTGGTTGTTGAGGTTGCCTTTGGTGGCATTAACCTTGAATGTTGTTGAAAGTACTGCTCTAATCAATTCTTTCGTTGTTGTTTTTCCATTGCTACCTGTGAGAGATATAATAGGTGTGTTAATTGTTTTTCTGTGGTAATTGGCCAAACTTTGAAGTGTCGATAAAACGTCATCTACTAATATGCAGCTGTCATTTATTACAGCATTTTTATCATCAACCACACAGTATTTTGCACCACTTTCAAATGCTTTATTTACAAACTTATTGCCGTCAAAATTAGCGCCTTTTAAGGCGAAGTACATATCGTTTTTATTAATCTTTCTGGTATCTGTAGATACAGAAGCACAGGCTTCAAACTTTTTATAAATTGATGCTATTTCCATAAGCCTAAAAATAAAAAAGTCCTGATAAATTTATCAGGACTTTTTTAATATTATTTAATGTCTAATTTAGTTACGTTTCTTTTGAGATTTTACAGATTTTGAACCTACTCGAGAAACTGCACATCTAAACCCAATATAGTCTGTTGCCATATCTTGTGGGAAGTAACGACGTTGAGCAGGATCTATCCAATATGCTCTATCTCTCCAAGAACCACCTTTATAAACTCTTACTTCATCATTGATTAAAGATGTTCTGCTGTTAGACTTATCGTATTGTCTAATAAGTCCGCCATTTGCTGAGTCTACTTCAACAGTATGTTTAGGTGAGTTATACATTTTTCCTGTAACATCAACTCTGTCATCACCTTCATCAAAACTATTTCTGTATAAACGCGAGGAGCGCTTGTCTCCATCTCTAAAGTTTCTGTTGTCACTCTTGTCAAACTGAGTTCTTAAGTATGTATCTTCATCATCAACAGGTACTTTTGCAATTTCTCCTGGAAGATTACGAGCTATTATTTTACCGTTACTTAATGTGTCGTAAACTATTTCATCTACTTCGACAATTTTTACGGTACCATCTTCATTCAAGGCATTCTTTGTGTAAACATTACCTCTATAGTAGTTAAAGTCATTAAACTCGTCATCTACGATAGGACGATAAACATCTGCTACCCATTCTGCAACGTTACCAGCCATATCATAAAGACCATAGTCGTTAGGCTCGTAAGACTTTACTTCAGCGGTAATATCAGCACCATCATCAGACCATCCTGCAATTCCACCATAGTCACCTTTACCTTGCTTAAAGTTTGCTAACTGATCACCACGATTTACTCGCTTACCAGATCTTGTATATTGTCCATCCCAAGGATATTTTTTACGTCCTCTATAAACGTTATAGCTTCTTAATTCACTCATACCTAAAGCGGCATATTCCCACTCTGCTTCAGTTGGAAGTCTGTATTTTACAGGAATTAATCCAGTTTCTCTATTTGCGTAAACGTTAATTGGGTTACCGTCAGCATCAGTTTGTTGTCTTCTTTTACCACCTTCTAAAACTTCAGAATTACCACCATATGTTTCAGTTGGTGCGTTGATATATGTATCTACATCAAAAGTACTTTCTGCATTTAAGTCTGTTAAATGAGCATCTCTTTTAATGTAACCAGCATCTTGTAATGACATTTCAGCTACACGGTTAGATCTCCAGTTTGCATATTCAACAGCTTGAATCCAGCTAACACCAACAACAGGATAATTAGCATAACCAGGATGACGTAAATAGTTTTCTGTCATCATTTCGTTATAACCTAAACGATTTCTCCATACCAAAGTATCAGGAAGTGCTCCTTTATATATAAGAGCATAGTTAGGATCGTCTGGTGGATATACACTTTTTAGATAGTATAGGTAATAAAGATAATTTACGTTAGTAACCTCGGCTTCATCCATATAAAAAGATTGGATATGCTGTTGGTTTGGTGTGTTGTTCCAATCGTGCATTGGGTCGTCTTGTACTTTACCCATTGTAAAAGTTCCGCCTTCAATAAAAGCTGTACCAGGAGGTGTTTCTTGTTCTTTAAAGCTGGTGTTGTACTGAAAACCACCATTCTTATCGTTGATTTTCCATCCTGTAGCACTATCTACATTGCCTGAGTTAGAGTTACGTTTACAACTAACAATACTAGCGCAAAGCGTCAGTGCAATTAAAAATTTTAGGTTTGAGACATTTTTCATATCCATATGTTTAAGTAAGCTCGTTGAATTTTTAGTTCCGCAATATAACAATTAAAGGTAAACCAACAACTTTTTTTTGCTTGAAAATTCAAAAAAATATGCATTTCATCCTTTTTTTTGAACACAATAACGGATTTTTGGTCGATTTAACGATGTGTTTTGCTCTTTAATAACGATTACTAAAATAAATTATTGTTGTATTTTTGAAATAAAAATTGAAGTACCATAATAAGCCTATAAATTAACCGTTATTCAACTGTATTTTATACAATATCAGGTTAGTGGTATTTGCTTTTGAGAATATAAGGCTTTTAAATCATAAAAAATTTAAATGAAAAATTGCTCTGTTTTTGTTCTAATAATGTTCGGTTTGTTCGCTTTTGGGCAACAAAAACAATTTAATATTGAATGGAATGGTGATAAGGTTTTAGAAACAGAATATGGTAAGATAACTATCCCAGGATTTGATGAGAAACATTTTAGTTATGACGACAAAAATGGTTTGATGTTTTTTTCTCAATGGGATGCAGACAGAGGTTTTGTAGATGAAAATTCGGTAACCTTATCTAATGTTGTTTACGAAACGATTACTCAAAATAGTCTTAAAAATTTAAGTGCTAATCTTGTTCCAAATTCGGTAAAATTTAATTTTTACAACACCAATGCAAGAGACAAACGCGGCTATTATTTTCAAATAAGTCCTATTGTTAAGGATAGAGGTGTTTATAAAAAGATTAAATCCTTCACTATAAATTATAATACTACAGCTAATAGATCTCAGGTTGTAGCAAAATCAGACATTACAAATTCTGTACTAAGTTCTGGTGAGTGGTATAGGTTTTATATAGAAGAGTCTGGTGTTTTTCGGTTGTCAAAAGGATTTCTAAACAGTTTAGGAATAAATACAAATTCTGTAGATCCTCGAAATATTAAAATATATGGTAATGGAGGAAGGATGTTGCCATTATTAAATTCTGCTAATTATCCTTTTGATTTGGTAGAAAACGCTGTAAAATTTGTTGGTGAAGATGATGGAAGTTTTGATAATAATGATTACATCTTATTTTATGGTGAAGGTCCTAAAACATATAGCCAAGAGAGTCAAACAAACTTAAACTTATACACAGACAAGACCTATTATTATGTAAATATTAGTTCTGGTAACGGTAAAAGAATTCAGCAAATGCCAAGTATAGATGCAGCAGCAGATATACAAATCAATACCTTTCAAGATTATCAGTTTTATGAAGTAGATGAGCATAATTTAGCCAAATTAGGTAGACGTTGGTTTGGTGATGCTTTTGGTGTTGAAAATCAGCGTGTTTATGACTTTCAATTTCCGAATTTAGTAACTAGTGAGCCTGTACGATTCGATATCGCAGTAGGTTCAGTTTCAGAAACCGATGGTACTACAATGGGCATTACAATAAACGGAAACCTTATTTCTAGTCTTGGTTTGGGTGTTATTACTCCTGGATCTGTGTTGGGTACCGCAAATGCCTATGGAGGTGATTTAAATATGTCATCAGATGCAATAAGAGTAACCTTAGATTATAATAATAATGGTAATCCGTCTGCAAATGCCTATTTAGATTACATAAATATAGAAGCTACTAGAAATTTAGCCTATGTTGGTGACCAATTAGTATTTAAAAACAATGATGTAGTAACCACACC
Source organism: Winogradskyella poriferorum (assembly GCF_036553625.1). Lineage (NCBI taxonomy): Bacteria > Pseudomonadati > Bacteroidota > Flavobacteriia > Flavobacteriales > Flavobacteriaceae > Winogradskyella > Winogradskyella poriferorum. Next base: position 22,628 of record NZ_JAZHOU010000006.1, read on the forward strand.
AGGTATTGTGCAGTATAATCTTTCAAATGCTTCAGGTGTTCATGAAATATGGGATATAACAGATAGGTTTAATGTTTCTAACACTTTAAATCCCGAAGGGTTAAGCAACTTAAGTTTTAAGGCTGTTTCAGGTGAAGAACGCACTTATATCGCTTTTTCTACTTCAAACGCATTACAACCAAAAAAAGAATCGAGATCTAGTGTAGCAAATCAGAATTTAAAAGGGACAATATTTCTCAATAACCAAGGTGCTTTTGAAGATGTGGATTACATTATACTAACACCTGCAGAACTTATGTCTCAAGCAGAACGTTTGGCTCAAATTAACAGAAATCAATATAACCTTAATGTTAAGGTTGTAGATCTTCAAACTATTTATAATGAGTTTAGTTCTGGGAGTCAAGACATAGCAGCCTTAAGAAATTTTATAAAATATGTTTACGACAATGCTAGTGTGCCGAGCAATAGGTTAAAATATGTATGCTTATTTGGTGAGGGTTCCTATGATTATAAAGACAGAGTGAATAATAATACCAATTTGGTGCCTTCTTGGTATTCTACATCGAGCTTTAATCTAACAAGCTCTTTTGTGTCTGATGATTTTTATGCCATGTTAGATAACGATGAAGGTTCAATGAGCAATAGTGATAGAATGGATATCGCAGTTGGGCGAATTTTAGCTGAAGACCTGCAACGCGCCAAGGAGATGGTAGATAAAATAGAAGCCTATTATCAACCTGAAGCTTATGGAAATTGGAGAAATAATGTATTGCTTATTTCTGATGATGTCGATGCGCAATGGGAAAGAATTCTGCAAGAAACAACCGATGGCATTGGAGAGGAAATAAAAGCAGAAAATCCTTTTATGAATGTTATAAAAATTCATGCCGATGCTTTTGAACAAGAATCTTCTGCCGCAGGTAATCGTTACCCTAAGGTAAACAAAGCCATTAAAGACGTCATTGAAGTTGGAGCTTTAGTGGTTAATTATTTTGGGCATGGTGGTGAGGATGGTTTAGCAAAGGAGCGTATTTTCGATAAGTTCGACGCTCAGGAAGTTAACAATATCTGTAAGTTTAATTTATTTGTAACAATAACTTGCGAATATACCAAGTTTGATGATCCAAACAGAGATACAGCAGGTGAGTTTACTTTTTGGAATAAAAATGGTGGTGCAATAGGACTTGTTACTTCTACACGGCAAATTTTTGTTACTGTTGGAGTATCTTATAATGAAGTGTTTAATGATTATTTATTTGCTTTTAACAACAATGAATACCCTTCGGTAGCTGAAGTATTAAGAAGAACAAAAATAGACAATAGTATTGCTGGGATTACTCAGAAACGATTAATATTTCTGATAGGCGATCCTGCAATGAAACTGGCATTTCCAAAACCAGATATTAAATTAACTAAAGTTAACGATGTAGATATTACACAGCCTATTGACACGTTAAAGGCTCTAAGTTACACAAAGATGGCTGGTGAAGTTGTAGATATTAACGGTAATCTATTATCAAATTATAATGGTACACTAACGGCTACTATTTTTGATAAACAAATAGATAGACAGACCTTAGCTAATGATGGTGTTACAGATAATAATGGTCCAATAATTTTAGATTTTATCACATTAGGTGAAGTCATTTTTAAAGGTCAAGCAACGGTAGAAAATGGACAGTTTGAGTTCGATTTTGTCGTGCCAAGAGATATTGGTATTCCAGTAGGTAATGGAAAAGTTAGCTTTTATGCTCAAACAGATAACGGATTATCTGATCAAACAGGTGCAAATTTTGATATCAAAGTTGGTGGCATTAATGAAGATGCACCAGAAGATAATATTGGTCCAGTAATCAATTTATATATGAATGACGAAAATTTTGTTTCAGGAGGAGTTACAAATGAGTCTCCAAGTTTACTGGCAAAACTTCAAGATGATAATGGTATTAATACAGCAAGTGGTATAGGTCACGATATTACGGCAATTATTGATGGAGATGAGACAAATCCTATAGTGTTAAATGATTATTATCAGGCAGATGTTGATGACTATACAAACGGCACAGTTACATACCCATTCAGAGATTTAGAACCAGGCTTACATACGCTAACGTTAAAAGCTTGGGATGTTTATAATAACTCTTCATCAACTGAAATTCAGTTTACTGTCTTTGATAAGGATGAGGAATTAGTTGTTAAAAATGTACTTAATTATCCAAACCCATTTGTTAATTATACAGAGTTTTGGTTTAATCATAATAGTTCTGAGCCTTTAGATGTTTCTGTTCAAATATTCACAGTATCAGGAAAACTAGTAAGAACCATAAATGGTCAAACAAGTGCAGATGAGTGCTGTGGTAGTGGTTCATCATCATTATCACGTAGTATTGTATGGGATGGAAGAGACGATTTTGGCGATAAAATCGGAAAAGGAGTCTATGTCTATAAACTAAAAGTGAAATCTAGCCGTTTAAATAAGCAAGTTGAAAAAATTCAAAAACTTGTCATACTATAATAATAAATTATATTTGCTAACGAATTAGTGCTAAGTAATTAGTACTAATAACCTAATTATGAACATGAAGAAATACACAATAACCCTTATCGCTTTTGTAACATTAAGTCTAGCATTTGCACAAGATGCAGTACAAATAATACCCAATGATACTGATAGTAGAGTAATAACAACAGGACTACCTTTTATGCTTATAGCTCCTGATGCAAGATCTGCCGCTATGGGAGATATCGGTGTGGCAACGTCTGTAGATGCATATTCGCAACAATGGAATCCTGCAAAATATGCGTTTTCAGAGGCTAAATCAGGAATAAGTTTAAGTTATACTCCTTATTTGAGTAAGCTTGTTAATGACATTTCTTTAGGATATGTTACTTACTTTAATAGACTAAATGAATATAGTGCTTTCTCAGCGAGTTTTAAATATTTTAGCTATGGAGATATTCTCTTAACTCAAAGTGAAAATGATCCTGGGTTTAATGTAAAGCCTAATGAATTTACAGCTGATGTGGCTTATACTTTAAGACTTGCTGATCAATTTTCTATGGCTGTTGCTGTAAGATACATGAGGTCAGATTTAAGAATTGCTCAAGTAGACCCTAATGCTGATTCTGCAAGTACTTTTGGAGCAGATATCACTGGGTATTATCAGAGTGAGGAAGAGGCTTATAATGATTTCAACGGTCGTTGGAGAGCAGGTTTTGCAATTCAAAACTTAGGACCTAAATTCAAATATGATGATGGTGGTAGAGAAAATTTTCAGCCGACTAATTTAAGATTAGGTGCTGGTTTCGATTTTATTTTCGATGAGTACAGTAAATTAGGAGTAACGGCAGAAGTTTCTAAATTATTAGTGCCAACACCTCCAAAATTAGGTGATAGAATAGTTTTTACAGATGCAAATGGAGACGGCATTTTTAATGAGGCTGATGGCGATTTTCAAACTGAAGAGCAAGAAGCGGCATCGCAAGAGGATGTTATAATTGAAGGACAAGATAATGATGTTAGTTTCTTAAATGGAGTTTTTCAATCCTTTGGTGATGCACCAGGAGGTTTTAGTGAAGAGCTTAGAGAATTTACTTGGGCATTAGGTGCTGAGTATACGTATCAAGAAAATTTTGCCTTAAGAGCAGGTTATTTTAATGAAGCAGAAGATAAAGGTGCTCGTAAGTTTTTTGCATTAGGTGCTGGTTTTAAATACACTACAATAAATATCGATTTATCATATTTATTTTCAGCATCAAGGATACAGAGTCCGTTAGAAAATACATTGCGTTTTTCACTGACATTTAATTTTGGTGCTGGTGAGTATGACGAATATTAGAATATATAAGTAAAAAGATTTTCAAAAACTATTGTTTCAAAAGCAATAGTTTTTTTGTCTACAAAAGATTTTGAGTATGAAGGAAGTTAAGATTGAATCAATGTTTACAGTTTACGAAGACTTGAGTGAACTTCCAGATGATATTCAGCAATTAATGCAATCTGCTATTCAAACTAGAGAAAAAGCATATGCTCCTTACTCAAAATTTAAAGTTGGTGCTGCAATCCTTTTAGATAATAAAGAAGTGATAATAGGAAGTAATCAAGAGAATGCTTCTTACCCTTCAGGGTTGTGTGCAGAACGTACAGCTATTTATTATGCTGGCGCAAAGCACCCTGCCTCTAAGATTTTAAAAATGGCAATAACGGCATCATCTCAAAATCAAATTACAGATTCTCCGATTCCACCATGTGGAGCTTGTAGACAGGCTATTTCAGAATATGAGATTAAACAAGAGCAGCCAATAGAAATTTACTTTATGGGCGCTACAGGGAAGGTTATAAAATCTAACTCGCTGTCAAATTTATTACCTCTTGCATTCGATAGAGGTTTCCTATAACGATTTCGTAACAAATTTTACAATTTTCAGTTTTTTGGTTACTAACTAATATGTTATTTTTGTTATTCGGATTAAATAGAACGAATCAAAAAATGCAAAAAATCACCAAAGAAGTTTACCTTAAATGGTACGAGGATATGTTATTTTGGCGAAAGTTTGAGGATAAACTTGCCGCAGTATATATTCAACAAAAAGTAAGAGGATTTCTTCACTTATACAATGGTCAAGAGGCTGTATTAGCAGGAGCACTTCATGCAATGGATTTAACTAAAGACAAAATGATTACTGCTTATCGTAATCATGTTCAGCCAATAGGAATGGGAGTAGATCCAAAACGTGTTATGGCTGAGTTGTATGGTAAAGCTACAGGAACATCACAAGGTTTAGGTGGTTCTATGCATATTTTCTCTAAAGAACACCGTTTTTATGGAGGTCATGGTATTGTTGGTGGCCAAATTCCATTAGGAGCTGGTATTGCATTTGGAGATAAATATCATGGTAGTGATGCTGTGACTATTTGTTGTTTTGGTGATGGTGCTGCAAGACAAGGATCTTTGCACGAAACATTCAACCTAGCAATGTTATGGAATTTGCCTGTAGTATTCGTTTGTGAAAACAATGGTTATGCCATGGGAACTTCTGTAGAACGCACAGCAAACCATACAGACATTTGGAAGCTGGGTCTAGGTTATGAAATGCCATCAGGTCCAGTAGACGGAATGAATCCTATTAAAGTGGCCGAAGCTTTTGATGAAGCAATTCAACGAGCAAGAAAAGGAGGTGGACCATCATTCTTAGAAGTAAAAACATATAGATATAGAGGTCACTCAATGTCTGATGCTCAGCACTACAGAACAAAAGATGAAGTAGAAGAGTATAAAAAGATAGATCCTATTACTCAGGTAAAAGATATTATACTAGAAGAAAAATACGCTACAGAAGAAGAGATTAAGGTAATTGATAAGCGTGTAAAAAGTCTAGTGTCTGAGTGTGAGAAATTCGCTGAAGAATCTCCATATCCAGATAAAAATGTAATGTACGACGCAGTGTACGAACAAGAAGATTACCCATTTATTCAACACAAATTATAAGCTATGGCAGAAGTAATAAATATGCCGCGTTTAAGCGATACAATGGAAGAAGGAACAGTTGCAACTTGGTTAAAGCAAGTAGGCGACAAGGTTGAAGAAGGAGATATTTTAGCTGAAATTGAAACTGATAAGGCTACAATGGAGTTTGAGTCTTTTAATGAAGGAACATTACTTCATATTGGTATTCAAGAAGGTGAAACGGCTAAAGTAGATTCGCTTTTAGCTATTATTGGTGAAGAAGGAGAAGATATTTCGGATTTATTAAATGGAAGTTCTTCAGCCAAAGAAGAAACTAAGTCTGAAGAAAACACTGAAGATAAAAAAGAAGACACAGCAGAAGCTGAAAGTTCAGAAGAATTGCCGGAAGGCGTTACTGTTGTAACGATGCCTCGTTTAAGTGATACAATGGAAGAAGGAACCGTGGCAACATGGTTAAAGAAAGTTGGTGATGAGGTAGAAGAAGGTGACATCCTTGCTGAAATTGAAACTGATAAAGCTACTATGGAGTTTGAATCTTTTCAATCAGGAACCCTTTTACATATTGGTTTAGAAGAAGGTGAATCTGCAAAAGTAGATGCTTTATTAGCTATTATTGGTCCTGCTGGAACTGATGTGTCTGGTGTGGCAAAAAACTTTAAAGTTGGTGGATCAGGATCTAAATCAGAGCCTAAGACCGAAACTAAAGCAGCTCCTAAAGAAGAAAAGAAAGAAGAGCCTAAGAAAGTAGAAGCAAAGACAACAGCTACTAGTACACCAGCAGCAAGTGTTTCTGCATCAGGTGGAAGAATTTTTGCTTCACCTTTAGCTAAAAAAATGGCTGAAGAGAAAGGTATTAATCTATCTCAGGTAAAAGGATCAGGTGAAAATGGCAGAATTGTAAAAAGAGATATTGAGAACTTTACACCATCGCAAGCTTCGGCTTCGGTTGGAAAATTTGTACCGACTGGTACAGAAGATTTTGATGAAGTACCAAACTCTAACATGCGTAAGGCTATTGCTAAGAATTTAGCGAAGTCTAAGTTTACGGCACCACATTACTATTTAAATGTGGAGTTTGATATGGAAAATGCAATTGCGTTTAGAGCTCAGTACAATTCTTTACCAGATACAAAGATATCTTATAACGATATGATTGTAAAAGCTTGTGCGTTAGCATTAAAGCAGCATCCACAAGTAAATTCTCAATGGTTTGATGATAGAATGAAGTTAAACAACCATGTACATATTGGTGTGGCTGTAGCAGTACCGGACGGTTTGGTGGTGCCTGTTGTGAAATTTGCTAACGAGCAAAGCTTAACTCAAATTGGTGCTGCGGTAAAAGAGTATGCTGGTAAAGCAAGAAATAAGAAGCTGACTTTAGATGAGATGGAAGGCAGTACCTTTACGATTTCTAACTTAGGTATGTTTGGTATTGAGAGTTTTACATCTATTATCAACCAGCCAAACTCAGCTATATTATCTGTTGGATCAATTGTTTCAAAACCAGTTGTTAAAAACGGACAAGTTGTACCAGGTAACACAATGAAGTTAACTATGGCATGTGATCATAGAACCGTAGATGGTGCTACTGGCGCACAATTCCTGCAAACATTAAAAGGATACATAGAAAACCCGGTAACAATGCTGGTATAATCAATAGGAAATCAGATATGAAAAAAATAACATTTGTTATTGCGTTTTTATCATTGTTTATGATAAGTAATGCGCAAAAAAAGAAAGTTGCGATTGTAACATTTTATGCTGATAAAACTATAGATTTAAGTGAAGTAGATGCTTCTGCAGATTTTATAGCTAAAAACACAAACTTGAGTAATGATCCAAATTTTAACTTAAGTAAACCATTAGAAGATTTTCATAAGGCTTTTTTTAATGATTATGTTGGGGAGTTTGATTTTGAATTAGTATCAGAAGAAACTGTGCTAGCACTTCCAGAATATAAAGAATTTGAAGCTGAGTATGGTGATTATAAGAATCTAGGAAATCAAGAAGCTTTTGAAGCTGTAGAAGGCTACAAAGTAATTCAAAGTTTTGGCAGTAGGCTAGAAGTAAAAAACTTAGAACCAATAGCAGATGCCCTTGGTGTTGATGCTGTAATGTTTGTAAGATTAAGTTATAAATTTAATAAAACCGGAATCGGTAAATTGGGTTATTACAGTGTTCAGGCAAGAGTAAGTTTAGATTTATTTTCAAAAGATAATAAGAGTATTTTTCAGTTTAGCGAAATTGCAGGCTCAAAAAAGAAAGCTGTAATGGTTGGTGGTATTCCGGTAATGACACCAGAAAAAATTCAACCTATGTGCGAGAGTGCTACAGAAGAGCTCATAACGGATATGAATAAGAAAATCGATAGATTATCTAAAAAAGCCAATAAAAAGTTGAACTAGTTCTTAATCATATTTATAATATTAAAAAACCTGTTTCGAATTTTTTTTGGGATAGGTTTTTTTATCTTTAAACTCAAATCAAAATTAGTATGAAATATGTATTATCTGTACTTGGTTTGTTGTTAGTAACAGCATGTGGTACAAAGCAAAACACCTCTGTGGGTAAAGAAGATGCTGTGGAGAAAATTACCATAACGTCGCAAGATGTAAAAGTGAGCATGGATTATTTGGCTTCAGATGAATTAGGAGGTAGAGCAACAGGAAGTAAGGGTATTGAAAAAGCCGCTGTTTATATTGAAAACTACTTTAAAAAGAATGGAATAAAACCATATTTTGAAACCTATAGAGATAGCTTTAAATTAGGTGAAATAGATGGTTATAATATTGTCGGCGTGATTGAAGGTACTGATGATCAACTAAAAAATGAATTTATAATACTTGGAGGTCATTACGATCATATAGGAAAAGGAAAAACTGTAGAAGGAGACAGTATTGCAAATGGTGCTAATGATGATGCCTCAGGTACTATTGCGGCAATGGAGTTTGGAAGATATTTTTCTAAGTCTAAAAGTAATAAGCGAAGTATTTTAATCACGTTATATGATGCTGAAGAAATGGGGCTTAAAGGTTCTGCACATCTAGCATCAAAACTTAAGGAGGCAGGTTTAAATGCATATACCATGATAAACTTTGAGATGATTGGAGTGCCAAGAGCACAAGATAAGGCAATGGCTTATATGAGTGGTTATGATCGCTCTAATTTTGCACCTACACTTAATAAATATGCTGGTGAAGAAATCATTGGTTTTTTTCCAAAGGCAAAAGACTTTCAGTTGTTTTATAGATCAGATAATTTTCCGTTTTTCAAAGAATTGAATATTCCTGCGCATGCGATCTCAACATTCGATTTTACGAATTTTGAATACTACCATCACGTAGATGATGAAGCTGATAAAATGGATTATGAGCATATGGCCAATTTTATCAATAAAATGATACCTGCTTTAGAAGGTATGATGAATTCTAATACAAAAGAAGTTGTATTAAATGAAGAGTAAAAATATAATTATAACAGGAACGAGTAGAGGTATAGGCTTTGAAATGGTACATCTTTTTGCCAATCAAGGACATAATGTATTGGCTTTGTCAAGGAATGCACAACCCGTTAATAATTTACATTTTGAAAATATAACATCTTTGGCATTTGATCTATGTAATGGTGAAGACTATATAAAAGTTGAAGAATTCATAAAATCAGAGTGGAAGCATGTAGATATCCTGATTAATAATGCAGGTACTCTACTAAATAAACCTTTTTCTGAAACTACTTTTCAAGATTTTGAAAACGTATATAGAACAAATGTATTTGGTGTGTCAGAAATGACTCGAATTGTACTGCCTTTTATGAAACAAGATGGACATGTTGTTACTATCAGTAGCATGGGAGGCATACAAGGAAGTATGAAATTCCCTGGGCTTTCAGCTTATAGCTCTAGTAAAGGAGCAGTAATAACATTAACAGAGTTACTCGCTGAAGAGTATAAAGAAACTGGTCCTCAATTTAATGTTCTGGCTTTGGGAGCTGTGCAAACAGAAATGCTTAAAGAGGCTTTTCCAGATTATCAAGCGCCAATAACAGCTATAGAAATGGCAGAGTATATTTCTGATTTTTCTTTAAAAGGGAACAAATACTACAATGGCAAAGTGCTTCAGGTTTCTAACTCTACACCTTAATGAATAAATACAAATGCATTATTTTTGATTGTGATGGTGTCCTTGTAGATAGTGAGCCAATAAGCAATCAAGTTATGGTGGATTTGGCAAATGCATATGGTGCAAGTATAGATTTAAATTATGCTTATCAGTATTTTAAAGGCAACAGTTTTAACGCATGTACTGATAAAATTTCTAAGTTAACTTCCCTAGAATTACCAGATAATTTTGAAGAACAATATCGGTTAGAGTCATTTAAAAGATTCAGAAAAGAGATTAAACCTGTTGAAGGTGTAAAAAATGTTCTTCAAAATTTAAGAATTCCCTTCTGTGTTGCTTCAAGTGGTCCTGTAGATAAAATAAAACTCAATTTAGAGCTTACAGGTCTATCATCTTTTTTTCAGGAAAAAACAATATTTAGTTGTTATACTATTAAAAAATGGAAACCCGATCCTTCCGTGTTTTTATGGGCAAGTGAAACAATGGGCTTTAAAATAGAAGAGTGTTTGGTTATCGAAGATAGTCTTGTAGGAATCGAAGCAGCATTAAGAGGTGGTTTCGATGTTTTTGGCTTTACTGCTCACGATTATAAGGATGAATTGCATAAAAAGGCGACCAAAACATTTAATAGTATGAAAAATCTAAAAGAATTGTTAAAATATTAAGGTAATTTCTATATTTAGAAAAAAAACATATGAATAAAAAACTACCTGGTTCTAAGTTACCTAAACTTGGCATTGTATTCATCTTATTTTTTAATTTTTTACTGGGCGCTCAAAACTTTGAGCGTGTTGAAACTATAGTGGGTTTGGATGGTCTTGCAAACAATAATGGTGTTGCTATTGCAGACTTTGATGGTGATAACGATTTAGATATTTTTGTTGTAGCCAATGCAGTAGAGAATTCTGAAGATGACACAAGCTATAGTCGTTTATATAAGAATAACAATGATGGTTCATTTACTGATGTTACAGAAACCTCAGGTTTGGTAGATTTGCTTACTGCAGAAGAAAATGTACAAGCTTCATTAGTGCAAAATGGCTACAAATACAGTGCGTCTTGGGGAGATTATAATAATGATGGTTTTCCAGATTTGTTTCTAACCTATTCTTTAAAGGTACAATTATGGAGAAACCTTGGTAATGGAACTTTTGCTAATGTTACCGAAATTTCTGGTTTTGGTGCAACCAATGATTGTATAAATGCTGGGGCAACTTGGTTTGACTATGATAATGACGGACTATTAGATATCTACATATCAGATTGGGGTTATTGTGGTTCTAACTCCTTATATAAAAATAATGGAAATAATACATTTACAGATGTTACTGCAACATTAGGTCTTACAGAGACAACATCTAGCAATAGTTATACCTCAGTACCTTTTGACATAAATAATGATGGTTGGATGGATTTAATCGTTACCAATTATCCCAATGATGTAAATTATTTATATATCAATCAAAATGGTACTTCGTTTACTGAAGAAGCCGTTACCTATGGGTTATCTAATATGATTGACGGTAAAGGTATTGCTATAAGCGATTTTGATAATGATGGAGATTTTGATGTTTTTAATACAGGAATAGATGAAAATTTACTGTTTCAAAATAATGGGTCTAATAGTTATTCTGAAGTTTCAACTGGCTATGGAATTTCTGGTACTGGTTGGTCTTGGGGAGCACAATTCTCGGACTTTGATTTAGATGGTGACGAAGATTTGTTTATCGCTAATAGTAATGCAGTGAGTGGTGCAGCACAAAACGTATATTACAGAAACCTTCATAGTCAAGGGCAAGCAATGTTTGAGAATGCTTCAGTAGAGTTAGGTGTAAATGACACTACAGAAAGTGTAGCAGTGGTAAGTTTTGATTATGATAATGATGGTGATTCAGATTTATTAATTACAAATAGTGATGGTTCAGTCATATTCTATGAAAATAAACTTTTAAACTATGATGATACAGAAATCACTTCAAATTGGTTTAAGGTTTACTTAGAGGGAACAACATCTAATAGAAACGCTATTGGTGCAACACTGACGGTAACAACCACCAATGGTGTATTAAAACGCTATTATACAGGTGTTGGCTTTTTTAGCCAAAGTCAGCAGGCCTTACACTTTGGTTTAGATGATGCTACCGAAGTACTTAGCTTAGAAGTAGAATGGCCTTCAGGATTAGTTGAAAATTATACTAACATATCTTCAAATACAACAGTAAAGTTAACTGAAGGTAGTGGACTAGAAATTTTGAATATTTCACCTAGCCAAAAAGTGTATGGATGTACAGATCCTGTTTCTTGTAATTACAATCCAAATGCTACTTTAAATGATGGTTCTTGTGTGTATTTACCTTCCCAAACTATAGTTGGTAATACGAGTTCCTCTTTTTTAAGAACAGAGACTTATACCTACAATATTGCCGCAGGTTCAACAGCAAATTGGGTTATTTCAGGTGGTGAATTAATAAGTGGGCAAGGCACAAATTCCATTACTGTAAGATGGCATTTAGAGGAATCTGGGAGGGTGGCCATCACAGAAGCAGACGATCAATGCTCTAGTCAAGAAGTAGTAATAGATATTGCATTGGGTGTTGATAATCTTCCAGCAAATGTCTCTATAGCAAGATTGTGGAACGAAGCTTTACTTGAAGCGATTAGAGATGATTTTGCCAGACCAACTGTACATGCAAGAAATTTGTTTCATACGAGTGTTGCAATGTATGATGCTTGGGCAATTTATGACGATACTGCAGTACCATACTTTGTAGGAAACACAGTTCATGGTTTTACCACAGTTTTAGAAGATTTCACACCAAATGAAGACTTAGATACATCTGTAAGTAAGGCTATTAGTTATGCTATGTATCGTTTGATGACACATCGTTTTCAAAATTCACCAGGACTAGAAGAAACTCAAGCAAGATTTGACTTGTTAATGGATAGATTAGGTTACGATATTAATAATACATCTCTAATGTACGAAGATGGTGATGCTGCGGCTTTAGGTAATTTTATTGCTCAGTCTATTATAGATTATGGATTACAAGACGGGTCTAGAGAAGCAACAGGTTACGACAATGCCTATTACCAACCGGCAAATCAGGCTTATGCATTAGATGATAATAATAATCCACCTATTCAAGACCCTAATCGTTGGCAGCCTTTAGGTTTAGATTCGTTTATTGATCAGGGTGGAAATATAATAGATAGTAATGTACCTCCATTTTTAAGTCCAGAATGGGGAAATGTTTATGGTTTTGCATTAAGTGACGCAGATATGGTTACTTATCAAAGAGAAGGAGATAACTATCAAGTGTTTCATGATCCTTCGGATCCTCCTTACATAAGTCTAACAGAAGAGAATGAAGCGAGTGACGCCTATAAATGGGGATTTTCTATGGTGTCTGTATGGCAATCTCATCTAGATCAAAACGATGGAGTTATGTGGGATATTTCACCAAATTCCATAGGAAATGTTGATATAAGTACTTTTCCAACCAGTTATACAGAATATCCAAACTTTTATAACTTCTTCGATGGTGGTTTTAATAGTAGTGGATATACAATAAACCCAATAACGGGTAGCCCTTACGAAGTTAATATGGTACCTAGAGGAGATTACACCAGAGTACTTGCTGAGTTTTGGGCAGACGGTCCAGATTCCGAGACTCCGCCAGGACATTGGTTTTCTATACTAAATTATGTAAATGACCATCCTATGTTCGAAAGACGATTTGAAGGCCAGGGAGATGTTTTAGACCCTACAGAATGGGATGTTAAAGCCTATTTTATATTAGGAGGAGGTATGCATGATGCTGCTGTTTCTGCATGGAGTGTAAAAGGTTGGTATGATTATATAAGACCAATTTCTGCAATACGTTCTATGGCAGAGCGTGGACAAAGCACAGATAACACTTTAGATAATTATCACGTTGGTGGAATAGAATTGATAGATGGTTATATAGAAGTGGTTGAAGCAGGTGATCCTTTAGCTGGTTTTGCTAATCAACATGTTGGAAAGATAAAATTATACACGTGGAAAGGCCATGATTTTATAGGAGATACAGAAACGGATCAGGCAGGAGTTGGCTGGATATTAGCGGAAGATTGGTACCCATACCAAAGACCAACTTTTGTAACACCACCTTTTGCTGGTTACGTGTCTGGTCATTCTACATTTTCCAGAACAGCCTCAGAATTAATGACTATGATGACAGGAAGTGAATATTTTCCAGGAGGATTAGGTGAGTTTGTTGCGAAAGCAAATGAGTTTTTAGAGTTTGAAGAAGGGCCTTCAGTTGATGTGGTACTGCAATGGGCAACCTATAAAGATGCATCAGATCAAACAAGTTTAAGTAGAATTTGGGGAGGTATACATCCACCTGCTGATGATATTCCAGGAAGATTTATGGGGCATGAGATAGCAGACGATACTTTTAATTTTGCCGTGCCGTATTTTAATGGTTCGTTGGGTATTGATGATTATGATGTTTCATTAAGCATATATCCAAACCCTGTTACCGATGGTGAAGTTTTTATTGCTAATACTGATGGTACAGAATCTATAGAAATTTATGACATTACTGGCAGAAGGATAGAGGTTCTGAATAGTACTTTTAGTGCGTTCGAACGAACTACGTCTATTAAATTTAATGTTAACGCTACAGGTTTTTATCTATTAAAAGTGAATAGCAGGTCTAAAATGATAATGGTTAAAAATTAGATTAGAGATTTTCTATTCTTTAGAAAATTGAATCTTATTAGAAATTAAAGTTTCATCATCTACCTTAATCTGTTTTTTAGTTATAATCGCATTAATGGTATCCGTACTTTTAGTTTTGTCGGATACCTTGTCATAAGAAAGCTTTATTTTCTGAACGCTATCATTAACAAAAACAACAACATCTATTTGTTTGATGTTTTTTATGATGAAGAAATCATCATTTTTAAATTTGTTGATGGAGTCATTAGTGAAGTTTTTTAATTGCTCAGCTACTTCCTTGTTAAATTCAGGATGCTCGCTTTGTAAGGCTAACAGATCATAAAAGTCTTGTAACTTTTGGTTTAGAAGCTGATTATTAAACTCATATTCGACATCAGTAACATATTCTTCTAAAGTTTCTACTTCTTCAGTTGCAATGATGTCATAGCTTTCGCTTGTTGCTTTTTTTGTTTCCATGGCACAACCAGAAAAAAGTATACTTGTTATAAATAATATGATATGTTTTAGCTTTAAATTCATGTTTAATTAATTATAAATTTTAGCTTAACAATCTTTCCATCTATTTCCTTTTTCTCTAATATCTTCATCCCTTTTAAGCTTCGGGTTGGTATAGTTAATTTCTGAATAAACTCTTGTTTAGAATAAATTTCTACAAAATCACTATTCTCAAAAAACTGATATATTTCGGCATTATCACTAAAAATAGTATTTAGTTTTTCTCTGTGCTTTTTCCATTCTTTAATGTTTTTATTGGTGTAGTAATTCAGCATTAAAGCATAGTCATCAGTCTTTAGTTTTATAATTTTGTTTTTACCAGAATTATGTTTTCTTACAATAGTATCCGTTTTGTAATAAGGCGATTCTACAATAAACTTTATTTCTTTTTCATCAGCTTCATAATTAAAACAACCCAAAGAATCTGTATGTTGATGTATTGGAGATTGTCCATTTTTTAAAACTTTAATATTTAAAATTATACTTTTTATAGGTTCATTTTTTATTGAATCGTGAAAACAAAATTCATAATTGTAGCTCGTGTTAATAATAGAAAAAGCAAGCAATGCACATGGCGCTATTAAAAGTAACCACAGATATTTTGAGAAAGCTTTTTTATGAGTCTTAGTTTGCGAAGCGGTTTTATGATTTGCTTTAAAATCATTCCAGTTTTGATAGCCAACATAATTGCTAAGTAGGTTGAGCATGTCAATTCTGGGTAATTTTTTGGCTTCATTCTTTATATAAGTATAAAACCATTTTTCGCTAACTCTTGCTTTTACTTTACTAAATAAATCTTCCTGAAAAGCTACAATATCATCTCCTTTCCAGTCTTCAATTGTTTTAGAAGCACTATTGTTTTCTAAAAACTTTGAAGCTATGGCTAGTTTTAGCTGAGAGAAAATATGTTGTTCTTCTAAATTCAAAATTAATTTAAGAGATTAAAAACCAGTTGTATATAGGTTGTAAACTGTTTACAAAAGATATACAAGTGTTTTTCAAAAGATAGGTGTTAATGAATTATAGGTTTGCTCTTATAACGATTAAAAATATAAAATTATGAAGGCAAAATCATCTAAATTTCTAATTAAATTATCAGTAGTATTGTCAATACTATTGCTAAACAACGCATGCGAAGTACATTCAGGAAAAGCAAAAAATGACCTATACGAAATTGAAGCAGTAGAATTATACGAAGCAACTGAGGAAGAAGTTGTTCTAGAACACAACACAGAGGAATATGATCGTATTTACGAAAACGACTTTAAAAATGCAATTCAGAATCCTTTATCCACATTTTCTATAGATGTAGATAATGCATCTTATAGTAACGTGAGACGTTTTTTATCGAACAATCAATTACCACCAAAAGATGCAGTGAGGATTGAGGAGATGATAAATTATTTTAATTACGATTATCCACAACCTAAAGATGAGCATCCCTTTTCCTTTTCTAATGAAGTTGCAGATTGTCCATGGAATACTAAGCATAAGTTAGTGCATATAGGATTGCAAGGAAAATCATTAGACTACAACGATTTAAAACCAAGCAATTTGGTATTTTTAATAGATGCCTCTGGTTCCATGAGCGACAACAATAAATTGCCATTGCTAAAGAAAGCTTTAAAGTTGCTAATTAATGAACTAAATGCTAACGATAGAATTGCTATTGTTGCTTATGCAGGTTCGGCAGGTGTTGTTTTGCCTTCTACCAAAGTTTCTAACAAAGAAGAAATAGTTGAAGCCTTAGACAGGATTGAGTCTGGTGGTTCTACCGCAGGAGGTCAAGGTATTCAGTTGGCTTATAAAATTGCAAAAGAGAATTTATTTGAAGATGGAAATAACAGAGTCATCTTAGCAACAGATGGAGATTTTAATGTTGGAGTTTCCTCAAGTTCAGAATTGGTGAGATTGATAGAGGATAAGCGCAAAGAAGATATTTTTTTAACGATATGTGGTTTCGGAATGGGAAATTATAAAGATGGTAGAATGGAGCAGATTAGTAATGCAGGAAACGGAAATTACTTTTACATAGACAATATCAAGGAAGCCAAAAAGGTGTTTTCTACAGAGATGAGAGCCAATATGTTTACGATAGCTAAAGATGTAAAAATTCAAATTGAATTTAATCCTAATCAAATAAAAGCATATCGACTAATTGGTTACGAAAACAGAGTAATGAATAATGAAGACTTTAACGATGATAAAAAGGATGCAGGTGAGTTAGGTGCAGGTCATACAGTAACAGCATTGTACGAAGTTGTACCGGTAAATTCAGAAGAATCTGTAAGGAAACATGATGATTTAAAATATCAAAGAACAGAAATAGTAAATTCTTCAGAAAATGATGAAATACTAACCATTAAATTCAGGTATAAGAAACCAAAAGAGGATAAGAGTTTATTAATAACAAAAACTATTACAGATGAAGGCTTGACGCTGGAATCAACATCAGATAATTTTAGATTTTCTTCAGCTGTTGCAGGTTTAGGACTTTTGCTAAGAGATTCAAAATATAAAGGAGAAATGACGTATGAACTCGCTAAAAAATTAGCAATTAATTCAAAAGGAAAGGATGCAAACGGTTATAGAAGTGAATTTGTAAGCATGATAGAAACCGCAGAATTACTCTCAGAAAAACTGTAAGAATAAAACCAAGAAAATATCATTCTATAAAAATAGAAAAAGCACTTCTCTAAAATGGAGTGCTTTTTATTTTATTGATTTTATAAAAACATTAAATCCACTACTTTTGTTTTAATGCAAGATCAACTTTTAGAGTTTATTCCAGAGCAAGCCCAAGCTCAGGTTAAAGCCTTACTGGCAAAGGATAATTTGGTGGTTAAAGTAAAACAAGAACGTAAGACCAAACATGGTGATTACAGGCAATTGCCGAATGGTAAGCATCAGATTACTGTAAATGCGAATTTAAATGCTTATCGTTTTTTAATTACACTCGTTCATGAAATTGCTCACTTCGAAGCATTCACCAAATTTGGACGATTCATAAAACCACATGGTAAAGAATGGAAGCTGACCTTTCAGCATTTAATGTTGCCATTTTTAAGACCAGAAGTCTTTCCTGTAGAGTTATTACCTTTACTTGCTAAGCACTTTAGAAACCCAAAAGCATCTAGCGACACAGATACGCAACTCGCCTTAGCATTGAAGCGATTCGACGAAGGTGAAGATAAAACCTACGTTTTTGAAGTACCTTTGGGCACAACTTTTAAACTCTATAATGGTAGAGTATTTAAAAAAGGAAATACAAGAAGAAAACGAATAGAATGTGTTGAGGTAAAAACAGGTAAACTATATTTGTTTAATCCAAATGCAGAAGTAGAAATACTAGACAAATGAAAAACAAAAATTATTACGCCATTTTAATGGCAGGTGGAGTAGGCTCAAGATTTTGGCCAGTAAGTACACAGAACTTTCCTAAACAATTTCATGATATGTTAGGAACAGGTGATACCTTAATCCAAAAAACCTTTAATCGCCTCGCAAAACTTATTCCCGAAGAAAATATTTTTATTCTTACCAATGAGCGTTATAATGATTTGGTTTTTGAACAATTACCAAGTGTTACAAAACGTCAGGTTGTATTAGAGCCAGCAATGCGAAACACAGCTCCTTGTATATTATATGCATCTCTAAAAATTCAAAAAGAAAATGAAAATGCAGTAATGATTGTGGCACCAAGTGACCACTGGATAGAGGATGAAGATGCATTTTCAAACAATGTACAAACAGCCTTTGATTATTGTGAGTCTAACGATGCTTTGATGACGTTAGGTATAACACCAACCTTCCCAAATACAGGTTACGGTTACATAGAGTTTGATAAAGAACGGTCACTGAGCGTAGCCGAAGTGAAGTCAGTTGATCAATTCCGCGAAAAACCAGATTACGAAACTGCTAAATCTTTTTTAGCACAAGGTAATTTTCTTTGGAATGCAGGAATTTTTATGTGGAGCGTAAAATCTGTAGTCGCTGCGTTTCAAAGAAATCAACCAGAATTATATCAACTTTTTGAAAGTGGTTATAATGTGTATAACACAGAATTTGAAGATGATTTTATAAAAGACAACTATCCAAAAGCAGAAAACATATCTGTAGATTACGCTTTAATGGAGAAAAGTAACAATGTCTATGTAATTCCGGCAACTTTCGATTGGAACGACCTTGGTACTTGGGGAAGTCTTTACGATAAATTAGATAAAGATACCAATGATAATGCAGTTGTAAACGCTAAGGTATTAGCCGAAGATGCATCTGGAAATATGATTAGATCTAAAAAAGATAAAATCGTTGTTGTTGACGGATTAAAAGATTATATCATTGTAGATAAAGACGAAGTTTTGCTTATCTTTCCTAAAGCAAAAGAACAAGACATTAAAAAAGTACTCCAAAATGTAAAAGCCAACTTTGGAGAAGAATATGGTTAACATATGAGTAACGAAAATAAATTCAATTTTTCTGAGGAAGAAAACTCGAGAGTAACAAACGAAATGAATAAGGAGGCTGCCGTTGAAGAAAAAAAGGAAGCCGTAAAGAAGGATGCGCAAGGTTTGTTTGCGAGTATCAAAAACTTTCTCAGTGAGCTTTTAGACTTTAGAGACGATACAGATAGAGATGCTACAATTGAAGCCATAAAGGCAGATATATCTTTTAAAGGAGCAACAGCTTGGATTTTGGTGTGTTCTATAATGGTTGCTTCTGTAGGATTGAACGCAGATTCTACAGCAGTGGTTATTGGTGCCATGTTAATTTCACCATTAATGGGACCAATTCTTGGTGTTGGTATGTCTATTGCTATTAATGATATAGATACCCTTAAAAAGTCATTAATAAATTTAGCCACCATGATTGTACTGAGTTTATTAACAGCTTGGTTGTTTTTTAAATTCTTTCCATTAAGTGAAGATACTAGTGAATTACTTGGTCGCGTAAAACCAGATATTAGAGATGTGCTTATTGCCTTTTTTGGTGGTTTGGCTTTAATTATTGCAAGAACCAAAAAAGGAACTATAGCATCGGTAATTTTTGGTGTTGCGATTGCAACAGCATTAATGCCACCTTTGTGTACAGCAGGATATGGGTTGGCAAAGTCTAATTGGACTTATTTTTTAGGCGCAATGAATTTGTTTACAATCAATACCATATTCATTGCCTTAGCAACATTTATAGTGCTCAAAGTGTTGCGTTTTCCAATGCTTAAATATGCAAATTCTTTAAAGCGAAAGCGTATAGCAAGATTTGCAGCTCTAGTTGCAATAATTGTGATGGTGTATCCTACAATTACATTTTTAAAAGTATTAAAGCAGAGTGGTTATGATAACGATTATAGTAAGTTCATCAAAAATGAAATAGAGACCAATAACGAACTTTGGTTTCAAAAAGGCATACCGCATTATACCGATAAAAAAATCACACTTTATTTTAATGGAGAAATTTCTGAAGCGACAGAAACTGACCTTAAAAACGAACTTAAGCAATATGAAAATCTAAAAGACTTTCAATTAGAGATTTTCGGAAATAAAAATCGTAGCTTCGATAAACTCTCTGATGCTTACGATAGAGCTATTGATGAGTTAGATAAAAAAGATCTTATTATCTCTGGATTACAGAGGCAAATTACAGAGCTGCAAGGAACTGTTTCAGGGTTAAATCAGCAGATAGAAGCCAAAAATACTTCTGGAGAAGTAGCATTTTCCAGCTTAGCTAAGGACGCCAAAATAAGATTTTCTGATTTAGAGTATTTTGGTTATGCCAAGATGTTAGAGTCTAAAGATTTTATTAAAGTAGATACACTTTCTGTAGCAAACGTAAAGTGGAAAGAGTCACTTAACGATAGTTTGGTTTTAGTAAAAGAAGGCGAACTTTTAATTTGGTTGAAACAGGCTTTAAAAACAGATAAAGTGAGTATTAAAAGAGATTAGTTATTGATTCTCTTCTATATACATTCTACGGACTTTTTTAAATAATTCAGATGAGTAAACAAAACTGGTTACAGCCTCGTTATCTGTTCTAAAAATAGTGTCTTTAGAGCCTTCCCATTCTTTGAGACCATATTGAAGAAAAACAATTTTTTCACCAATTTCCATAACAGAATTCATGTCATGTGAATTGATGACTGTTGTAATTTGGTATTCATCCGTAATTTCCTGAATAAGGTTATCTATTACTATAGAAGTTCTTGGGTCTAGTCCAGAATTTGGTTCATCACAAAATAAATATTTTGGGTTATTTACAATCGCTCTGGCAATGGCAACACGTTTTTGCATACCACCAGAAGCTTCACTTGGCATTTTATTATGAGCATCAGGTAAGTTAACACGTTTTAAAACAAAATCAGCTCTATCTTCCATTTCACTCTTACTTTGTTTAGTAAACATTCGTAACGGAAACATCACGTTTTCTGCAATAGTCATTGAATCAAAAAGCGCACTACCTTGAAATACCATGCCAATTTCAGAACGAAGCTCGGTTCTCTCATCTCTACTCAACTTGCTAAAAATTTTACCATCATAAGCAATACTACCTTTTTCATAATCAAACAACCCAAGTAAACATTTTAAAAAAACAGTTTTTCCAGAGCCACTTTGACCGATAATAAGATTGGTTTTGCCTTTATCAAAAGTAGTAGAGATACCTTTTAAAATGTGGGCATCACCAAACGATTTATGTAAGTTTTTAACTTCTATCATTAGCCTAAAAGTAAACTGGTTAATAAAAAGTTTAGCAGAATAATAACAACACTTGTCCACACAAAAGAAGTGGTACTGGCTTTACCAACTTCCAGAGCTCCGCCTTTCATAAAATAACCATAAAAGGAAGGTATGGTTGCTAAAATAAATGCAAAAACCATTGTTTTTATAAATGCATATGCCATATGAAATGGTATAAAATCATTTTGTATACCTGTAACATAATCTTCTAATGTCCCATAGCCACCGTAAACACAAGCAGCTAAACCACCTAATATTCCTAAGAACATGGCAATTGAAATTACAAAAGGGTATAGCGTTAACGCAATAAACTTTGGGAAAACTAAATAGTTAATAGCATTAATTCCCATTACTTCTAAGGCATCAATTTGCTCTGTAACGCGCATTGTACCTATGCTAGAAGTAATAAATGAGCCTACTTTACCAGCCATAATTATAGAGATAAATGTAGGTGCAAATTCAAGTATTATAGATTGTCTTGTTGCAAAACCAACAAGGTACTTTGGTATTAATGGGTTACTAATATTTAATGAGGTTTGTATAGCAACAACTCCACCAACAAAAAAACCAATGAAAGCAACAATACCAAGAGAACCAATGATGAGGTCGTCAATGTCTTTAAGAATTAAAGTTTTCATCACAGACCATTTAGTTGGTTTGCGAAAAATATCTTTAATCATTATAAAATAAGCGCCAATATTATGAAGGTACTTCATGCAAGAATTTCTTACTGCTAAAGTATGAAAAAAGATGAGTTTATTAATGTTAATTTAAATTAAGATGTCTTAAAAACTGTATTTTTGAAGTTCAAAAAATGCACTTTTTAATTATGAAAAATATCTTCACTTTAATTGTTTTATTATCCTTGTTTTGTTCATGTGGAGCACAAGAGAAAACACAGGTTAGTATTGTTGAAAATACAAATAAAGAAACCAGCTCAAAACCTAAATTAGTTGTAGGTATCGTTGTGGACCAAATGCGTTACGACTACTTAACACGTTTTGAGTCTAAATTTGGTAATGGCGGTTTTATGCGTATGATTAACGAAGGTTTTAATTGTAAAAATAACCACTTTAATTATGTACCAACTTATACAGGACCTGGACACACTTCAGTTTATACAGGTACTACGCCAAAATATCATGGTATTATTTCTAACAATTGGTACGATAAAGATATTAAAGAATCTGTTTACTGTGCGCAAGATGATTCTGTAGCTTCTGTAGGAACCGAACATTCGGCAGGTAAAATGTCTCCACACAGAATGTTAACCACAAGCGTTGCAGATGAGAATAGACTATTTACGCAAATGCGTGGAAAAACTATAGGTATAGCTATAAAAGATAGAGGTGCTATTTTACCAGCAGGTCATACAGCAAATGCAGCATATTGGTTTCATGGAAAGAATGAAGGAGTATGGATTACCAGTACCTTTTATAGAAATGATTTACCAAAATGGGTAGAAGATTTTAATGACTCTGATGCTGTCGAATCTTACCTTAAAGTTTGGGATACCTACCAACCAATAGAGACTTATGTAGAAAGTGGTAGCGATCTTAATAATTACGAAAAGGGATTTAGAGGTAAAGAAACAGCAACATTTCCTTACGATTTAGCAGCACTAAAAGATACTAATGGAGGTTACGATGTGTTAAAAGCGACGGCTTATGGTAATAGTTTAACCTTAGACTTTGCTTTAGCAGCAATTGAAGGAGAAGCTTTAGGGCAGGATAATGACACCGATGTATTAACGGTAAGTTTTTCTTCAACAGATTATGTAGGTCATAATTTTGGTGTAAACTCAAAAGAAGTAGAAGATACATACATTCGATTAGATAAAGATTTAGAAAGATTCTTTAATTATTTAGACGAGAATGTTGGCGAAGGTGAATACACTGTTTTTCTTACGGCAGATCATGGCGCTGTAGATGTGCCAGCATATTTACAGTCCGTAAAAATTCCAGCAGGCTATTTAGACTACAATTCTAGAAAAGAAAAATTCAATAAGTTTTTAACCGATACTTATGGTACAACAGAGATTGTAGAAAACATAAGTAATAACCAAGTGTTTTTAAATAAGGCAAAGCTTAAAGAGTTAAACTTAAATCTTCATGATGTAGAACAAGCCTTGGTAGATGAGCAAATCAGTTATTCAAACATCGCAAAGGTGTATACAGCAACAACTATGAATAGCACTAATTTTACAACAGGAATTGAAGCGTTGTTACAAAATGGATTTAACCAAAAGCGTTCAGGTGATGTTATTATTGTAGATGATATAGCACACATTGCTTACAGCAAAACAGGCTCTACACATGGTAGCGGACTTAATTATGACACACATGTGCCATTACTGTTTTTCGGAAAAGGAATTAAACATGGCGAAACGGTAAATAAAACTGTTATACCAGATATAGCACCAACAATTTCTGCGCTTTTAGGGATTAGTTTTCCTAATGGAGCTACAGGTCAACCTTTAGGTTTTGTAATAGATTAGGCTTTATTTTGAACAAAAAACGACTATATTCCATAATAGCTATCATAATTTTGATAGCTATTTATGTTTTTGAGCATTACCTTAATTCAGAAGCAAAATCGGCTATTGTAGAAGAAGGTAAACAACCAAAAACGGAAACCAACGAATACTTTTTACCGACTAGTACTACAGGACAAATTGTACATCATCAAAACTATTCATTATCGTATAGTGAGCCACACGAACAAGCAGAGTGGGTAGCATATGAACTTAAGTCCTCACATCTGAGTTCTACAAATCACAAACGACCATATTTTGAAATTGATAATGCTGTAAAAAGTGGAGCAGCGCATTGGAGAAATTATAAGCAATCGGGTTACGATCGAGGCCATCTTTGTCCTGCAGGAGATCGTAGGTTTAGTAAATCAGCACACGATGAAACCTTTTTAACCAGTAATATTAGTCCGCAAGAACATCAATTTAATGCTGGTGTATGGAACAGATTAGAACAGAAAGTAAGGTATTGGGCTAAAAAGTACGATGGTGTTTTTGTGGTTACAGGAGGAATTTTAAAAGACGGTCTAAAAACAATAGGCGAAGAGCGTGTTGCTGTGCCAAATCAGTTTTATAAAATTGTTTTAGATAATACCAACGGAAAGCCGAAAGTATTAGCTTTTCTGATGAATCATAATGACTCAGATATGCCATTATATAAGTTTGTGGTATCTGTAGATGAGGTTGAAAAATTAACAGGAATAGATTTCTTCCCAGAACTAGATGATGCTATTGAAAACAAAATAGAAGCATCAAGCAGTTATAAAAAATGGAGTTTTTAATAAGTTTCATCATGCTGAACTTGTTTCGGAATCCTTAGACTTATTTTAGTTTTTCATAAACTCTATAACTAAATTCGTTAATGGTGTTTTCAATCATTTTTTCTGCATTTGCGTTAATTCCGTCTTTTACAATAATACCAGAAATAGTATATGATTCTCGAGGATCTGTATTGTGTTCTTTTTTTACTGCAATTTCTTCTTCCAGTCGTTTTGATTTTATGGATCCAACTATTTTGAATTTAAAGAAATCTTGCTCCGAATCATTTAAGTATTCCAATCCGTCGTTGGAGTAAACAGATTTTGATTCAGAATATTCTTGAAAAACCAAAGAGTCTACTGATAATATAATTTCGTCCTTTTCTGTTAAATAAATATTTCTTTTTTTGAGTTTTTTAACTAAAGTGCTTTTAATTCGATATTTTATATCTAGACTTAAAGAGTCATTTAAGTCAAAGAATATGGGTTCTTTAGATATTATCTTATTAATTATTGTAGGTTTATAATCGAGCTTTAATTCAAATTTATTATCAAATTTTTTATTCTTCCATTTGAAATCATTTGAAGTATTTTGAATACTTACAGCATTACAACTTATTAATAGAAAAGTTAAAATTGAAAAAATTAAAAAAGTTAATTTTTCTTTCATAATAGAATTCGTGAGCTTTATTCAAATTTTAAAAAACTTAGTTAATGAAGCTTGGATTTTATCCCTTTCCAACGCAAGTCTCTAATAAACTTACCTTCATCTTTAGAAACCAGAAATTCAGTTTTTGAGGACTTCGCTTTAAAATAACCAGCCATATAATATCTAAACAACCTAAAGCTGCCTTTCTTAGACGCTAATTTTATAGCAGAAATTAAAGTAATCCAAAAACCATAGCGCATTTTATACATCGCTTCACCTTGCAGGTATTTAGAAGCCTTGTTGTAAGATTGTCCTGTAGGTTTCAGGTGTTTTACATGAAGTGATTCGTCTGTTAGAATGTCCCAACCATGAAATTTTGCTAATAACTCATCTACAGTATCCCAGCCCATAGAAGGTTTTAGTTGCCCAATTTGATTAAAACAGGTTTTACGATAAGCTTTCAAGGCACCTCTAATATGATCTTTATTAGTAAGGTTTTCAAGAATCCATTGGTTGTCTTTTTCGATATAACAAAAACCAGAAGCCATACCAAGTTTAGGATTTTTATTATAATGATTAGCCAGCGTTTCTAAATAATTATCCGGAAAAATAAGGTCTGCATCAAACTTACAAATCACATCATAGTTGTCATCTAAAGTTTCAAAGCCCTTGTAAAAGGCATTTATGATTTTAGAACCAGGTAAATGCTGATCTGATGATTTTGAAATCACCTGAGAAATCCAAGGATGCATTTTTGAAAAACCATCAACTACAGCTTCTGTATTATCGGTAGAATTATCATTAACCACAACCAACTTTTTAGGCAAAAGTGTTTGCTTTGCTAAAGACTCTAGTGTTTTACTAATAAAAGCCTCTTCGTTATGAGCTGGTATGATGATGTAAATGTTCAAATTTCAAATTCTAAATTCCAAAACTAAATATAAGCAATTGGAATTTAGGAATTGTTATTTGGAATTTTTAATAGCATAAACAATATAATACCGATTTGTAAAGTGTCTTAAAAGCGGTCTAATACCGATTTTTTTTACAGGATTTGTCCATTGTTGTCGGTCTATAATTTTCCAGCCTGTTTTTTCTAATAACCAATCGAGTTGCCAATCTTCAAACTCATGGTAATGTCTGTCCCATTTATCAGTCTTACTTCTGTACGCTGAAGCAAACCATAATCTTAGAGGAACGCTAATGACAAGTTTTTCGGTTTTAATAGATTTTAAAACCTCGTAAGGAGAGAGTAAGTGTTCAAAAATTTCAAAAGCAGTAACAACATCGGCAGAAGAATTTTCTATTGTAGAACGGTCTTCGTCAAGGTCTTCGCCTTTGGTGTTTTCAACAGTATAACCTTCAGAAAGCATAATTTCTGAAAATGGATTTTTAACACCTAAATCTAAAATTGTTTCAGAGGTAGAAATGTGTTTTTGTAAAAACTGAAGAGTGAGTTTAAATCGCTTGTTAGGATATGTTTTTTCGTACATTACATTTCCGCAACAGCGGTAAAGTTTTATTAATATCTGTAAACAATAGCGTTGATATGCATACCAGCGCCAACACTTGCAAATATAATAACATCTCCTTTATTGATTTGGTGATCTTCGAGTTTATTGTTTCGTATTAAGTCGAAAAGGGTAGGGACAGTAGCTACAGAACTGTTTCCTAATTTATGAATGCTCATTGGCATAATACCTTCAGGAGCTTTCGCTTTAAAAAGTCTGTAGAAACGTTTTATAATAGCCTCATCCATTTTTTCGTTAGCCTGATGGATGAGTACTTTCTTTACTTCAGAAATGTCTACACCACTTTTTTCTAAGCAATCTTTCATAGCTTGAGCTACGTTAGTCAATGCAAATTCATAAATTTTACGACCATGCATTTTTATGTAGCGCGTGTCAGGACATAAGTCTTTATTATTAGAATTACCAAAGAATAGATAATATGCTTCATCATAAGTGAATGAAGCGGATTCATGTGCTAAAATACCATCATTACCATCTGTTGCTTCAACAATACTTGCGCCAGCACCATCAGAATATATCATTGAATCTCTATCGTGTTTATCTACAACGCGAGATAAAGTTTCTGCACCAATCACAAGACAGCGTTTTGCCATACCAGCTTTAATGTAAGCCTGCGCTTGTATAACACCTTCTACCCAACCAGGACAACCAAATAAAATGTCGTAAGCAACACATTTAGGATTCTTGATGCGAAGTCTGTGTTTAATTCGTGAAGCCAAACATGGTAAAATATCACTCTGAATAGTATTGGCTTTTACATCGCCAAAATTATGAGCACAGATAATATAATCTATTGTTTCAGGATCGATATTGGCATCGTCAATAGCTTTTTGTGCGGCAAGAAAACCAATGTCTGAAGCGACTAACTGATCGTCTGCATAACGACGTTCAACAATGCCAGTAATGGCTTTGAATTTTTCTACAATGACTTCATTTGGATAGTCTATAGTAGAACCATCTGCATTTAAAAATTGATGCTGGTGAAAATCTTCATTCTTTTCTACACTTTTTGGAATGTAACTACCAGTTCCTGTGATCTTAATTCCCATACCTCAAAATTTGCTATTAATTTACTAAACTAGTTAAACTCTAATACATGAGAATAAATTTATCTTGTAAAAGAGATATTTTTTTTAAATTCTCAATTATTATGAATTCTATTAAAAATAACATAAAAAAAGTGTCCAAATTGGACACTTTTTTTATTTATATTAAATATTAAGCTTCTATATAATCTTCAATAGGCGCACAGCTACAAATTAAATTTCTGTCTCCATATGCATCATCTACACGTCGTACACTTGGCCAAAATTTATTATCTCTAATATAGTCTAGTGGGAAAGCTGCAGCTTCTCGACTGTAAGGTAATAACCATTCATCTGAAGTAAGCATTTCTAGTGTATGTGGTGCATTTTTTAGTACGTTATTTGGTTCGTCTTTAGAGGCACTGTCTATTTCTTTTCTTATAGAAATCATTGCGTCACAAAAACGATCCATTTCTGCTTTACTTTCACTCTCTGTAGGTTCTATCATCATAGTACCTGCAACTGGGAATGATACGGTTGGTGCATGGAAACCATAATCCATCAAACGCTTTGCAATATCTGTGACCTCAATACCTTTGGCTTTAAAATCACGGCAATCTATTATCATTTCGTGAGCAGCTCTTCCGTTTTCACCTGTATATAGTGTTGGATAGTAGTCTTCTAAACGTTCCTTAATGTAGTTGGCATTAAGAATTGCGGCTTCGGTAGCTTCTTTCAGACCTTTAGCACCTAACATTGAGATGTAGCCATAAGAAATTAGACACACTAATGCAGAACCAAAAGGTGCTGCTGAAATTGCAGAAATAGACTGATGACCACCTGTTTTTATAATCGGGTTGCCTGGTAAAAAAGGCACCAATTGTTCTGCAACACAAATAGGGCCAACTCCAGGTCCACCTCCTCCATGAGGAATAGCAAAGGTTTTGTGTAAGTTAAGGTGACAAACATCTGCACCAATATTTCCAGGATTGGTTAAACCAACTTGTGCATTCATGTTGGCACCATCCATATAAACTTGTCCTCCATTATCGTGGATGATCTGTGTAATCTCTTTAATTGCAGATTCGTAAACCCCATGCGTAGATGGGTAAGTTACCATTAATGCAGAAAGGTTATCCTTATGTAATTCTGCTTTTTCTCTTAAATCTTCTACGTCAATGTTTCCATCCTCAGACGCTTTTGTTACAACTACTTTCATACCTGCCATAACTGCACTTGCAGGATTTGTTCCGTGTGCAGATGATGGAATTAAGCAAATATTTCTGTGGTGATCTCCACGAGATTCGTGATAGGCTTTAATAACCATAAGTCCAGCAAATTCACCTTGCGCTCCAGAGTTTGGTTGTAAAGATGTTGCGGCAAAGCCAGTAATTTCTGTAAGTTGATTTTCTAATGTGTTTAGCATTAATTGGTAACCAGCAGCTTGCTCTTTTGGTGCAAATGGATGCATATTGCCCCAACTTGGCCAACTAAGTGGTAACATTTCTGAAGCAGCATTGAGCTTCATAGTACAAGATCCTAAAGAAATCATAGAGTGGTTCAATGCCAAATCTTTACGCTCTAATTTTTTAATATAGCGCATTAATTCTGTTTCAGAATGGTAAGCATTAAAAACATCAAAAGTTAAAAATTCTGTTTGACGCTTTAAGTGATCTGGAATTGTATTAGCTTCAGAAATTGATGTAATCTCATCTGTAGTTGTTTCTGTTACAGCTTCAAAAATTGAAATAATTTCATTTAAGTCTGAAACTGTAGTAGTTTCATTTATAGCTATAGTAACAGTATTGTTGTCTGGATAATAGAAGTTAACTTCTTTCTTTTCTGCTTCGTATTTTACTTTAACAGGATCTGCTTTTATTTGGATAGTGTCAAAATAATGTGAGTTAACTTGCTCTAAACCTAATTTTTCTAAAGCAGTGGCTAAGGTTGCTGTGGTATTCTGAACTTTATTAGCAATAAACTCTAAACCTTTTGGTCCGTGATATACAGCGTACATTCCTGCCATAACAGCTAATAAGACCTGTGCTGTACAAATGTTGGAAGTTGCTTTGTCTCTTTTAATGTGTTGTTCTCTGGTTTGTAAAGCCATACGTAAGGCTCTGTTGCCATTAGTATCTTTTGTAACACCAATAATACGACCAGGAACGTCTCTTTTATAGGCTTCCTTTGTAGCAAAATAAGCTGCATGAGGACCACCATAACCCATTGGTATACCAAATCGTTGTGTTGTACCAACAACCACATCAGCACCAAATTTACCAGGTGCCTCAAGTTTTACTAAGCTTAAAATATCTGCAGCTACAGCTACTTTGATGTTTTGAGCATTGGCTTTCTCTATAAAAGATTTTATGTCTGTAATTTGTCCGTTTTTACCAGGATATTGTAAAAGCGCTCCAAAATAATCTTCAGATAGGTTGTATTCTGCTTCATTACCAATTTCTAATTCAATACCAATTGGTGTTGCTCTGGTTTCTAAAAGGGCAATAGTTTGTGGTAATACTAAATCTGAAACAAAAAATTTGTTGACACCTGCTTTTTTCTGAGCACGATCTCTAACCGCAAATAATAAGCTCATAGCTTCTGCAGCTGCAGTACTTTCATCTAAAAGTGATGCATTTGCAATTTCCATACCTGTTAAATCAATAATCATAGTTTGGAAATTTAATAGTGCTTCTAAACGACCTTGAGCAATTTCTGCTTGGTAAGGTGTGTAAGCTGTATACCAGCCTGGATTTTCTAAAATATTTCGTTGAATAACAGCCGGAAGATTAGAAGGATGGTATCCTAAACCGATGTAAGATTTGAATACTTTATTGAGCTGAGATAGTTTATTTATATGTTGTAAATATTCTTGTTCGCTCATTGCAGGTTCTAGATCTAAGTCTTTTTTTAGTCTAATACCTGCTGGTATGGTTTCTGAAACTAGTTGCTCTATGCTAGAAGCACCAATGGTGTCTAACATTGCGTTTTTTTGTGCTTGGTTTGGGCCAATGTGTCTAAGTGCAAAAGAGGTTGTATCCATTCTTTATTCTGCGATTTTTTTTGATATGCAAAAATACAGAAAACCACTATTTTATTGAGTAATGAGAACTAAAGTTTTTAACCGAAACTAAGGGTTATTAACACATTGATTATTTTTGTTTAATGACTATGTTAAGGCAAATATTTAATTTTTACATTAATAGTAGTATTCATGTGGCTTTGGCTGTGGTGGCTATGACTTGGGTATCATTAGTTCAGTTTGAAATAGGGTATGATAAAAATGTATTAGTTTTTGTTTTCTTTGCCACCATTACTGGTTACAATTTTGTGAAGTATTTTGGTGTAGCTAAGTTTCATCATAGAAGTTTAGCAGCTTGGCTAAAAGCAATTCAGATATTTTCCTTTTTTGCCTTTTTAGGTATGTGCTATTATACGCTAAAGTTAAATTTAAACTCACTTATTTATCTTGCTGTTTTTGGAGTTATAACTTTTTTGTATGCGATACCTTTATTACCAATGCGATACTTTAGGGATAGTCAAAAAAACCTACGGCAGGTTAGTGGGTTAAAGGTTTATGTTATTGCCTTGGTTTGGGTATTTACAACAGTCTTTTTACCATTAATTGAAAATGGTTACCATATAAATATTGATGTTGTAATAACAGGAGTTCAACGTTTTATTTTTGTAATTGTATTAATGCTTCCTTTTGAAATTAGAGATCTTATTTACGACAGTATTAAACTAGCAACTATCCCTCAGCAAATTGGTGTAAGAAACACCAAAATTATAGGTATCTTGTTATTAGTTTTGTTTTTTCTTTTAGAGTTTTTTAAAGATGACATAGAGCGTGTTGATATAATATCAAATGTTGTAATGCTTATAACTACACTTTGTTTTGTGTTATTTGCTCACAAAAAGCAATTTCAGTATTACAGTGCGTTTTGGGTAGAAAGTCTCCCAATTTTATGGTTAATAGTTTTATTGATGCTTAGCTAATTCTTCTTCAAACTGGTGTTTTATTTTATCACGTTCATCAGTATTTAAACAATCAACTTTAGCATGTTCTATAGTGTCTGTTAACTTATTATTTTTATTAGAATATGCCTTGGTGACACGACACCATGAAAGCCTCAGAGCTAATTTTATGCGTTCCCAACCAGTAGCTTCACCATATTGCGATTTATCACAAATGTGTTTGGCCTCTTCGCAACTTATAAATAAAAAACTTTTTTTCATTTTGATTTTAAAACCAATTTTCTTCCATGCAATCAGCTAAAGCTGTTCTTGCTCTGTGTATTAGTACCCAAAGGTTAGACGGAGTAATATTTAATTCATTACAAATCGTTTCGGTGTCATAACCTAAAATTGTCTTCATCTTAAAAACTTCAGCTTGTTTTTCAGGAAGTTTAGATAAACAATCATATATAGCATTGCCTAATTCGGTGTTTTCTAATTTGTCTTCTGCGGTTTTATCAAAAGGATCGGCTACACGTTCTTCTAGCCAATCGCCTTCAGATTCAGAATCATTGTTGTAGGTCATTCTAACTTCAGCTTTTCCTTTGTTAGAATTTATTTTTCTGTAATAATCTATGATTTTCCGCTTAAGAATAGAGACTAGCCAAGTGCGCTCACTGGCTTCGCCTTTAAAATTGTTCATGGATTTTAGACCAGCCAAAAAAGTTTCAGATACCAAGTCTTGAGCCATTGCTCTATCGTTAACTCTAGAGATGGTATAATTGAATAGGTAATCTGAATACAAATCAATCCAGTTGTTAGGATTTAATTGATGGTTAGCCATTTTTCATTCTCATTGCTTATTCAAAAATAGGTTAAAAAATTAAGACCTAAAATACGTGTTCACATTTTCCTAACGTTTTGTTGCACTTATAATGTAATACCCAAAACTTTTAAGATGCAAACCAGATAAAAGAGCGTAGAAAGATCCTTTTAAATTATGAAGACTTTCTCTTTTTAGATTCTTGAAACCAAAAATTTTCTTGAAAATAAACCCTAAAATGGCAAAAGGCACATGCAGAACAGAAGGAGCTACTCTCATCGAGACATCTTCAACCTTTATGTTGGTAAATCCTAGTTCTTTTAAATTTTCCGTTATGCGCTGGTGTGTCTCTAGTTTTTCTAAACTCCAATGGTTACATAATTTATTGTAGGCAAATTTGCCGCCTTTGCATAGTCGAGATCTGTCTTTTTTTAGAAAAGCATCAGCCATAACAAAGCGACCTCCAGGTTTTAGTAGTCTGTGCATTTCTTTGAGGGAATTAAAATTATGACCCGAATGACAAAAGCTTTCAATAGCTACAGCAGAGTCAAATGAGTCGGATTGAAATGAGGTGTTGTTATAATTTTCTTTTAAAATGATACCGTTTTTACCTTCTAGTAATTCGTTGCCTTTTTTTACCTGAAAATCGGATAATGTTACTCCGTAAGCTACGACGTTTTTGTAATGTTCTAATGTATATCGCATTGTGGCTCCCATACCACAACCTAGGTCGATAAGTCTGTTTTTGGTTTTACCTATGTTTAGTCTTTTTGTGACTTGATTGTTCATTTCATTTAGCATAGAATCGCGTTTAAAAGGATTTGTTTTAAACGGAATGAAATAACCAAAATGCATGTTGTAATCAGAACTCCAAAACTCATAATCTTCGGTAGCTTCGTTATAGAAATCTACCATTTCTATTCGGTTTTGTTCTGCAAAATCGCTGTAAGGTATGGATTGTGTTTTCATGGTGTTATAGTTTTGGTAATTTCCAATTTGTAGAATTGTAAGCTATTGCGGTTGATTTTAAATTTCCTTTCTGTGTTTTTACAGCAGAAATGATTCTTAACTTTTTTAATAAATATGCAATCATCCATCCAAAATCTATTTCATACCATTTTGAAGAAAATTTAGCTGAAGTAGGATAAGAGTGATGGTTGTTGTGAAAACCTTCTCCAAATGATAGTAATCCAAGTAATATGTCGTTGTAGCCACTCTCATCTGCGCCATTTATTTTATGTCTAGAGTAACCGTATTTATGTGATGCGTAGCCAATATACCAGTGGCCAAGAATTATGATTGACGTACGTAAACATGTTGCAATAAGCATGCTGTTAAAACCAACAAGAAAATATAGTAGGAGCATAAAGATGATATAATGTAATTGCCATGTTTTATGTAGCCAAAGTATAGTTGAATCGTTTAAATCCTCTTCTGGAATTTGATAACGTACTAAATCTGTTGGAATAAAAGTAAGATGAAGATTCCAGTAGTAATCTGTGAATAAAGAATGTTTATATTGAAAGTATCTAGGGCAATCATTTCTGTTTTGCCAATAGTCTCTAAAGTAATGTTGTTTTAACCAATTCAATGGACTTCCCAATCCAGTCAGTGCAAAAAGATAGAGGCTGATTTTTCTAAATGTTTTACTTGTTTTGTAGGATTTATGAATGATGCCTCTATGTAAACCGACAGAGTGACCTATACCTACAGTTAAGAACAAGAGTAAAATATTTAAAGCTAAATCTTGCCATTGAATTGATGAGAAATCAATAAATAAGATTGGAAATATCATTGTGTATAACCAAAGGGTTTTTCTCCATGAAAAATCAATTTTTCCAAAAGGGGTCTTAAGATTTTTATTCATTATTTCTGAGTTTTGTAAGTGATGAATAAATTATAAAACGCAAGGCAAATTGATGTCACAAAACACAAGGTTATAAGTTGTTGTCCGGAATCTAAAAAACCTTTACTAATAAGGAGGAATGTGCAAAGTACAGATGCAACTAAAAATATATAAATAAGGAAGTTTGTTTTAGTTGTAGCCGACATTTCTTTAAAATGAAACCCAATTATTATTGCAAATAAAATCTGAAATGCACCTAATACCATTAAGAAAAGTAGTGCGTAGAAAGGTATAAGAATGAGTATTAGGTTAAAGACAATTAATGTGATATTAAGCAGGTAAATAACTTTTGTTGTTTTCATAATTCTATTATTTTAAAACTTTCAAAAAATATTGAAAGTTGTGTTTAAAAAAATATAATCTACTTCATTAACTTTAAAACAGACTTTGTTAACCAGTTTTGTTTTTGGTTTACTAACTTGTTCATTAAGGTGTCTAAATCGTCTGTAAGTTCTTTTAAAGCCTTGGTTTGTTTAATCAATTCCTTTGTCTTTTCTGTGCCATCATCTTTAATAGAGGAGACATCTTCTAAAACTTTGATTACAGGTTTTATTTCTCTACGGCTACGTTCTTTGGCAACAATGCGAGCAAGCTCTTGTACATCTTTTTCTGTTGTAAAAAACTCTTTGCGTTCACCACTTACTAAGACCTTGGTTACAATTCCCCAATCTATAAGTTGTCTTAAGTTCATACTGGTATTACCACGTGAGATTTTAAGTTCTTCCATAATCTCTTCCATGGATAAGGGTTTTGTAGAAATAAAAAGCAAAGCTTGTATCTGAGCCATCGCTTTATTGATGCCCCAAAGTGTACCTAAACTACCCCAAGTACTAATAAACTTTTCTTTTGCTTCTTGATAATCCATGTAGCAAATATACAATAAATTTTAAACTTTCAATAATTACTGAAAGTTTATTTTATTTCAAAATGTATATGGTCGTCATGCCTTACAGCTTGGCATCCATGAAATCTGACATTATCGTATTTGCTTAATCCTAATTCTTTTTTTAGATAAGGTTCTATAAAAATTTTTGAGTTTTTATCTCTGTAAAGCAATCCTTGAATAAGCGTTTTAGTGTTTTCTCTATCCAATTGGAGTGCATCACTTTTGTCTGGAGATAAGTATTTCGTTAGGTCGTACTGCCAATAGCCTTGTTTTTTACACTGATTGGACGTAGGGTTTGATTCAGTTGTAAAAGCTCCATAACCCATAAACGAAGGCTTTTGATCTGTTTTGTTGTTGTTTTCTAAATACATAAATGCGATATCTATTTTTTTTCCATCATTATGACTAAGATGAGGAAATAGAGGAAACCCATTTAAAAAAGGGAAATTAGCATCTAGGTAAGTTGTTTTAATGCCTAAGTGAGCTAAATCTATGGTTGATTTTTGTAAAACATCATAAAGTTCATTGTCTACATAATTTCGGAACAATAACGGATAGATAAGGTTTTGAGGTTTTAGTGCACTTTTTATTAGTGGGAGTTTTTTTCTTCCAAAATAAGGCGTCACACTTGGAATTATAATGAGATTGAAAGCAAGATATACAATAGGGAAAGTGTACCGTTTCCTTTTTTGAAGCTTTGCAGCAATAAAAACACTCATTAACCATAGTAATCCACCAACTTGGGTTAATATGGTTAAGAGCGCTATAAATAAGATATGTCCTATAGGTTTTAGAAACTTCATGCAGTACTAAAACGAATTAAGTTTGTGCTTATTTTATCAAACCAGCACGTCGTAACAACGCTTCAGGTTGAGGTTCTTGCCCTCTAAACTTTTTATATAATGTCATTGGGTTTTCAGTCCCTCCTTGAGATAGCACAAACGTTTTAAATTTATCGGCAACCGTTTTATTAAAAATGCCTCCCTGTTTAAAATATTCAAACGCATCTGCATCTAAAACTTCTGCCCATTTGTAGCTGTAGTAGCCAGAAGAATAACCTCCTTGAAAGATGTGTGCAAAAGCTGTGCTCATACAGTTTTCTTCAACATCAGGATAAAGTTTTGTCGCACCAAAAGCTTTAACTTCATGCGCTTTTACGTTTGTAATTGCTGTTGGATCTATACCATGCCAGCTCATGTCTAGCATTCCAAAACTCAGCTGACGTAAGGTTTGCATACCTTCATGGAAGGTTGATGATGCCTTTATCTTTTCAACGAGATCCATCGGAATTACTTCTCCTGTTTCGTAATGCGTAGCAAAGAGTTTTAGAGATTCTTCCTCGTAACACCAATTTTCTAAAACCTGGCTTGGTAATTCTACAAAGTCCCAATACACGCTTGTGCCAGAAAGGCTAGGATAGGTGGTGTTGGCTAACATGCCATGAAGTGCGTGCCCAAATTCGTGAAACAAAGTCGTAACTTCATTAAAGGTTAATAACGAAGGTTTACTCTTTGTTGGTTTGGTGAAATTACAAACGATAGATGCATGAGGTCTTTCATTAACACCATTTTTTATCATTTGTGGTTTATAAGAGGTCATCCAGGCACCATTACGTTTTCCTGATCTAGGGAAAAAGTCGGCATAAAATATAGAAACCAATTCGCCTTCACTGTCTGTAACTTTATAAGTTAAAACATCTTCATGATATTTATCGATAGTATTTATTTCTTCAAACTGAAGCCCAAATAATTTATTGGCAACAGTAAATGCACCATCAATAACATTTTCTAATTTGAAATATGGCTTTAATTTTTCGTCATCCAAATCGAATAATTTTTGTTTCAATTTTTCAGAATAGTAAGCCGAATCCCATTTTTGTAATTGATCTATATTATCAATTTCTTTTGCAAAAGCTTCAAGTTTTTCAAATTCTTCTTGTGCGGCTGGTTTTGCTTTATCTAAAAGTTCATTTAAAAAAGCATTGACTTTCTCAGGTGTTTCTGCCATTCGCTCTTCTAAAACAAAATGAGCATGGGTTTTATAGCCTAAAAGTTGAGCGCGCTCAAAACGAAGATTAGCAATCTTTAGTACAATATCTTGGTTGTCTAAGTCGTCGTTATGAAATCCTTTGCTGCCAAAAGCTTTGGATAATTTTTCGCGTAGTTCGCGATTATCAGCATAAGTCATAAAAGGGATGTAACTAGGATAATCTAAAGTGATTAGCCAGCCATCTTTACCTTTGCTTTCAGCTAATTGTTTTGCTGCTTCTTTTGCTCCTTCTGGTAAACCAGAAAGATCAGATTCGTCAGTAAGAAGCATTTCAAATTTATTGGTTTCTGCTAAAATGTGCTCACCAAATTTTAGTTTTAGCTGACTTAATTCTTTGTCAATAGTACGTAATTTTTCTTTTTTGTCTTCAGATAAATTAGCACCATTTCTCGAGAAACTTTTATACTTTTTATCCAGAAGCGTTTCTTGTTCTGTTGTTAATTCTAAGCCATTTTTAGAATCGTAAACAGCCTTTACACGTTTGAACAAATCTTCATTCAATGTAATATCGTTGCTAAATTCAGATAATATAGGCGAAACTTCTTGAGCAATTTTTTGAATCTCATCATTTGTTTCTGCTGAATTTAAATTGAAGAAAATACTAGAGATTCTATCTAATTGTTCGCCCGAATAATCTAGGGCCTCAATAGTAT
Source organism: Winogradskyella poriferorum (assembly GCF_036553625.1). Taxonomy (NCBI): domain Bacteria; kingdom Pseudomonadati; phylum Bacteroidota; class Flavobacteriia; order Flavobacteriales; family Flavobacteriaceae; genus Winogradskyella; species Winogradskyella poriferorum. The sequence goes on from NZ_JAZHOU010000006.1 coordinate 60,934, forward strand.
TTTGAAAAGTTGGTGATTCAGTATTGTTTACAATCGCATCAATCTCATTTTTAGCGTTCTCAATAGCTGTTTTAAACGCTGGAAGAAAATCTTCATTTTTTATTTTTGAGAATGGAGCTGTATTGTATTGAGTATCAAAAGTTTTATTTAGAATAGTCATTGTCTTATCGTCTAATTTTTCTTACGTATATTGTTGATAATGTGAATTTTAACGCTATTTTATGATGTTGGTGTTTACCAGTTAAATAAGTTTAATTACCTTTGCAGCATCTTTGACGAACAAGAACTTTTTGTTCTTAAGGATTGGTTAATAGCAAAAAAAGCCTTGACGGAAGTTGAGGCTTTTTTATAGGTCTTTTGCAGACTCGATAACCTTAGCTTTTAAACCTTCTTTGTAAACAATTACCTTGTCTAAAATACACTGATCTGAACTGCCTAAAATTTGAGCTGCTAGGATGCCTGCATTTTTAGCTCCATTTAGTGCTACGGTCGCCACAGGAACTCCGCCTGGCATTTGTAAAATTGATAAAACAGAATCCCAACCATCTATTGAGTTGCTACTTTTAACTGGAACTCCTATAACAGGCAGAGGTGATAATGAAGCTACCATACCTGGTAAATGCGCTGCACCACCAGCACCAGCAACAATTACCTTAATACCTCTGGTATGTGCATTTTTACTATAATCGAATAATTTATCTGGTGTACGATGTGCAGATACGATATCAACTTCTACTTCGATATCAAATCCTTTTAATATATCAATAGCGTCTTGCATTACTGGCAAATCGCTTTTGCTTCCCATTATAACTCCTACTTTGCTCATGGTTATTCGCTTATTACTTCTATAGTTCGTTTTACGTTTTCGGCAATTTCTCTTGCTTTGTTGATGTCTTTATTTACAATGGTTACATGGCCCATTTTACGGAAAGGACGTGTTTGTTTTTTACCGTAAATGTGTGGTGTTACGCCATCCATTGCCATAATGTCTTCAATGTTTTTGTAAAGTACATTTCCTGTGTGGTCCTCAGCACCAACCAAATTCACCATAACACCTGCTACTTTACTGTCTGTATTACCTAGCGGAAGTCCTAAAATACATCTTAAATGCTGCTCAAACTGGTCTGTATAACTCGCTTCTATGCTGTAATGACCAGAGTTATGAGGTCTTGGTGCAACTTCGTTTACAATAATATCATCATTTTCAGTTTGAAACATTTCTACAGCCAAAAGTCCAACATGCTCAAAAGCTGCTGCAGCTTTTAAGGCTACAAGTTCGGCCTTTTTTGCAATGTTATCTGGAATTCTAGCCGGACAAATTACATACTCAACTTGATTGGCTTCAGGATGAAACTCCATCTCAACCACTGGATATGTTTTTAAATGACCTTTACTGTTTCTTGCAACAATGACTGCCAATTCGTTTTTAAACGGAATTAAATCTTCTGCAATGCATTCAACATTCGGTAAATCTACCAAATCCGTGTAGCGTCTTACAACTTTTACACCTTGCCCATCATATCCAAACCGTGCACTTTTCCAAACGAATGGATAATCTAATCCACCATTATCTACAGCATCTTCAATTTCGGATGTATGTGCAAATCTCGAAAAATCAGCCGTTGGGATGTCGTGGTCGCGATAAAATAATTTTTGATTTGCTTTATTTTGAATGGTGCGTAACGTCTTTGCAGAAGGGTAAACTTTTACGCCTTCCTTTTCAAGTGCTTCAAGAGCTTCAACGTTTACGTTTTCAATTTCAATAGTAAGGATATCAACTTGTTTTCCGAAGTTAACAACCGTTTCATAATCCAATAAATCGCCAACCGAAAATTCATCACAAGCCAGTCTTGCAGGTGCATCTTTGCTAGGGTCTAACACGCATGTATGTATGTCGTATTTGCGCGTATGATACAAAATCATTTTGCCTAATTGTCCACCACCAAGAATGCCGAGTTTAAAGTTTGAAGAAAAGTAGTTCATGTTTACTTCCCGAATACATGGGAAATTTTTAAGATTCAACATTAATTCAATGCAAAAATAAGCTAATTATAGCAGATACTGTTAAATTCGTAATTCAAAAAATCGGCAATCGGCAATCAATTCATTATCTTTGCATTTCTAAAATAATACCATGGTTGTTAAGCTTCACGATTTATATTTCAAACCTTTTGTAAATGCAGATGAAATTGATGTTATCGTTCAACGAATGGTTAATGAGATTGCTGCTGATATAGGTGATGAAATTCCTGTGTTTGTTGGGATTATGAATGGGTCATTTATGTTTGTGAGTGACTTCGTGAAAAAATATCCAAACCCTTGTGAAGTTACGTTTATAAAATTAGCGTCTTACGAAGGTGTTAAATCTACCGAAGATATTCAAAGACTTATTGGATTAACGCAAGACTTAACAGGTAGAACGGTTGTTATTTTAGAAGATATTATAGACTCAGGTAACACGCTTGAAGAAGTGCATCGCATTTTTAAGAACGAAAACGTAAAGCAGCTTCTTATTGCTACACTGTTTTACAAGCCTGAAGCTTATGACAAAGATTTTAAACTTCATTATGTAGGTAAAGAAATTCCGAATAAATTTATTGTAGGCTATGGATTAGACTACGATGGTTTGGGAAGAGATTTGCCAGATGTATACCAATTAAAAACAACACAACACATGACAAACATCGTGCTATTTGGCCCTCCAGGTGCAGGAAAAGGAACACAAGCAAACTTCTTAAAAGAAAAATACGATCTAGTACATATCTCTACAGGAGATGTTTTTAGATATAACATTAAAAACGAAACGGCCTTAGGTATGTTAGCCAAGTCTTACATGGACAAAGGTGAACTGGTACCAGATCAAGTAACAATTGATATGTTAAACAAAGAGGTTGAAAAAAATGCCGATGCTAACGGTTTTATTTTTGATGGTTTTCCAAGAACAAACGCACAAGCTAAAGCATTAGACGAATTGATGGATAGCAAAGATTCTCAAATTAATGCTATGGTGGCTTTAGAAGTTGATGACGAGGTGTTGGTAGAGCGTTTATTAAAACGTGGCGAAACTAGTGGAAGAGCCGACGATGCAGACGAAAGTATCATAAGAAATCGTATTAAAGAATACTACGATAAAACAGCAATACTGAAGGATTATTACTCTGCACAAGACAAATATTACGGTGTTGATGGAGTAGGTAGTATTGAAGATATCACAGAGCGTTTAAGTGCTGTGATTGATAAGCTGTAAAAGTTTATTCCTGCGAAAGCAGGAATCTTATGATTATAAGCTCTATTTTAATTTAAAAGATTCCCACTTCCGTGGGAAGTTAATATGACAGAAGGAAATTTTGTAGACTACGTAAAAATGCATGTTGCTTCCGGTAATGGAGGTAAAGGTTCTGCGCATTTACATCGCGAAAAATATATAGCCAAAGGTGGACCTGATGGTGGTGATGGTGGTCGTGGAGGTCACGTGATTATTAGAGGAAATGAAAACCTATGGACGCTATTGCATCTTAAGTTTAAGCGACACATTAGAGCAGGTCATGGTGAGCATGGTAGTTCTGGTAGAAGTACAGGAGCCGATGGCGAAGATGCTATAATCGAAGTGCCACTTGGAACTGTGATAAGAGATACAGAAAGCAATAACATCCTTTTTGAAATCACAGAAGCTGGCGAAGAAAAAATCGTTGCAGAAGGTGGTAAAGGTGGTCGTGGTAACTGGCATTTTAAGAGTTCTACAAACCAGACTCCTCGTTATGCACAACCAGGTATTCCTCTCGAAGAAAGAGATATTACTTTAGAGTTAAAAGTACTAGCAGATGTTGGTTTGGTTGGTTTTCCAAATGCAGGAAAGTCAACGTTGCTGTCTGTGTTAACGTCTGCAAAACCAAAAATTGCAGATTACGAGTTTACAACGCTCAAGCCTAATTTAGGTATTGTGAAATATCGCGATTTTCAGTCGTTTGTAATGGCAGATATTCCTGGTATTATTGAAGGAGCAGCCGAAGGAAAAGGACTTGGCTATTACTTTTTAAGACATATAGAGCGTAATTCAATCTTACTGTTTTTAATTCCTGCAGACGCAAAAGATATTGTTGAGCAGTACGAAATTTTAGTAGATGAGTTAAGACGCTACAATCCAGAAATGTTAGATAAAGAGCGTTTTGTTTGTATTTCAAAATCTGATATGCTCGATGACGAATTAAAATCTGAAATGTCTACCATTTTAGACAAGGATTTAGAATGTGAGTATATGTTTATTTCATCTGTAGCACAGCAAGGGCTTACTGAACTGAAAGACAAACTTTGGAAAATGTTAAACAATTGATGTCTCTAAAATCGATCTCTTGTCATTCTGAACTGTCATACTGAGCGCAGTCGAAGTGTTGTTTCAGAATCTCATTTTTTAGACTAATTATTTAGACACTGAAACGAGTTCAGTGTGACAAATAATGCTATTTTTAACTAAATTATTTAGTTACGAGAAGATGAAAGATACCATTAAAAACATTGTAGAATATAATGACAATAAGCTCAGTAAGAGTTTTGCTTTTTTTATTCAGTTTTTAATTGTGTTGTCTGTCATTACTTTTTCGGTAGAAACACTTCCAAACTTAAAACCGCAAACCAAAGCAATTCTCAATTCTATTGAAGTGTTTTGTGTGGTCGTCTTTACGGCTGAATATTTAGCTAGAATCTATGTAGCAGGCAACAAACCAAAATTCATTTTTAGCTTTTTTGGTCTTATTGATTTATTTGCCATTCTGCCTTTTTACTTGTCTTTTGGTTTAGATCTTCGATCTCTCAGAGTGTTGAGAATGTTTAGGTTATTTAGACTGTTAAAATTGGTAAGATACAACAGAGCGATGCGACATTTTGCCAAAGCCATGCTATTGGCAAAAGAGCAAATAATTCTCTTTATGGGAGTCACTTTAGTGCTTATTTATTTTGCAGCAATAGGCATTTACTATTTTGAAAACGAAGCCCAGCCAGAGCATTTTTCTTCTATTTTCGATAGCCTTTGGTGGTCTATCGTTACTTTGACAACTGTAGGTTATGGAGATGTGTATCCTATAACAGTTGGTGGCAGAATTTTTACCTTTTTTATACTTTTAATTGGTTTAGGTATTGTGGCTATCCCAACCGGAATTATTTCTTCTTCGCTCACTAAAGTTGTTGAGCCAGATGCTGAGGAAGAATAGTTAAAGTTTTCCTACTGTTTTTTTGTAAACGATACAGCATCTAATTTTTAAGTATCTTTAAAATAAAAAATGAAAGCTATAAAATATTTATTCTTGTTACTCTTAGTGTCGTCTTGTGGATCAACTTTTGTTAACTACGACTACGAAAAATCAACAGATTTTAACCAATACAAAACCTATAACTACTTCGATGACATGCAAACAGGTCTAAGTAAGTTTGATAGTATTCGTATTGTGGAGACCATTGATGCTAAACTATCAACAATGGGTATGTCTAGATCTGAAAATCCAGATTTCTATATTGATATTCAAAGTAGAGAACTGATAAACCGAAACAGTCCTAATGTTGGAGTTGGTGTCGGTGGAGGTGGTGGAGGCGGTTTTGGAGGTGTCTCTGTTGGAGTGCCTTTAAATAGCAATAAGTACACGAGGGAAATTACCATCGATTTTGTAGATAAAAAGCAAAACGAACGCTTGTTCTGGCAGGCTATTAGTGAAAGTACCTACAAGGGAAATGCCTCAGTTGAAAAACGCGAAGCTACTTTGGCTAAATTAATAGACAAGATTTTTGAAAAGTATCCTCCCGAGTAGAAGTAATGTCATTCCGAACTTGATTCGGAATCTATTGTAAGCTTAGAACTTTATCATTTTCCTAACATTATAAACTTCATCGTGGTCATTCGGTTTTGTAATTTTGGTTGAATTCAAAAAAAACAAAAACGATGAGCATATTAGAAGGTAAAGTAGTACTGATAACAGGCGGAACTAAAGGTATTGGTTATGGTATTGCTGAGGCATTACTTAACCAAGGTTTTAAAGTTGCTATAACAGGAAGAGATCAAGAATCTACGGAAGCAGTGGCGAAAGAACTAGCATCTAAAACCAATTCAGAAAACCAGGTAATCGGACTTGAAGCCGATGTAAGACAATTAGAAAGTCAGGAAAAAGCAGTAAAAGCAACGCTTGACACTTTTGGTCAACTAGATTTAGTGGTTGCAAATGCAGGTTTGGGGCACTTCGGAAGTATTGAAGATTTAACCGTAGACCAGTGGAATGCAGTTATAGATACTAACTTAACTGGTGTTTTCAATTCTATAAAAGCAAGTGTTGATGCATTAAAGGATTCCAAAGGCTATTACATCACGATTTCAAGTTTAGCAGGAACCAATTTCTTCGCAGGAGGTTCTGCATACAATGCTAGTAAGTTTGGTGTTACAGGATTTACACAAGCTGTAATGTTAGACTTGCGCAAATATGGTATCAAAGTCAGTACGATAATGCCAGGTTCGGTTTCTACACATTTTAATGGTAATGAACCAAGTGAAGCAGGTGCTTGGAAAATTCAAATTGAAGATATAGGCGAACTGGTTGTAGATTTATTAAAAATGAATCCAAGAACCTTACCAAGTAAAATTGAGGTAAGACCAACTACTCCTCCTAGTAGTAAGTAAAAATTAAATAGCTGTCTGAAAATTTAAAAAATCTGTCATTCTGAATTTATTTCAGAATCTCAATAGATAGATTTTCTATTGTTTTAGAATCTGAATCAAGTTCAGATTGACAAAACAGAAATTTCCGGACAGCTTTAACTTTTTTTCCTTTGCGTCTTAGCAAGAATAAGATTTTAGTCATAAACAAAAGTTCTCGATACAATTTTTCATACTTCAAAATCACTCGAACTGACGCTTTGTTGAGTTTAATTGTTTTCAACGTTTATTTTCTTATCTGCACTTCGACAATTGAATCTAGAATAACAGCTTTAGCTTATTCACTTTGCGTCTTTAGCGTCTTAGCGAGAATTAAAACCTATTCAACTGTAACTCTCACTCCCTCACTATGACTACTGAACTCAGGTGCATACATTGACTGAATTGTGCTAATACCATTACTCATATCTCCAGCATTGTTGACACGTAAATCATATTCAAACACATAAACGCCTTTTGGTAAATAATCCATAAAGAAGTTTGTTGCTGCATCTTTAGTGCTTTCATAATAGCCTAAACCATCTTGCCATTTGTATTGCGATAACACATTGATAGGCTCAAAACCTGCCGCACGCATATCTTTGAGATGAACAAATTCCATGTCTCTATCAGAACGCAACTCAATACGAACGCGAACTAGATCACCAACGTTTAGTTTAGTGTCTTTATTAATTTCTGAAATTTCTTCACCTTTATCAGTATTCGATTTTAAGAATAGTTTTTTACTCAACTTTAAAGGTGTCTCTGCTGACGTAATTTTATCTAAATCTTCAAAATACTGCCAGTAAAGTGCTCCCCAAGCAATACCATCTCCCTTTTTAGAAATAGTAACATTGGCTTGTTCTGCTTTAATTTCTTCACCTGTCCAAGAAGTTTTATAGTAACCTGTGCCAGCTTCAACTTTTACATTATCTAATGTTGAAGGGTTTATAGTTTCGTTACCAATTTTTACATCAACCATTTCAGTAACCTCTAACCAAGAACTACCTTGAAGCAATAAAGCATATACAGCTTCAGTGGTTGCTTTTGTGGTTTCCCACTTATTGGTTTGCTTATTTTTAAGAAGCCAGATTTTTAGGTTGTCGATGTCTTCAAGGTTCTTCGCTTCGCTTTGAATCACAGTTCCAACTTCAGAAAACGCTTCAATTAAAAGTGCTTGCGTCTCAATAGGTGCTTGGTGCCAGTACCAAGAACTCGTGTTCGCTTTCCAGTACATACCCAATTCGTCTGAGGTGATGCTGTTTTCTTTTAGTGATTTTAAAATCTTTCCTGCTGTTGCATCATCATTCATTCTGTGAAGCGTTAAAGTCATTAAACCTTTGGCATATAACGAACGTTTTAACCAATACTTCTGCATTTGCGATTTGTAGTAAGCCATTATGCTTTCCACTTCTTTTGAAGCTTTTACTTCAGGATAAAAACTACGAACATACATATAATGCAGTTGCGTGTAAGATAAATGGTCTTTGCTTAAATCTGCATCCTTATTGTATTTTCTGATGTCTTTATATTCTTTAACGAATTGAGCATCTAGGTACTGAATGGCGTTTTGAATCATTCTGTTTTCAGAAGCGCCTTCGACTGCGCTCAGGCTGACACCCAATTTGTTCAGATGACCAAACCCAGAAATAATGTGTTGTGTGATAAAACGATTAGCATAGCCACCATTAAACCAAGGCCAAGCACCAGATGGTAGTTGGTTTTGCTTTAGTTTATTTAAAGCTGAACTCAGTTCATTATTCATTTTATTAAGATCGAATAACAAACCAATACGTTTTTTCTGCTCAGTTTCAGATTGTGCATCACGTAACCAAGGTGTTTCCTGAATTAAAAGTGATTTTAATTCTTGATTTTTCTCAAGGTTAGAAAGTAATGCGTCTGAAGATTTCCAGCTGTTAAACACAGCTTCAATCTTAGGATTAGACTTTACAATATGCTGAGCCAAAGCATTAGCATAATATCTTGAAAATGTCTGCTCGTTACAATTATAAGGATATTCCATTAAATATGGTAAAGCCTGTACAGCATACCATGCAGGATTAGACGTCATCTCTAAAGTTAACTTATGATTGGTCAACGTTGTTGAGGTGTTGTCCTTTAGCTTATCCAAAGTAAACGTCTTCGTTTCATTAGACTTTACCCACATTGGTAATGTTTCTGTAACTAACATTCTGTTGGATAATACTGGTAAAGCGTTTTGTTCACCATCGCTAAAATCACCAGCTTTTGCAATGATTTGGTATTGCACAGATTGTAAACCTTTAGGAATATTTAGTTTCCAAGACACTTGCGTGTTCCCTTTTGCATCAACAGAAAAAGAAGAAGCCCCTTCTAACTTCCCCAAAGGGGAAGAACTGAGCAAGTTTGCGGATATATCTTCTCCTGTAATAGGATTGGTTAATATGAGTTGTGCAACTCCAGACAATTCCTTCTCAGTAAGATTAGCAATTTTTGTACTAATCGTAATTTGGTCACCTTCTCTTAAAAAACGAGGTGCATTTGGTATCACCATTAACTCTTTTTGAGTTACAGTTTCTAATTGTGTTACTGCACTTTCTAAAGTTTTGGTATGAGCTAATAATTGCAGTTTCCATTTGGTTAAAGCCTCTGGTGCTTTAAAGTTGAAACTTACATTACCATCTTCATCAGTTTGTAATTGTGGAAAGAAAAAAGCTGTTTCGTTCAGGTTTTTTCTAACTAGAATATCCTTTTTAGGGACATCATAAATATACATCTGAGACATTCCTGTAGTTATTTTTTTATCAGAGGTTATTTTCTTTTTTTCAGCTAGAATATTACCTCCGCTTTGCTCTGTAACACTATTATAAACAAGAGCTTTTTTGTTTGTTGAATCCATTACTATAACTGATTCTAATTCTTCATCTGCTTCAAAAGCACTGCTTGCAAGTTCATTTAACTCTATTCCAGATGCTCTGCCTCTTAAAAGATATTTAGTTCTGCCAAACCCAAAATAAAAACCAAACCAATTTAATTGGTCATATTTTTGAGGGTTTAAATCGGCAATATTTCTAAAATGATTAAAAAGTCTAAAGCTATTAGTACCAAAACTGCGTCCACCATTCTTGTTTATTCTACTGTAGTAGTGTGGTTGCTGTATAGGGTTGAAACTCCAGTTGTGTGTTCTAAATTCATCTAAAGAGGCATCGTACATACTTGCTAAAAGTTCAGCAGAGACTTTATCTCCTTTTGGTCCTTTAATTTTAAAACTCCAGGTTTCATCTTGTCCTGGCTGTAACTTGTCTCTAAAGGTTGTGGTTTCAATCTCTAAATCTGTTTTAGGGTAAGGTACATTGATATTAAAGGATTGAGACACATAACTATTAAAAGCCGCAAAACTAGTGTGAACTTCGAAACCACCTAAGTCATCTTCTAAAACAGGAATGCTAATGGTTTGTTTAGAGTTGTTCAATTTTACCAATTGCGTTACAATGATGTTGTTGTCTTTTTCAACTTCTACAGTCACTGTGATGTCTTTTGCTGCTGAACCAATAGTGAGTTTTGCAACATCACCAGCTTTGTAGCTGTCTTTGTCTAAAGACGCTTCAAAAAGTTGATTGTCTGCAACGGTTTTATCTTTTTCGCTAAATAGTTTTGTGAATGCTTCTGCTTTTACGTCTTCTCCAAATTTATCCTTGCTTTCTGCAATAATAATGTACTGACCAGAGTTCCATTTTTTTAGTTTTTTTAATGTGATTGTCTTTTCTTTTTCAGTATCGAAATCTGTTGAGAAAACTTCCTCTCCTTTATCCCAGTTGGTCGATAAATGCTCATCGTTGTATGGATCGTGAGGAAATAAACGTTTAAATTCTTCCTTTGAAATTACCTGAAAATCTGGCGCATCCCAAGGTCTGGCTCTCAGTATAGCATTAGGTGACTTCAGTTTAAAGACCTTTAAGGTCCCTTTTGCAGGTACAAACTCTCCATTAAGATTTTGGGAATTTAAAGTTAGTTCTACTTCCTTTTTAGCTTTATCAATCTGATTTGGAGTAGAAATCTCCAAAGTCATAGCATGATAACCGACATTTACAACCGTTGATGTAGAACGTGTTTCTCCATTGACATCTGTAATGTCAGCAGTGACTTCATAATTAAAAACAGGAAGGTTGTCCTTAGAAACGCTTTCATCTGGTAAGGCTTTAAATGTGATTTCAAATTCGCCTTTGTCGTTTGTTGTACCTTCTCCAAAAGCGATTTCTTGTGCTTCAGAACTGTAATAACCTGGTCGTCTCCAATACCACCAAGTTGGATATTGTACCTGACGTTTTACACGATACACCACCTTAGCATCTGTAATATTACTACCTGCAAAAGCAACGGCTTTTCCTTTTACGGTAATACTGTCGTTAACTTTAAACGTTTCAGTAATTGGTTGAAATTCTGGTTTAAATTTTGGACGTTTATATTCTTCAACAGAGAAGTACGTGTAGCCTTTTTTGCCACAAACCATTTCAATTGTAAAGCTTCCTGTAAGTCCATCGTTAGGTAAAATAAATTCGCCAGCAACAGAACCAAATTCGTTAGTCTCAAGTTCTAGTTCGCTTACAACTTCGCCATTAACATTTTTTAATTTTACAGTTGCTTTTTCGTTAGCATACACTTCGGTTTTGTCATCTTTGGTAGCTGTAACAATGCCTTTAAAATAAGCTGTTTGTCCAGGTCTGTAGATGCTACGGTCTGTAAATAAAAAGACGTTGTATTGCGTGTCTGTATTTTTGCGAGGTTTGTACGCTCTAGAAAAGTAATAATCGCCAAAATACGCTTCGTTGTTATTGTGGTCTATTTTAATTTCTACTTGTCTGTAGTAGTTGTCGTCTTTTTTAAAGTTGAATTTCCCAAAACGATCCGTTTTTAGACTTTTAGAAAAATCCTTGTTTCTATTATTTGTATACGAGATTTTTACAGAAGCATCAGAAAATGGCTCTCCATTATTTCTGTTAATAAGTTGATAGTATATAATCTCATTCTGTATGCTCTCTAAAAGAGCAAAATCTGTGATTTGAATATGCGTTGCGGCAAATACATTGTCTTTATTACTGCTAGCTTTAATAATATAAAGACCATTTTGCAATTGTAGAAAAATGATTTCTGTGCGATGTGCTTGGTAATCGTTTTCAGACTTTAATGTGCTTGTAAATGAATTTATTGGTTTTAGATTCTTAAAAAAGCGTTCTTTTTCCTCAGCGTTGTATAATTTTTGGTAATTTTTTAATTGTTTTTTGTTGACTTTATAAATAATGAAATCAAGCGCCTTTAGATTTTTGTAATTCACTAAAATTCTAGACGGAGTATTTACAGAAATAAATTCTTCAGCTTGAAGTCCTAAAGATGGTTGAAGAATTTGTTGTTTAAGAATTTCACATTTTTTGGCACCATCACTTTCTGGAAATGCAGCTATCACTTCGTTGCATAGGTCTATAGCCTCTTTGTTTTTCCATCTGTTTTTTTCGTTCGCTTTAGTGTTTAAAATCTCTGAATCATATTCAAAACCTTGTTGTTGATAAAGGCTTGCTATTTCGTAATTGTAGAGCGCAGATAATGGTGAGCTCTTTAAGGCGTCTGCGTTAGTCGTTAAAGTCTTAATTAATACATCTTCTTTGTTATCAAAAGTGGCATGTTGTAAAACAAAACTTAGTCGCGCAATATCTATATGTACAAAGGCTTTACTTTGTTTGTCCTTACGATGAAATTTTAAAAGATTCTGATAAACTTTAAGTGCATTTAGCTCTAAGCTTGTAGAGTCTTTTGAGCTTAATTTTAAATTGATAAAAACCTCACTATCACCTAAAAATGAATGATTATCAAACTTAAATTGATATGCAGGTTTGGTAATGCTATTTTCACTGGTTTTATAAAACTCAAGTGCGTTATGACTCAATAAGTCAAACAACGTAGGTCTGTAGATTTTGGAATCTTTGGCTTCATATAAAAGTGCACTATAATTTTCTAAAGACTCTTGTTGAAGCAATAAACCATTCTCTAAAGAACGTTGATAATACACATGAATTTCATTGAACAGGGTTTCTAAATCCCAAGTTCTAAAATCATCGCTTGCCTTTTCTTCGGTTTTAGATCTATTGTAAAACTTATATCTGTTTTGCTGAAAATACTGCCAATACATCGTTGCCAGCATATTTTCTAATAAGCGTTGTGTTGGAATATCTTTAGTAGCTTCAATTTCAGATTTAAAAATATTAACAATACTAAGCTGAGCATCTTCTTCAAGAATCAACATGTATTTACTTTTGTGCAATAAGGCTTTTATCTGCTGCTGTTTGTTTTTAGCAGATTTTGTGCTTTGGTATATGGTGTCAACAAGTACTGCCGCACTTTTTGTTAAGCCTTCACTTTCTAGTTGTATAACCTTTTTCCATTGGTCATCAAAATCGTTTTGTGCTGAAGAAAATGTTGCAAAGCAAATAAGCATTAGTAGAGATATATAGTTTTTCATGTGTATTCTAATTTTCTACAAAATACCTTCAAAAGGTATTCCAAACAAAGTTATAAAACGTCAAACTCTTATTTGGTTGAGTTAAGTTAAACAATTTGTGAGTGAATGCGCTCGTTATTAAATTGTATTTTTGTAAAAAATAGTCTTTAGCCAATGAATAAGTTTCTGTGGATTTTTTTCGTGTCTGCCTTTTGCTTTTCTCAATCTTCCAAGGATAATGCAAAAAGCTATATTTCAGACAAAAATTATAAAAAGGCACAACAAGAATTGACCTCTTATTTAGAATCTAATTCCACAGATATAGAAGCAATTGAGCTGTTGGGTGATGCATATGGTTACCAAAAGAAATGGGATGAAGCCATAGAACAGTATGAAAGGTTAAAGGATAACTATCCAAACAATGCCAATTACCATTATAAGTATGGAGGAGCTTTAGGTATGAAGGCGTTAAGTATAAGTAAAATTAAGGCTCTTGGTATAATTGGAGATGTAAAGAAAGCGTTTTTAAGAGCTGCTGAGTTAGATCCTAAACATATTGATGCACGATGGGCTTTGGTAGAGCTATATGTGTCGCTTCCAGGAATAATAGGAGGAAGCAACTCTAAAGCCTTAAAGTATGCTAATGAACTTCAAAATCTTTCTAAAGTTGATGGCTATTTAGCTAAAGGATATGTCTACGAGTATGATGACGAACCAGAACTAGCAGAAAAATATTATAAACTAGCGATTAAGGTAGGTGGTTCTGTAACCTGTTATGAAAAGCTTACCAATTTTTATGAATCTAACGATCAGCCAGACAAAGCCATCGGAAATCTTGAAGAAGCACAACAAAAGCACCAACGAAATGCTATGCATTACCAAATTGGGAAAGTTTGTGCAGATTATAATATTCAATTAGATAAAGGAGAAAAATGCCTTAAAGCCTATTTGTCTAACCATTCGGCAAAAGACGGAGTGCCAAAAGCGTGGGCTTATTATCGTTTGGCGCAAATCTACAAGCATAAAAAGAATAAGGCAGAAGCACTTAAGTGGATTGATAAAGCCATTACAGGTTTACCCGAAATTGAGGTTTTTCAAGAGGAGAAGAAAACCATCAATAAGCTGTAACTCACTGATTTTTTGAAATTACTGTTTTGCAGCAGAAAAGTTTGTTGCTAAATTTTTGTTAATCAAAAACAAAATTAATAGTAATACTATTATTTTTGCAATCAAATGCTTTGATTATGTTAAACCTACTATCAAACTTAAGAATTTCTGTACCAGAATCTATCTATATTAAGGACCCTGAATCTTCAGATTTGGGTAAACGAATTATTGAGCATAGCATACTTTTAATAGACGAGATTGGTTTTGATCATTTTACCTTTAAAAAACTTGGAGCCAAAATAGGCTCTAACGAGAGTTCAATCTATCGCTATTTTGAAAGCAAGCACAAGTTGTTATTGTACATAACGTCTTGGTATTGGGCTTGGTTAGAGTATCATCTAGTATTTGCTACCCACAATGTTTCCGATGCAAAAGAGAAATTATTTAAAGCCATTGAAATAGTAACTCAGACTATAGAACAAGACATGAGTTATGCTCATATTAATGAAGTCGCTTTAAGTAGAATAGTGGTTAATGAGTATTCAAAGTCTTATTTAACAAAAGAGGTAGATGTTGAAAACAAGGAAGGTTATTTTGTGGTATATAAACGTTTAATCACAAGGTTAAAAGAAATGCTTTTAGAGATTAATCCAAATTATAAGCATCCTTCTAGTTTGGCGAGTACTATATTAGGTGGTGCATTGCATCAACATTTTTTAAAAGAACATTTTAAATCTATAACAGATTGCCATTCAGATAATTCTACAACTAATTTTTTTAAGGAACTAGCTATAAAAACCATCAGTTAATCCATATGATAGAGCAAAAAAATACAATGTCACCGTGGGAGAGGCTCATGGGACTTTTAAAATTAGAGAAAAGAGACATTTTGCAAGTAGTATACTATGCAGTGTTCTCGGGACTTTTAGGTCTTACATTGCCATTAGGAGTTCAAGCTATTGTAAATTTAATACAAGGTGCCCAAGTAAGCACATCATGGATTGTCCTGGTTGTTTTAGTTACAATTGGTGTTGCTTTTGTTGGTGTGTTGCAAATAATGCAGCTGAGAATGATTGAAACTATACAGCAACGTATTTTTACCAGAGCATCTTTTGAATTTACGTATAGGTTTCCAAAGATTAAAATGAACGAATTACGCAACTATTATCCACCAGAATTAGCGAATCGTTTTTTTGATACACTAACTATTCAAAAAGGATTGGCCAAGATCCTTATTGATATACCATCAGCTGTACTTCAAATTATATTTGCTTTAATTCTATTGTCATTTTACCATCCATTCTTTATTGTCTTTGGTATTTTCTTACTGTTGCTTATTTACATCGTATTTAAGTTTACGGCAAAAAAAGGTTTAGAGACAAGTATACAAGAGTCTAAACACAAGTACAGAGTAGCGCATTGGATTGAAGAAATTGCTAGAGCCGTTGTGAGTTTTAAGCTATCTGGAAGGACAAATTTGGGTATGCAAAAGAACGATGATATCGTTAATAGTTACCTGGAGGCAAGAGAAAATCACTTTAAAATATTAGTACTTCAGTTCATTCAAATGATAGGCTTTAAAGTTATAGTTACTGCCAGTTTACTATTAATTGGTGGTTTGTTAGTACTCAGTCAAGAAATGAATATAGGTCAGTTTGTTGCAGCAGAAATTATAATACTTTTAGTTATAGCTTCAGTTGAAAAATTGATTTTGGGCTTGGAAGCATTTTATGATGTATTAACATCGCTTGAAAAAATGGGTGAGGTTGTAGATAAGGAACTAGAGTCTCAAGATGGTGATAGGCCAGATTTTAAGGATGATTTTGTTTTAGAGTTAGACAAAGTAAACTATAGTGTGCCAGGAAGAGAAGATCCTATTCTTAGAAATATTTCACTAAAAATAAAACCTAAAAGTAGAATTTTAATAGAAGGCGCAAGTGGCTCAGGTAAATCTACGTTATTAATGTTAATAGGTGGACTTGTTGAGGCAACCAAAGGAAAGATCTACCTAGATAAGTTTATGTTAAGTAATGTGAATCTTAACCACTATAGATCTCATTTAGGGCTAGCACTTTCTGAAGAAACCACCTTTGAAGCTACTATAAAAGAAAATATCACTTTTGGAAATCCAGATGTGTCTGATGAGCAGCTAATGTGGGCTATTGAGAAAGTTGGTCTGTATCAATTTATTAAAGAAAGTCCTAAAGGTGTCAATACTATACTACATCCAGCCGGAAATCAGATTCCTTTTACAATTACTAGAAAAATAGTATTAGCCAGAGCTATTGTAAATAAACCAAAGATTTTAATTCTCGAAGATCCTTTAGAGCAGTTCGAAAAATCAGAAGTTGATAGAATTATTAAATTTTTGTTAGACAAATCTAACCCTTGGGCATTAGTAGTTGTTAGCAAAAACAATGATTGGTCTCAAGGCTGTACAGAGGTTATTACTTTAAAAAATGGTGAAATCGCTTAAAGAAATTTAATATGCTTAATATATCTAAAAACCAGCTTAATAAAACTGTTGACATTAAGAGTTCAAAATCTGGTCAGCGTGTGTTTCATGGCAGATATTATAAATATTTTAACCAATTCTTGGGTGCTTTTGCCATCGTTGGTGTTATCATTTTATTCTTACCATGGACACAAACCATCACAGGAAGAGGTAATGTTACAACATTAACACCAGATCAAAGACCACAAACCATACAATCACCAATTCCTGGACGTATAGAAAAGTGGTATGTTAGAGAAGGAGATTTTGTATCTAAAGGTGATACCATTATTCAAATATCAGAAATTAAAAGTGAGTATTTCGATCCTAATCTTGTAGAGCGTACCGAGCAGCAACGCGATGCCAAAGCACAATCTGTTGGCTCTTATGCCGAAAAAGTAAAGGCCTTAGATCGTCAAATAAATGCTTTAATGAATGAGCGTTCATTAAAGTTAGAGCAAGCCAGAAATAAATTAACACAATCAAGATTAAAAGTTAAAAGTGATAGTATAGATTTAGAGGCTGCTATAACCAACAAGAATATTGCGCAACGTCAGTACGATCGTACAGTTACGTTACAAGAAGAAGGATTTAAAGCTACTAAAGATGTTGAAGATAAACGTTTGAAACTTCAGGAAACCGAAGCCAAATTAATTTCTCAAGAAAATAAATTATTGGCAAGTAAAAATGAGGTGATTAATGCACAAGTAGAATTATCTCGACTTGGAGCTGAATATGCCGATAAAATTTCAAAAGCACAGAGTGATAAGTTTACAGCACAATCTAGCCAGTTCGATACGGAAGCTCAAGTTTCAAAATTAGATAATGAGTATTCTAATTATCAAATTAGGAATGAACTGAGGTTTATTAAGGCTCCCTATGATGGCTATATCAATAAGGCGCTTAGAGCTGGTGTCGGACAAACATTTAAAGAAGGCGAAGCATTGGTTGGTATTATGCCAGCACAAGCAGACTTAGCCGTAGAGACCTATGTAGAGCCAATAGACCTGCCTTTAATTCATATAGGAGAAAAAGTAAGAGTGCAGTTTGATGGTTGGCCTGCTATCGTATTTAGCGGTTGGCCAAATGTCTCTTACGGAACCTATGGTGCAAAGGTGGTTGCAGTAGAAAATTTTATCAGTCCAAACGGAAAATTTCGAGTGCTTTTAGCACCAGATGAGGAAGACCATGCTTGGCCAAAGGATATTAGAGCAGGCTCAGGAGCTTATACAATGGCATTATTAGAAGATGTTCAGATCTGGTACGAATTGTGGAGGCAACTTAATGGTTTTCCACCGAATTATTATCAACCAGAAACAGGAAATTCAAACCCAGAAAAGAAATGATAAAGCACTTGGCAATACTTATAGTTTCTAGTTTTTTCTTTGTTGGCTTTTCTCAAACCGAATTACCAACGGATAACGTTATGCGTTTTAATGAGTATTTGGGTTATGTAAAAAAGTTTCATCCTGTTGTAAAGCAAGCGCAGTTGGTTATAGATGAGAGTCAAGCAAAATTGATGAAGTCTCGTGGTGCTTTTGATCCAAAGGTCGAGGTGGATTACAGCCGAAAGAAATTTAAAGGCACCGAATATTACGATAAGCTCAATGGAATGTTTAAAATACCAACGTGGTTTGGTGTGGAGTTAAAAGCAAAGTTTGAAGAAAATTCCGGATTTTATCTAAATCCAGAGTCAACTGTGCCAGACGATGGTTTGTTTAGTGCAGGAGTATCTGTTCCTGTAGGACAAGGATTGTTTATTAATAACCGAATGGCAGCTTTAAAGCAGGCAAAATTATACAGAGAACAGGCTAAGGCAGACCGTGATATTTATGTCAACAATATTTTATATGAAGCGTCATTAGTGTATTTTAAATGGTTGCAAGCCTATAATGAATTGGTGTTATTTCAGAATTTTTTAGCCAATGCAGAATTGCGTTACGAAGGTGTTGTTAAAGGAGTAGAAGTAGGCGAAAATGCAGAAATCGATGCTACAGAAGCAAAGATTGCTGTAAATAATAGAAAACTCGGTTTAGAGCAATCTAAAGTAAAACTGATGAAAGCAGCTTTAGAACTCTCTAATTTTTTGTGGTTAGAAAATAATATTCCTGTAGAGTTGCAACCAGATGTTATTCCAGATATAAATGCTGAAGCTAGTATTGATGCAACCTTTGATATTAATACATTACAAACTGAGGAACAAGAATTGGCCTCACATCCAAAAATGCAGTCTTTAGATTATAAGTTGCAAGGTTTGGAAGTGGATACCAGATTAAAAGCTAACAAGCTTTTACCTAAAATAAATTTGGAGTACAATTTTCTTACGGAAACACCAGACCAAACCAACAGCTTAAATACCGATGACTATAAAAGCGGGTTGAACATAAGTTTACCTTTATTTTTACGAAAAGAGCGAGGCGATTTAAAGTTAGCGCGAATAAAACAACGTGATGCTGAATTTGAAATAGATGCGACAAGACTAACACTTAAAAATAAAATTAACGCTATAAAGCAAGAGTTAGAGTCTTATGTTACCCAAACCGAAATCACCACAGAAATGGTTTCAGATTACCAACGAATGCTTAAGGCAGAAGAGCGTAAGTTTCAGCTCGGAGAAAGTTCTTTGTTTTTGGTTAATTCTCGAGAGTCAAAGCTTATTGATGGTCAGCTAAAAGCTATTGAACTTCAGAATAAATTCTTCAATACTAAAGCGAAGTTGTTTAATAGTTTGGCGGTGAATCCGGATCTTTAGTTTTGTGCCTCAGTTGGCAATGCGTCAGTTCGAGTGATTTGTGAAGTATGAACAAATCGTATCGAGAACTCAATCATAGAATTACCTACATGAATAGTTTACGTTAGCTCCGTTTTTAAGGTTAAAGTTTAGACTTTTGAGGAAAATAGTGTACTCTTAGTTTTTTCTCATCTCTCATCTCTAATATCTCTTTTCTATAATTTATATTTGTTGTATGAACGTACATTTTATAGCTATAGGTGGTGCCGCAATGCATAATTTAGCGTTAGCACTGCACAATAAAGGATACAATATTACAGGAAGTGACGATACTAT
Organism: Winogradskyella poriferorum; assembly: GCF_036553625.1. Lineage (NCBI taxonomy): Bacteria > Pseudomonadati > Bacteroidota > Flavobacteriia > Flavobacteriales > Flavobacteriaceae > Winogradskyella > Winogradskyella poriferorum. The sequence goes on from NZ_JAZHOU010000006.1 coordinate 80,741, forward strand.
TTTTGACCCATCAAAATCGCGATTAGAAGCTAAAGGCTTGTTGCCTGAAACTTTTGGTTGGTTTCCAGAAAAAATCACAACTGATTTAGATGCAGTGGTATTGGGTATGCATGCTAAAGCCGATAACCCTGAGTTATTGAAAGCCCAAGAATTAGGTCTTAAAATCTATAGCTATCCAGAGTTTTTGTACGAGCAATCTAAAAACAAAACCAGAGTAGTTATTGGTGGTAGCCACGGCAAAACGACGATTACTTCAATGATTTTGCACGTTATGCATTACCACGACAGAGATGTGGATTATATGGTTGGTGCGCAACTCGAAGGTTTTGATGTGATGGTAAAACTTACCGAAGACAATGATTTTATTGTTTTAGAAGGCGATGAGTACTTGAGCTCGCCAATAGATAGACGACCAAAATTTCACTTGTACAAACCTAATATTGCGTTGTTGAGTGGTATCGCTTGGGACCATATCAATGTGTTTCCTACATACGAGAATTATGTGGAACAGTTTAAAATCTTTGTAGATTCTATTGTTTTAGGTGGAAGTATTAATTACAACGAAGAAGATGAAGATTTAAAGCAAGTGGTTGAAGCTTCAGAAAACCAAATACGTAAAATTCCATATCACACACCAGAATATACGGTTGAAGATGGAGAAACTTTATTAGAAACACCAGAAGGTCCAATGCCAATTGAAATTTTTGGTGCTCATAATTTAAATAACCTTGCAGGTGCAAAATGGATTTGCCAACATATGGGAATTGATGAAGATGATTTCTACGAAGCTATTTCTACTTTCAAAGGAGCGAGCAAACGCTTAGAGAAAATTGCAGAAACTTCAAAAAGTGTGGCCTACAAGGATTTTGCACATTCGCCAAGTAAGGTAGAAGCTACTACCAAAGCAGTTAAGGCTCAATATAGTGATAGAACCTTGGTGGCTTGTTTAGAGTTGCATACCTACAGTAGCCTGAATGCTGAATTCTTAAAAGAATACAAAGGCGCTTTAGATGCTGCTGATGTGGCAGTTGTTTTTTATTCGCCTCATGCTGTAGAAATTAAAAAATTAGAAGAAGTAACGCACGAGCAAATAGCTAATGCCTTTGAGCGCGATGATTTAATTATTTATACCAATCCAGAAGAATTTAAAGCCTTTTTATTCTCTCAGAATTTTGATAACAAATCCTTATTGTTGATGAGCTCTGGAAATTATGGAGGTTTGGATTTTGATGAGGTGACAAAACTGTTTTGATGATTTTGTCATCCTGAACTTGTTTCAGGATCTTATTTATAGTTTTCCATGTTTGTAGATTCCAAATTAAGTGCGGAATGACAAAAGATTTTCAAGATTCTGTTGTCTTATCTTCTTTAATATTTACTGTTGGGATATTTACAATTTCAAATGTAGCAGATGCCAAAGTCACTTTACCATTAGTTTGCTCAATACGTTTGCCAATTTCTTCGTTTAGCAAATGTTTGGTGTACCTTCTTTTCTTGTAATCTACAATGTACCTAAGGTTAAATTGTACCCAATTGTCTGTCATTGTAATGGCAAGTGAAGGGTTAACCTGTGCATCTTCGATATAGTACTTATCTACAACATCTTTCCATTTTGAGATGGATTCTGTTACATAGTCGGAGAGCTTTTCCTGAGCTACAGAAATTACAATTTCTTTCGCCAATTCTATATCAGAACCATATCTAATAGGCAAATTAAATTCGTCCCAAACAAAAGGGAAATCCTGTGAGTAATTATAAACAGGACCTTTAAACACAAAGGCATTACTGAGCTTTACAATTCTGCCACTATAATTATCGCTGCTTACCCATTGGCCAATTTCCATCATTGTGGTATAAATGCTATCAATATCTATAACATCGCCTTTTATTCCGTTTATTTCAATACGGTCGCCAGGTTTGTAAACACGCACAAGAAAAATATAGAACGAACCTGCAATGCTCAGTATTAATTCTTGAAGTGTTATGGTAATACCAGCTGTTAATAAACCAATGGCAAGACCAAAATCTTTAATGTTACCTGTAAAATAGGTTATGGTAATAAGTACAACCAAGAAGTAACCAATAATCTCAATGCCTTTTTGAGATTTGTAGCGTAAAGCATTGTCTGGAAGTCGTTTTTTTAGCAGTCGTCTTACCCAAGCTATAATAAGGAAGATAAGTATAATCCAAACCAAATATTTGGTAATACTCACAATAACAGGATATGCCTCTAACCAATGCTTTATGTCTTCCACAGTACTCTAAATTAAGAGTTTATATTACCTTATAATGACGTTGAAACTATCAACTAAGTCAAATATAAATGAAAGTTGGCTCGATGATAATGATTTTAATCAGTTGAAGATTGAAATTAAGAGTTTAGGTAACTCCTATGTTTATGGTTTGATATAGAAAAGTAAGTCGTTATGTTTTCGTTCTAAAATACTAGAGTAAGTAATTGTAGTTATTTATTATTCCCAAATATAGTTGTCGACATATCATGATTAATTGACGAATCGGTTATTCTTAAATAACAGTACTCTTTCATTTTGTAAGCCATTATTTTTCTGTTTTTTTCAATCCAATAATGTGTAAATGGTCCATTTTCTTTTGTTTTTGAAAGAACTGAGTAAAGTTTTAAGTGTTCATTACCATATTTTTTTCTTAAAAACTCAATTAATTTTTCAAATCCGAGTTCAATATTTTTTTCATCTGTGATAAAGACTAATTCCAATTCATGTAGTTTGTCTTTGTGATGATTAACTCTTATTAAAGTTGGAACCTCAAAGTCGGTGAATTTCCAATTTATACCATAATTCTCAAACTCATGTGTGCTCGTGTTTATGGATTCAAAATCAGACTTTTGTTTTAGAATCGAATCAACCGTCTTACTAGATTGGCCAAATTCTAAATCTAAAATATTTAAATCTAAAATTGAGCCTTTAGATTTTTCTTCTTCCGTTATTCTATTTAATTCTCTTTGGTCACGTTCAATTAGTTGTGCCAAATCAGGTTCAGGGTTTGATTGACCTTTGCAGTTAATTGAAGTCAAAATTATTAATGATAGCAGTAGTTTTTTCATTGGATTGAAAAATTAGTGGCATGTTTTTAATACATATAAGTAGTTAGCTAGATTCACCCAAAACTTTAGCTAATTAAGCATGTGTCACCCAATCTTAGATTTAATTAAAAACAACAAAATCAAAATGTTGAGAGGTAATAACCACCAAACCCATTTGGTGTTGTTGTTTCCAAATATGGTGTTAGAGATAAAGCCATCCATTTTGTTGTAAAGTTTCGAGCTGGCTTCCATTTTATTACCACTTGTAATTTCTTCTTTTAAGTCTATGAGCATACCAGCAAAAGGAATTTTACTTAGAATTAAGATGATACCTTTTCGCAAAAACTTTGGTGTTTTTTTGTATCTGGAATTTACCATTTTACCAAAGTCTAAGGTTTTCTGTAGCTGATTGTCCGACACTTTGCCTTTACCTTTAAATACGTGCTCGGTTTTATCAATAATGAGTTCGCTTATTTTGTGAAAAAGCGATGATAGATTTTCATAAATAACTCTCATGGTGTCAATAATAACGTACTGATACGCTCTGTAAGAGGCATAAATAGTTACGGCAAGACCAAGTATAAAAACCAGAATAACGAACATAAGTTTGCTGAACTCAAAATCCGTAGAGAAAAGCCGCTTTATAGCATAAAAAAACAAAATGGTATTAGATATGGCAAAAAGAAATAATACAGTAAAAAAGCGTTTTACACCATTTACACCAAGTTTTCCTCCCTCTTTTATCAATCGCCAAGGGTGATTGAGTAGTTGCAGAAGTCTGTTGTTGTTTTCTTCGTTTTCAGGAAGGTTGTTGTATTCTATTTCAAACTCTTTTTCTTCACCGCCATTTACTTGATAGCTACCATGAATTGAAAATTTCTTTTTCATCTGTATCGATTAATCAATTTTTTGTAAAAGGTCGTTTAAATTTTTGAAAAAGACAAAATCTTGTTGAAAGTTGGTTTGGTGGTTTAGATTTTAGTGGATTTTCAGAAGTAGTAGAGAACAAGCAATTACTTATAGCTTTTGTTGGGCGTAGTTATTTTTGAATATTTATGTTATTGTCAATATAATTTTCAAAACTATCTTTTATAAAAACAGTATTCTTATTAAGGCTTTTATAATTACTTTCAATATTATTATTTAAAAAAGGGTCAACTACTTCAATTATAGTGTCTTTGTTTAAATTTTTTTTGAATAATGCTTTAATATGAACATCTGCTTCTGGAAATGAATATCCAACAAAAACTATTTTTTGGGCTTTTCTTATTTCTATAGAAGCTTCGTCAAATAACTTTGATATTGCGTTATGATTCAAATCTTTTATATGAGAAGGTGGTACGATAAAAGTATCAAATGGATTATCATCTATTGGGCATTTGAGGTCAAATATTATTTCCTCTGGGTTTTCACAATTTGCTCGAATTCGCCCTTTGAACCCTTGAGCATCAACATCAATTTTAGTGTCCCATGGCGTCAATAGCACTTGACTACAACAATTACAATATTTCCAATTTAAAGAACCATGTATTTTGATAATCTTTATAGGGAAAGGAATTTCTTCATTCCAAATTGGTACAGGTTCGCGAGGATTTATCCACCAATTATAAGGGTCTATTTGGTCATAATCATCATAATTCATGAAATTTATGCAATAATCTATCAGTGCTTTACTTGGGTAAAGAAAATCAAATGACTCATCTAATAGAGTATCATAATTCATTGTAATGATTGAAATGTTTTTATCACTTTTATCTACAGCTTCCCAAAAATTACGATATACTCCTTTACTTTTATTTGATTCACTTATTGAGTGATGAATGAGTCTAATCAAAGCTTCTTTTAGAGATAATAATTTGGCGGTTGTAAATTCTCCACCTAAACTCTCTTTTTGCGAAATAAAGTAATCTAAATACCCAAAAACAGATTCTAAAGAAGGGCAATTTCCATCTTCAATATCAAAGTTATTTGAAATGAAATCTTTAACAAGAGTAGCTAATTCTGAATTATCGTATTTTTCACTCAAAATATCTGGAAGTAAATCCCTTTGTAATGGTCCTCCGTCGGCTATAGACGCACCAGCTCCAAATACATAAAGTGTTTTTCTTTTATCCTTATATGATATGTAAGCTGTAGGTTGATCCATCTTTGCTCTTAATTACGCCAAACTTTAATGATATGAGTCCATATAAATGACTTATATCAGACGATAGCGAAGTTCGGCTAAATTTCTGATAAAGTCAAAGTCTTGTTCAAAGTTAGCTAGGAACCTTACCTTCTATAAGATCCAAACTTAACTAAACTCCAAAAAATAAAGAGTCCTATTAGTCCAATTCTGGCATAACCATAAAAAACTGCCACTAAAAGCAGTAAGCTAATTATGAGAACAGCTGTTTTAAAAATGCGGTTAGACTTTGTTTTGAGTTTAGATGGTGGTTTGTTGTTTAATAGTTGATTTATGTAGATTTCATCAGATTTTTTTAAGTAAAACTCTATGTCAGTTTCATCAAAGCCATTAGCTTTCATTTCTTGGATTATTTCGTTTTTAGATAACCCTTTTTCTCTTAATGAAACACTATAGTTTAGTTTATTCAATTTTACTTAATCTGTGATGTTACATGCCTAATTCTGCATTAAATCTACAAACTTTCAACAAAATCTAAAAACACAGCCTTATGCTTTTCTAAATCTAAGTCTGGTGAAACCGCAACTCTGGCAATATAATCTTTGTCTCCTTCCTTGGTTGTACCTTGTGTTGAGGTCGCAGGAATGGTCCAATAACAACCTTTTAATTGGCCATAACTTACACAGTATTTACTTTCGGTAGGAACTTCAGTAATCATCAAATTAATTAATCTGAGATTTAAAGCACGTTTGTAAGTTTCGCGCTCTTCATCTGTATTACCTTTTGTTGGTAAGTCTAACGAAAAAACAGATGGTGTAAAGCCTTCAGCAGCAAGTTCTTCTGAAACAAAGTTAATTTTAGCATCTGGTAATACCTCGTGAATATAATTAACAAAAGCTCTTGTGTTTTTATAAGCGTCTGCAATACGCGTTAACATCGATGGCATTTGGGTAGCCAAAATTTGATATTGCAAAGCAGTAGCTTCGTTATCGCAAAGTTCTAAATGCCTAGCTATCGGTTGAATTAAATATTCAGCTTTTGCATTGGCTACAGCGTAACCAGCAGTACATTTTCCACCACTAGGAAACTTGGAGCCACTAACGTAAGCAATGGTTTTTATGTTAGAAAGGATACCGTCATCACCTAAAAACTGTACGTTAGGACAAAATGTTTGGTCTAAAATAAACACAGGTGCAATGGCAGTTGTACCATTTGGAGTTTGGCGCACTTTGCTTAATGCTGCATTAAGTTGCTCTAAATCCGGAACTTCTACACGTGGATTTGTTGGTATTTCTGCAATGATGTATGGTATAGCATCTTCTTTAGCAAGCTGTGTCAATACTTTTTCTACACTGTTTACCATATCGTTGTCACCATCAACTGGTAAATCAACAATTTCCACATTATCTAGACAAGCAGCAACACGTCTGGCTTGGTCGTTGGTGCCTCCATAACAGTTAGGTGGTACTACAAATTTTATGGCTTTGCCAGTATGTTCTTTTTGAGCGTTGTCTATCAATCCCATCATAATGGCATACTGGATAGACAATCCGCTAGAAGCCACTAAAGCTTCACCAGAAGTCGCGTTAATTTCATTAATGATAGATTTTACTTTGGCTTTGTGAGTAGCTGTATTTAACTGCTGTGGTGAAAAAGTAGTTTCATTAGTATATGCTTTTAAAGCCACCAAGCAATTTGATGGTGTCATGGCAATAGTCTCGCGACGTCTTACATGTTGAATATCTGAAATAAAACTTGTTTTTGCCTTATCTGAAATTAATAATACACTACCTAAATCTTCAAAAAGATTAACATAAAAATCAATAGCATCATTTTGAAGGTTGGCAGTAACCGTTTGATGTTTAGAAATTAGTATCGTTGAACCATCAAAAGCTTCAATATTTTTAATATCCTCAACCTGCAGAATTTCAAAATTGTAATTGTAAACAGATTTTAAAAGTTCAACATTTAGCCTTTTTGGTAAATTGTTAGTATATACAATCCGTGTGGCTCTTTGCTCTAAAAGATTGGTGCGTAATACGGCTAAAACCGGAATGCTTTCTGAAGAAAAACTAATCACATTTTCTGCGTTTAAACCATTTAGTTTGGCAATGGTCCATTCTAAAACCGAGGATAAAGGATGTCCAAGTCTTATGTAATCATAAGCCGTTGGTAACTGGTTTAAGGATTCGGTACTAGAATCTTCAGACTTGTAAAGGTTTTCAAATTGCGCTATAAATTGAGTTTTTGCTAATTTTTCGTTGTAAATGTCTAAACGATGTGTGGTTAAATTCAACCAATCGCTAGGCATATTTTCTATAGTATTTTTTATGTAATTCAGCATTTGAAAATCTTTCATTTATTCCTTTTTCTTTTGGCTTGCAAAGATACATTAGTTGAGCGTTCTCTAAAGCGTTATAGGTGTTTTGTTTGTCCTTGCAATAAATAAAAACATCTTTCGTTCTTAGTTAAAACCAACTAAACAAATTTACCCATAAAGTAAAATTACGTTTCAATTTATTAATCAATCTTATCAATTATGAAACGTATTATCTATGCTTGTCTTATTGTTGCTTTATTTTCTTCTTGTACATCTGACGATGATGGCGACTCACAAAACGACAATTCTAATTTTTATGCCCTTACTGTAGGCAATCAATGGGTTTATAAAAATTATAGGTTTAAGTTTAGTACTCAGGAATATGTTGATACAGGTATAGTGGACTCTGTAAGTATTATTGGTATAGAAAATATTAATTCTAAAGAATATTATAAATTCAGAATTTTTACTTCTGGAAATGATGACGGTATTCCCTTATATAATCTAAACGGAGAGCGCTTCGAATTGTTAAGAGACTCTTTGGGTTATTTAGTATATGATGACGGTACAATAAAATATACTAATAGTGATTTTTCATCAAGGCTACTTTTTTCGACAGAATGGGGAAGTGTTTATGAACGGCTTATTTCTTTAGGTCATGAGATTACTGTGGAAGCAGGTACTTTTAATAGTAGTTATACACAACGCTTCGTTATTTTAGAAAATGGGGAACAAGCCGTAGGAATGGACCATATTTATTATGCAGATGGTTATGGATTAATATACGATACAGTTTCTTTTGTTTCTCAGGAAAATCCACAAGTGATAAGGCGTTTAGATTCTTATTCTATTGAGAATTAGATTAAAATATGTTATCTAAAAACTCACGAATATTTTCTTGATTGGCTCTAATCAATTCTTCTCGAGCTGCTAGCATATCACTCTTTTTTTTGTCTTGTGAGAGTTTAAATTTTCCTTCCCAATGCGTAATGTCTATTTCAAACATTTTGATGTAACTGAGATTAGCATCTAGGCGAGGATTATCTGGTTCTAACGTGTATTTTGGGTTAGGATTTTCTAAAAACTCAGTCATTGTAATTAGTGACTGTTTTAAGGCGTTTTTGTCTTCAATCTCAGTTACTTTTCCTTTGAGGTGTACTCTAATGTAATTGTAGGTAGGCAATTGTGTGGTGGAATATATACTTGGTGAAATGTAGCATTGCGGTCCATAAAAGAGCACTGTGATATCGTTGTTATTTTTTAACAATTCGGTTTGCGGATTGTAAATATCAATATGCCCAATTAGTTTTCCGTTTTCATAAATTAAAGGAAGATGGGTTACTAAAGGTGTATTATCTACAACCGACATGATGGTTGCCAAAGGGTAAGCTTTAATCACTTCGATAATATGATTTCTATCTGAGTCTTGGTGGTGCTTTGGAGGGTATTTCATGTTTTGTCATGCTGAACTTGTTTCAGCATCTCATTTTTGATTTTTATTAGATCCTGAAACGAGTTCAGGATGGCAGCGTCATTATACACCAAACTGCTTTAAATGATGATCTAAATGTTTGTACTGCATTTGTCCCCATTGTTGTGCTGTAAAATAGCCAAATGCAGGATGAGGATTCCACTCTGACTTATCTTTATGAGAGTAGGTTTCGTCTAATAAAGCTTCGAGTTTTGCTTTTTCTGTATTAAAGTCTTTAGTGTCTTTGGTTTTTAGAAATTTAGCTGTTGGTAATCCCTTTTTCCAAGGTTTATCATTGTACAATGATTTTTTGAAAAACACCTTGGCAATCCAACTCGGTTTCATGCCATAATCCTCTTTTTCTAAAATAATATTAAGAGGACCTTGACAATGCCATGCCATTTGCCCAACATTCATTTTTCCCCAATTCGCTTTAGCATTTTCATTTAGGTTTTTAAGTCGATCTTTAATTTCGTTATAAGCGCTTTCTTCAAATATAGATTTCATTTTGATTGATTTTAATTGAAAAATTTAGACGCTTCAAGTTACAATTTTTTATCTTTAGAGCATGTCGGAAAATTCAAGTTCATTCTCCATAAAAAACTGGTCTCAAGACGATCAGCCCAGAGAAAAATTAAGAGACAAAGGTAAGTCTGTGCTTTCTGATGCAGAGTTAGTTGCCATTCTCATCGGTTCTGGAAGCAGAGAAGAAAGTGCAGTTGATTTGTGTAAGCGCATATTAGCCAGCGTAGATAATAATCTAAATGCTTTAGGGAAATTATCGATTAAACAATTGATGGAATTTAAAGGTATAGGTGAAGCTAAAGCCATAACCATTGCTGCGGCTATGGAGTTGGGTAGAAGAAGACGATTAGAAGATGCAGTGCAGTTAGATAAAATAACATCGAGCCGTTCTGTTTTTGATTTGATGCAACCTATAATTGGCGAATTGCCTCATGAAGAATTTTGGATTCTTTATTTAAATAATTCTAACAAAGTTATTCAGAAAAATCAGTTGAGTAAAGGTGGTATTACAGGAACCTTGGTAGATGTACGTTTGGTGCTAAAGTCTGCACTAGAGGTTGGCGCAACAGCTTTAATACTTTGTCATAACCATCCATCGGGTACTTTAAAGCCAAGCCAAGCTGATAAGGATGTTACATATAAATTAAAAACAGCAGCCCAGAGTTTAGATATAAAAGTTTTAGATCATTTAATTATAACAGAGAATACCTATTTTAGTTTTGCAGATGAAGCAATGCTTTGAATTATTTAAAATAAACTCAATAAAATACTGCAAAGAGTAAATATGCTATTAGTTTACACACATAAAATTACTCCACGTCTTACGTATACCTTTAAGCATATTTGTAAGCGTATTTTAGGTTTAGATATAAAGTTTACCTCTAAGGTAGAGGATTTTATAGCGCACGATAGCCTTAAGATGTCTTACACTAAGCAGCCATTGAGTAATGAGTTGTTTGTTCGTAGTCATTATTTATTATTTGAAAGTGGTATTTCAGATTTAGATATAAGTGTACAGCAATGGGAAAATACCAAAGGCTTCTTTCCTACAGGAGAACGTAGCGATTTAGCTTTCGACATTTTTGCAGCTTCATTTTATTTATTAAGTCGATACGAAGAGTATTTACCTCATGTAAAGGATGATTTTGGAAGATTTACTGCAAAAGAAAGTCTGGCATACAAACATCGGTTTTTAAGCCAGCCAGTTATAGATATTTGGGCATATAAGCTAAAGGACGTACTGCAAGAGCGTTTCCCAGAATTTGTTTTTCCTAATCGCAACTATAAAGTGCAGCCAGTTATAGATGTACCTATGACGTATTATTTTCGAAAAAAAGGGTTGTTGCGTACTATTGGTGGTACTTTAGCAGATATTGGTAGATTTAGGTTTAAGCAATTGTATCAGCGTTATTCTGTGCTTATGGGTTTTAAACGTGACCCTTACGATACATTCAAGTGGATTATTACCAAACAAAAACAATGCGATTTTAAGTTCATGGTTTTGTTTTTAATAGGAGATTATTCTACCTACGATAAAAACATCAGTATTAATAAAAAGGAATTTGTGTCCCTCATAAAGTCGGTTGCGGATTATTGTAATGTAGGTTTAAAAGCCTCTTATTTTGCTTTAGAAGATATTTCGATTTTAAAGAAAGAAAAGCTAAAAATGGAAGCTGTAATCAATAGAGATTTGCAAGCGGTTAGGCATTCCTTTTCAAAACTAAATCTTCCACAGTCTTATAGAAATTTAGTTGAATTAGAGATTCATCAAGATTATACAATGGGTTACATAGATACGCTTGGTTTTAGGGCAGGTACATGTACGCCATTTCAGTTTTATGATCTCGATTTTGAGGTGCAAACTCCATTGCAAATCAATCCGTATCATTGTTTAGATTTTGCCTTATTAAAGTATCAATCAGAGTTAGATAAAAAAGAACATTTACAAAAGCTAATCAAAGAAATTAAAGAAGTTAATGGTACATTTACACCAGTGTTTCATAACTATACATTTAGTAATCTAGAACGTTGGGAAGGTTTTAGGTCGCTTTTTACATTAATATTAGAATCTGTAGATGAAGGATAAAATAAAGCATGTTTTTTTTGATTTAGATCATACGCTTTGGGATTTTGATAAGAACTCTGGATTAACATTCGAGAAGATTTTTAAAATTAATAATCTAGATGTAGAACTTTCAACATTTCTTAAGGTTTATGAACCTATAAATTTAGATTATTGGAAACTCTACAGAGAAGAAAAAGTGACTAAAGAAGCTTTGCGGTATGGTAGATTGAAAGATGCGTTTAATGCTATAAATATTAACGTAGAAGATGATATGATAAATCATTTGTCGGTTGCGTATATAGATCACCTTACTACTTTTAACCATTTGTTTGACGGAACACTAGATATCTTAAATTATTTGAGAGATAAATATGAACTGCACATTATAACTAATGGTTTTGAAGAGGCCCAAGAACGCAAAATGGATAATGCTAACATAAAAAGTTATTTTAAGACCATAACCAACTCTGAAATGGTTGGTGTAAAAAAGCCTAACCCTAAAATTTTTAATTTTGCATTAGATAGCGCTAAAGCTAGTCCAACCGAAAGTGTAATGATTGGTGATAGTCTTGAAGCTGATATCGAAGGAGCCCACAGTATTGGAATGGAAACCATTTATTTTGATTACAGAAATTTAAATAACTCTAATGGATATAATAGAGTAACGACCTTAAAATCTATAGAAACTTACCTTTAAAAAAGAGAATATTATGAATAAGAGATTAACAGTATTAATGTTTTTTATGTGTATAGGATTTACAGCCATAGCACAGAAGAATATCAATAATTATAAATATGTCATTATACCTTTAAAGTATGAATTTTTAGATGAAAATAATCAGTATAGACTTAATACATTAACCAGATATTTATTTAAACAAAGAGGATTTGAAGCTCTTTTTGATGAAGAAGAATTCCCTGAGGAATTAAATAAGGATAGATGTAAAGCACTATTCGCAAATGTAGAAAAAGCTAAAGGAGGACTTTTTACGACTAAAGTTGAAATAACACTTAAAGATTGTTTTGGTAAAGAATTGTTTAGAACAGAAACTGGTTCTAGCCGAGAAAAAGATTTTCAAAAAGCATACACGGAAGCCATAAAAAAAGCCTTTTCTTCCTTAGATCTTATTGATTATGAGTATCAACCATTAGAAGAAAAGGTAGAAAAAGAAGAGTCTGTTATTGAGAGTGCGGTAGATATTAATGAAGTAGAAACTAAAACGGAAGAGGTAGAGGCATCAACAGAAGTGGTTGAGGTAAAAGCGCAAACTACTAATACAACTCTTTATGCTCAAGAAAAATCTTATGGTTATCAAGTTGTAGATGCAACACCAAAAGTAGTTATGCAGCTATTTAAAACGTCGGCAGTAGATGTTTTTATTGTAAAAGATAGAAATGCGATTGTATATAAAGAAGATGGCTTTTGGTATTACTCCGAAAATGACGGAGAACTAAAAGAACCAAAAACTTTAGATATTAAGTTTTAGTTAGTGTTTAGTAAATGCAGTAAAGTAAATTGTATTTATCTAACAAATCTAATACCCATATTTTTCTTTCCAACGCGCTTTTAAAAATTGGCGTTGTGCATTTTCGCGAGTATTATTTCCTGGATTGTAGAGTTGGATGTTCTTAATTTCATCAGGTAAAAACTCATGCTCAGCAAAGTTGTTTTCGTAATTGTGAGCGTACTTGTATTCATCGCCATAACCGAGTTCTTTCATCAGTTTTGTTGGAGCATTTCTAATAGATAAAGGAACTGATAAATCACCTGTTTCTTTGACTAGTTGTTGTGCTTTATTAATAGCCTCATATGCAGCATTGCTTTTAGGAGAGCTTGCTAAATAAGTAGCGCATTGACTCAGAATAATTCGAGATTCTGGATTACCAATTACAGAAACAGCCTGAAAAGTATTGTTAGCAATAACCAAAGCTGTTGGGTTGGCATTACCAATATCTTCACTTGCTAAAATTAACAAGCGCCTGGCAATAAACTTTACATCTTCGCCACCTTCAATCATTCGCGCTAAATAATAAACAGCAGCATTTGGATCGCTACCTCTAATAGATTTTATAAATGCTGAAATAATATCGTAATGTTGTTCTCCGGTTTTGTCGTAACGAGCTGCTTTGCTTTGCACTTGTTTGGTAACAAGCTCGTTGGTGATTACAACCGGTTCCTTTTCAAAAGAGGTAACTAATAATTCAAAAATATTAAGCAGTTTTCTGGCATCTCCACCAGAAAATCTCAGTAGTGCTTCTGTTTCTTTTAATTCTATCTTTAATTTAGATAAAACGTCATCTTCAGACATGGCACGTTTTAGTAAAGCTTCTAAATCGTCTTTGCTAAAAGCTTTTAAAGTATAAACCTGACAACGTGAAAGTAATGCAGAAATAACTTCAAAACTTGGATTTTCTGTAGTGGCACCAATTAAGGTTACCCAACCTTTTTCTACAGCTTCTAATAATGAATCTTGCTGCGATTTACTAAATCTGTGAATCTCATCAATAAATAAAATAGGATTTTTAGCCGTGAATAGTCCTCCACTTTTTTTAGCTCGGTCAATAACATCTCTAATGTCCTTAACACCAGAATTTATGGCGCTCAGTTTAAAAAAAGGTCGCTCAGATTCATTAGCAATAATGTTAGCTAGAGTAGTTTTTCCAATTCCTGGTGGTCCCCAAAGTATCAGTGAAGGTATAACACCACTCTTTATTTGGTTGTAGAGCATACCGTTTTTACCTACCAAATGTTGTTGGCTTAGGTAGTCGTTTAGGGTCTTTGGTCTTAAGCGTTCTGCTAATGGAATATTCATAAATCAAAATTACAAAATGAGAACTTAACGATGGTGATTATGACAATATTTCATACAATGCTTTTTTGGTTTTAAATTTGAAGGAGGTATTAGAAAATAGTACAATGTCTAAGCAGCAATTCAAATTTTCAAATGGTGTCATCATATATCCGGTTTTGATGTTACTTGCTGTGTGGTTGGTGTTTTGGTATCAGACAACCGTTGATTATGGTATAAAGTCGTACGGAATAAGACCGCAAAAAACTGAAGGCTTATTAGGTGTTTTTACAAGTCCGTTTTTGCATGGAGATTTAAACCATCTTTATAACAACTCATTTCCGTTATTAATTTTATCGCTCGCTTTGTTTTATTTCTACAACAAAATAGCGTGGAAGGTTTTAGGTTTTGGAGTTTTGCTTTCAGGATTTTTAACTTGGCTTATTGGGAGTTCAGGAAATCATATAGGAGCAAGTGGACTTATCTATGTGCTGTTTAGTTTCATCTTTTTTAAAGGCATTTTTGCTAAACACTACAGGCTGATTGCTTTATCTTTAGTTGTGATTTTTATGTATGGTAGTATGATATGGTACGTATTTCCTATAAAACAAGGCATGTCTTGGGAAGGACATTTAGGAGGTCTAATTACAGGTTTGTTGTTTGCGTTAGTGTTTAAAAACAATGTCGCAAAACCAGAACGCTATGTTTGGCAGCAACCAGATTATAACGAAGAAGAAGATCCCTTTATGAAGCATTTTGATGAAAATGGAAACTTTATAGAATCCTTACCAGAAGAAGCTATTGATCAAGAGATAGAAACTGAACAGTCGACTCAGATTAATTATGTTTTTAAGGAGAAAGAAGATTAGTTTTTTTAGTAAAAAAAAATAAATTTCACTAACTACTAACTACTAACTACGTTGCCTTACAGCTTCATACAAAAATGCACCACAAGCTACAGAAACATTAAGTGATTCAATCTCACCTAAAATTGGAAGTTTAGCTTGTTTGTCTACCACTTTTAATACCGAAGGATTAATACCTTTTCCTTCAGATCCCATAATAATAGCGCAAGGTTCTTTAAACGAAACATCGTAAATAAAATCATTGGCTTTTTCGGTTGCAGCAATAACTTTTATTCCAGAAGATTGCATGTGAAAAACCGCATCTTTAATATGGTCTACTTTACAAATCGGAATTTTAAAAATAGCACCTGCACTGGTTTTTATAGTATCTCCATTAATAGGAGCACCACCTTTTTTCTGAATGATAATTCCTGAAACACCTGTACATTCTGCGGTTCTTACTATAGCACCAAAATTTCTAACATCACTAAGTTGGTCTAAAAGCAGAAACAATGGTGTTTTTCCTGATTCTATAACATTTATAACTAAGTCGTCTATATCATGAAACTCGATAGGAGAGATGTTGGCAACAGCTCCTTGGTGATTACCTCCTTTGCTAAGTCGGTTTAATTTTTCAACAGGTACGTAAGATGAGTTAATTCCTTCAGAGCGAAGCAAAGCTTCAAATTCCTGAAAGAGTTCTCCTTTTAAACCTTTTTGAACAAATACTTTGTCTATAGTTTCGTTAGACTTTATAGCTTCAATAATAGCTCTAATGCCGAATATGGTTGTTTCGTTTTTCATTGGTGTAAAGGTATAAAAAAACCATCCTAACTTAGGATGGTTGTGTATATTTTAAAGCAACTTAGTTTTTGACAACTTTTTTGGTTAAGGTCTTTTCATCAGAATGTATTTTTAATACATAAACACCATTTGGTTGTTGAGATAAATCCACTTTAGGTCCTGCAGTTACGGAAATTCGTTTTCCTAAAATATTGAAAACTTCAATTTTGTCAATTATATTTTTCGATTCAATTTGAACAAAATCTGCTGTAGGATTTGGATAGATATTAACTGATGTAATTTCAAATTCAGAGGTACTTAGATTGTTACATATTGTTAAATTTGGGTTTAATTCTATTGGATTACCTGGTGTTAAGTCTCTGCTAGTGAAAGCAGAATACGTTACTGGGTATTTCTCAGCTCTGAAAGTTAAGTTTGCATTAGGTGGAGGATTTCCTTGGGTAGAAATAACACCAGTATTACTATTAACAGGATTAATATATTCCCATACCTTTTCTTCGTTACTGTTTATCTCAAAAAAGTGACCTTGGTTACCTTCGCAAATTAAGATGTTACCATTAGGTAATTGTTGAGCACTGCTTACAATAGGGCTATAAAAATCTGATCCTCCTGTAGTGTGCTCATCGTAGGTGTAGTCTGAACTAACAGGAAGGTAGGAGGTGTTTGGTGTATAATCGTATACTCCAAGACTTGATTCAGGTGGTGAAATTATATCTATTTGTGAATATGATGGAGTTCTGGTAATCCCATTATTAAAAAGTAATATTTTTCCAGCATTTGGGAGACCAGATGGTATAAAGTAAGGTGTATGCTGTCCAAATAAAGTGCGATTACCAGAATTACCTTGTCTATATGCTTCAGGATTTCCCCAGCGATATAATAAATCGCCACCTTTACCATAAGTTCCGCCAGTATCTGATGCGGCTTCTATAGTTGTAGTTGAGTGGTCTATTATCCATATTTCACTAAGATTTCTAACACTAAGTACAATTTGATCTCTTTCAATATTGTACTGAATTGAATTGATGTGTAGCCAGTTAGATGCGCCTGAGCCTCCGTTTAAGAAATTTACATCGAGTTTGTTGGGATTCAATCCAACATCACCAAAATTATCTTTAGTGGCATCAAAGTCTTGTATAAGATGATCTTTTATGTTCCATTCCCAAACAATATTGCCACCATTAAAGTCTACAGGAGTAACTTCTGTAAGTTGCTCATTATATAATTCCGATTCGGTGAGTAATACTGGGTTTCTTCCTGCTTGTATAGCTTCATTATTACTCATTACTGTAGCAGCCAAAATAAGAACATTTCCATTAGGCATTGGATATATATCATGATGTTGTCGCATTGTAGGAGTATCATAAAAATATTGCCAAATTAAATTTCCTTCCCAGCTGTAAATCTCTACAACACCACCTTGTCCGCCAAAAGTAATATCTGTACTACTGGTTCTACCTGCTCTGAGTAGATTTCCATTGGGTAGTAAATAAACGGAATTACCAGGAGGAAAAGAGCTAGTCCATTGGTTTATTACCTCTCCGCAATTGTTAATTAAGTAAGTCTCATTGTACACAGTAAATAATGTATAACCATCATATACGTCTTCAGTAATAAGGGTTGTTCCGATGGTATTTTGTGCAATAACAAAATTTGAGACAGTAAAAAGTATAAGAAGTAATTTTTTAATCATAGTTTTCTTTTTCTAACGATTTCAAAAGTACCGGTTTATTTCAAGTAATCAAAAAGTGGCTGTTAAACTCACATGAACTTTAGAGTCCGATAATCTAAATTGTCTGTTTTCAGATTTTCCGCTAGAATAGTTTAACCTAAACAGTCCTGCATTGGTAAGAAGTCCTAAACCAAAGCCAAATCCAAACAATTTTTCCTTTGTGTCTGTAATTTGATTTTCAAAATAAGCAGCATCTAAAACAGAATGTACATATATACTATTACTTAGTCTGTATCTATATTCCGTATTTACTACTCCATAAAGGTTTGCTACAAGACTATTTTCTTCAAATCCTCTGATAGAGTTGATACCTCCAAATCTAAAAAGTTCATTGTCGAGATAATCATCTGAAGTTAAGATTACACCATTAAGTCTTGTGTAAATACTGTTTTTAGAGTTTAGGTTGAATATTTTATACGTGTCTATATCAAAGACAGTTTGATTTTGAATTCCTAAATTATTTTCTCTGTCTCCGAATCCGGCAGAAAAATTCAACCAAAAGTTTATTGGAAACAAAGGGTCTTGGAATTGAGGCTTTGTAAAAATGTAGCCTAGTGTGTAATAATTTGTGGTGAAATCGTTTAAAACAGAGGTGTCATTATCGAGAAGGTTAGTAGAGTTGGTTGACGATATACCGGCTGCAATACGATGCTGAGAATTAATTTGATAATTAATTTTTAAATACTGCTTGGCATTAGAAAAAGTTGTGTCTTTTCTAAAAAGATTTAAGCCTGCTTGTATACCTATGGGTGTGCCAAATATATATGGCAGATCGGTATCAATTCTAAATGTTTGTTGGTCTATCTCGTCACTTTTGTAAAAAAGATTTATTGCTTCACCGTAATTAAGGTTGTTGACTAATCGTAAATCTAAGTAACCATCAAACTCAATTTTGTTGGTGTTTTCATTCGTGCCAAAACCCAGAAATCCATCAAAGTTATTGGTGCGCGCCTTTTCAATATATAAATATAAAGATGTAGAATCTTGGGTGAATAAAACCTCAGGTTCTCTTATTGTTTTTGCAAAACGTAAATCTTCAAGTAGCTCAACTTTTTCTTTTATTTCATTTAGATTAAAGGTTTTGCCTTTTTTGAGTTTTAAAAATCTCTTTATGTAGGATTTAGGAAACTTCTCATACCCTTTAACTATAATCTTATCTATTTGTCTTTTTTGATTCGTCACAATTCTCAGTTCGGCAGAAATTAAGTCTGAATGCTCTTTTGAGATATTAATAAGCTGTAGGGTAGAAAAAGGGTCTCCTTGCTCAGCGATTTTAGAATTAAGGGTATGTAAGGAGTTTTCTAATTCTATAATTTCAATTTCAAAGGAGTTTTCTGTTAGCTTATGGTCAATGAAATTTAGAAGATTTTCATTAAATTCTTTATCATATTTTATTCGTATTCGCTCAATTCTTTCACCTAAAAAGAAATATGCATTAAATAACGTATCTTTTTCTCTTATGATGTTATCAATAGTAGCATCAATGTATCCTAATCTGGTAAGTTTGTTCTTTAGTCTATTTAGTTCATTTTCTACACCATTATAATTGTCAAAGGCCTTAACATACTTAATAGAGTCTATGATTTTCGTTTTCATCTCATTTTCACCTTTAATATTTAAACTTAACGATTGACTAAAAACCTGATGAGAGAAAGTCAATAGAAGAAGTAAAAGATAATGTTGAATGTTCGTCATTAAATTAAAGGTGCAATAACTAAAAAGGTAACGTAAAAATAGACCATTATATATATGTATAAAATGAATTTTAATAATTCTTTGAAAAATAAATTCTCAACTATTTGAATTATAAATATATATTTCTACCTTTGCAGCCCTCAAAAGTGAGGGTTAAACAAATATTTATATAGTAATATATGCCAACAATTTCACAATTAGTACGAAAAGGAAGAGCCAAAATAACTAAGAAGAGTAAATCGGCTGCTTTAGATTCGTGTCCTCAAAGACGTGGTGTATGTACTCGTGTTTATACAACGACACCTAAAAAACCTAACTCAGCAATGCGTAAGGTAGCAAGGGTTCGTTTAACAAACGGAAACGAGGTTAACGCATACATCGGTGGTGAAGGTCACAACTTACAAGAGCACTCGATAGTATTAGTTAGAGGTGGAAGGGTAAAAGATTTACCAGGTGTTAGATATCACATCGTTCGTGGTGCATTAGATACAGCAGGTGTTGCTGGTCGTACCCAACGTAGATCTAAGTATGGTGCAAAACGCCCTAAAAAGTAATTTAAAAAACTTTAAGAAGAAGACATGAGAAAAAGAGCAGCAAAAAAGAGACCGCTTTTACCAGACCCAAGGTTTAACGATCAGTTGGTAACACGTTTTGTTAACAACATGATGTGGGATGGTAAGAAGTCTGTGGCTTTTAAAGTATTCTACGATGCAATTGATATTGTTGAGGAGAAAAAGAATGACGAAGAAAAAACAGCTTTAGAATTATGGAAAGATGCTTTATCAAATGTGATGCCTCACGTAGAAGTACGTAGTCGTCGTGTTGGTGGTGCTACATTCCAGATTCCAATGCAAATTCGTCCAGATCGTAAAGTTTCTACAGCGATGAAGTGGTTAATTGGCTACGCGCGTAAAAGAAACGAAAAATCTATGGCACAACGTTTAGCAGCAGAGATTTTAGCTGCAGCTAAAGAAGAAGGTGCAGCCGTTAAGAAAAGAGTTGATACTCATAAGATGGCAGAAGCAAATAAAGCATTCTCACACTTTAGATTTTAATAATAATGGCACAAAGAGATTTAAAATTCACTAGAAATATAGGTATTGCAGCACATATTGATGCTGGAAAAACCACAACAACAGAACGTATCCTTTATTATACAGGTGTTTCTCACAAGATTGGTGAGGTACATGATGGTGCGGCTACAATGGACTGGATGGAACAAGAGCAAGAAAGAGGTATTACAATTACTTCTGCCGCTACTACTTGTACCTGGAACTTTCCATTAGAGAATGGTCAGCCAACTCCAGATACAAAAGGATATCACTTTAATATTATCGATACTCCTGGTCACGTTGACTTTACAGTTGAGGTGAACCGTTCTTTACGTGTATTAGATGGTTTAGTATTCTTATTTAGTGCAGTTGATGGTGTTGAGCCTCAATCTGAGACTAACTGGAGACTTGCAGATAACTATAAAGTACCACGTATTGGTTTCGTTAACAAAATGGACCGTCAAGGATCTAACTTTATGGCAGTATGTCAGCAGGTTAAAGATATGCTTGGTTCTAACGCAGTGCCAATCGTTATGAATATTGGTGACGAAGCAGATTTTAAAGGTATTGTAGATTTAGTTAAGAACCGTGCAATCGTATGGCACGATGAGACTCAAGGATCTACTTTTGATGTTATCGATATTCCTGAAGAATTAAAAGCGGAAGCAGCTGAGTTAAGAGCTCAGTTAATAGAAGAGGTTGCTAGTTACGACGAGAACCTTCTTGAGAAATTCATGGAAGATGAAGATTCTATTACAGAAGAAGAAGTGCACGCTGCATTAAGAGCTGCTGTTATGGATATGTCTATCATTCCAATGATTTGTGGTTCTGCATTCAAAAATAAAGGTGTACAGTTTTTATTAGATGCTGTATGTCGTTATTTACCTTCTCCGGTAGATAAGGATGCAATTGTTGGAACTGATCCAGATACTGATAATGAAATTTCTCGTAAGCCAGATGTAAAAGAGCCTTTCTCTGCATTAGCATTTAAAATTGCAACAGATCCATTCGTTGGTCGCTTAGCATTCTTTAGAGCTTATTCAGGTCGTTTAGACGCAGGTTCTTATGTTTTGAATAACAGATCAGGTAAAAAAGAGCGTATCTCTCGTATCTATCAAATGCACTCTAATAAGCAAAATGCTATTGAGTATATTGAAGCTGGAGATATCGGTGCAGCTGTAGGTTTTAAAGATATTAAAACAGGTGATACACTTTCTGATGAAAAAGCACCAATCGTTTTAGAATCTATGGACTTCCCAGATCCAGTAATTGGTATCGCGGTTGAGCCAAAAACTAAAGCGGACGTTGATAAGTTAGGTATGGCTTTAGCCAAATTAGCTGAAGAGGATCCAACATTTACGGTTAGAACAGACGAAGCTTCAGGTCAGACTATTATTTCTGGTATGGGTGAGCTTCACTTAGATATTATTGTAGACCGTCTTAAGCGTGAGTTTAAGGTAGAGGTTAACCAAGGTCAGCCTCAAGTAGAGTACAAAGAAGCTATTACGCAACGTGCAGAGCACAGAGAAGTTTATAAGAAACAATCTGGTGGACGTGGTAAATTTGCCGATATTGTATTTACAATTGAACCAGCAGAAGAAGGTAAGCAAGGTTTAGAATTCGTTTCAGAAATTAAAGGTGGTAACGTTCCTAAGGAATTTGTTCCTTCAGTTGAGAAAGGATTCAAAATGGCAATGGTTAATGGTCCTTTAGCAGGTTACGAAGTAGATGCAATGAAAGTTACTTTAACTGATGGTTCTTACCATGATGTAGATTCTGATCAGTTATCGTTCGAGTTAGCTGCTAAATTAGGATTTAAGGCTGCTGCAAAGGCTGCAAAGGCTGTAATCATGGAGCCAATCATGAAGTTAGAAGTGTTAACACCAGAAGAAAGTATGGGTGACATTGTTGGAGACTTAAACCGTCGTCGTGGTCAGGTAAATGACATGAGCGATAGAGCAGGTTCTAAAGTTGTTAAAGCAAATGTACCATTATCTGAAATGTTCGGTTATGTAACATCATTGAGAACATTATCTTCAGGTAGAGCAACATCTACAATGGAATTCTCTCACTATGCAGAGACTCCATCAAATATATCAGAAGAAGTAATCAAAGCAGCTAAAGGCGTAGAAGCTTAAAACTAAAAGAAAATGAGTCAGAAAATTAGAATAAAATTAAAGTCTTACGATCATAATTTAGTTGACAAGTCTGCTGATAAGATTGTAAAAACTGTAAAAAGCACAGGTGCTGTAGTAACTGGTCCAATTCCATTACCAACACATAAGAAAATTTTCACTGTGTTACGTTCACCACACGTTAATAAGAAGTCGAGAGAACAATTTCAATTAAGCTCTTACAAGAGATTATTAGATATCTACTCTTCATCTTCTAAAACAATTGACGCTTTAATGAAACTTGAATTACCAAGTGGAGTTGAAGTTGAGATTAAGGTGTAATTACATATTTCTGTAAAAACAGAAATTATAAAATGTCCCACCGATGCGGTCGCGGGAAAAACGGAAAAAAATACAATTCAAGGCTGAAAGTATTTTTCGGCCTTGAGTTTTAAATAAAAACTAATAATTAATAAATAATAAATATGTCTGGGTTAATTGGAAAAAAAATCGGTATGACCAGCATTTTCGATGAAAATGGGAAGAATATTCCATGTACAGTAATCGAAGCAGGTCCATGTATCGTTACCCAAGTCAGAACTGAAGAAGTAGACGGTTATAGCGCACTTCAATTAGGTTTCGATGACGCGACAGAAAAGAACGCTACTAAAGCTGCAATTGGGCATGCTAAGAAAGCTGGGACTTCTGTAAAACGCAAAGTCGTAGAATTTAAAGGTTTTGACAAGGAGTACAAGTTAGGTGATGCTATCACAGTAGAGCAATTTATCGAAGGTGAGTTCGTGGATATTTCAGGAACTTCTAAAGGTAAAGGGTTTCAAGGTGTTGTAAAGCGTCATGGATTTGGTGGTGTAGGTCAAGCAACGCATGGTCAGCATAACCGTTTAAGAGCTCCTGGTTCTATTGGTGCAGCTTCTTATCCTGCGAGAGTATTCAAAGGAATGAAAATGGCCGGAAGAATGGGTGGCGACACAGTAAAAGTTGAAAATTTAAGAGTTTATAAAGTAGTTCCTGAAAAGAACTTACTTGTTGTAAAGGGCTGTGTTCCTGGTCACAAAAACTCTTATGTAATTATTGAGAAGTAATGAAGGTAGCAGTTTTAGATATAAACGGAAAAGATACGGGTAGAAAAGCTGAGCTTTCTAAAGACGTATTCGCTATTGAGCCTAATAACCACGCTGTTTATTTAGATGTTAAGCAATATTTAGCAAATCAAAGACAGGGCACACATAAGGCTAAAGAAAGAGGTGAAATCGCTGGTAGTACACGTAAGATTAAGAAACAAAAAGGAACAGGTACAGCACGTGCTGGTTCTATAAAGTCTGGTGTATTTAAAGGTGGTGGTCGTATGTTTGGGCCTAGACCAAGAAATTACGGTTTTAAATTAAATAAAAACGTAAAACGATTAGCACGTAAATCAGCATTAAGTATTAAGGCAAACGATAAAGCGATTGTAGTATTAGAGGACTTCAATTTTGATGCTCCAAAGACTAAAAATTTCGTGAACGTATTGAAAGCCTTAGAGGTAGATAATAAAAAGTCTCTATTTGTGTTGGGTGACTCAAATAATAATGTATATTTGTCGTCGCGCAATTTGAAAGGCTCTGAAGTTGTAACTAGCTCAGAATTAAGCACTTATAAAATAATGAATGCGAATAAAGTAGTTCTTTTAGAAGGTGCATTAGAAGGAATTGAATCGAATTTAAGTAAATAGAACACAGATGAGTATCTTAATTAAACCTATCATCACAGAAAAAGCAACCACTCAGAGTGAGTTGTTAAATGCTTATGCATTCGAAGTGAATACAAAGGCGAACAAGGTAGAAATCAAAAAAGCGGTTGAAGCTGCTTATGGTGTTTCTGTAGAAAAAGTTCGTACGATAAATGTCCGTCCAGATAGAAGAACGCGTTATACAAAAACGGGTATTCAGCATGGTAAAACAAATGCTATTAAAAAAGCAATTGTACAACTGGCGGAAGGTGAAACAATAGATTTATACGCTAACATGTAATTAGACTAAAATGTCAGTTAGAAAATTAAAA
This sequence comes from Winogradskyella poriferorum, assembly GCF_036553625.1. NCBI lineage: Bacteria > Pseudomonadati > Bacteroidota > Flavobacteriia > Flavobacteriales > Flavobacteriaceae > Winogradskyella > Winogradskyella poriferorum. The sequence goes on from NZ_JAZHOU010000006.1 coordinate 105,400, forward strand.
CCGATCACATCAGCTCAGCGTTTTAGAGTAGTAAATGGATTTGACGCCATCACTACTGATAAGCCGGAGAAAAGTTTATTAGCTCCGAAAAAAAGATCTGGTGGTAGAAACAGTCAAGGAAAAATGACCATGCGCCACATGGGTGGAGGTCATAAGAAAAAGTATCGTATCATTGATTTTAAACGTAACAAAACTGGAATTCCAGCAGAAGTTAAGACAATAGAATACGATCCAAACAGAACAGCATTTATTGCATTGTTAAACTATCAAGATGGTGAAAAGAGATACATCATTGCTCAAAATGGTTTACAAGTAGGTCAAAATGTTGTGTCTGGTGAAAGTGGCGTAGCTCCAGAAATTGGAAACGCAATGCCATTAAGTGAAATACCTCTAGGTACTATTATTTCTTGTATAGAGTTACGTCCGGGTCAAGGTGCTGTTATGGCGCGTAGTGCTGGTGCTTTTGCTCAATTAATGGCAAGAGATGGTAAGTTTGCAACGATCAAGTTGCCATCAGGTGAAACTAGAATGGTATTAGCTACTTGTATGGCTACTATTGGAGTTGTTTCAAACTCAGATCATCAGTTATTAGTGTCTGGTAAAGCAGGTAGAAGCAGATGGTTAGGAAGACGTCCAAGAGTTAGACCAGTAGTAATGAACCCAGTAGATCATCCAATGGGTGGTGGTGAAGGTAAATCTTCAGGTGGTCATCCAAGATCTAAGAATGGTATTCCTGCTAAGGGTTATAGAACACGTTCTAAGACGAAAGCGAGTAATAAGTATATTGTAGAACGTAGAAAGAAATAAGTAAGATAGTATGGCACGTTCATTAAAAAAAGGACCTTATATTCATTATAAGTTAGAAAAGAAAGTTGCAGAAAATGTAGCTTCAAACAAGAAGACTGTTATCAAGACTTGGTCAAGAGCATCTATGATCTCTCCGGATTTCGTAGGTCAGACTATAGCTGTACACAATGGTCGTCAATTTGTTCCAGTATATGTAACTGAGAATATGGTAGGTCATAAATTAGGAGAATTTTCACCAACAAGATCATTTAGAGGTCATGCAGGTGCTAAGAATAAAGGTAAAAAATAAGAATCATGGGAAGTCGTAAAAAACAAATGGCGGAAGCTATTAAGGCTGAGAAGAAGCAGGTTGCTTTTGCTAAGCTAAATAACTGTCCTACATCACCAAGAAAGATGCGTTTAGTTGCAGATTTAGTTAGAGGTGAAAAGGCAGAGAAAGCTCTTCAGATTCTTAGATTTAGCCCTAAGGAAGCGTCTCGTCGTTTAGAAAAATTGGTTATGTCTGCAATTGCAAACTGGCAAGCTAAAAACGAGGATGCTGATGTTGAGGAAGCTAATCTATTTATCAAAGAGATTAGAGTAGATGGTGGTACAATGCTTAAGCGTTTACGTCCAGCACCTCAAGGTAGAGCACACAGAATTAGAAAAAGATCTAACCACGTTACTGTAGTGGTAGATTCATTAAATAAAACACAAAGCTAAGATAGAGATATGGGACAAAAGACAAATCCAATCGGAAATCGCTTAGGAATTATCAGAGGATGGGAATCTAACTGGTATGGCGGAAATGATTATGGAGACAAACTTGCAGAGGATGATAAAATCCGTAAGTATATCCATGCTCGTTTATCTAAAGCTAGTGTAAGTAGAGTAATTATTGAGCGTACGCTTAAACTTGTAACCGTTACTATCACTACTGCTAGACCTGGTATTATTATCGGTAAAGGTGGTCAAGAGGTAGACAAGCTAAAAGAAGAGCTTAAGAAAATTACTGGTAAAGAAGTTCAATTGAACATCTTTGAAATTAAAAGACCTGAACTAGATGCACATTTAGTAGCAGCAAGTATCGCTCGTCAGATAGAAAGTCGTATTTCTTACAGAAGAGCAATCAAAATGGCTATCGCTGCAGCTATGCGTATGAATGCTGAAGGAATCAAGGTTCAAATTAGTGGTCGTTTAAACGGTGCTGAAATGGCACGTTCTGAGCACTATAAAGAAGGACGTATTCCTTTATCTACATTTAGAGCTGATATTGATTACGCTCTTGTTGAAGCACATACTACTTATGGTAGATTAGGTGTAAAAGTGTGGATTATGAAAGGCGAAGTTTATGGGAAAAGAGAACTTTCTCCATTAGTAGGTCTTTCTAAGCAAAAAGGAAAAGGTGGACGTGGAGGAAACAAAAACCAACGTCGTAGAAAGTAATTTTTTAAAGAAAAGACAAAATGTTACAGCCTAAAAGAACAAAATTTCGTAAGCAGCAAAAAGGTCGTATGAAAGGTAATGCCGGAAGAGGTCATTTGTTATCAAATGGTACTTTTGGTATAAAATCTTTAGACTCGTCATTTATAACTGCACGTCAAATAGAAGCAGCGCGTATTGCCGCTACTCGTTATATGAAAAGAGAAGGGTCGTTATGGATTAAAATATTTCCAGACAAGCCTATTACAAAAAAGCCTCTTGAAGTACGTATGGGTAAAGGTAAAGGTAGTGTAGAATATTGGGCAGCCGTTGTAAAACCGGGTCGCGTATTATTTGAAATAAGTGGAGTGCCGTTAGAAACAGCTCAAGAAGCTTTACGTTTAGCAGCACAAAAACTTCCAGTAAAAACTAAGTTTATCATTGCTAGAGATTACGAAGCATAATAAAAAGAAATTATGAAGCAATCAGAAATTAAACAGCTTTCAACAGCTGAGTTACAAGAAAAACTTAGTGAGACTAAAAAGAGTTATTCAGACCTAAAAATGGCTCACACAATATCTCCTTTAGATAATCCTATACAGTTGCGTACTGTACGAAGAACTGTAGCTAGATTAGCGACAGAATTAACTAAAAGAGACGGACAATAATTGTATTCTGCTGAAAGATGGAAAAAAGAAATTTAAGAAAAGAACGTATAGGAGTAGTTACTAGTAACAAAATGGAGAAGTCTATTGTTGTTTCAGAAGTAAAAAAAGTTAAACATCCTATGTATGGAAAATTCGTGTTAAAGACAAAGAAATATGTTGCGCACGATGAGAAAAACGACTGCAACGAAGGAGATACTGTAAAGATCATGGAAACAAGACCTATGAGTAAATCTAAGTGTTGGAGATTAGTAGAAATAATTGAAAGAGCGAAGTAATTATGGTACAACAAGAATCAAGATTAAAAGTAGCAGATAACACAGGTGCTAAAGAAGTTTTAGTAATTCGTGTTTTAGGTGGTACAAAAAGAAGATACGCTTCTGTTGGTGATAAAGTAGTAGTCTCTGTTAAAGATGCTACTCCTAATGGAAATGTAAAGAAAAAAGCAGTTTCTACTGCGGTTGTTGTACGTACAGCTAAAGAAGTAAGACGTCCAGATGGATCTTACATTAGATTTGACGATAATGCATGTGTGTTATTAAACCCACAAGGTGAAATGAGAGGTACACGTGTATTTGGTCCAGTAGCAAGAGAACTTCGTGATAAACAATTCATGAAAATTGTATCATTAGCACCAGAAGTGCTTTAATTGATAAATAAGATGACAAAGCTTAAAATAAAATCAGGAGATACTGTAAAAGTAATTGCTGGAGATCACAAAGGATCAGAAGGTAAAGTACTTAAAGTATTAAAAGATAAGAACAAAGCCATTGTGGAAGGTGTAAACATGGTGAAGAAACACACTAAACCAAGTGCACAAAACCCACAAGGAGGTATTGTAGAGAAAGAAGCATCAATTCATATTTCAAACTTGTCTTTATTAACAAGCAAGGGTGAAACTACAAGAGTAGGTTACAGAATGGATGGCGACAATAAAGTAAGATTTTCTAAAAAATCTAATGAAGTAATTTAATTATGGCTTACGTTGCAAGATTAAAAAAAGAGTATCAGGACAAAGTAGTTCCTGCTCTTACAGAAGAATTTGGATATAAAAATGTAATGCAAGTTCCTAAGCTAGAAAAGATAGTATTATCTAGAGGTGTAGGTGCTGCTGTAGCAGATAAAAAATTAATTGATCACGCTGTTGATGAATTAACAAAAATATCTGGGCAAAAAGCTGTTGCTACAATTTCTAAGAAAGACGTTGCATCATTTAAGTTACGTAAAGGAATGCCAATTGGTGCAAAAGTAACGTTACGTGGTGAGCAAATGTACGAGTTCTTAGATAGATTAGTAACAACTGCATTACCACGAGTAAGAGATTTTAACGGTATCAAAGCTACAGGTTTTGATGGTCGTGGAAATTATAACTTAGGTATTACAGAGCAAATCATTTTTCCTGAAATTGATATCGATAAAATCAATAAAATCTCGGGAATGGATATTACATTTGTGACTTCTGCTGAAACAGACAAAGAAGCGAAGTCTTTATTAACAGAACTAGGATTACCATTTAAAAAGAATTAAGTATGGCTAAAGAATCAATGAAAGCTCGTGAGGTGAAGCGTGCAAAGACAGTAGCTAAATATGCTGAGAAAAGAAAGGCTTTAAAAGAAGCTGGAGATTACGAAGCGTTACAAAAGTTGCCAAAAAATGCATCACCAATACGTATGCATAACCGTTGTAAACTTACAGGAAGACCAAAAGGTTATATGAGACAGTTTGGTATCTCTCGTGTAATGTTTAGAGAAATGGCTAACAAAGGGTTAATTCCTGGTGTGAAAAAAGCAAGTTGGTAACATTGAGGAAGCGAGTTAGCTTCTGTACAATTATCAATATAACTATTGTATAATCGGAATCTAGGTTCGAGAAGTTCGAAAACCATTTTCCTAAATTTTAAACTATGTACACAGATCCAATAGCGGATTATTTAACGCGAGTTAGAAATGCTGTGAAAGCTAACCACAGAGTGGTAGAGATTCCTGCATCTAACTTAAAAAAAGAGATAACTAAAATATTATTCGATCAAGGATATATTTTAAGTTACAAATTTGATGACGAGTCTACTGCTCAAGGTACAATTAAGATTGCCTTAAAGTATAACAAAGACACTAAAGAGTCAGTTATCAAAAAAATTCAAAGAATCAGTAAACCAGGTTTACGTAAATACGCTGGTGCTAACGAAATGCCAAGAATCTTAAATGGTTTAGGTATTGCAATTGTTTCTACATCTCACGGTGTAATGACAGGAAAACAAGCGCAAAGAGAAAACGTTGGTGGTGAAGTATTATGTTACGTATACTAAAAACAGGAAATTATGTCAAGAATAGGTAAAAGCCCAATCACAGTTCCTGAAGGTGTAACTGTTGAAATTAAAGACAACGTAATTACAGCAAAAGGAAAGTTAGGAGAGTTAACTCAAACTTACTCTGATGTTGAAATTACTATAGAAGACGGTACAATAACATTAAGCCGTCCTTCAGAAAAGAAAGATCACAGAGCAAAGCACGGTCTTTACAGAGCGTTAATTGCTAATATGATAGAAGGTGTATCTAACGGATTTACTAAAGAGTTAGAATTAGTAGGTGTAGGTTATAGAGCATCAAATCAAGGACAGAAGTTAGATTTAGCAATAGGTTTTTCTCATAATATTGTTATGGACATTGCTCCAGAAGTAAAAGTTGAGACTATCTCAGAAAAAGGTAAAAACCCAATCGTTAAATTAACATCTCACGACAAACAATTAGTTGGTCAAGTAGCAGCTAAAATCCGTGGTTTCCGTAAGCCAGAGCCTTACAAAGGAAAAGGTATCAAGTTTGTTGGTGAAGAAATTAGAAGAAAAGCAGGTAAATCAGCTTAATAAGTAAGTTATGGCATTGACAAAGAACGAAAGAAGATTAAGAATAAAAAACAGAATCCGTAAGGTAGTTTCTGGGACAGAAGCTAGACCTAGATTAGCTGTTTTTAGAAGTAATAAAGAAATTTATGCTCAAGTCGTAGATGATGTAACTGGTAAAACTATAGCTGCTGCATCTTCAAGAGACAAAGATATAGCAACGTCTAAAGGAAATAAGACAGAAATTGCTGCTTTAGTAGGAAAAGCTGTTGCAGAAAAAGCTATGAAAGCTGGTGTAGAGACAATCTCTTTTGATAGAGGTGGTTATTTATATCACGGTAGAGTAAAATCATTAGCAGAAGGTGCTAGAGAAGCAGGACTTAAATTTTAAGACATTATGTATCAAAAATATAAAAACGCAGAATTAGTAAAACCAGGCGGATTAGATTTAAAAGACCGTTTAGTAGGTGTACAGCGTGTAACTAAAGTAACAAAAGGTGGTAGAGCATTTGGTTTTTCTGCTATTGTAGTTGTTGGTGATGAAGCTGGTGTTGTAGGTCATGGATTAGGTAAATCTAAAGACGTGGCAACAGCAATTTCAAAGGCTGTAGAAGACGCGAAAAAGAACTTAGTAAGAATTCCTATCGTAAAAGGTACTTTACCTCACGAACAAAAAGGTAAATACGGTGGTGCTAGAGTAAATATTATTCCAGCTGCACCTGGTACAGGAGTTATTGCTGGTGGTGCTGTAAGAACAGTACTTGAAGCAGTTGGTGTACATGATGTATTATCAAAATCTCAAGGATCTTCAAATCCTCATAACGTTGTAAAGGCTACTTTTGATGCTTTATTACAATTAAGAGACGCAAAAGCTGTAGCAAGAGAACGTGGAATTTCACTTGAAAAAGTATATAAAGGATAATCTAGGACAAGATGGCAAAGATTAAAGTAACTAAAGTAAAAAGTGCAATCAATCGTACTAAAAGACAAAAGCAAACATTAGAAGCTTTAGGTCTTAGAAAGATTGGACAAGTAGTAGAGCACGATGCCACACCAAATATCCTTGGTATGGTGAAGAAAGTTGAACATTTAGTTTCTGTAGAGGAAGCTTAAAAATACAAACTTAACAATGGATTTAAGTAATTTAAAACCTGCAGAAGGTTCAGTTAAAAATCAAGGAAAACGTGTTGGACGTGGTCAAGGATCTGGTAAAGGTGGTACTGCGACAAGAGGCCACAAAGGAGCTAAGTCACGTTCAGGATACTCTAAGAAATTAGGTTTTGAAGGTGGTCAAATGCCTTTACAAAGACGTGTTCCTAAGTTTGGATTTACTAACATTAACAGAGTAGAATATCAAGGTATAAACTTAGATACTTTACAAGAGTTAGTAGACGAAAAGAAGATAAAAGATACTGTAGATTTTGAAACACTTGTATCATTAGGTAAAGCTGGAAAGAACGATCTAGTTAAAATCTTAGGTAGAGGTGAATTAAAAGCAAAATTAACGGTAACTGCACATAAATTTACTGCAACAGCAAAAGCTGCTATTGAGGCTGCTGGTGGTGAAGCTGTAACTTTATAAGATTTAAAAGATGAAGATAATAGAAACATTAAAAAACGTCTGGAAAATCACTGAGCTTAAGGATAGAATTCTTCTAACCTTAGGCTTGTTATTAGTGTACCGTTTTGGTGCTCAGGTGGTTTTACCAGGTGTAGATTTTCCTAAGTTATCAGAATTACAAAGTTCTGCTGCTGAAGGTGGTTTATTATGGCTTATTAATGCGTTTACTGGTGGTGGTTTTTCAAAAGCATCAGTTTTTGCACTAGGTATAATGCCATACATCTCGGCATCTATCGTTGTACAACTTATGGGTATAGCAATTCCTTATCTACAGAAACTTCAAAAAGAAGGAGCTAGTGGACAGAAGAAAATTACCCAGATTACAAGATGGTTAACTATTGGAATTTGCTTGGTTCAGGCACCTGCTTATTTAGGTACCATTCCATCATTATCTGGTCTTCAGTCAATTAATCAAATGTTAATACCAGGTTTTTCAGAAAACATTTTCTATTTCTCTTCAGTGATTATCTTAGTGACAGGCTGTGTTTTTGCTATGTGGTTAGGTGAAAAAATTACTGATAAAGGTATAGGTAATGGTATTTCATTATTAATTATGGTTGGTATCATTGCTACTATGCCACAGTCATTTGCACAAAATATGTTCTCTAGATTAGAGGGTGGAAATGGTGGATTTATGATGATTTTAATAGAATTAGTTATCTGGTTCTTAATCATCTTAGGTTCTGTATTCTTAGTAATGGCAGTACGTAAAATTGCCGTACAATACGCAAGAAGAACAGCTTCTGGTGGCTATGAGAAAAATGTATTTGGATCTCGTCAATTTTTACCGTTAAAATTAAACGCTTCAGGTGTAATGCCTATCATATTTGCTCAAGCAATCATGTTTGCACCAGCATACATAGGTAAATTATTTGGCCCAGAAAGCGGAGTAGGACAATGGATGCAAACTAACTTCCAAGATATATTTGGATTTTGGTACAATCTTGTATTTGCACTATTAATTATAATATTTACATATTTCTATACTGCAATAACAGTGCCTACAAATAAAATGGCAGACGATTTAAAACGTAGTGGTGGATTTATTCCAGGAATTAGACCAGGTACAGAAACGGCTGAGTACTTAGATAAAATTATGTCTCAGATTACATTACCAGGATCTATTTTCTTAGCCTTAGTTGCTATCTTCCCTGCTTTTGTTTATCAGTTAGTTGGGGTTCAACAGGGTTGGGCATTATTTTTCGGTGGTACATCATTATTAATTATGGTTGGTGTGGCTATTGATACTATGCAGCAGATTAATTCTTATTTATTAAATAAGCATTATGATGGCTTGATGAAAACGGGAAAAAACAGAAAATCTGTTACCGCATAATTATAAAAGGATTAAAATGTTCAATAAAGTTTAGGCAAGGTATTTGTTAAATGAAGACTGAACATTAAAAATAAATTATGGCAAAACAAGCAGCAATAGAACAAGACGGAACGATTATAGAAGCATTATCTAATGCAATGTTCCGTGTTGAATTAGAAAATGGTCACATTGTGACAGCACACATATCTGGAAAAATGCGTATGCATTACATTAAGTTGTTACCAGGTGATAAAGTAAAATTAGAAATGAGCCCTTACGATTTAACTAAGGCTCGTATAACCTATAGATACTAATAAGTATTTAAAAACAGATACAGATGAAAGTAAGAGCATCAGTTAAAAAGAGAAGTGCTGATTGTAAATTAGTACGTCGTAAAGGAAGACTTTACGTTATTAACAAAAAGAATCCAAGATTCAAGCAAAGACAAGGATAAAAAAGTCAATTAGTAATTAGTAGTTAGATGAATCTGTTCGAAATCGAAAGGTTTAGGATTCTAACAACTAAAAGCTAACAGCTAAAAACTAAATTATATGGCAAGAATTGCAGGTGTAGACATACCAAAACAAAAAAGAGGAGTTATCTCTTTAACTTATATCTATGGTATAGGTAGAAGTAGAGCTAAGGAAATTTTAGAAACTGCTAAAGTTGACGAGAGCACAAAAGTACAAGACTGGACTGACGACGAGATCGGAGCTATCCGTGAAGCAGTTGGTGCATTTAAAATTGAAGGTGAATTACGTTCTGAAACACAATTAAACATTAAGCGTTTAATGGATATTGGTTGTTACAGAGGTATTCGTCACAGAGCTGGTCTTCCTTTAAGAGGACAGCGTACTAAGAACAACTCTCGTACAAGAAAAGGTAGAAGAAAAACAGTTGCTAACAAGAAAAAAGTAACTAAATAATAACAGACATTAGTCATTAGTAATTAGACGTTAGATGAATCTGCTCGAAATCGGAAGGTTTAGGATTCTAACAACTAAAAGCTAACAACTAGAAACTAAAAAACATGGCAAAGTCAAATACAAAAAAACGTAAAGTAATAGTAGATGCTATAGGTGAAGCGCATATTACAGCCTCATTCAACAACATCATTGTTTCTTTAACAAATAAAAAAGGTGACGTAATTTCTTGGTCATCTGCTGGTAAAATGGGCTTTAGAGGTTCTAAAAAGAATACTCCTTACGCAGCACAATTAGCTGCAGAAGATGCTGCTGGTGTAGCAAAAGAAGCTGGTTTAAAGAAAGTAAAAGTATACGTAAAAGGTCCTGGTAACGGTAGAGAATCTGCCATCAGATCAATTCACAATTCAGGTATTGAAGTTTCAGAAATTATCGATGTAACTCCAATGCCACATAATGGTTGTCGTCCTCCAAAGAGACGTCGCGTATAATTATGTACACATACTTAAGTTAATATCAGTCGATTATTCGGTTGGTATTAACTTTTTTTATGTACATTTGCAAACTGAAAAAAATTAAAACAAGTATCAACGAGAGATTAACGGTTATAGAAGGATAAGTTTAAGACCTTAATTTTATAATCACTCTCAAAATCAATTTAAAATGGCAAGATATACTGGTCCTAAAACTAAAATAGCTCGTAAATTCGGTCAAGCTATCTTCGGAGACGACAAAGCCTTCGAAAAAAGAAACTACCCTCCAGGTCAACACGGTAACAACAGAAGACGTGGAAAAAAATCTGAATACGCAATCCAGTTAATGGAAAAGCAAAAAGCAAAATATACTTATGGTATATTAGAGCGTCAGTTCAGAAACATGTTTAAAAGAGCAACTGCAGCCCAAGGTATTACAGGTGAGGTTTTATTACAATTATGTGAGTCTCGTTTAGATAACGTGGTTTTCAGAATGGGTGTTGCACCAACTAGAAGTGCTGCAAGACAATTAGTATCTCACAGACACATTACTGTTAATGGCGAAAAGGTAAACATTCCTTCTTACCAATTAAAGGCAGGTGATGTTGTAGGTGTAAGAGAAAAATCTAAATCTTTAGAAGCTATTCAAGCTTCATTATCTAACTCTAGCAACGTATATGAGTGGATAACTTGGAATAATGATAAAATGGAAGGAACTTATGTTTCTGTACCAGCTAGAATCCAAATTCCTGAGCAAATCAATGAGCAGTTCATCGTCGAACTTTACTCTAAATAATAAATTAATCACATTGGTATTTGGCCAAAGGGTTTATTTGTCTTCTTCAAACTTATAAACCGCGCAACCAAATAACAATTAAAACGAAGAATTAAATGGCAATATTAAATTTTCAGAAACCAGATAAAGTAATCATGATTGATTCTACTGATTTTGAAGGTAAGTTCGAATTCAGACCTTTAGAACCAGGATACGGATTAACAGTTGGTAATGCTTTACGTAGAGTATTATTATCTTCTTTAGAAGGTTTTGCAATCACTTCTGTTAGAATAGAAGGTGTAGATCACGAATTTTCTACAATTTCTGGAGTAGTAGAAGATGTAACAGAAATGATATTAAACTTAAAGCAAGTAAACTTTAAGCGTCAGATAGATGAAGTAGATAACGAAACAGTTACTATTTCTATTTCTGGACAAGAGCAAATCACTGCTGGTGATTTCCAAAAGTTTATTTCAGGTTTTCAAGTTTTAAATACAGATTTAGTAATCTGTAACTTAGATCCTAAAGTAAATATCAACATGGAGATAACTATAGAAAAAGGTAGAGGTTATGTTCCTGCTGAAGAAAACAAAAAAGCTTCTGCACCAATGGGAACAATCTTTACAGATTCTATCTATACTCCAATAAAAAATGTTAAGTATAGCATCGAGAACTTCCGTGTAGAGCAGAAGACAGATTACGAAAAGTTAGTTTTCGAAATTCTAACAGATGGTTCTATCCATCCTAAGGATGCTTTAACAGAAGCAGCAAAAATATTAATTCACCACTTCATGTTATTCTCTGATGAACGTATAACATTAGAAGCTGATGAGATTGCACAAACAGAAACTTATGATGAAGAGTCACTTCACATGAGACAGTTACTTAAGACTAAATTAGTTGATATGGATCTTTCTGTACGTGCGCTTAACTGTTTAAAAGCTGCTGAAGTAGATACTTTAGGTGATTTAGTATCTTTTAACAAAAATGATTTAATGAAATTCAGAAACTTTGGTAAGAAGTCTTTAACTGAGCTTGAAGAATTAGTGAGCGTTAAAGGTCTTAACTTTGGAATGGATTTAAGTAAATACAAATTAGATAAAGACTAATTACAAATAATTATTAATCATATTTTGCTCCTCAAAAAATGAGTTTGGTAGCAAGATGATAACACAAAAGTCATGAGACACGGAAAAAAATTCAATCATTTAGGAAGACAGTCTGCACACAGAAAGTCAATGTTAGCTAATATGGCTTGTTCGTTAATAGAACACAAGCGTATTAACACAACAACTGCTAAGGCAAAAGCTTTAAAACAGTTTGTAGAGCCATTAATTACTAAGTCTAAAGAAGACACTACTCACAATAGAAGAGTTGTGATGTCTAGACTAAGACAAAAAGAAGCAGTTGCAGAATTGTTTAGAGATGTAGCAGCTAAAGTTGCGGACCGTCCAGGTGGTTACACACGTATCATTAAGTTAGGAAACCGTTTAGGTGATAACGCTGATATGGCAATGATTGAGTTAGTAGATTACAATGAGTTATATAATGCTGATAAGCCAGCTAAGAAATCTACTCGTAGAAGTAGAAGAGGTGGTAAGAAGAGCACAACTGCTGTTCCTCCAGTAGAGACTCAAGCTTCAAACGAAGAAGAATAATTGATGTTAATAATCATTAATAAATATAAAGGATAGACTTTTTAAGTTTATCCTTTTTTTTTGGAATTTTGTAAAACCTTTTCTGCTAATGCAGAAATCTTATAAACATTGCACATGAAATACAAACAAAGAAAAAAAGCACTGATTCTATTAGAAGATGGTACCATTTTTTATGGTAAGTCAATAGGTAAAGACGGTACATCATTCGGTGAAGTATGCTTTAATACAGGTACAACAGGTTACCAGGAAATTTTTACTGATCCTTCGTATTATGGCCAGCTTATGGTTACTACAAATGCACATATCGGTAATTATGGTACTAAGGAAGACGAAATGGAATCAGCTGATGTAAAAATAGCAGGTTTAATTTGTAAGAATTTTAGTTTTGAATACTCTCGACCTGCAGGAGATAGCTCATTAGAAGATTTCTTTGAAAAATATAACACGTTGGCAATTGCAGATGTAGATACAAGAGCTCTGGTAAGTTATATTAGAGATAATGGCGCAATGAACGCTGTTATTTCTACCGAAATAGATGACATAGAAGGTCTAAAAAAACAATTAGCAGAGCAACCAGATATGAAAGGTTTAGAGTTGGCTTCAAAAGTATCAACTAAAGAACCTTATTATTTTGGTGATGAAAATGCAACCTATAAAATTGCAGCTTTAGATATAGGAATTAAAAAGAATATTCTAAGGAATTTAGCTAAGCGCGATGCGTATATAAAAGTATTCCCTTACAATTCTAAATTTGAAGATTTAGAAGCATTCAATCCAGATGGTTACTTTTTATCTAATGGACCAGGTGATCCGGAGCCATTAGTTGAAGCACAGGCTGTAGCAAAAGAAATTATTGAAAGAAATAAGCCATTATTCGGTATATGTTTGGGGCATCAGGTTATAGCTCTAGCTAATGGTATTTCTACATACAAGATGCATAATGGTCATAGAGGAATAAATCATCCTGTGAAAAATTTAATTACAGGAAAAGGTGAAATCACCTCTCAAAATCATGGCTTTGCTATCAATAGAGAAGAAACTGAGGCTAATGAAAATGTTGAAATAACTCATGTTCACCTAAATGATAATACAGTCGCTGGAATTAAGATAAAAAATAAGAACTGCTTTTCAGTACAATACCATCCTGAAGCAAGTCCTGGGCCAAATGATTCTGTTTATTTATTTGACCAATTTATAGAGAATATTAAAAACAACTAGTATAAAAAACGTAACAAATCTCAATATTTGTTGCGTTTTTTTAGTTTCGAAAACATTATAGTAAATATTAATCGTAAATATGATTTTTGTTCTGTTTTACGGTCTATATTTTCGTAATTTTGGAATAATCAACAATTAAAATATAAAGAAATGAGCATTATAATTAATGTACACGCAAGACAAATTTTAGATTCTAGAGGTAATCCTACTGTAGAGGTAGATGTTGTAACAGAAAGTGGAATTATGGGAAGAGCAGCAGTACCTTCAGGCGCTTCAACAGGTGAGCACGAAGCTGTGGAGTTAAGAGATGGTGGTGATACATATATGGGAAAAGGAGTTTCTAAAGCAGTTGAGAATGTTAATGCTGTAATCGCTCAAGAGTTACTTGGTGTTTCTGTATTTGAACAAAATGCCATCGATCAATTAATGATTGATTTAGATGGTACAAAGAATAAATCAAAACTTGGGGCAAATGCTATATTAGGTGTTTCACTTGCTGTGGCAAAAGCTGCCGCTAATGAATTAGGAATGCCATTATATCGCTACGTCGGTGGTGTGTCTGCAAACACGTTACCATTACCAATGATGAATATTATTAACGGTGGTTCTCATAGCGATGCTCCAATTGCATTTCAAGAATTTATGGTAATGCCTGTTAAAGCAAAAAACTTTACTCACGCTATGCAAATGGGAACAGAGATTTTCCATAATCTTAAAAAAGTATTGCACGACAGAGGTCTTAGTACAGCTGTAGGTGACGAAGGTGGCTTTGCGCCAAATTTAGAAGGAGGAACAGAAGACGCCTTAGATTCTATAAAATTGGCAGTAGAAAAGGCAGGATATACATTTGGAGACGATGTTAAGATCGCTTTAGACTGTGCAGCAGCAGAGTTTTATGTAGATGGGAAATATGATTATACAAAGTTTGAAGGTGAATCTGGTAAAATAAGAACATCTGCAGAACAGGCAGAATACTTAGCTGAATTAGCGTCTAAATATCCAATTATATCTATCGAAGATGGTATGGATGAAAACGATTGGGACGGTTGGAAAGTTTTAACTGATAAAATAGGCGATAAAGTACAATTGGTAGGTGACGATTTATTTGTAACAAATGTAGAGCGTTTATCTCGTGGTATTGAAAATGGAATAGCAAATTCTATACTAATTAAAGTAAACCAAATAGGTACTTTAACTGAAACTATTTCAGCAGTAAACATGGCTCACAATGCAGGTTACACATCTGTCATGTCTCATAGATCTGGAGAGACTGAAGACAATACTATTGCGGATTTAGCTGTTGCATTAAATACAGGCCAGATTAAAACAGGTTCTGCTTCACGTAGTGATCGTATGGCAAAATACAATCAATTATTACGCATAGAAGAAGAGCTAGGAGATGTAGCTTACTTTCCACAAGAGAAAGCTTTTAAAGTGAAGTAATATAATCTTTAATAAATTATTAATAAGTTAGAAGAAACCTGTCCGATTGGATAGGTTTTTTTTTGCTTTTTTTTCAGAAAATAAAGGACTAAATAACATTTAAAGAAAAATACAGTTTATTCCTTTTGATCTATTGATTTCAATAATACCCAAATTGTTAAAACGATTGTAAATTGACTTCCGAAATCGTTTGATATTTCGTAAATTAGCAGTCCTTAAAAATTCACAAAAACAAGTAAAAAAATATGTCAGATAAAGCTACCTTAGAAATTAATGGTGAAAAATATGAGTTACCACTAAAAGTAGGAACAGAGAACGAAGTTGCCATTGATATAAAAACCTTAAGAAGTGCAACAGGAGGTGTTATTACCATAGATCCAGGTTATAAAAACACAGGAAGTTGTGAAAGTGCGATAACATTTTTGGATGGTGAAAAAGGAATACTAAGGTACAGAGGTTATTCAATTGAAGAATTAGCTGAAAAAGCTGACTTTTTAGAAGTTGTATACTTATTAATTTTTGGCGAATTACCAACACAAGATCAGCTAGACAAATTTTCTAAAGATATTAAGGAAGAGTCTGTTGTAGATGACGATGTTAAAAAGATATTAGATGCTTTTCCAAAGTCGGCACATCCAATGGGAGTGCTATCTTCTTTAACTAGTGCTTTAACGGCATTTTATCCTTCTTCTGTAGATATAAACTCAGAAGAAGCAATGTATAATGCTATTGTAAGAATCTTAGCTAAGTTTCCAATTTTAGTTGCTTGGACCATGCGTAAAAAACATGGTTTGCCATTAGATTATGGTGACAAAAATTTAGGTTATGTAGAGAACGTTCTTAAAATGATGTTCAAAAGACCAGATAGCGAGTATGAACAAAACCCTATTTTAGTAAACGCATTAGATAAGTTGTTAATTCTGCATGCAGACCATGAACAAAATTGTTCAGCTTCTACGGTTAGGATAGCTGGTTCTTCTCATGCAGGTCTCTTTGTTTCTTTAGCATCAGGTATATCTGCACTTTGGGGACCATTACATGGTGGTGCTAACCAAGCTGTATTAGAAATGCTAGAAGCTATTAAAGAAGATGGAGGAGATACTAAAAAGTATATGGCTAAAGCTAAGGATAAAGAAGATCCATTCCGTTTAATGGGCTTTGGTCACCGTGTTTACAAGAATTTTGATCCTAGAGCAAGAATTATTAAGAAAGCAGCAGATGAGGTTTTAGGTGATTTGGGTGTAGAAGATCCTATTTTGGATATTGCAAAAGGGTTAGAGAAAGAAGCTTTAGAAGATCAATATTTTGTTGATAGAAAATTATATCCTAATGTAGATTTCTATTCTGGTATTATATATAGAGCTATGGGAATACCTGTAGAAATGTTTACTGTAATGTTTGCACTTGGTCGTTTGCCAGGTTGGATTGCACAGTGGAGAGAAATGCGCATGCGCAAAGAGCCAATTGGACGTCCAAGACAACTATATATCGGTGAAACTTACAGGGAGTTTAAAACCATTGACAAAAGATAAATTATTGAATTAAATAGCAAAAAGCTTCATAATCTACTATGAAGCTTTTTTGTGTTTTTAAAAGATGAAGCTAAACATAAAAAACGAAACGTCTCGCCTTAGGGCAGTTATATTAGGGACAGCGGAGAGTAATGGACCAGTACCTTCAATTGAAGATGCTTATGATCCAAAATCGTTAGAGCATATTAAAGCAGGAACTTACCCAACAGAAGAAGATATGGTCGTCGAAATGGATGCAGTTGCCAAGGTGTTTGAAAAATATGACGTTAAAGTTTACCGACCAAAAGTTATAAAAGATTGTAATCAAATCTTCACTAGAGATATTGGTTTTGTAATAGATGATGTGTTTATTAAGGCAAACATACTGCCTGATAGAGAAGAGGAGCTAAATGCTATTCAATATGTTATTGATAAAATAGATAAAGATAAAGTAACGCGACCTCCAGAAGAAGTTCATATTGAAGGTGGTGATGTTATTGTCTGGAACGATTATGTTTTTATAGGAACATATAGAGGTAAAGATTACTCAGATTATATAGTTGCCAGAACCAACCAAGCAGGCGTAGATTACATTGCAAACAAGTTTCCTCGTAAAAAAGTAAAAAGTTTTAATCTTAGAAAATCGCAAACTAATGCTATGGAAAATGCTTTACATTTAGATTGTTGTTTTCAGCCTATAGGAAAAGACAAAGCTATTTTACATAAAAATGGATTCTTAGAAGAAGATGAATATCAATGGCTAGTAGATTTCTTTGGTAAGGAAAACATTTTTGAAATTACAAAAGAAGAAATGTACTACATGAATAGTAATGTGTTTTCAATTTCTGAAAACGTTATTATTTCTGAAAAGAATTTCACAAGATTAAATTCTTGGTTAAGAGAAAATGGTTTTATTGTTGAGGAGGTGCCTTATGCCGAGATAGCAAAACAAGAAGGTTTACTTCGATGCTCTACTTTACCTTTAATACGAGATTAATTATTTTCTGTACAAAAAGTAATTATTAACTAAGTTAATATATTCTCTCTTAGCTTCATCTTGGCTAATGTTTTGTACTTGAAAAAGTGCATTGGTTTTAAATGCATTAATTATAGGCTTACGACTACTTGGTTGTCCATAATCATTAGTAGCTTTTTTGTAGTAAGCATACAAGCGTAGTAAAAAATCTGCAGGAAATGGTTCGGTATGCGCATTAATGCGGTCTACAGCATCTTCAAACTCTTTATGTAGTTCCTCTGAAGTCATCCTATTTCATTTCAGCAATGATACTTTCTCCTCCTCTAACTTTTTGGTTAAGGTTAACTTTAATTTCTGCATCTAAAGGTAAAAATAAATCTACTCTAGAGCCAAATTTTATAAATCCAGAGTCTTCACCCTGTACAGCCTTAGAATTAACTGTTGCGTAGTTTACGATGCGTTTTGCGAGGGCACCTGCGATTTGACGATATAGTACTTTCCCAAAACTTTCATTTTCAACAACCACTGTGGTGCGTTCGTTTTCTTCACTAGCTTTTGGGTGCCAAGCGACTAAATATTTTCCTGGGTGGTATTTGCTAAAACTTACATTTCCGCTTATAGGATATCTTGTGACATGCACATTAATTGGAGACATAAATACAGAAACCTGTATGCGTTTATCTTTAAAAACTTCATTTTCCATAACCTCTTCTATAACTACAACTTTACCATCAACAGGAGATAATGCATGTTTTTCATTAGCATGAGTATGACGTTTGGGGTTTCTAAAAAATTGTAGAATTAGAATAAAGAATATGAGTATAGAAATCATTAGCCCCTTTCTGAGCCATTCATTAGTAACAAACTCATCGATTAAAAAAAATGATCCTACAACAAGAACTAACGTAATAAATATAATTTTGTGGCCTTCTTTATGAAACATAGCTTAGTATTCTTAAAAACAAATATATAAATGGTGAAGCAAAGATAATACTATCTAGTCGGTCTAAGAGCCCTCCATGACCAGGCATTATCACTCCGCTATCTTTAACACCTGCTTGTCGTTTAAATTTTGATTCTATTAAATCTCCTAAAGTGCCCAAAACACTAACAATAATTGCCATTATTAACCAGCTTGTAAAGCCTAAAGTTTCTGTATACTTAGCTATGAAATAACTAGAAATACAGGCAAAAAATAATCCGCCAAGAAAACCTTCAACGGTTTTCTTTGGTGATATACTTGGAAAAAGTTTTTGTTTTCCAAAATTCTTACCAACCAAATAGGCAGCACTATCATTAACCCATATAAGTATAAAGCTGCCTAGCAGTAATAATGGTGTAAACATATTTTTATAATTAGCTATAAGTAGCATAAAAATAAAACCACTAGTTAGGTAAAACGTAGTTACAATAAAACTTTTTGAACTAAAAATAGGGATACGTTTGGTGGTAAATAAATCTTTTATAAGAATTAAGTTTACAAATATGGTGGTAACCAATACAATCTGAATAGCTTCGTGACCACCTATTAGATTTTTATTCCAAATGCATAAGTACCAAAACCCTCCAAATAGAAGTATAAAAATAAAGTATTGGGCAATTGATTTTAGCTTGATAAGGTTGCTGAATTCAGCTAAACTTAACATTCCAAATAAGATAAGCAATACAGTAAGCGTATTTTGCATATACAAAGATCCAATAAGCAATAAAACGTAGATAACGCCAGAGATGGCTCTTATATAAAATTCTTTCATTACAAATCTTCTAAGAGAAGTAGGTATAGATTTTTTGCACTACTTCCATAGGTAAGAAAATCTTTGTCGTCAGCAGTTTTAAAGTGCTTTATAGTAGTAATATTTGTTGGGATTTTAGATTTACTCTTAGCTTTAATTCCTTTTAAACCATCACCTATATTTTCTGCAAATTGACTTGTAGTGGCATAGATTATAAAATGTTCTGGTAACTCTTTAAGCTTCTTCTCAGCTATTTGATTAGATGAAATTAGGAGAGAACCATCATCAGATATTAAATATTCACAAGTTGACAAGAAGTACTTACTTTCAGATGCTTTATTAGTGCTATTTAGTTTAAAATCTTTAAATAAGTCTAGTAGACGTTCATCAATAACAAAGACTTTATCGTTGTGCCACTCATTTTCTTTTAAAATAGCATCAAAACTTTCCTTTACTTCGTTCATATTTTCGCAATACAAGAACTTGCCTCCGTTTGCCTTGAAGTTTATGGTAAAACGTTCATCGGCAGGCAACTTAATTTCAGGCATATACTTGCCACGCTCTTGATTTGGTATTTGTTCTTCGGACTGATCTGTTTTTTTTCCGAAGAGTTTACGAAATAAGCTCATTCAACTGCTACTATTAATCCTAGGTTAGTGCATTTTCTCAAATATAAAAAAACTTAAATTAACAAGAAGTCAATTTAAGTTTTTTATATGACTACTGTGAGGTTTATTCTTCTTCCTCTACAGCAATTTCTTCTTTTTCGAAAGCACGCTTTCCAAATATTTTTTCAAGATTATCCTTGAAAATCACCTCTTTATCTAATAAGACTTCAGCGAGTTCGGTAAGTTTGTCTTTATTTTCTTCCAGTAATTTTACGGCTCTATCGTATTGATTTTCAATGATATCCGAAATTTCCTTATCGATAAGCTCAGCTGTTTGCTCGCTATATGGTTTAGTAAATCCATATTCCGACTGTCCAGAAGAATCGTAATAGGTTAGATTTCCTACTTTATCACTAAGTCCATAAATGGTAACCATAGCTCTTGCTTGCTTGGTAACCTTTTCTAAATCACTTAAAGCACCTGTAGAAATTTTACCAAAAATAACTTGCTCAGCAGCTCTACCACCTAATGCAGCACACATTTCATCTAACATTTGCTCAGGCCTTACAATAAGACGTTCTTCTGGTAAATACCAAGCAGCTCCAAGAGAACGACCTCTAGGTACAATAGTAACTTTTACTAAAGGAGCAGCATGCTCCAGCATCCAGCTTATGGTGGCGTGACCAGCCTCATGAAAAGCGACTGCACGTTTTTCATCTGGTGTTATGATTTTGTTTTTCTTTTCTAAACCACCAATAATTCTATCTACTGCATCTAAGAAATCTTGCTTATTTACGGCCTTTTTTCCTTTTCTAGCAGCAATTAATGCAGCTTCATTACAAACATTTGCAATATCAGCTCCAGAGAAACCAGGAGTTTGTTTTGCTAAGAAATCTACATCTAAAGTTTCTTCTTTTTTAAGTGGACGAAGGTGTACTTCAAAAATTTCTTTACGCTCTCTAACATCTGGTAGATCTACATAAATCTGTCTGTCAAAACGACCAGCACGCATTAATGCACTATCTAATACATCCGCTCTGTTGGTTGCAGCAAGTACAATAACATTGGTATTAGTGCCAAAACCATCCATTTCGGTTAGTAATTGGTTTAGTGTGTTTTCACGTTCATCATTAGAACCTGAGAAATTACTTTTTCCTCTCGCTCTACCAATGGCATCAATCTCATCAATAAAAATAATTGAAGGCGACTTTTCTTTAGCTTGCTTAAATAAATCTCTTACACGAGAAGCTCCTACACCTACAAACATTTCTACGAAGTCCGATCCAGATAAGGAAAAGAAAGGCACTTTTGCTTCGCCTGCTACGGCTTTTGCTAATAATGTTTTACCAGTTCCGGGAGGTCCTACAAGTAATGCTCCTTTAGGAATTTTACCTCCTAGTGAGGTGTATTTTTCTGGGAATTTTAAAAAGTCTACTATTTCTTGTACTTCTTCTTTCGCACCTTCTAGACCGGCTACATCTTTAAAAGATGTTTTTGTGTCAGATTTCTCATCAAAAAGCTTGGCTTTAGATTTTCCTATGTTGAAAATCTGCCCACCAGCTCCGCCACCTCCACCAGATGACATGCGTCTCATTATAAAAATCCAAACACCAATGATAAGTATAAAAGGTAAAAGTGTAAGTAAGAAATCTCCCCAAACATTTTGTTCAGTTTCGTACTCAACAACAGTATCAAGATTGTTGTCTTCTATACTTTTTCTTATGTCTTTTTCAAAATTTTGAAGATCACCAAATTCAAACTTATAATTAGGAATTGGAGTTACCGAAGGCAAAATAGTATTCGGTTTCGATTTTTTGTGTATTTCTTGTTGTTGAGCCTCTTTTGTTAAATAAACTCTAGCTTCACGCTTATTAACTATTTCTACTTTAGCAACATCACCTTTATCTAAGTAATCAATAAATTGAGAAGGGTTAATCTGCATACCAGTAGATCCACCAAATCCTCCAGAAAATAACTGAATTGATAAGAATATAGCAATGATTACGCCGTAAATCCAATACGGATTTACTTTAGGTTTTTTATTTAAATTTTTATTGTCTTTTGCCATTATAAGCCTTTTCTCTTTTTAGTAACTTGTTTCTATTTGCGTCATTTTAGCGTCTCCCCAAAGACTTTCTATGTCGTAATATTCTCTGATGTGCTTTTGGAAAACGTGTACAACTACGTTTACATAATCCATTAAAACCCACTCTGCATTGTCAGTTCCTTCTACGTGCCAAGGTTTGTCTTTAGTGGTTTTGCTTACTAACTTTTGTATGGAGTTGACGATTGCGTTAACTTGTGTATTAGAAGTACCTTCACAAACTATAAAATAATCGCAAACCGTATTTTCAATATCTCTTAAATCTAAAATTGTAATTTCTTTTCCTTTAACCTCTTCTATTCCAGCAATGATTGTTGTAATGAGTTGGTCTGCACTAGTTTTTTCTTTCGTCATTAATTTGAATTAAATTTATGCAAAGTTATTATTTTTTTAGTTCTTGTAGACCCTAAATGTCATAAGAAAACCATAAAAATAGACCTTTATTTGTATGTACATTATCAAACTTGATGCCATTGACTCAACAAACAGCTACCTAAAGGCTATGTCTACGGTTAATTTGCCAAAAGATTTTACGGTTGTAGTTGCTGATCATCAAACACAAGGAAGAGGGCAAATGGGTACAGTTTGGCAAACTGAATATGGTAAAAACCTTACTGCTAGTGTGTTTAAGTCTCTTGAGTTTGTTAGTGTTGAAAAACAATTTTACATAAGTATGGCTGTAGCTTTATCTATTTGTAAGGCTCTTGAAGGTTTAAAAATCTCACAATTATCTGTAAAATGGCCTAACGACATTTTGTCAGCAAACAAAAAAATTTGTGGAACTCTTATTGAAAATGTTATAAAACAGAATAAACTAAAAGGTTCGGTTATTGGTTTTGGACTGAATGTAAACCAAAAGAATTTTGATAGTTTGCCTAAAGCGTCATCAATGAGTTTACTCACAGGAGTTGTGTATAATAAAGATGAAGTTTTATCTCATATTTTAAAACAGCTACAATATTATTTTGCGATTTTAGAGTCTAAAGACTATGAGAAATTAAAAGTAGACTACGAATCCCTTTTATTCAGAAAAGATAAACCTTCAACATTTAAAAATGAAGATGGTACTACCTTTTCTGGAATTATAAAGGGTGTAACTGAAACTGGCAAACTTAACGTTTGGACCGAAGATGATGTAATAAAAACTTTTGATTTAAAACAAGTGACCTTGCTTTATTAAATCGCAGTTTTCATATTGGTTACAAGGGTTTCAATAAATTTATTGATAGGACCTTTTATCATCATAGCCATCATAGCATTAAACTCTCCGCTAAAAGTTAACTGTACTTCACTTTTATTAGCTTCTACTTCTGTAATATGGCCAATAAGTGAGAAATCTAACTTTCCGCCAGCTGCACCTAAAACAATTTTGCTATGTGGTATTTCTTCTTTTTTCTTAAGTACTATTTCTGGCATTCCTTTTAAAGCAAAAAGAAATTTATCATCGTCTAGAACTTCAAACTTGCTGATGTTTTCTGGCATAAGAGTTTCAAAATTCTTAACGTCTGACAAGAAATTGAATGTTTCTTCTGCAGATTTATCTAAAGTAACCTTTGGTGATTCTAAATTCATTGTTTAGTAATGTTAAGTTGTTTATTTGTTTATGCGTTAAGTTGATGTCGTTTTATTTTAATAGGTTTAAACGAATCAACAACTAAACGACTCAACGATAATATATCAATTAGCGTTCCATTCACTAGGATTAGCATTCCATTGTGCTAAAATGTCTTGTTCTGCTTTGGTTATGTAGTTAGTATCTAAGGCTTGCTCTAAAAGATTTTCGTAGTTGCCAAGGGTGTGTAATTCTATATTGGCGTCCTTAAAGTTTTTTTCCGCAACATCAAATCCGTAAGAAAAAATAGCAACCATACCTTTTATATTAACTTCAGCCTCTTTTAAGGCTGCAACTGCGTTAAGGCTACTTTTTCCTGTACTTATTAAATCTTCTACAACAACAACAGTTTGTCCTTTTTCTATATGACCCTCAACTTGGTTTTGGCGACCATGTTTTTTAGCCTCTGGTCTCACATAAACAAAAGGAAGATTAAGATAGTCTGCCACTAAGGCTCCAATACCAATAGCACCAGTTGCTACACCAGCTATTACATCTGGTTTTCCGTATAGTTCTTCAATCTCTCTAGCTAATGTTTCTCTTATATAGTTTCTTATTAATGGATAAGAGAGTACAATTCTGTTGTCGCAGTATATTGGTGATTTCCAGCCAGATGCCCAAGTAAAAGGCTCTTTTGGTTGTAGTTTTATTGCGTTAATCTGCAGTAAAACTTCTGCGGTTTTTTTTGCGGTTTCTTTATTAAAAATCATGCCGTAAAATTAATGATTTTTATAAGTTTTTAAATTTTAAAACTAATTTAATTCTAAGTTTAAAAGTGGTTTAATAAAAAATAATACTTTTACAATTGATAAGTTATAACTAACCCAATCTATGTACACTATTTATGTAGGCGATAAGCCTATAATTTTAACTACTAAAGTTGAAAAGGAAACAGATTTTAAATCCTTCCTTCTTAAATCCGTTAACATTGGTAAGGTTATAAAAATGCTAAATAGTACAGATTTAAAGGCTGTACATTTAATTCACAATAATCCAGATAAGCTTTTAAAACATTTTCTAAAACTGTTGCCAAATGTTGTTGCAGGTGGTGGTAAGGCATATAATGAAAATAATGAAGTGTTGTTTATTTATAGAAATGATAAATGGGATTTACCCAAAGGTAAGATAGAAGGAAAAGAATCTATAGAAGAAACTGCTATTAGAGAAGTAGAAGAGGAGACTGGAGTAGAAGGCCTTAAAATAACCAAAGCTTTGCCTACGACTTACCACATTTTTAAGCGCAATGGTAAGCATAAAATTAAGATTACCTATTGGTTTGAAATGAAAACCAAATTTAATGGTAAGCTTTATCCGCAAGAAAAAGAAGGTATTACTAAAGTAGAATGGTTAGACAAAAAAGCTGCTCAAAAAGCTTTAGAAAATAGTTATGCTAATATTAAGTTATTGGTGTAGCTATTTAGAAAAATCTTTTAGTTTAATCTATAAACAGGATACTGCAAATGTGCTTTTTCGTAGTGTCTACTTTTTTTATGAAGCCAATCTAATTGGGCAAACCAGTTATTTGCAAATTCTTCATCGTAACTTATTTTAACGTTGTACTCTATTTGTAAGGTTGGATTTTCTCTAAGCACCTGTTTTGCTTTGTCTTCCCAAACATAAGGTGAAAATCCTTCTTTTTGTTGTAATATGGTATCAAAGAAGTTCCAATTAAAAAACGAGTCTGGTGCTGTTGGTTCAAGTGTTTCAATAAGATAACGTATTGCTTTTTGGTCTGTTTTTACTAAATAATCTCCTTTTCTAAAAGTTAAGCTTTCCTTTGTTGTTTTTACTTTAGTATTGTAGTGTGGGTAATGTCCTTCGTATGGAGATGTTCTGGTTTTGTAATCATCAATTTTATATGACTCTACGGTTAAAGTGGTGTCTTTTTCAAATGGTTTTAAATCTACTTTATTCAACTTTAGTAATTCTACCACATTATGCCAACCTTGAGGAATTACATATGCCTTAGGTATAGTAACTTTATTTTTTGGGACAAAGAAATTTTGGTATTTCACAGGCTTTGTAAACGATTTAGACCTGTCGTATTTTAATCGTTGAGCACCTGTTAGGTCACTCTCTATCATTTGGCCTTCGTAACCTTTAAACTGAAGCGTTGTAGATTGTGTTGTATCGATTGTCCATGAAATAGGATAGTCGTTACCAGATTTCCATTTGTGTTGTTGAGCACTTCTTAACTCAGCTATTTTGTCGGCATCTTCTTCTGTAATTTCTATCATGCTTTTCATTAATTCATATGTGCCTTCAACGCGTTGTTTATAAGGTTTCAACATGTGTGTTTCGACCATCATACCAAGCGTGTTAAATAAAGTGGTATAACCTGTGGAATAACGTGGTGAGTCCAAAAATTGAGAAAAACCAGACTCAGGTGTACGATTAAAAACATTGACATATGGAGTGATATCCCACTTTTTTTGAGCCAATTTTTGCTCTAGTTTTGGCATCATTTCCAAATGGAGATAAGCTCCCAAATTACCACCTAACTTGTTATGTTGGGTAAATAAATGCGTTAGTGTGTATTGGTAATCTGCACCGTTGCTTACATGGTTGTCTATAAATACATCTGGCTGTACTTTGTGAAATATTTCAGCAAAGGCCTTTGCATTTTTGGTATCGCACTTTATAAAATCTCTGTTTAAATCGTAGTTGCGTGCATTACCTCTAAAGCCATATTCTTTAGGTCCATTTTGGTTGGTGCGTGTGCCAGAATTTCTATTAAGGCTTCCACCAATATTGTAAATAGGAATTGTCACCAAAACGGTATGCTTAGGTGCTTTAATCTTACCTTGTAAGATATCTCTATATAGCATCATAGTAGCATCTATGCCATCAGATTCGCCTGGGTGAATTCCATTGTTAATTAACATGATTCTATTTTTTTCTCTCAATAGTCTAAAATCATTATGAACTTGCGTTGGATTGTATATTACAATATGCAGAGGTTCACCAGAGTCTGTCTCACCCATTTCTCGGATTGAAATTTCTCTGTAATTATCTGCTAAATCTGAATAAAACTGAATAGTCTCTTGGTATGTTGCTGTTTCGGTTCCGTTGCTTTTTTCAAAAACTGTTGTAAAATCTATAGTTTCAGTGTGGTTACTTTTTTCTGTGCATGACACAAGAAATAACAGAAGAATTATAAGTTTTTTCATTTAGTTAAAAATTTTCAAGAGCTTTTGGTTCAGTAATTTAATTACATGGTTAGTAAAGCTCATAGTATGCTAAATGCCCATTATGGGCTTTCAAACTTACAGATTTTTAATCTAAAAAATGTTAACATCATAAATTTCAAAATAGAAAAAAGACTAATTTTGCATCACTTTCAAAAATTAGATAATGCAACAAACTACAGATACTATTTTAATGATTCGTCCTGTAAATTTTAGGATGAATGAGCAGACTGCTGTTAACAATTATTTTCAGGAGGATATCGATTTAAAAAATGCAGAAATCAATGCTAAAGCTCAAAAAGAGTTTGACGCTTTTGTTGAAAAATTAAAGGCAGTAGGTATTAATGTTGTTGTAGAAAGTGATGATGAATTAATGGATACTCCAGATTCTGTTTTTCCAAATAATTGGGTAAGCTTTCATAGTAATGGTGATATAGCTTTGTATCCAATGTTTGCAGAAAATAGGCGTAAAGAACGACGAGATGAGGTATTTATTAGGCTGGAAAATGAAGGTTTTAAAATTGAAAATATTGTAGACTATACTGCTGCTGAAGAGGAAGATGTATTTTTAGAAGGTACAGGTAGTCTCATCTTAGATCGTGTTAATAGAAAGGCTTACTGTGCATTATCACCAAGAGCAGATGAAGATTTGTTTATTGAGTTTTGCGAAGATTTTGAATATACTCCAATAGTTTTCGTGGCTAATCAAACAGTAGAAGGAAAGCGTTTACCAATCTACCATACCAATGTTATGATGTGTTTGGCAGAAACGTTCGCAGTAATTTGTTTAGAAACAATTGACGACAAAAAAGAGCGCAAAAATGTAATTAAGCATCTAAAAGAAGATGGTAAAGAAATTATATCAATTTCTGAAGCGCAGATGCACCAATTTGCTGGTAATATGTTACAGCTTAGAGGTAAGGATAATCAGCGTTATTTAATTATGAGTGAAGCAGCTCATAATAGCTTAACAAAAGACCAAATAAATAAAATTGAAAAGCACTGTCCTATAATTTCAAGTTCTTTAGAAACTATTGAGACATGTGGTGGAGGTAGCGCTCGTTGTATGATGGCTGAGGTCTTTTTACCAAAAGCTTAATACGTCCAAGACTAATTTCTATGAATTTTTTGGGGCTGACTTAGGAAGTTCTATAAAGAATTTACTTCCAACATTTACAGTACTTTCTACCCAAATGCGTCCCTTGTTTAGCTCAACTAAGTCTTTAGCAATAGTCAGTCCAAGACCAGTGCCTTTTTCGTTTTTGGTGCCAATTGTAGTAAAGTTTTTATTGGCATTAAAGAGTTTGTTGATATTTTCTTCAGAAATACCAACACCTGTATCTTCTACACAGATTAAAGCTTTTCCATTAACATCTTGATTAGATACCGTAATAACATCGCCAGTTCTACTGAATTTTACAGCATTGGTAATTAAATTTTGGATAACAATTTCTACCATACTCTTGTCGGCATAAACAAAGTCACGTTGAGACTCATCAATTAGAACAATGCGTTTATCTTCAACCTTTTGTTCTACCAATGCCATTTTGGTATGAAATACTTCCTGAATATTAAATAGTTCAGGATTTGGCTCTAAATTCTGCATTTGAGATTTAGACCAGTTTAGTAAATTAAACAAAAGTGAAGACGCATTATTTGCATTTTCACTTAATTCAGGGATTAATTCTCTAAACTCCTCCTTAGAAATACTGTCTTCTTTCAATAAATCTAAAAAGGCTTTAATTGATGAAATAGAATCTTTTAAATCATGAGAAACTATAGAGAATAACTTATCTTTTACTTGATTAACTTCTTCTAGATGATGTGTTTGCTCTAGTATAGCTTCACTTCTAATTTGCTCTTGTTTAAGCTGCTCTCTGTAATCAATTAGTGTCTCTTTGTACTTTTTGCTTTTTAAATAATTGAGTAACAATAGTGTTAGTAAAATAGCAGTAGTAGCGAGAGCTCCATATACAACAATAGGATTATTTAACCAGGTTTTTATAGTTTTATTGCTGTTTTCTTCCTCTTCAAAATTGTCTATTTCTTCCTCAATAGGATTAGAGCTAATAAGATCCAAAGGTTCGGTATTAGAAGGAAAAACAGGTTGGTCTACCTTAGATAGTTCTTCCTTTAAATCGTAATATTTATTTTGCCAAAAAAAGGCATTCTGAAAATAACCTCGTGTAGAGTCTAATGCTATGTGGAGTTTGTAATTTTCTAAAAGAGCAGGTTTGTTATCAATTTTTTGTGCAATGCTGTAAGCTTCGTTTAGCTGTATTTCTGCTAACTTAACTTTTTGTTTTTGAAGGTTGAGGTTGCCAATAGCATTTAATGCTAATAAAATACCTTCTTCGTTATTTTGCTTACGGTTATATTTTAAGCCTTCAACCAAATACTCAGAAGCTTTCACGTATTCCTTAAATTCTAAATACTGGCTACCTAGTTTAGGAAGTATTTCACCACGTAGATTTTGATCTTTGGTGGGATTTAACATCTCCAAGACGTTTTCGTAATACTCAATAGCTTTACGATGTTCTTTTCTTAGAGCATAAAGTTCCGCAATATTTTTTGTAGAAGCGATAATCCCAGAACGATCATTTATTTTTTTCCTAACATCAAGTGCTTTAAAGTTAAAGTCTATGGCTTTATCGATCTGGTTGGTTTTAAAGTATGCTTCTGCCAAATTGTTATAAGCCGTACTGAGCTCATCAAAAAGATTTTGTTTTTCAAAAATGTCAATGGCAGATAAAGAATTCTGAAGTCCAACACTATAGTTGCCTCGTTTTATTTCTATAAGCCCAATACTGTTGCTTACTTTGGCAACACCAAGTGTGTCACTAATTTGCAGATAATACTTTCTAGACTTGTCGTAATTGTCTATAGCATTAAAATAATCATTTCGTTGTGAATATATCTGAGCTCTGTAGAAGGTGCTTTCTGCGAGTCCTTTGGTGTATTCTAATTTTTCAGAAAGTTTAGCTGTTTGGTTTACATACAGCAAAGCTTTTTCATAATCTTCAATTGCATAAAGTTCATCAATGAGCATTAACGAGAGGTCAACCTTTGTAGAGTCAGCTTCTTGATACGCTAACTTTACTGTAAGGTCGTCTATTCTTTCATTTTGAGAAAACCCAATGAAAGTTAGTAGACAAACAGTTAATGTCATTAACTGCTTCATCATTTAGCGGTTGATAGACGAAGTGTTATGTTTTGGTTTACGTAACTTTTATAGTGAGGTGTAAAAAGTAAGTCAACACTAAACAATAACAACACGGTTAATGTTCGATTATAAAGCCTCATTTAATGTTTGGGACATTTGTTAATAGCCTACCAAAAATGCCATAATGCACTTAAATACGCTAATTATTGGGACTTAATGCTAATAAATTAGATGAAATGACAGATGAAATTCACAAAAAAAATGATGTATCGATTAACGGCAAAAATCATAGGAAAACGACCATTTTATCGATGAAATGCAGGTTTGTCGTAACGTTTTGAAATTCAGTATTTTGAAATTTGTGAAGAAGTGTTTTTAGATTTCATTTTTAAACTGAATTTTTGATTTCTTGACCAAATTTAATCATATTTCCATCGAGATCTAAAATGGCAAATTCTCGCATGCCATAAGGGTGATTTTTTAAGGTGCCATTTGGGTGAATTACACCAAAAGTTTTTAACTCTTCATAGAGTGTGTCGATATCCTCAACATCTACATAACAACTTGTGTTTTCTGGATGAATTTTGTCGTTACATTTCCAAAAATGAACCACAAAATTATCACGTGCAATTACTGCATAATTGTCGTCGAGATAACCAACTTTATTAAAGCCAAGTTTAGTTTTATAGAACTTTACAGTCTTTTTAATATTTAAAGAAGCTAAAACAGGAATACCTTTTAGGAGGTGCGATTTTCGTTCCATTTTTAATTGATGTTTTTATATGTCTTTAAAAATAGGGAATTATGATGCGCTATTGTCTTAATAGAATAATAAAACTGCTATCTTTGCAAGCGTTTTTATAAGCCTAAATTAAAATTAATATGAAGCTTCAGGATACTTTAGAATTACACGTTAAAGCAGCTGTAAAGGAATTGTTTCGGTCAGATTTAGAATCTGTAGAATTTCAGGCAACTCGCAAAGAGTTTACTGGAGACATCACTGTTGTTGTTTTTCCTATGTTGCGCGTGGTAAAAGGAAATCCTGTGGTTATTGGCGAGCAGATAGGACAATATCTTCAGGATAATGTAACTCTGGTTAAAGGATTTAATGTTGTAAAAGGCTTTTTAAACATAGAAATAGATGATTCGTATTATGTAGATTTCTTCAACACAATAAAAAATCAAAGCAATTATGGTTTTGCAAGCTTAAAAGACGATAAAGCCGTAATGGTAGAGTATTCTTCGCCAAACACTAACAAACCACTGCATTTAGGCCATGTTAGAAATGTACTTTTGGGCTATTCGGTTTCTGAAATTTTAAAAGCTTCAGGGAAGAAAGTTTATAAAACGCAAATTATAAATGACAGAGGTATTCATATTTGTAAAAGTATGTTGGCTTGGCAACGATTTGGTAATGGCGAAACACCAGAGTCTACTGGATTAAAAGGTGATAAACTTGTTGGGAATTATTATGTGGAATTTGATAAAGCCTATAAAACGGAAATTGCAGAACTGGTAGTACAAGGTCAAAATGAAGAGGATGCTAAAAAAAATGCACCAATTCTTTTAGAGGCCCAAGAAATGTTAAGACAATGGGAAGCAGGTGATGCTGAGGTTGTAGCACTTTGGGAAAAAATGAACGGTTGGGTTTATGAAGGTTTTGAAGAGACTTACAAGGCTATTGGTGTTGATTTTGATAAATATTATTATGAAAGCCAAACCTATCTTTTAGGTAAAGAATTTGTTGCTGAAGGTTTAAAAACAGGAGTTTTCGAAGAAGATCCAGATGGTTCGGTTTGGTGTGATTTAACAGATGAAGGTTTAGATAGAAAGATCGTATTAAGAGCTGACGGAACAGCGGTTTATATGACTCAAGATATTGGTACAGCGATTCAACGTATTAAGGATTATCCAGATGTTGGAGGTATGGTGTATACTGTTGGTAACGAGCAAGATTATCACTTTAAAGTATTGTTTTTAATCCTAAAAAAACTAGGCTTCGATTGGGCAAAAAATCTATACCATCTAAGTTATGGTATGGTAGATTTGCCAAGTGGTAAAATGAAGAGTAGAGAAGGTACTGTAGTAGATGCGGACGATCTTATACAAGAAATGGCAGATACTGCAGAGGAGATTTCTAAAGAATTAGGAAAGCTAGATGATTATTCAGAAGCCGATAAAAAAGCACTGTATAAAACCATTGGTTTGGGTGCGCTTAAATATTACATCTTGAAGGTAGATCCTAAAAAACGAATTCTATTCGATCCCAAAGAGTCTATAGATTTTCAAGGAAATACAGGGCCATTCATTCAGTATACTTATGCGAGAATTCAGTCTATTTTAAGAAAGTCTAACATAGATGAGAATATTACGCTGAGTGCAGCCGAAGTGTCACTTCATGATAAAGAAAGAGAGCTTCTAAAACAGTTAGAGCAGTTTCCGGAAGTTATACAAAATGCAGCATCGCAGCATAGTCCTGCTTTAGTTGCTAATTATACTTACGATTTGGTTAAAGATTTTAATTCACTCTATCAGAATGTATCCATTCTTGGTGCAGATAAGGAGGAAGAAAAAGTCTTTAGAGTGCAGTTGTCTAAAACTGTAGGGCAAACCATAAAAAATGCATTTAGTGTCTTAGGTATCGAAGTGCCAGAGCGCATGTAGTTTTATTAAGAAATATCTTACCAAACATAGCTATAACGGTAGTTTTAACAATTCACTAAGTTGAATTTTACCTGTTTTTAAGTATCTTAGAAGAGGTTAATCGTTAATAAGTTATGCTATGAAAACAACATTATTTTTTAAATCTTTGACCAGTACATTTATCATTGGCTTGTTGGTAACTTTTGCCTTAAATGCTCAGGGGAATTATTCTGAGTTTAGCGGTAAAGTCGTAGACGGTAAAACAAATAAGACGCTAGAAGCGGTTAGTCTTAATGTTAATGAAACCAATGTAAGTACAATTACAAATTCTGAAGGTGAATTTGTTTTGAAAGTTTCAAATGAATATCTAGATTCTAAGGTTGTTGTTAGCTTTTTGAGTTATAATACCAGAGTAATTCCGTTATCTGAATTATCTAAGGAAAACAACAAAATAGAATTGTTTAAAGCTGTAACTGAACTTTCTGAAGTTAATATTTCGGCATTTAAAGATGCTGAAAAGCTGGTAAGAAAGGTGTTCGATAAAAAAAGCAAAAACCATCAAGACGAGTCGGTGTATATGACTGCTTTTTATAGAGAAACAATAAAGAGGCGTAATATAAGCGTTTCTTTAACTGAGGCCGTAGTTAATATTTTAAAGTATCCTAACAGATCTTCGGTTAGAGACGCTATATCGCTTAATAAAGCAAGAAAAAGTACAGATTACAAGCGGCTAGATACAGTTTCTGTAAAGCTGCAAGGAGGTCCGTTTTCTGCTATCTTTTTAGATATAATGAAGTATCCTGAATATATTTTCACAGATGCCACTATAAATAGCTACAATTACTCATTTGACTCACCTTCTAATGTAAATAATAGAAATGTTTACGTGGTAAATTTCAGTCCAAAAAACAACGCGCTTAATTATAGTTATAATGGTAAGCTATTTATTGATGTCGAATCTCTGGCATTAGTAAGTGCAGATTATGCTTTAGACCTTAGTAATAAAAGTAGAAGCAAAAACCTCTTGGTAAAAAAGAAACCAAGTAATGTTATAGTTTATCCTTTAGAAGCTAATTATAAGGTAAACTACAAGGAGAAAGAAGGGAAATGGTACTACAGCTATTCTAATTTGTTTTTAAAATTTAAAGTGAATAAAAAACGTGAGATTTTTAACAAGGTTTACTCGTTATCGAGTGAAATGGCTGTAACGGATTGGGAAATAAATTCTACAGACCGAAAGATTAAAAGCAAAGATAAATTAAGACCTTCAGTAATTATTACAGATGCTATTTCTGGTTTTTCAGATCCAGATTTTTGGGGAAAATACAATCTCATAGAACCCGATAAATCTATTGAGTCTGCAATAGAAAAGATTAAAAAGAATATTGAAAAACAAAAGGAAAAAGAAGAGCGTACTGCTAACGGAAGTCCTTAAGTTTATTTAAAAGCTCCTTTATACTCAAGAGCTTGTTCAATATGAGCAAAATGATGATTGCTGTGCCAGGTGTAAAGACCTATAGTTTCTGCAATAGAGAATCGTTTACCGTGTTCTGGATGGATGAATTCACGTTTTAAGTCGTCTTCAGATAAGTTTTTAAGCAAAACGCCGAGTTTGTGATGCACGCCTTTTAAAATAGATATTGAGGCTTCAAGAGACTCTGAGTAATCAATGAGTTTGGCAAATCTATCTTCAAAATAAGGACGTATAGTTGGTGTGTCTTCTGTAAGTGCTAACTTAAATCTAATAATACTATTTATGTGGCTATCTGCACAATGATGTACTACTTGTTTTATGGTCCAGCCATTGGGTCTGTAGTTGTAGTTTAGTTCTACTTCACTTAAATTTTTGGTTATATTTTCTACGTTTTGAGGAAAGTTTTCAATAGTAGAAATCCAGCCATTGATAAGGTCTTTAGTAATTTGTTTAGGCTTTTCAAATTGACCAATCGGAAACCTTAGTTTATATAATTCTTGTTCATTCATTCTAAGTAATTTAAAAGTTAACTCTAAAACTTAGATTGGGTGTAAATTTTAAAGACCGATTATCGATTTCAATAATGTTATCATCAGAGTCTAAAGTGTAATAGCGGTTCAAAATGTTATTCTGATTAAACATATTCCAAATTGAAGCACCAGCTTCAGCTTTTATGCCTTTAGAAAGTTGAAATTTATAAATAGCCGATAAGTCTGCTCTAAAATAATCCGATAATCTAGAGCTGTTAGGGTTTTGATATTCAATGGTAGAGTTGCTATGGTCTTGATTGTCTAAAGGTTTTGTGTAAGCTCTACCAGAATGCCAATTTAGACCTAAGCCTATTTTAAAATTATTAAGACTATAGGTTAGTGAAGCATTGGCAACATGTGTTAAATCTAACGAACTGGTAAAAGAGCTGCCTTCGTTTATAGTGCTAAATTTATAGTCATTGTTACTTAAAGTATAGCTCAGCCATGTGCTAAAATTGCTAAAGCGTTTGTTGATTAAGAAATCCAATCCAGTAACAGTATATGCTCCTATGTCGTTTATAAACTGAAACTGATTTTGAAACCCTTGACTTTGTGCAGTAATGCCTTCTACATTTTTATAATAACCTTCGAGTGAGATAAACAAATTATTCTGGTTGTAACTTAAACCTAATGAAATTTGCTGACTCTTAACAAGTGGTACACTCTCTAAATTAGAAAGTTGCCATCGTCGTTTTTCAATACCAAAAAAGTCTTGTTGTAAATCTATAACCTGAGAAATTGTCTGACTTTTTAATTCTCCTAAAACTTCAAGCCTTATGTGGTCAGAAATTTTCTGATTAAAAGCAAATCTTGGTTCTAATACGAGTTCTTTTAGTTTTTCAAAATAACTAATACGCGCTCCTAATCGAATGTATGTGTTATGGGATTTTGAATAGCGCTCAGTTTCACCAAAAATAGCATGAGTTCTAATAATCTCTTTTACTAAGCTGGTAAAATCTGGGTTAGATACATCTTCAAAATTAGTAACACCAACTTCATTAAACTGGTAGCCTCCTCTAACTTCAATATCATTATCTATGGCTTTTTTTATGTCAAAGCGCAACCCATAATCTTCTACTTTGTTTTCTTGAATGAGTAATTGGTTATTGGTAATGTCGTTATTTTGAGCATCCAAATCATAATTAGAATAATACATCTGCGCTGAGGTTTTTATATCATTCTCAAAGGTTTTGTAGTGAGTAGCGCTTGCTCCAAAACTTACTTGATTGAGAGCACTTTTGGTCTCTTGTATATTGTTGTTAGAATCTGCAAAAACCTGATTGTAGTCTAAGCTATTGTATATGTTAAGTAGGCTTATTCTAAGTTTAGAAGTATCATTAATGTCGTATAGAAATTTGGCATTAGCATCATAAAATAAAAAGCGTTCATCTAGTGCTAATAGAGAGTTAACGTTATTGGCAGTATTAAGCTCAGAGTCTCTAAAGATTCTATCAAAGTATGCATCATAAGTTTTTGAAACCAAAATGTCAGTAAAAGAGCGTCTTAAAGACAGTTGTATTTCTGTTTTTTTACTCAGAGGGACTTTAGCATAACCATCAAGACTGAGTAAGTTGGTGCCAATGCCTGCACTAAATTTATTGTCTAATTCATCAGTGTTTTTAATAGAAATAATACCTGAAACTCCATTGCCAAAGAGTGCGCTTGTACCATTTTTAGAAATACGTATATCATCAGATAAATATGGATTAAATGCAGAAATTAAACCAAAAAAGTGACCAGACTGATACATTCTTATGCCTTCATAAAGAATGAGATTTTCGTCGTTAGTGCCTCCTCTAATGTTTATGTTAGAGATACGCTCGTCCACACTTACTACACCTGGTAAATTTTGCACAATCTGTAAAACATCTGGCTCTATAAGACCTGGTAGAATGTCAAAGGCGTTTGCATCTACTGTTACAGTTCCGTTGTTTGTTTTAGATATACCTTTGGATAAGTAATTATTTACAACAACTTCTTCTAGTCTGTGAACGGTTTTATCGCTCGGTGTTATGGCTATAAAACGACGACTTAAAACTTCAAAATTAAGATTTGTGGTTATTTTTAGTTGTTCTAAAGCTTCTTCAAGAGTGAGATTTTCCTTCAAAGGATAAAGCTCAATATTCAGAATAGTTTTGGTTTCAAAAGAAAACTTTACTTCATAGCGTTTTTCTAAGGTTTCTAGTATTTGAACGAGTTGTTGTGGTTCCTCTTTTTGGCTAAATGCAAGATTAGAGAAGTTGAAAATTAATAGAAATAAAACAACTCGATGTAAAAGTTTATTCACGCTTTAATACAATAGAAGTTCCAGACTTACTATAGCTTAAATTTAATGGTATTGTTACAGATTGCAATGCTAAATCTAGATTTTTATGCGAAAAACCACCTGTGTATAGTCTATTTGCATCAGCTTTATCTATAACTATTTTTATGTCGTAATAATTTTCTAACTCCTTAATAACGTGTTTAAGAGGTGTGTTTGTGAAGTTGCTTTCACTACGCAACCAAGCAGGTTGCGTAGTGGATTCTTTTTCTTTAGCAAATAACTTCCCATCTATTATTTTTATACCGTTTCCTGGTTTTAATTCTGTGTAATTGTCTTTTGTTTTAACACCTACAAGTCCTTCGTAGCATATAACTTCAAAGTAACCATCACGTTGTTTTACGTTAAATTGTGTTCCTAAAACACTCACAACACCGTTGTCTGTGATTACATCAAACTTCTTGCCTTTAGCAACTTTAAAAAATGCTTCGCCGTTAAGCTTCACCTCACGTTTATCATTCCAATGGTTTTCGTTAAAAACCAAATTAGAGTTTGCGTTGAGAATTACTTCTGAAGTATCAGGTAAGTCTATAGTTGTTTGCGATGCAATTTCGGTATTAAAAGAACTGTCTAATGTTGTTGTGTAATAATAAGCACTAACGCATATAGCCAATATAGCAGCAACTTTAAGCAGTGGTTTGTGCCAAGTTTGTGTAGTTTTCTTTTTTAGATTAGGTTGTAATGCTTTGTAATTTTTTTCCACAGAGAACTCTGGAGACTTAAAAGAGTGTAAAGCATTGTTAAGCTGCATTAAATCTTTATAGTCCTCTAACCGCTCAAAAGCTTTTTGCTCTTCTGAGTTAAGGCTATGGTCTAGCCATTTTTGTATGAGTTCTTCTCTTGTCATAATTGCATTTCAGTAATAGAACAGTTAAGCTCTAAAAATTCCTACCCACAATTTATTTTATAATTCATCAATATCTTCTCGTAGCTTTTTTAAAGCTCCGTAAATACGTTTTTCAACAGCCTTGGTTGAGATGTCTAAAAGCACTGCAATTTCTTTGAATTTTTTACCTTCAACTCTGTTCATTAAAAATGCAACACGTTGTGCTTCTGTTAATTTAGAAAGTGCTTTTTGTAGTTTTTGATGATACTCTTTCTCTTGTAAAACAAACTCAGGAGTCTCATTAGTTGATTTTTTTTGAGGTAATTTCTCATATTTTAAAACCACTTTACGATGAGCAACAGCATTTAGCATTAGGTTGTTGGCTGTTGTAAATAAAAAACTTTTGGCTTTGTCCGGAGAAACTTTTCCGCAGTTTTGCCAAAGTTTTATAAACGCTTCTTGTACTTTATCACTAGGATTTAAGTGATCTCCAAACTTGTAATATAAAAAATCATGCAGATTCTTTGAGTGTTTTTTGTACAAACGCTCAAACAACTGTTCTTCGCAAATATGATTTTTTATTGGTTGGCTCATAATTATTGAGACGCAAAGTATAAATAAATTTTCTAATCAAGAGGTAGGAGATTTAAAAGAGTAGTTGTTCTATAATAAAAAAATCTATAATAAAAAAAACTAAGTGTTATGAAATTTAAATTCAGTCATTTATTTGTTTACGTCTTTGTTGCGCTTTTGACCTTTACTGCTTGTCAAGATGAAGCAATAGATATCAATAATCCGGCAGAACAAGAAATGATTCAGCCTAACACTCCATTGGCAAATTTCATGGGTAATGTTACCGCAAACTATGCCGATTATGATAATTTTTTAGATGAGTCTAGTTGTTTTTCAGTAGAGTTACCAGTGACGATTGTAATGGGAGATGTTACCATTGTTGTTGAAACTTTAGATGATTTAGAAGACCTTGAGGATTTATTTGAACAATATGAAAATGAAGATGATTTCTTTGATTTTGTGTTTCCTATTACAATTATTTTTAATAATTATTCTGAAGTAGTTATTGAAAATGAAGACCAATTAGAGGATTTTATTGAAGACTGTGAGCTAGAAGATGATGAGGTTATTGAATGTGTGGATTTTGTTTATCCAATTACGTTTTCCGTATTTAATGCAGATTTTAATATTGTAGATACGATTACTATAACTAGCGATGAGGCCTTATATAGTTTTCTTGAAGGCCTGGAGGAAGATGATAATGCACTGGTTGTAAGTATTAACTATCCTGTGTCGCTTGTTTACGCAAACGGAAATACAATAGAAGTGAACTCCAACCAGGAGTTGTCTGATGCAATAGAAGCAGCAGAAGATGATTGCGATGACAGTTCTGATGACTGTGACATAAATTTAGATGAACTCGAAAATTTATTGTTAGAGTGTGGCTTTGAAGCTGAATTTTATAATGAAGCAGGTGAGCTAGAAAACACGTTACAGTTGCATTTTGACGAATCTGGTTCTGTAACAATTACAGGAGATTCAACGGTAGTTGAAACAGGAGATTGGGAGGTTATAGAAACAGATTTGGGTTATAAACTTGTTATTGAAGGTTTAGAGACTTTTGGCATAGCTAATGGGTTATGGTTATTAACAGATTGTGATGACGATGATGAAGACCTAGAGTTTAAAAAGGAAACAGACAATGGCTTTGTAACAATGAAGTTAGAGTTAGATTGTGAAGGAAGCTTAGATTGCGACGCTCAGGAAGTAGCTTTAAATCTTAAAGAATGTGAATGGTGGATAGGTACAGATTTATTGAGCCCTAACTATAATGGACCTCTGAATTTCCAAGAAGGCGGAGCAGTAATAGTAGGAAGTAATTCAGGAAACGAAGTAACAGGTACTTGGGAGGTGCTTCTTGGTAATACAGGAGTATTCTTAGTTTTAGACTTACCAGGAGACTATCAGGTGCTTTCTCTAGATTGGAGATTCGTAGAATGCGAAGACGACAGATTAGAGTTGGTATCAGATAATAATGAGTTAGTGCTAGAGCAAAGTTGTGATGTTGAGTCAGATTGTAACCAGTCAGACGTAAGCGAGTATCTAATGTCTTGCTATATAGTGCCTACGATTAACGGCTATACATCTCCAATGACCTATTTTGAGTTTTCAGAAAACAATAGTCTCTTTACATTGTATCAAGGCGACATGCCTCATAATGGTACATGGGATATAAGCTCAGATGACAACGGTGTATTTATTTTCATAGATTTCCCTTCTTCTATAGACCAATACAATGGTCAATGGTATTTGCAAGACTGTGACGATGATGGGTTGGTGTTTAATCAAGGAGATAATATCTTAATTCTAGCCTGTGATGA
This sequence comes from Winogradskyella poriferorum, assembly GCF_036553625.1. Classification (NCBI taxonomy): domain Bacteria; kingdom Pseudomonadati; phylum Bacteroidota; class Flavobacteriia; order Flavobacteriales; family Flavobacteriaceae; genus Winogradskyella; species Winogradskyella poriferorum. The sequence goes on from NZ_JAZHOU010000006.1 coordinate 145,619, forward strand.
GAATGTAAGTGGTGCTTTCGATTGTTTTGAAGATAGAGAAGTTGTTATGTGCGACGATGATAATGATGGTTCTGTTGCTTTCGATTTAAATGCCATTTATGATTGCCCTGAAGATAATGTCACTTGGACATTTTATGAATCATTAATGGATGCAGAGGCAGAGACCAATGCACTGATATCACCTTTTGTTAATACAACAAATCCTCAAATAATTTATATGAGAGTTGGGTTAGCTGATAATCCTAGTGTTTCAGAAATATTCACTGTAGAACTAATTGTAGAAGATTGTTCAAACAGTTGTAGCGAAGAAGATGTAGATGGTTTCTTAGTAGAATGTATTTGGAATGCTGTAAACTATAATGGTAGTGATAACCTTCTAAATTGGAATTTCGATTTTGAACCTAATAGTCAAAATGTCATAATTTATAATAACGAAACTACAATTGATGCAACATGGACAACATCACAATCAGAAGATGGTGTAATAGTTACCTTCTCAAATGTAGCTGGGCCAAATATCCAGGCAATAACAGGTGAGTGGCTTGTTGTAGAATGTGAAGAAGATAGATTGCAATTGCATAGTGGAGACAATATTTTAGTCTTAGAACAAACATGTGAATAATATATAAAAGAACCGCTTAGTTAGTAATTTTAGTAAGTTTAAGTTGATGAAGAGAGTTGCCAACCGCTAGGCAGCTCTTTTCTTTTATGATATTCTGAAAGATATAAGTGTATAATTATAGATATGCCGTTCGTTTATCTCTTGTAAATTCTTAAATTTGCAACTTCTAAAAGAGATAAAGATTATGTTCAATAATTTAAGTGATAAGTTAGATAAAGCGTTACACGTATTAAAAGGACATGGCAGTATTACAGAAGTCAATGTTGCCGAAACTTTAAAAGAAGTAAGACGTGCGCTTTTAGATGCCGATGTTAACTTTAAAATTGCTAAACAATTTACCAATAAGGTTAAAGAAAAAGCACTTGGCCAAAATGTATTAACGACACTTCAACCAGGTCAGTTAATGGTTAAAATCGTAAAAGATGAGTTAACCGAACTTATGGGAGGTGATGCAGAAGGTATTAACCTTTCTGGCAATCCAAGTGTAATTTTAATGTCTGGTTTGCAAGGTTCTGGTAAAACTACTTTTTCTGGTAAGCTTGCTAACTATCTTAAAAATAAAAAAACAAAGAAACCTTTATTAGTAGCTTGTGATGTTTACCGTCCTGCAGCGATAGATCAGCTTCACGTTGTTGGAGATCAAATCAATGTTGAGGTTTATAGTGATAAAGGAAATACGGATCCAGTTGCTATTGCACAAGCAGGTATTGCCCATGCAAAAGCTAATGGTCATAATGTGGTAATTATAGATACAGCTGGTCGTTTGGCTGTAGATGAAGCTATGATGACCGAGATTTCTAACATTCACAAAGCTATTCAACCACAAGAAACCTTATTTGTGGTAGATTCTATGACAGGTCAGGATGCTGTAAATACAGCAAAAGCCTTCAATGATATATTAAATTTTGATGGTGTTATCCTAACCAAATTAGATGGTGATACACGTGGTGGTGCCGCAATTTCAATTAAGTCTGTTGTAAACAAGCCAATTAAATTTATTGGTACAGGTGAGAAGATGGAAGCTATAGATGTGTTCTATCCATCACGTATGGCAGATCGTATTTTGGGAATGGGAGACGTTGTATCTCTTGTAGAACGTGCTCAAGAACAATTTGATGAAGAGGAAGCGCGTAAACTTCAAAAGAAAATTGCCAAGAATCAATTCGGATTTGATGATTTCTTAAAACAGATTCAACAAATCAAGAAGATGGGTAATATGAAGGATTTAATTGGTATGATTCCTGGAGCAGGAAAGATGATGAAAGGTATTGATATCGATGATGATGCTTTTAAAGGAATTGAAGCTATTATCCACTCTATGACACCAGCGGAACGTGCTAACCCTTCAATTATAAATGCAAGTAGAAAGAAGAGAATTGGTAAGGGTTCTGGTACATCTGTACAAGAAGTTAATCAGTTGCTAAAACAATTTACTCAAATGAGTAAGATGATGAAAATGATGCAAGGCGGTGGCGGAAAACGCATGATGCAGATGATGAAAAACATGCCGAGATAGTTGGCAGTAAACAGTATAATGTAAGTAGTCACTTCGAGCGTAGTCGAGAAGTTATAAATAAATATATTTTCAATTAGCTTTTGCGCCTTTGCGTCTTAGCAAGAAAACAACAACAAATGACCATACTAGACGGAAGAAAAACCAGTAACGACATTAAAAACGAAATAAAGGCTGAAGTTGATAAAATGAAAGCTAATGGCGAAAAGGTGCCACACCTAGCCGCTGTAATTGTTGGTAATGATGGAGCAAGTTTAACCTACGTTGGAAGTAAAGTAAGAGCTTGCGAACGTGTTGGTTTTGAGTCTACAATGGTACGTCTTCCTAATACAACTAGCGAGATTGAATTGTTAGATAAAATTGAAGAGCTTAACAATAATGACGATATAGATGGTTTCATAATTCAGTTGCCATTACCACCACAAATCAATACTCAAAAAGTATTAATGGCTGTAAATCCAGATAAGGATGTAGATGGTTTTCACCCTACAAACTTTGGTAAAATGTCATTGGATATGTCAACTTTTATTCCTGCTACACCATTTGGTATTTTAGAGCTTATAGACCGTTATGGAGTTGAGACTAAAGGGAAACATACAGTTGTTATTGGTCGTTCTCATATAGTTGGTCGCCCAATGAGTATTTTAATGGGACGTAAAGGTTTCCCAGGAAACTCAACAGTAACTTTAACGCATAGTCATACTAAAAATATTACCCAGATTACTTCTCAGGCAGATATTGTTATTTCAGCATTAGGTATTCCTAACTTTTTAAAAGCAGAAATGGTAAAAGACGATGCTGTAATTATAGATGTTGGTATAACGCGTGTGCCAGATGATTCTGAAAAAGGCTATCACATTACAGGAGATGTTGACTTTGAAAATGTAAGTAAAAAAGCAAGTTTTATAACACCTGTTCCTGGTGGAGTAGGACCAATGACAATTGCTATGCTTTTAAAGAATACATTGTTAGCTAGAGAGCAACATAGAAAGAAATAAATAAAACTCTATTTGTTATTTTGCAAATAGTTGATTTAAATCCTTAAAGGCTTTAAACTCTAAAGCATTACCAGAAGGGTCTTTAAAGAACATTGTAGCTTGCTCACCAACTTGTCCTTCAAAACGAATGTAAGGTTCTATGATGAAATTTATGTTTTTGCTTTTTAACAAATCAGCAAAATCATAAAAATCTTCCCAAGGTAAAACAACACCAAAATGCGGAACAGGCACATCTTTTCCATCAACAGAATTGGTATGCGTGTCTTCTTCAGTTTTTGGTTTATAATGAATTACTAACTGATGACCAAAAAAGTTGTAATCTACCCAATGATCGCTACTTCTTCCTTCTTCAAGATTTAGAGTGTTGGTGTAAAAATCTCTGCATACATCTACATCGTCAACAGGAATTGCTAAGTGAAAAGGAGATAAATTCATGCCTTGTAAAATTAATGTCTTCTGTTTCTGCGTTGTTGGTTGGGTTGAAACGTTTTCTTAGAATCTCCAATTAAATCGGTCAATGTTTTAAACTCTTCTTTAGTGAGTTCTCGATATTTTCCTATTGGTATGTCTAGTTCAATATTCATAATTCTAACACGCTTTAAGGTCTGTACTTCGTAGTTAAGATACTCACACATACGACGAATTTGTCTGTTAAGACCTTGGGTTAAAATAATACTAAAGGTGTATTTGTCTATTTTTTTTACCTTACACTTTTTGGTGCGTTGTTTTAATTCTTCAATATAAATACCACCTGCCATCCGTTGAATAAATGTTTGTGAAATAGGCTTATCAACAGTAACTACATATTCCTTTTCGTGATTGTTACTGGCACGTAGAATCTTGTTGACGATATCGCCATCGTCTGTTAGCAAAATCAATCCTTCACTTGGTTTATCTAGTCTTCCAATAGGAAAAATTCGTCTTGGGTAATTAATAAAGTCAATAATATTATCTTTCTCAACACGAGTATCTGTAGTACAAACGATACCAACAGGTTTATTAAATGCTAGATAGACAAAATCTTTTTTGCGTTCGCCAATGATTTCACCATCAACTTTAACCACATCATCAGAAGCAACTTTAGTGCCCATTTCTGGAATAGCATCATTAATGGTAACTCTACCTGCATCGATTAATCGATCGGCTTCACGACGAGAGCAATAACCAGCTTCACTTAGGTATTTGTTAAGACGTTTTAAATCATCAGACATAGTGCAAAAATACAATAAAGTCTTTTAGGACTTTGGTAATAATAATGACATTTCATTAAAAACAACATCGTCTAGATGACCCATTTTGTCTTGTCTTTAGAGATAAGATGCATGTGCAAAAAGGAATCATGATGAGTAAAAATACCTTGATGTTCGGTAGAGAAAAAACCAATAATTTCTACATCTTCACTTTCTAATTGATAGTTAATCTGTCCTTGGTGAGCTTCTTTAGGCGAAGAAACTTTAGTGCCTTTTGGTAAATTTTGAATATGAATTGTTGCCTTTGAGATATTGCCATCTAATTTAAAAGTGAATGGCCTCTTTTTGTCTTTTGTCTCGCTATCGATAAACGTTTCTAAATCTTTTATAGATGTTACAGAACTCGGTAATTTGACTGCATTCCATTCATTAACATTGGCATAAACAAAAAATGGGGCTTCAGCGTCTGCTATTTCATTTACAGCCATTGTAGAATCTGTAAGAACTCTTGAAACATAAGTTTTTCCGTTATTAATTACTATTTCGCCACGCAGATAAGCTTCTGGACCAAGACCATAAAGTCCATTTTTAGGTTTTATAGTGTCAAGCTTTATTTTGCTAAAAAGTTCACCTTTCCACATTACATCTTTCATAGCAGCTATACTAACAACATCTGTATATGTCTTGCTTTGCTGTTTTTCCTTGTTTGATTTGCAACTAAAACAAAGAAGAATTAAAAAGATGTAAGCTAGTTTTTTGTTTATCATAATCAAGAATTAACCATTTATAAATTCAATAATTTTTGGCGTTAAGGATTCATCTTTTAATCCGTGACCAAAACCATTGGTTTCTATAAACTTAGAGTTTTTGTAGCGATTGGCAAAAAGTTGTCCGTCTTCAAAAGGAATAATTCTGTCTTTTTTATCGTGAATGATTAAGCCTTCAGCTTCAATAGTTTTGGTGAAGTTGGCTGCCGAAAAATAATCTACAGGTTTGCCAAAGCGTTCAATAACAATATTGTCCAGGCCTTTAGAAATACGATTGTTGTAACCCATCATAGATTTGTATCTGGAAAAAACACCTGTAAAATGAGCTGGTGCTCCCAATAAAACCAACTTTTTAACTGAAGATAGTTGGTAGTTGTGCATAAAGAATACTGTTGCCATACCACCAACCGAGTGACCGATAACAATTTCAGGTTGATACTTTTTTGCAACTATATTTATAAATTCTGAATATAAAATAGCGTTACATTGTTTCCCGTCTGAGCGACCATGTGCAGGTGCATCTAATGCTATGATGTTGTAACTTTGAGCTTTTAAATCGTTGAGAATATAACTCCATCTAGAAGCGTTGCTTTCCCAACCGTGTGCCAACAAAACAGTCTTTCCATTTCCTTTCCAACGATAAACTGCAATACTTTGCCCTTGGTAAGACAGTTCTTCAAACAAAGCAGAATCAATTATTTTTGTTTGTGCTTCTGTGTAGCGACCTTTACGTGGCGATGCAAATAAGTTTAAAGCCTTCTTAGAGGCATATTTTGAAGAAATTAAACTGGTGGCATTAAGTGCGTTGCCTATAGATTTTATAACAAAACTACTCATGCTATTCGTTTTCTCTGTTTACGGCTTCTATTGAAAATGCAGGAAGGCAAATAGCAATGTATTCACAAGGCTCATCAAAAGGATTAGAATATTGAAGTCTTGTGTTTTTTTCTACTTTAATAGATTGTCCTGCTTCTAAAGTAATGGTTTCATCTTCAATGATAAATTGCTTTTTTCCTTTTAAGATAAAAGTGTATTCATCAAATTCTGGTGTTTGAAAAGGTTCACTCCATCCAGGAGGCGCTACCATATGTGCTATACTTATTTCAGAATTACCATCACTAGCTTTTCCAAAATGTTCTTTTATTATTTTTCCATCGTCAGTTGGGACTATGAATGGTGAGTTTTGAATTGTATATTTTTTCTTTTTGCTCATTTGTGCTTTACTGCTTACTGTGACTGGTGACTGAAAACTGAATTACCAATGAACCATAAAATATTTAATCTTGGCTTTTTCTGGTATTTGTATGGCATCTATGGTTGCGTCCATATTAAACCTTAAACTACTTGGTAGTTCTTTTTTGTCAATACTAAAAGCGGTGTTTATTTCATTAATTGAAATTTTAACTGTATTTATAAGATTATCAATTTTTGAAATTCTGTAATTATCCTTAATATCCTTAAAAGTACTAAGTATTGAAATGTCTTTTTCAGTTCTATAGCGTTCGTCATTAATACGTACATTTGAAATTACAGATGTAGAATCTAGTGCTTCTTTAGGATACAGGTCTAAAAGCTTCTTGCCACTTTTGTCAAATATTTCAATAACATTTATAGAACCAGCAAATTCATCACCAGAAACATATCTTACGATTGAATCATTTTTAAAAATGGTGTCTAATTCTCTAACTGTTGTAGAGTCCGTTAGCAATCCTATATTATACTTTTTTACTAAAAAAGGATCCACTGGTTTGTCATTAGAACAGCTTGTAATAAGTAAGGTTATAATTAAAATTATAAAAATTGATTTCTTCATTTATTTAAATTTTTCAAAAGCTTATGATTTTGTTATTCAATTATTTGGTTAGATAATGGTCATTATTAGCCAAATGCCCATTATGGGCTTTCGTGTTTTAGATTTAGGGTTAGTTATTTTAGCATTTTGGTTAGGATTCCTAATACACTTCTAATTACTGTTGGGCTAGAAAGTACTTTTACAATTGGGTTTTGTCTTGTGCTTCGTCTTCTGCTAGAACTTGCTTTGTGTTTGCTTTCGGCTTTTTTTAGCGCTTCTTTTTCTTCTTCCGCTTTACGTTTTGCTTCTTCCGCTTCAGCTTGCTTTATTTTTTCGTTTAGCATTTCATATGCACTTTCTCTATCAATCTCTTTATTATATTTTTTGGCTAATTGAGATTGAGCGAGCAAGCTGCTAAGTTCAGATTCTGTTAATATATCCATGCGACTCATAGGTGCACGCATCATTGTAGCTGCTAGAGGAGTTGGTTTTCCCTTTTCGTCTAAAGCGGATACTAAAGCTTCACCAATTCCTAAGGAAGTCAGCACATCTGCAGTATCATAATATTCTGTGTCTGGATAGTTTTGTGCCGTAAGTTTTATCGCTTTTCGGTCTTTTGCGGTAAACGCACGTAAAGCATGTTGAACTTTTAATCCTAATTGTCCAAGCACAGCTTCAGGAACATCAGTAGGATTTTGAGTTACAAAATACAAGCCAACCCCTTTACTACGGATAAGTTTTACAATACTTTCAATTTGGTTTAATAACGCATCAGAAGCTTCATTAAAAATCAAATGTGCTTCATCTATAAACATTACAAGTTCTGGTCTTCCACTATCTCCTTGTTCTGGGAATGTAGAATAAATTTCTGCTAAAAGACTCAACATAAACGTTGAAAACAACTTCGGTTTGTCTTGTATATCAGTAAGTCTTATTATGTTTATATAGCCACGACCATTCTCGTCAATACGCAATAAGTCTTGTGTGTCAAAAGAGGTTTCCCCAAAGAATAAATCACCACCTTGCTGTTCAATTTCAATAATTTTTCTCAGAATAGCTCCTGTAGAAGCTGTTGAAATTCTACCATAAGCTTCCTGAAATTCTTCTTTACCTTCATTAGTAGCATATTGTAAAATCTTCTTAAAGTCTTTTAGGTCTAAAAGCGGTAGTTTATTGTCATCACAATATTTAAAAATTACAGAAATGATTCCGGCTTGTGTTTCGGTAACACCTAGTATTCTCGAGATTAGAACAGGGCCAAACTCACTAATCGTTGCCCTAAGTCTAACACCATCTTGCTCAGATAGAGTTAAAATCTCAACAGGAAAAGATTTAGGATCAAACGGAAGTCCTATTTTTTCATGACGTTCATCAATTTTGGCATGTCCTGGACTTGGTTTTGCCAAACCACTTAAATCTCCTTTAATGTCCATCAGTAAAACAGGAACACCTTTTTCAGAAAGGTTTTCAGCCAACACCTGAAGTGTTTTTGTTTTTCCTGTTCCTGTGGCTCCGGCAATAAGACCGTGTCGGTTCATTGTTTTTAGAGGCACATTAACAAAAGCATTAGTTTTGGTTTCTCCATCTAACATTGCAGCTCCTAGGGTAATATAATCTCCTTTAAAAGTGTTGCCTGTATTAATGTCTTGTATGAATTTTTCAGAATTGCTCATTGATCAGAAAATTTGCATAAAAATAGTGTAATTTTAATCAAGTATAAAATAGAAATAACCGCAAGTATATTTGCTGCAATTGGCATTTTGCCCTTTGGTAATACACAAATAGTACAGAGTTATTGGTATATTTGCGCACTATGACAAGAAGAGAAAAACAACAATTGATAGATCAAGGGCATTTATTGCCATTAATGGAAGAGTTTTATACCATTCAAGGTGAAGGTTATCATAAAGGAACCGCAGCGTACTTTGTTAGGATTGGTGGTTGCGATGTTGGTTGTCATTGGTGTGATGTAAAAGAGAGTTGGTTGCCAGAACTGCATCCTGCAACTGAGACAACAAAAATTGTTGAAAACGCTGTAAAATATAGTGATATAATTGTTGTAACAGGAGGAGAACCGCTTACTTGGGACATGGGTCCACTTACTGAGCAGTTAAAAGCTAAAGGAGTACAAACACATATTGAAACTTCAGGAGCCTATAAACTAACAGGTGAATGGGATTGGATTTGCTTATCTCCAAAAAAAGTAAAACTACCTACCGAAGAGATTTACGATAAGGCGCATGAGTTAAAATGTATCATTTATAATAATGACGATTTTAAATTTGCCGAAGAACAAGCAGAAAAAGTAAATAAAAATTGTATATTATACTTGCAACCAGAGTGGAGTAAGCGAGAGAAGATGATGCCTAAAATTGTGGATTATGTAATGGCTAATCCTAAATGGAAGGTATCCTTGCAAACCCATAAATATTTGAATATCCCTTAAATGTTCTTTAACGAAATTAAAAATTACAGAGGTGAAGTTTGGAAAGCATTAGAATCCCCTAAAGAAGACAAAATTTCACCACAAGAAAAATTTTTTGTTTCAAACTATGGTAGAATTATAAAAGTTGAGGAAGAAAAACCAAGATTAATAGACCCTTATCTGTTAAATGGTTATCCTCATATTAAGATTAAAACCACAGAAACAAAAGTTTACAGAGGCTACAAAAAGTACAAATACAAAGGCTATTATGTGCACAAACTTGTTGCCCAGTATTTTTTAGAAAATACTAAAGAAGGTGTCTACGTTATCCACTTAGATTATGATAAGCAGAATAATAAAGCTAATAATCTAAAATGGGCTTCTAAGAGTGAAAAAGAAGCTCACCAGTGGAAAAACCCTCATTTTATTAAAGCCAAGAAAAAACAGGAGCCGCCATCTGCTAAGCTCACAGAAAATAATGTGAGGTTAATTAAGAAAATGTTGAATGATCCTAATAGACGAACGCGACTAAAGGTTATAGCAAAGCGCTTCGGAATTTCTACAACGCAACTTAACAGAATAAAATCTGGCGAAAATTGGGGACACATTCCTTCATTATAGAAACAAAAAAAGACTGTCTGTAAATAATTCTTACAGACAGTCTTTTGTAGTTTTTTATGTAAAGAATATTACTTTTTCTCAAATGGAACAGCAACTCTAACAGTGCCCCAGCCTAAGTGCATATCTGCACCTTTTTCAGATTCTTCAAAGGCTATAGAAAATGCTTCAAGAGATTCGTCCCCTTCGGTTGTTGGTACAGTTATCCTAGCAACATCATTTTTTTCATTATAAAAATAGCTTCCCCAAACATTTAAATCTGTATTTATAATAATGGTCCATTCTTTCTCTCCAGGTATAGCATATACAGTATATGTGCCTTTCTTAACATCTTTACCATTTAGTTTCATGTCGCTGTAAACATGAAGTTCGGCAGCTTCATTAGCACCCATTCTCCATACATTTCCAGGCTTAGCCAAATCATACACATCTCTATCTTTAAGTTGAGGTCTGCTGTAAACTATTTTTATTTGTTTGTTAGACTCTTTGTAGTTGCTAGGAAACGAGGCAGCATCCATTGGGCTCTTATCTAATCCTGAAAATTTTTGAGCTTCAGCATTAAAAGATAGAAGTAAAGCAAATGCAAAGGCAATGGTTGAAATTAGTTGTGTCGTTTTCATGTTTTTTGGTTTTTAGTTTTAATAAAATTAAGTCTTATTACATCAAATGGTCGAAAAGAAATCCTAAAGTTTACAGATTAAAAGTTAAACAGGTGATTTGGGTTGTTTTAACTTTTAATAATTTTAAAAATAAATGTATTTTATTTTATATTGAAACCATTATAGTTGTTTATGTTTAAAAAATGAAAGTTTAATTTCATATTTGTTTCATAATTAATAACAAAATAAAGAGTTATGTGCGGAATAGTATGTGCGTTTGATATAAAACAGAAATCAGAAGACCTAAGACCTCAGGTATTAGAAATGGCAAAGTCTATTCGTCATAGAGGGCCAGATTGGAGTGGTGTTTACAGTGATGAAAAAGCAATTTTGGCTCACGAGCGTTTAGCTATAGTAGATCCTGCTTCTGGAAAACAGCCATTGTTTAGTGAAGACAAAAAACTAATCTTAGCAGCAAATGGTGAGATATATAACCACAAAGCTTTAAGAGCTCAATTTCCAGATTACAAGTTTCAAACTGAAAGTGATTGTGAGGTAATTCTAGCTTTATATAAAGAAAAAGGAGTCGACTTTGTGGACGAAATGAACGGTATCTTCGGTTTTGCAATCTACGATGTAGATAAAGATGAGTATTTCATAGCGAGAGACCATATGGGAATTATACCATTATATATGGGTTGGGACCAACACGGAACATTCTATGTGGCTTCAGAATTAAAAGCTTTAGAAGGAGTTTGTACTAAGATTGAATTATTTCCTCCAGGCCATTACATGAGTAGTAAGGATGGAGAGTTAGTGCAGTGGTACAAACGCGATTGGGAAGATTTTGATGCTGTCAAAGATAACGAAACAAGCATTGCAGAAGTAAAGCAAGCTCTAGAAGATGCGGTACACAGACAGCTTATGAGCGATGTGCCTTATGGTGTATTGTTGTCTGGTGGATTAGATTCTTCTGTAACTTCTGCTATTGCAAAAAAATATTCGCAACGTCGTATAGAGGCAGATGATAAAGAGCAAGCTTGGTGGCCACAATTGCATAGCTTTTCTGTAGGATTAGAAGGTTCTCCAGATTTGGCTGCTGCCAGAAAAGTAGCTGATCATATTGGTACAGTTCATCATGAAATTAAGTTTACAATTCAAGAAGGCTTAGATGCTATAAAAGATGTAATTTATCAATTAGAAACCTACGATATTACAACCATCAGAGCGAGTACTCCAATGTACTTAATGGCTAGAGTTATTAAGTCAATGGGAATAAAAATGGTACTATCTGGAGAAGGTGCGGATGAATTATTTGGTGGCTATTTGTACTTCCACAAAGCACCTAACGGGAGAGAATTTCATGAAGAAACTGTACGTAAATTAAGTAAGTTACACATGTACGATTGTTTAAGAGCTAACAAAAGTTTAGCGGCTTGGGGAATTGAAGGTCGTGTACCATTTTTAGATAAGGAGTTTATGGATGTTGCTATGCGCATCAACCCAGAAGATAAAATGATAAAAGATGGTAGAATTGAAAAATGGGTGGTGCGCAAAGCATTTGAAGATATGTTGCCAGAAAGTGTGGCTTGGAGACAAAAAGAACAATTTAGTGATGGTGTAGGTTACAGCTGGATAGATACTTTAAAAGAATTGGTGAACGAGGATGTAACTGACGAGCAAATGGCAAACGCACATTTCCGTTTCCCAATACAAACACCACAGAACAAGGAAGAGTATTATTACAGAACCATTTTTGAAGGGCATTTTCCAAGTGATGCAGCTGCATTGAGTGTGCCACAAGAGCCAAGTGTAGCATGTAGTACTAAAATTGCATTAGAATGGGACGAAGCTTTTAAAAACATGAACGACCCAAGTGGTAGAGCCGTTGCTAAAGTGCATGATGATGCTTATTGATAATATTTAAATAATTGAAAGCCAGTTTTTAAGCTGGCTTTTTTTGTGCTGTATTTTGTAACAATTCATTACATTTATAAACATATAAGCATAACCAACCATCTCTACTTTATAATTTCCTGCTTACACCCAACTGTAAGCCGATGATAAAATTCTTTAGAAGTACCCGAAAATCACTTCTTAATGAAGGTAAAACAAGTAAATACTTAAAATATGCCATTGGCGAAATAGTGCTTGTTGTCATTGGTATTTTGATAGCCCTACAGATTAATAATTGGAATGAAAATCGTAAAAAAAGGCAAGTAGAATTAAATTATCTTGAAAGGTTGATTATCGATTTAAGAGAAAATGAAAAGCTTTTATCCGAATTTCATGACATAAAACAGAAACAATTAGAAGCCGCTAATATTTTTTTAAACTTTAGTTTTAGTAAGAATAAAGATTCTGTGTTTAATGTTATGCCTTACTTCAATTCTATTTTTAGTTGGCAAGACATTAATATTAACCAGGTTACTTTTAATGAAATGGTAAGTAGTGGAAATTTAGATCTCATCTCAAATGACTCTATCAAAATAAAGTTGTTAGAACTAAACAAACAATACAATTCCATTTTAATTATTCAAGATAAAGAAAAAGAAAGTCATGACAGATTGTTATTTCCTCCTATAAATGAAAAGTTTAACATGCGTTATATTATGGCTCTTGAGCCAAGTAAAGAAAAAGAAATCAATAGAACATTTACAGGTTTAGAAAAGGGATTTTATTTAAATGAGTTTAAAAAAGAGTTGCTACAGCTTATAGAGAATCAAACTTTTATGAATGGAGTTACAGTTGTCCAATCTAGTGCTGATGTGATTATGAAAGAATACTTAAAAGCCAAACAACAAGTAATTGATTTACAGAGACTAATTAACGTAGAACTTAATAATAACGGTTAATGTGATAAAATTCTTTAGAAATATCAGGAGGTCACTTCTAAATGAAGGAAAGACAAGTCGGTATCTCAAGTATGCCTTGGGAGAAATCATTCTTGTAGTTATAGGTATTTTGATTGCCATACAGGTAAACAATTGGAACCAAAAACGTCTAGAAAAGGATAAGATGCAGTCATATTTTAATAAGCTTAGCGAAGAGGTGGAAGAGCAGATTTTAGTTATTCATAAGCTAATTGAATCAGAAAGTTATTTAGAAAAGAGGCATAAAAAAGCACTACAGATTTTAGCATCTAAAAACCAAGATAGTATTCCAGAGTTATTAGAAAATATAGGTTCTATAGCTACGGCTTGGACCAATAATTTATCTTATGAAACTTTCAATGAGTTTTTACAACAAGGACTGCTTATAAAGGTTGAAAAAAAAGAACTTAAACAATCATTATTAGAACTTAGAGATGCACTTATTTTTTTAGAAAGAGGAGATGTATACGTAGATAATCAGTATAATTCACTTATAGAACCCTTTTTTGCTAAACATATTAACTATTCAAATGCCGCTTTGCCAATGTATAGAGAGCATTTTATTGTTGGCGGACCTCAAACAGATTTTAATTTTTTATTCGAATCTATGGAATTATGGAATGTGGCAACGCTAAAATTAGAAACTACCGTAGGTAATTTAAGAACTTTACGGAATCTATTAAGTTTATTAGAAAAACTGAAAAAACAACTTCACGAAGAAATACATTAATGTAACTTGTAAAATAAATGTCAATAACTCTTTTATTTTGGATTAAAATATATCGTCTAAGGCACTTTCGTAAATTTCAATTTTCAGTGTTGTAAAAAAAACGCTTAAATTCAATTTAAGGTACTTTTTAGCTGTTTTAAGACACTTTTAGGTTCTTAACAATTGTTGATAATTATTGCTTAAAGTCGATAAAAAGCTATGTTTAAGCTCTAATTTTTTGTATCTTTGAAAGTACTCAAAAGAGACGCAATAAGCGTCTTTTTTGCTGTAAAATTAGAACTAAATCTTATTAAATATAAAATGAGCGAAGAAAACAAAAAACAGTATGGCGCAGACAGTATCCAAGCCCTAGAAGGGATGGAGCACGTACGTATGCGTCCATCGATGTATATTGGTGATGTTGGTGTAAGAGGTTTACACCACTTGGTTTATGAGGTTGTAGACAACTCTATTGATGAAGCTTTAGCAGGACATTGCGATAACATTACAGTTACCATAAACGAGGATAATTCCATAACTACAGAAGATGATGGTCGTGGTATTCCAGTTGGTCTTCATAAAAAAGAAGGTGTTTCTGCATTAGAGGTTGTAATGACCAAAATTGGTGCAGGTGGTAAGTTCGATAAGGACTCATATAAGGTTTCAGGTGGTCTTCACGGTGTTGGTGTAAGTTGTGTTAACGCACTATCTGAACATTTAAAAGCTACAGTTTACAGAGAAGGTAAAGTATGGGAGCAAGAGTATGAGCGTGGTAAAACTTTATATCCTGTAAAAACTGTTGGAGATACAGATAAGACAGGTACTATTGTAACCTTTAAGCCAGATCCGCAAATTTTTCAGCAAACATTAGAATATAATTACGATACCTTAGCTAGTCGTATGCGTGAATTAGCATACCTAAACAAAGGTATTACAGTTCATTTAGTAGATAAGCGTCACAAAAAGGAGGATGGTTCTTTTGAAGGAGAAACTTTTCATTCAGAAGAAGGACTTTCAGAATTTGTTAGATTTTTAGATGGTAACAGAGAACCTTTAATGAAAGATGTTATTTCATTTGAAGGTGAAAAGAACGGTGTTCCTGTTGAAGTGGCTATGGTGTATAATACCTCTTATGCAGAGAATTTACACTCTTATGTTAACAACATTAACACGCACGAAGGTGGTACACACCTTTCTGGTTTCCGTCGTGGATTAACGCATACACTTAAGAAATATGCTGATGGTTCTGGAATGTTAGATAAATTGAAATTTGACATTTCAGGTGATGATTTTCGGGAAGGTTTAACAGCTATTGTTTCTGTAAAAGTTGCTGAACCTCAGTTTGAAGGTCAGACAAAAACTAAACTTGGTAACCGTGAAGTTTCGGCATCTGTTTCTCAGGCAGTTTCAGAAATGTTAACCGATTACTTAGAGGAGCATCCTGAAGATGCTAAGACAATTGTACAAAAAGTAATCTTAGCAGCACAAGCACGTCACGCAGCACAGAAAGCTCGTGAAATGGTGCAACGTAAAACGGTAATGAGTATTGGTGGTTTACCAGGAAAGTTAAGCGACTGTTCTGAGCAAGACCCAGCGCAATGTGAAGTGTTCCTAGTAGAGGGTGATTCTGCAGGTGGTACAGCAAAGCAAGGTCGAGATAGAAAGTTTCAAGCTATTTTGCCATTAAGAGGTAAGATTCTTAATGTTGAAAAAGCAATGCAGCATAAGGTTTTTGAAAATGAAGAAATCAAGAATATTTTTACAGCACTTGGTGTAACGATTGGTACTGAAGAAGATCCAAGAGCATTAAATCTTTCAAAATTAAGATATCATAAAGTGGTGATTATGTGTGATGCCGATATTGATGGTAGCCACATTGCTACACTTATATTGACGTTCTTCTTTAGATACATGAGAGAACTAATTGAAAGTGGCTATGTTTATATAGCAACACCACCTTTATATTTAGTAAAGAAGGGTGCCAAAAAGCAGTATGCTTGGTCAGATAAAGATCGTGATGCTATCGTAGCAGATTTTGGTGATAATGCTAAGATACAACGTTACAAGGGTCTTGGTGAGATGAATGCTGAGCAACTTTGGGACACTACAATGAATCCAGAGTTTAGAACGTTACGTCAGGTAAACATCGATAATGGAGGTGAAGCAGATCGTATTTTCTCTATGTTAATGGGAGACGAAGTGCCACCACGTAGAGAGTTTATTGAGAAGAATGCTATTTATGCCAATATTGATGCGTAATTAGTAACTGTATATAAAAGAAAACCGCATAAGTGATTATGCGGTTTTTTTATTGCTTTAATGTTTCTGTTAGAAATCGAAGCCTACAGAAAATTGCCATACTCTGTTTTTAGGATTTCCTTCTTCATAAATATCTCCAAGTCCAAGATGGTATCTTACACCTAAGCTAATGCCAGAGTTGGTTTTAAAACCACCACCAAAATTAACTCCCCAATCAAAACTATTAGGTTCAAATTCTTGTGATGTATCAAAAAGATTAAAGTTGCTGTCAAACGTTTCTTCGTGAGAAATGGCTAAACCTATTTGAGGACCAACTTCTAAGAAAAAGTTATTATCTGGATACATTTTAAACATTAATGGTACATTGATGTAGTCTAGCTTTTGCGTAAATGTACCTCCATTGCTTTCAATCTCGTAACCTTGTTGTGAATATAAAAGCTCTACTTGTAAAGCTATGCTTTCTGTAAAAAATGATTCGCCGTAGAAACCAACATGAAAGCTATGACGTTGACCAGTTTCACTATCTTCATCAAAACTTACAGCAGCTAAATTATAGCCACCTTTAATTCCAAAGTTTGAAGTTTTTGTTGTTGTGTCATCTTGAGCACTTAAATTGAAGAGTGCACAAAATAGCATCGAAAGTGTTAAGATTTTAGTTTTCATTTTTAAAATATATTTGAGTTTATATTATTTGCCTCCATTAGCTTGAAGGTCTGCAATGCATTGGCTGTCGAGTTCTGGTGCAGAGGTCATATTTAGCATATTGTCTACTCCTTGCGAAGATTCTGTTGCCCAAAACATTAAGCAGTCTTCGTTGTTACAATGTTTAGGATGTTCGGTATCTTCATGATTTGTTACCATTTCTGTACCGAGATTTGTAAGGCCAAATATATGACCAAACTCATGAGTAATCACTATGGTTTCTAACAGTGTTCTGTTAGGTTCAAAAGTACTATTGCTATAGTCTTGTATGGTTTCTTCAAAAATTACAAAAGAGGTGTTCCAGTATGCAGAACCTAGTACAATATTACCATTAGCGTTATTTTCAGATTCACCATCTATAAATAAAGCCCAAACAGCAATAGTATTATTGGTATTGTAATATTGACGTTCTGCAATTTCTATGTCAGCAATCTCTTGTATAGAGTAGCTTGTGTTTCCTGGAGATGGAATGGCACGTTTTTCAATTGTAATACCATTAGGTTTGTGTGTTCTGTTTTCTAGAAATGAAACAAAATTAGTCACAGTTTCCTCTGTAGGTTCTAATCCTTCTACATATACTATTTCAACAATCATTTTCTCAAAAATAGTAGCGGATAATAAATCGTTTGCCGAACTACCAACGGTTTGTCTGTTGAGGTTTTCGTTTATGCCGTTGTTTCCATTTCCATTATTAGAACCTGAATCTTCTGTTGTACAACCTGTTATAAACAACAGAAACAAAAAGAGGTATGTGATTTTAAGTCTCATGATAAAATGTTTTGTTAAAAAGCAGCTGTCTAAAAAAAACAGCTGCTTTTACCTTAACCTACGTAACTAATGCCCTTTTGGTTTAGATTTGGGATAAAACCACGGTTATGGCAGCATTAGTTGTGCTTTGTAGAGAAATAGAATTTTCAGAATAACTTGTTACTTCCCACGTTTGATTAAGTAATTCGAAAGTTGTATTTCCTGTAAAGGTTAAGCTTAAGTATACATCAATGTCTGACGTTACTTGGTACACGCCTTCAACATCGGCAATTGTAGTGTTTACAACATTTTGCGCTGTACAAGTTAAGTCGTTAGCAAAATCTATAGTGTAATCTGCAAACTCAGCTACAGCATTTCCAGCAGCATCTACATAGCTTTCAATAACAAAAGTACCTTCAACTAGTATTTCTTCAACTTCTTCGGCATCATCTTCAGCATCGTCTTCCATGTCATCAAAATCTAAACACTCATCAATGTAATTTTCCAGATCAGCATCGCTTGTAATTTCTACAGTATTACCATTACTTAATGTTGCTGTGATTGGGTAGTTTACAGAAAAGTAAGCGTCATCATCAAAATTATCCATATAGTTGTATAATTGTTGCTCAGACTCAATTACAACACTTCCACTTTGCTCTAAGTTGGCATCATAAGTTAAGATTGTAATAGGGAAATCTATTTCTAAACAGTTTATAGCATCTTCAAAGTTGTCTTCTGCATCATCGCAGGCATCTTCTAGCGCGTCTAATTCTGCTTGGTTATTAATTACAACTTGCGTATAATTGCTAAGCTGTACAGTTATCGGGAATTGAAATTGAACCGAATCATCATCGTCTGTAAACTCTCCAATGATGTCTAGTACCAATTCGTAATCAGATTCTGAAACTAAAGTAATCTCTGTATTATCTACAATAACAGTTACAGGAAATAAAACCGAAGAACAAGAAATATCGTCTAAGAAATCATCAAAACTACCATCATACATAGCAGATCTTTCTAAGTTTTGAGCAGTTGGTGATGTTGCTGAGTTAGTGTTTGGGTTGTTTCCGTTTTCGTCATCTATTTCATCTTGACAAGAGGTTAAGCTTAAGATTGAAATAAATAAAAGTGCTGATAAGAATTTTAAATTTTTCATAATATTGATTTTTGGGTTTTGTGTTCTTAAATTAATTATTGCGATTTTTTTCGCTTTCTGTATTTAAGACGTTTAGGATTTAATTTACCCTATGGTTTTCTTGAAATTTTTTTAAAATAAATTTTAACATTCTGAAAATCAATGTTTTTAATGTGTGATTTTTTTATTCCTATTTTTGCATTTACAATTATTGATTAATAATTAATGGCAAATAAACACCCAAATCTTTGTGAAGAAGAACACTTCAATGCTTTTTATCTTGAGCATATAAAAGCTGTGAATAATTTTGCGTTTTATAAGTCTGGAGACAAGTCAGTTGGGTTAGATTTGGTACAAGATGCCTTTTCTAAGGTATGGGAAAATTGCTCTAGTGTAGACTATACTAAGGCCAAAACTTACTTATTTACAACGGTAAATAATTTGTTTTTAAATATAGTAAGACATCAGAAAGTAGTATTGACTTACGCTAAAGCTTCGCCATATTTAGATAAGACTAACCAAACTCCAGAATATTTACTCGAAGAAGAAGAATTTAAAAATAAGTTGCAAGCTGTAATAGCCGATTTAAGTGAGGAACAGCGCGAAGTATTTTTACTCAACCGAATCGAAGATAAAAAGTATAGAGAAATTGCAGAATTACTTGGAGTTTCTCAAAAAACAGTAGAAAAACGAATGTCTGCAGCACTCAAGATTTTAAGAGAAAAACTAAATAATAAAACAATTTAGAACTTAGTATAGGGTAAAACAGCACTAAAGTGTCTTAAGGTAGAATAGCATTAAAAATGAATAAAGATAATGACATATTAAAATGGTTTAATGGTGAAATTTCTACCGAAGAAATAAAAACCATGTATCCTAATGAGGATTTTTCTGCATTAGAAAAGGCTGGTTTTTATTCAAAACAAATAGAAACACCATATATCGATGCTAATAAGGCATTGGCAGATTTTAAAACCAGATCTTTAAATAAAACCAAAAAAGAGACCTCTAAGGTTGTACCACTTAATTATAAGATGTTATTGCGTGTTGCTGCTATTGTAGTACTTATGTTAACGTGCTCTTATTTTATCTTTTTTAATACAGAAGCTTCCTATAAAACAGGCGTTGCGGAGACAACTACGCTTAATTTACCAGATGATTCTGAGGTTGTTCTTAATGCAAAATCACAGTTAACCTATGATAAAAAGGAATGGGACAATCAGCGATTGTTAACCTTAGATGGAGAGGCTTATTTTAAAGTTACCAAAGGCAAAAAATTTACTGTAAATACAGATGCAGGATCTGTTGAGGTACTGGGAACACAATTCAATGTAAAAGAGCGCAGTAACTTTTTTGAAGTAAAGTGTTATGAAGGTTCGGTTGCAGTAACTTATAATAATGAAACTACGGTTTTAGCACCAGGAAAAACTGTGAGAGTTGTAAGTGGTAAGATGATTAAGACAGACGATTTTACATCGCAAAATCCGTCTTGGATTAATGAAGAGTCTAGCTTTAATAATGTGCCGTTATGGCAAGTTGTAGAAGACTTACAACTGCAGTACAATATTAAAATTAAGGTAGCAAATGGTGTTGATACATCTCAATTATTTTCCGGAAGTTTTACCCACAAAGACAAAAATATTGCCTTAAAAGCGGTAACTATACCATTAAAGCTTAGCTATAAAATAAATGGTAATGACGTAGAGTTTTATAATTATGGAGCTAACTAAGCGTCTTGTATGTATTCTAATAACGCTATTTTCTTTGCAAAGTCAGGCACAAGAAAAAATACCACTTTTGCAATTAATTTCTGAAATTGAAACCAAGCACGAGGTTAAATTCTCGTACTCTGCAGAAGATGTAAAATCGGTTACGGTTGAGCAACCACAACTATCTGCATCTTTAGAAGAAATCATTACAAAACTAAACAGCACCACCTTACTTAATTTTAAGTTTTTAACCGATAGATATATTACTATTTCTACGATTGATAAAACGATTTCTGTTTGTGGAATATTGAAAATTGATGCCAATACATCGCTCTACGGAGCTTCAGTTGTTGTAGATAATACACTAAATGGGGCAGTATCCAATAATGAAGGAGAATTTAAGTTAACAGATGTGCCGGTTGGTGCTGAGGTTGTGATTTCCTATTTAGGGTACAATACAGAAAGGATTAAAGCTACAGATTTGTGGGAATATAAAGGTTGCAAAACAATAGTGTTAGAAGAAAAGTTAGAGCAACTCAATCAGGTTTTAATTACAAAGTTTTTAACTACAGGTTTACAAAAGCGTTTAGATGGCA
The DNA here is from genome assembly GCF_036553625.1 of Winogradskyella poriferorum. Lineage (NCBI taxonomy): Bacteria > Pseudomonadati > Bacteroidota > Flavobacteriia > Flavobacteriales > Flavobacteriaceae > Winogradskyella > Winogradskyella poriferorum. Next base: position 166,873 of record NZ_JAZHOU010000006.1, read on the forward strand.
GTACGCAATTAAATTCTGAAACTTTTGGCGTGTTACCAGGTTTAATAGAGCCAGATATTTTGCAAACTATTCAGGTTTTGCCAGGTGTAGAGAGTGTAAATGAAAGTATTGCCAATCTTAATGTAAGAGGTGGTACAAATGACCAAAACCTCATGCTTTGGGATGGAATTAAAATGTATCATTCCGGTCATTTTTTTGGCTTAATATCGGCTTATAATCCTTATCTCACAGATAAGACCATTGTGTCTAAAAACGGAACATCGAGTGAGTATAGTGATGGTGTGTCTAGTACTATAGATATGCGAACTAAGAATACCGTAAATGATGATTTTTCAGGAGGATTTGGTGCAAATCTTTTGCATGCAGATGCTTATTTAAAAGTACCAGTTAGCAAGAAACTGGCATTTCATTTTTCAGGCAGAAGATCCTTTACAGATGTGTTGGCTTCTCCAACGTACGATAATTATTTTGAGCGTAGTTTTCAGGATAGTGATATTAACACCAGTACAGAGTCGGATGCTGCAGGTAATCAGTCTTCAGACTTTTCGTTTTACGATTTTTCAGCCAAAGTATTATTCGATTTAAATGATAACCATAAGTTTAGAGCAAACGTTATTGGGATTAATAATAATTTAGATTATGCTGAATCTAACACCAACAATACAAGCGAAACAGTTTCAAAATCTAGTAAACTTACACAAGAAAATTTAGGCTTTGGCGGACAATGGAATGCTGTTTGGAACGATCGGTTTTCAACACAATTAAGTGGTTATTATTCAAAATATACTGTTGAAGCAACAGATGCACGAGTTGAAACTAATCAGGAAGTAAAGCAGTCTAACGAGGTTTTAGAATCAGGTTTTAAAATAAAATCTAATTTAAAAATTAATGATAGCTTTAATCTACTTACAGGTTATCAATTTACCGAAGTAGGTATCTTAAATGCTACAGATGTAATTAACCCAAATTACAACCGAACTAAAAAAGATGTATTGCTTAATCATGCTTTGTTTGCCGAGGCTGAATTTAGTAACAAAAAAACCTATGCAAGAGTAGGGGTAAGAGGTAATTATTTTCAGAAGTTTAGTAAGCTTATTATTGAACCACGATTGAATGTAAGACACAAGCTTTTCAATAACCTTGCTCTTAAACTTCAGGGAGAATTTAAAAATCAATCAGCAACACAGATTATTGATTTTCAAGATGATTTTTTAGGAGTAGAAAACCGTCGTTGGATATTGGCAAATGAGGAAACTATTCCAATTTCAGAAAGTAAACAAGGGTCATTTGGGTTAGAATTCAGTAAAAATAATTTTTTAATTGATGTTGAAGGGTTCTACAAAAACGTACAAGGTATAACGGTTTCTAACCAAGGGTTTTATAACAATTTTCAGTTTTTAAATGCTATAGGCAGTTATAATGTTAGAGGTGTTGAGGTCTTAGCAAGCAAAACCGCGCAGCGTTTTAGTACGTGGTTTAGTTATACATATAGCATAAATGATTATGAATTTAATACGCTAACACCTTCGGTTTTTCCTAATAATGTAGATGTAAGACATTCGTTTGGTTTGGGACTCAACTATACTATTTTATCTAATCTAGAAATGTCTGTTGGTGGCATTTGGCGATCAGGACAGCCGTTTACAAAACCTGTTGAAGGTAACGAAACCGTGCAAGATGGTAATAATACGTTTGTTAATTACGATACACCAAATAGTGAAAATTTAGATCATTTTATGCGTTTAGACGCATCATTAAAATATAGTTTCACTATTTCTAATAACGTCAAAGCTGTACTGCGATTTGGAGTTATTAATGCCTTAGACAGAAAAAACAGTATAAATACCTACTATAAAGTCGATCCTAATGACTCTAATAAAGCCATTAAAGTAGAAAATAAGTCTTTAGGATTAACACCAAATTTTAGTTTTAGATGCCTTTTTTAATCCGATAAAAAACATAAAATAACGATAAAATGCATTTTTTGTCGTTATTTTAATATATTTGTCTCAATATTAAAAACTTAACCATAATGAAGAAATTAATTCTATTCACGGTATTTTGTAGTTCGTTTTTAGTTTCAAAAGCTCAGAATGATATAGATGTATTGCTGTCTGCAGGTGTAGATGATGCGCAACGTTTTGCAAATGATTATTTAGCACCAGGAACCAATGGTGTAATGCATAGTATGAATGCCAATTGGTTTAATTCTGCAAAAGTAAAACCATTAGGAGGTTTTGAGATTTCTTTGGTAGCAAATGCATCTTTGGTGGGTGATGACGATAAGGTTTTTAGTATGAATACAGCAGACTATAATAACGTTCAGTTTGTGTCTGGGCCAAGTACTCAGAATGTTGCTACAGTTTTAGGTGAAAATGACCCTTCAATTTTTGTTGAAGTAGAATATGATGATCCAATTTTTGGTTCTCAGACTGCAGAATTTGAGTTGCCACAAGGTATTGGTGATGAAAGCTATAATTTAATTCCGTCAGGTACATTACAAGCAGCAGTAGGATTAGGCAGTGGAATTGAGGTTAAAGCAAGATACTTTCCAAAGTACGAAAATGATGATGTTGCTCTAAATATGTATGGAGCAGGCTTACAGTTTGAGTTTACCGAATGGTTACCAGCAGATAAGTTATGGCCTGTTGCATTATCTGGATTAGTAGCTTACACACATTTAGACGGATCTTATGATCTTACAGAATCTTCAGGTATAGATGGCGAAAATCAAAGATTAGAAAATAATACAAATACTTGGTTGTTTCAATTAGCGGTTTCTACAAAGTTGCCTGTTTTTAACCTTTATGGTGGTTTGGGTTACATCTCTGGTAAAGCTGAATCAGATTTGTTAGGAGACTACGTGGTTACAAACGGTATAGTTTCTTCAGACACAATTACTGATCCATTTTCGGTATCAAGTGATGTTTCTGCTGTAAGAGGAACTCTAGGTTTTAAATTAAAATTAGGATTCTTCAGACTTAATGGAGAATATCATATATCAGAGTTTGATGCCTTCTCTGTTGGTGTAAATTTTGGTTTTAGATAAAAACGAATTAAACATATTTTATAGCAGCCTGAAAAGGCTGCTTTTTTTATTTAGATAGATGACATAAATCATGGAATTTAGATTGTAAAACCGTAAATTTGTGTCAGATTTTTAACGATTTAAAATAAAATATAAAATGAAAGTAACCGTAGTTGGCGCTGGTGCAGTAGGCGCAAGTTGTGCAGAGTACATCGCTATTAAAAATTTTGCATCCGAAGTTGTTTTATTAGACATCAAGGAAGGTTATGCAGAAGGTAAAGCAATGGACTTAATGCAAACAGCTTCTTTAAATGGATTTGATACTAAAATTACAGGAAGTACTAATGATTATTCAAAAACAGCAAATAGTGATATTTGTGTTATTACCTCTGGTATTCCTCGTAAGCCAGGTATGACTCGTGAAGAGTTAATAGGTATTAACGCTGGTATCGTAAAAACAGTTTCTGCCAACTTAGTAGAGCATTCGCCAAATACAATTTTAATTGTAGTGAGTAACCCAATGGATACAATGACGTACCTAGCTCACAAAACTACAGGTTTACCAAAGCATAGAATTATAGGAATGGGTGGAGCTTTAGACTCTGCACGTTTTAAATACAGATTAGCTGAAGCTTTAGAAGCACCTATCAGCGATGTAGATGGTATGGTAATAGGTGGTCATAGCGATAAAGGTATGGTGCCATTAACATCTCATGCAACAAGAAACAGTATCAAAGTTTCTGAGTTTTTATCAGAAGAGCGTTTAGACCAAGTAAAAGAAGATACTAAAGTCGGTGGTGCAACCTTAACAAAATTATTAGGAACTTCTGCGTGGTATGCGCCAGGTGCTGCTGTAAGCGGATTGGTACAGGCCATTGCTTGCGATCAAAAGAAGATGTTCCCTTGTTCTACATTACTAGATGGAGAGTATGGGTTAAGCGATCTTTGTATCGGTGTACCAGTAATCTTAGGAAGAAACGGTATTGAAAAAATCGTAGATGTACCATTAAGTGATGCAGAAAAACAACATTTAGCAGAAAGCGCAGAAGGTGTAAAGAAGACAAATGGTCTTTTAGAACTTTAACAAAGAGCTTTTTTAAATAAGAAATAACCTCACTGGCATACTTGTTGGTGAGGTTTTTTGTATATTAAAAAAAATTATAAAACATGAAAAGAATACTAATGCTTACCGTACTATTAACTTTAAGTTTTACGGTAACAGCTCAAGAAAAAATTACAGAAGGAGTAATTACATTAAAGCAGACCTATAACTCTAGCGACGAAGCTACTCAAGCGCAACTAGCAATGATGGGCGAAATGATAACAACAACATTCTTCAAAGGAAAAAAATCTAGAGTAGAAGTTTCTAATCCTATGTCTGGTGATATTACAGTGATTACTGATTCTGATAGTATGGAGAGTCTTACTTTAATGGATAACCCAATGTTGGGTAAGAAATATCAAAAGCAAACTATAGAAGAACCAAAAGACAAATCAGAAGACTATAAAGTTGTAGAAGGCTCAGATACTAAAACTATATTAGGTTACAAGTGTAAACAAAAGAGCCTAACAATTAGTGAAGGTGGTAATAATATAAAAATGGTAATGTACGTTACTGATAAAATTGCGCCAGTGCTAAGTCAACAAAATGCGCAATTTGGAAATGATCTCGGTGGTTTTCCACTTTATACAGAAATGACTATGACACAAGGAGGAATAGAGGTTAAGGTTATTTCTGAAGTAACTGAGGTTAAAAGTGAGAAAGTAGATGACTCTAAATTTAGTCTAACACCTCCAGAAGGATATTCCAAGATGGAAGGCATGTAAAATCCAATCACACACTATAAAACAAAGACTGCAGAAATGCGGTCTTTATTTTTTGTTATATTTGCCGAATGCGCACCAAATTACATTTTGGTATTATAATAGTTCTATTAGCTTTATTAGGAAGGTTAGTAGAGACGCCTGCTACTCCCAATCAAGAGATAACCATCCAATTTTCTGATGCTAATATTTCAGAAATTGAAGCGCAAAACACACTCAGAGATATTCAGCAAAAACTACAAAAAATAGGTGCTGAAAACCTTTTGGTAATAAAAGATGATTCAGGGAGTTTTAAAATTGCATATTATAGCCTTACAGATGCCCAAAGCATTGAGCAAATATTAACCGATAGTAGTGAATTTAGTTTTTTATTAGGAGTTGATACTAATAACTCTAATAAAAAATCTGACGAAGACACTGTAAAAGACTACAAGCTCAATGTATCAGAAATTCAAAAGAAAGATCAAAAAAATGATTGGGATTTTGATAGAGTACAGATTACCGAGCATAACCAGAAGAGTGATAGGTTTAATAAATTAGAGAAAGACGTTTTTAGTTGTCTCTATCAATCAGATGTATTACAAAAATTAGTTAAGGCGACCTTTAGATTTAATTCTGGTATCTTTTATTTAGAAGATAAAAAATCATACCAATCACCAGAAGTAAGAGCAGGACCTGTAGCTTAAGGGATTCATTAAAAAAATGTTCCAAAAACACTTCATTTAACTTTTGAATCAATCAAAAGACAAAAACAAATTATTACATAAAAAATCAATTGTCTGATTATACGGTAAATTCTATATTTGCGCGTTAAAAAAATCAGACGTAAAACAAAACAAAATGCAAAACAAAGGAATAGTTAAACTGTTTGCACTGCTATTTGGTTTGGTAAGTATTTACCAATTGTCTTTTACCTTTAAGGCTAACCAAATTGAAGATGCTGCAAAAAAAGCTGCAGTAGCAAAGTATGACGAAACAGTAGACGGTTATCAAGATTTAAGAGCGGAGGCAGAAGTACGCTACTTAGATTCTTTAAAAACAGAAAAAGTTCAAGTAGGTGAAAACGAGTTCGAACCTATAGAAGTTTATAACCTATTAGGTGTGTCTCAATACACATATACTGAGGTTGAGAATAATGCCATGAAATTAGGTTTAGACCTTAAAGGTGGTATTAATGCTATCATTCAGATTTCTGTAAAGGACATCTTAAAAGGACTGTCCAACAATAGTAAAGATCCTGTATTTAATAAGGCATTAGCTGAAGCAGAAGAATTACAAAAAGATGCACAAGAGTCGTATTTAGAGTCATTTTTTAGAGCGTTTGATGCTATAAAAGGAGATACTAAATTAGCATCACCAGATATTTTTGCTAACAGAAACTTAAGAGATGATATTAAACCAGAAATGTCTGATAGTGAGGTTCAAAGTATTTTAGAAAGAAAAATAGATGAGTCTATTGTTTCTGCTTTTGAAGTATTACGTAATCGTATTGATGGTTTTGGTGTATCGTCTCCAAACATCCAACGTCTAGGGAATTCTGGTCGTATCTTAATTGAGTTACCAGGCGCAAGAGATAAAAAGCGTGTTGTAGACATTATTACTAAAACAGCACAATTACAATTTTGGGACACATACAAAGCCGAGGAATTACTGCCATATGTATTTCAGGTAAACCAAGCATTGGTAGAAGCAGCTAAAGAAGACGAATCTGACGAAGAAGTTACTGAGGTTGCAGAAGTAGAGCAAGATTCTACAACTAGCACAATAGATGAATTAACCGGTCAAATAGAAACAGACACTACAAATGTAGCAAATGTTAATCCTTTAGGAATTCAGTTTCCAGGAGGAGGTCCTGTTATTGCTAATTTCTTAGCTAAAGACAAGGAAAAAGTGTTAACAGCACTTAATGATCCTAAAAACAGAGCTTTATTGCCTGCGGAAATGCGTTATGCAAAGTTTGTTTGGGGAAAACAAGATAAAGACTCTGAGTATTCTGCATTATATGCAATAAAAAGCAACAGAGAAGGTGAGCCAGAATTAAGTGGAGCTGTTATTACAGATGCAAGACAAGATTATGATGAGCTTAGCAGACCAGCTGTAAGTATGCAAATGAATCCTAAAGGTGCAAGAGAGTGGCAAGAAATTACAAAAAAGGCTAATCAAGAAAACGGATATATCGCTATTGTTTTAGATGATATAGTATATTCGGCACCAAGTGTTAGAAATCAACCAGAAGGAATTGCAGGTGGAAGATCTCAGATTTCAGGTTCATTTACACTTAATGAAGCTGTAGATTTAGCAAACGTTTTAAGAGCTGGTAAATTACCAGCTTCAGCAGAGATCATTCAGGCAGATGAGGTTGGTCCTTCATTAGGTCAGGAAGCTATTGATAGTGGAATGAAGTCTTTCATTATTGCGCTAGCATTTGTTTTACTTTGGATGGTGTTCTATTACGGTAAAGCTGGTTTAGCGGCAGATATCGCGTTGTTATTAAACATCTTATTAATATTTGGTGTATTAGCAAGTTTAGGTGCTGTATTAACGCTACCAGGTATTGCAGGTATCGTATTAACAATCGGTATTTCGGTAGATGCCAACGTACTTATATTTGAGCGTATTAGAGAAGAACTTGCAAAAGGAAAGTCTCAAAAAGAATCTATTAAAGATGGTTTCTCTAACGCTTTATCATCAATTTTAGATGCTAACATCACTACAGGTTTAACAGCATTAATCTTATTTGTATTTGGTACAGGACCAATTAAAGGTTTCGCAACTACGTTAATCATAGGTATTTTAACTTCATTATTTACTGCTATTTTTATCACTCGTTTATTAATTGATTGGTGGGTAAATAGAGGTGGTACTTTAGATTTTGCTACCGGAATGACTAAAGGTTTATTTAAGAATGTAAATATCGACTTCTTAAAGAAACGTAAAATAGCTTATGTTATTTCTGGTGCATTGATCTTAGCGAGTTTAGGTTCGTTAGCTACTACAGGATTAGATCAAGGTATCGATTTTGTTGGTGGTAGAACATACCAAGTTCGTTTTGATCAACCAGTAAGTACTGAAGAAATTACTAGTGTACTTAATGATCCTAATGTATTTAATAGTGCTGAGGTTAAAACTATTGGTTCTGCAAACGAATTAAAGATTTCTACAAAGTATAGAGTGGAAGATAACTCTGTTGAAGCTGATACTGAGATACAAACTATGTTATTTGAAGCTTTAAAACCATATTTACCTACCGGAATGACTTACGAAGAATTTGATAATGGTTCTGGTGAGGCTAAGATTGGTAAAATGCTTTCTAGTAAAGTAAGCCCTACAATTGCAGATGATATTAAGAAATCGTCATTCTGGGCTGTATTAGGATCTCTAGTGGTAGTATTCCTTTATATCTTATTTAGATTTAAGAGATGGCAGTTCTCACTTGGTGCAGTTGCTGCTGTATTCCATGATGTTTTAATAGTGTTGGGTATTTTCTCTTTAACTTGGAAGTTTATGCCATTTAGTATGGAAATTGATCAAGCTTTTATTGCGGCTATTTTAACAGTAATTGGTTACTCGTTAAACGATACTGTAGTAGTTTTTGATAGAATTAGAGAGTTCTTAAACGAGCATACATCTTGGAATTTAGGAAAAACTATTAATGCCTCACTTAACAGTACATTAAGTAGAACATTAAATACCTCTGTAACAACATTAGTGGTATTGTTAGCAATGTTCATTTTTGGTGCAGAATCATTAAGAGGATTATTGTTTGCCTTAATTGTAGGTGTAGTTGTAGGTACATACTCTTCTATGTTTATTGCAACACCATTAATGTACGATACAGCTAAGAAAGGTGATGCTGCAGAGTCATTAAAGAAAAAAGTAAAAGAAGAAGACGAAGAATAAGTTTCTGATACTTAATAGCTAAAAAAAGCCTTTCTGAAAAGAAAGGCTTTTTTTTAATAAGTTATTAGTTTAATCGATTTTGTTAAGAGTAATTTGATCGGTTTCAAAGTTAGTTGGTCGCGCTGATCCGTCAAACCCCAATGCTAATACCATTTGAGATTCAGAATTCATTTTAAAGATACCTTCTAAGGTGCCTAAGGTTTCTTTATCTTCCACCTTCTTAACAATAAAATCAATATGGTAGTAGTTTTCTTTTTTTTCAACTTCATAATGCATAGAGGCTTCAGTGCCGTCTCTTGTAAATGATTTTCCTCCCATTATCTGGCCGTCAAATTCAAACAAAGCGTAGCCATCTTTAGTAAGTGTTAAGTAGCCAATATCTCCTTTGTCTTTACCTTTCCATTTGCCAACATAAGAAGGTGAATCTTTAATAGAAAAAGAGCAAAATAAAACTAGAGATACAATTAAAAGTGAAAGATTTTTTAATGATTTCATGTAGATAGGAATTAAAATTATTCCTACAAGATATATCATTTTTTAAATTAAATGCCTAAAATGGAATTAATTAGTCTTTAGTAAAGTGAATACGATCACCAATTTTTAGTTGCCACTCATCAGAAAGTCCAGCATTAATTTCTAAAACATATTTGGCAGGAGCTTCAGATGGAAGTGAAGTTTCGTCAAAAGGTTTTGCATGTTTTTGAAAGCTAACAATCTGTTGTTTTTGATCTATATAAATAATATCTAACGGGATTTTAGTATTCTTCATATAGAAACTTCTCATTTGTACATCAGAAAAGATAAAAAGCATACCTTGGTTGGTACCAAGTTGAGTTCTGTACATTAATCCTGTTTGTGTTTCGTACTCATCTTCAGCAAATTCAATATCTAGAGTTTTTATTATAGAGTCGGAATCTGATTTTTTGAGGTGTAAAACCCCTTCTTTGCTAAAACTAACTTTTACTTTATCATTAGACGTGTTTTGCTTTTCATCTTTACAATTAAAAAATAAAAGCAAAGAAAAGAAGAGAACAAAGTTTCTTATGAAATGAGTTGTACGCATATTAGGCAACGGTCTTTTTAGGCTTGTAGATAAACATAAAGTAAAGACCAATAAGTATAAAAGGTATGCTTAAAAGCTGGCCATTGTTGAGAACATTACCAAAGAAAGCTGCCAAATCTTCCTCTCCTTGAGGTTCCTTTACAAATTCTACAAAGAATCTAATGGTCCATAGAAAAACTAAAAATAAACCAAATAAGAAACCTTCTTGTTTAGATTTATTGGTTTTCCAATAGAAATAAAGCAACGTTATAAATACAAAAACATAGCAAAACGCTTCGTATAATTGAGCAGGATGTCTTGGCTCAGTTTCACTAAGTTGTCTAAATACGACACCAAAATCACTGTTGGTGTATTCGCCTATTATTTCTGAATTAATAAAGTTTCCTATTCTGACAAATACTGCACCAAGAGCTGTAGCGATTACCACGCGATCCAAAATCCAAAGTATACTTTTCTTTAAGATTTTTTTGTTAAATAGGTACATTGATATAATCATACCAATGGCTGCTCCATGGCTGGCTAAACCTTGAAAACCTGTAAATCGTATACCGTCTTTAAAACTGAAAGGTAAAAATATACTAAAGAAATCTTCACTTATCAGTTCAGATTGGTAAAAAATCACATGACCTAATCTAGCTCCAATCATGATGCCCAATACAGAATAAATAAATAAAGAATCTAGAGATTCGTTTGATTGATTTTCGTTTTTCCAAATCTTCTTTGTAATGTAGAAGCCTAGTATAAAGGCGATAATCCACATCACACTGTAAAAGTGAAGTTCAAAAAAGCCTAAGTCAATAGATTTTATAGGATCCCAATATATTTTTAATGCGTGCATGTAAGTAATCTTTTCGCTGTAAATATACTATTTTGTTAGGGAGTGAAAATAGGATTAACGTAATATTAATCTTCCTTTGGTGGTACTGGGTCGTAACCTTTTCCGCCCCAGGGATGACAACTAAAAATCCTTTTTAAGGCTAGCTTACCTCCTTTAAAAATACCATGAACTTCAATGGCTTCTTTAGCATAATGTGAACATGTAGGCTGATATCTGCAAGTAGCAGGTGTAATAGGAGATATAAAAGTTTGATAGACTTTAATTAAAAATAAAAAAGGATATGCTAAAAATTTCTTCACGATTAATTAGTCGTAAATGTGGTGCCTTCTCTACTATCATTTAGTTGAATTCCTACTTCAGCTAACTCATCTCTAATTTTATCAGACAATGCAAAGTCTTTATTCTGTCTAGCTTCTTTTCTTAGATTTATTAAAATTTCAACAGCACCAGATAACTTATCAGAGCCTGTACTTTCTTTGGATACATTAACTAAACCTAAAATATCAAAAGTGAAATTTTCTAAAGTTTCTTTTAACAAGCCTAAGTCTTCTTTAGTTATTGTTGCGCTACCATCTTTTATTTGGTTGATGAATTTTACAGCATCAAATAAAGTAGCTATTAAGATAGGTGTGTTAAAGTCATCGTTCATGGCATCATAACATTTCTGTTTCCATTCAGAAACATTAAAAGATGATGAATCACTGGTTTTTAAATCTTCAATTAAATTAATGGCATCCATTAACCTAAAAAATCCTTTTTCGCTTGCTAATAATCCATTATTAGTAAAATCTAATATACTTCTATAGTGCGCTTGAAGCATAAAAAATCTTGCAACACTTGGAGCGTATGCTTTAGTGATATGAGGATTATCTCCAGAAAATATTTCATTAGGCAGAATGAAATTTCCGGTAGATTTTGCCATTTTTTTACCATTCATAATAAGCATATTGGCATGCAACCAGTAGTTAACAGGTGAGTGGTCATTACAAGCTTCTGCTTGAGCAATTTCACACTCGTGATGTGGGAATTTTAAATCCATTCCGCCACCATGAATATCAAATTGCTCACCAAGGTATTTGGTGCTCATTGCTGTACACTCTAAATGCCAACCTGGGAAACCATCACTCCAAGGAGAAGGCCAACGCATAATGTGCTGTGGTTCGGCTTTTTTCCAAAGTGCAAAATCCTGCGGATTTCTTTTGTCAGATTGTCCGTCTAAAGCTCTTGTATTATGAATTAAGTCTTCAAGTTTACGTTTACTTAAAATACCGTAAGGCTTAGATTCGTTGTATTTATGTACATCAAAGTAGACTGATCCATTTACAACATATGCCATTCCATTGTCTATAATGGTTTTTATAAGCTCTATTTGCTCAATAATGTGGCCTGTTGCTGTTGGCTCTATACTTGGTGGTAAAAAGTTGAATTTATTTAAGATGTTATGAAAGTCTACTGTATATCGCTGTACAACTTCCATAGGTTCTATAGCTTCTAGTCTTGCCTTTTTTGCAATACGATCTTCACCTTCATCGGCATCATTTTCTAAATGTCCTGCATCTGTTATATTTCTTACGTATCTTACTTTATAACCAAGATGCTTTAGGTATCTAAAAATAACATCAAAAGACATAAAGGTTCTTACATTTCCTAAGTGTACATTGCTGTATACTGTTGGTCCACATACATACATGCCAACGTAACCTTCGTTAATTGGTTTAAAGACTTCTTTTCCGCCAGATAATGAGTTGTATATTTTTATAGTTTGGGTATCGTATAATGGCATGCTGAATAATTCAAAAAATGTTTAAACAAAACTAAAGAACAAAGAAAGACTAAGCAAACTAAAACTGTGTGTCTAGTTGTATATAATCTAGGAATTCTCTTCGGGTTTCTTTTTCTTTAAATTTTCCGCCAAACTCAGAGGTTACTGTACTGCTTTCAATATCTCTTATTCCACGAGAGTTTACACACAAATGCTTGGCATCTATAACGCAAGCAACGTCTTCAGTTCCTAAAACTTCTTGTAATTCTTTTACAATTTGTATAGTTAATCGTTCTTGTACTTGTGGACGTTTAGCATAATAATCTACAATTCTATTCATTTTAGAAAGGCCAACTACAGTACCGTTAGAAATATAAGCGACATGAGCTCTTCCTACAATAGGTAATAAGTGGTGTTCGCAAGTAGAGTAAACAGTAATGTTTTTTTCTACGAGCATTTCGCCATATTTATACTTGTTATCAAAAGTCGATGCGCTCGGTTTTTTTTCAGGATCTAACCCTCCAAAAATTTCATTCACAAACATTTTTGCAACACGGTTTGGTGTGCCTTGTAAACTGTCATCAGTAAGATCTAGTCCTAGGGTTTCCATAATGTGCCTTACATCATCTTTAATAATATCTATTTTTTCCTGTTTTGAGAGTTTAAAAGCATCATCTCTCATAGGAGTATCGCTCGATGAACCTATGTGGTTATCGCCTAAAGCATCTATATCGTTAAAATCGTTATCGATTTTCATGGTTAAATAATTATTAATCAATCTTTAAAAGGAAGTTGCAAAGATACGTAATAAAAATAGGATGATAATGGTAGGAGTTTTACAATTATACTTGTTATATATCTAAAACCGTTAAAATGTTAATATCATTAAGGATTTAACAACTGTTTTTATAAAATTTTCTTAATTTTCCAAACTTTAAAATAAGGTTAAGCCATGAAAAAAATTCTTACAATTTTCTTATTAATTCTATTGCCGCTCTGTTCATTTGGGCAAAAGAAAAATAATAAGGTTTCTCAAAAAGTTATAAAGTTCAAAGACAATGTAGATTTGCCATTAACATCTAAAGAAAAGCTACAAATAGATGAGGTTTATGGCGAATATGCTGAAAAATACGTTTATAACGATTCGCATCGATTGAAAGCGATTAAGCATTTGTTAAGAAACAGAGTGGAGATAAAAACTATTGGGGAGGAAGAGAATAAAAAACCTTATGTTTTATTGTCTAAAATTCCTTTGAATACGGCATTTGTAAAGAATTTAAAAAGAGATAGTAATTTTAATCTTAATGACTTCAACCCTCTTAAGTACAATTTTAATTTGTTTACCAAGAATGGTGGGATGTACCGTGTAGATGGTACCAATACTTATATTATAATAAAGTCACAATATCAATAATTTCAATATATGAAGTATTTATTTACATTTTTTATTTTAACAATATCTTCAGTATTGATAGCTCAAGATATTACGATGCAAACAACTACTGTAAGCCAGTGTGGTGGTGTTTTTTATGATTCTGGCGGTGAGTTTGCAAATTATGGTAATGATGAAAATTTTGTTCTAACTATCTGTCCTGAAAACCCAGGGCAAAAAATTCAGTTAGAATTTATAGAGTTCAACACACAGCTTAATGCAGATATAGTCACAATATTCGATGGTGATGATATAACAGCTCCTCCGATAGGAGATTTTTCTGGTGCTAATAATCCAGGCTTAGTTGAAGCTTCTGATGCTAATACTTCGGGATGTATTACGGTTCAGTTTGTGTCAAATGGTTCTGCTAATGCTAGTGGTTGGGTTGCAAATATTTCGTGCAGAACACCATGTCAAGACATAACTGCTCAATTAGATTCTACAGTACCTGATGTCAATTCAGAAGGAGAGGTACTTATATGTGCAGGAGGTGATGTAACCTTTAATGGTAGTGCAATCTTTTCAGCAAATGACGATCCTAATGCGACTTATGAATGGGATTTTGGAAATTCTACAACAGCTACAGGGCAGAGTGTTGTTGCAACCTACAATGAACCAGGTATTTTTGTTGTAGATTTAGTAGTAACAGATACAAATCCCTTAGGTTGTTCTAGCACTAATTCAATCAGTCAGGTTGTAAGAGTATCTCCAGAAATAGATTTCACAGGTACCGAAGCTACAGATGCAACAATATGTTTTGGTGAATCTACTACTATTACTGGTGTAGCAACAATACCTCAATTTGAGGATTGTGCTCCAGAAATTTTTGATCAAACATGGTTAGAAGATACTCCGTCAACAGGTCAAGATACGTCCTATTCTTCTACTATTACAGTAGATTGTTATGGGCCAGGTCAGGTGTTAACAGATATTACGCAAATTACAGATTTCTGTGCTGTTATGGAGCATTCCTTTATGGGTGATCTTTCGATAATTTTACAAGCTCCAAACGGAGCTCAAGTTATGTTTTTAGAGTATGGTGATGGGACCGATCCAGGTGATAATTTAGGTATTCCGGATCAGGCTGATAATGGTAACCCTGGTACAGGCTTGCAATATTGTTTTTCCCCAACAGCTACTCAAACGTTAGATGATGCAGCCGCTACAGGTAATGATATTCCTGCAGGTACGTATGCGGCATTACCATCATCTTCATTTGATAATTTATTAGGTTCACCTTTAAATGGAGATTGGACGTTTATTATAATTGATTCATGGGCAGCTGATGATGGAACGTTGTTTTCATGGAATTTAAATTTTGATCCTTCTCTGGTTCCGCCATCAAATAGTGTTGTAAGTGAAGAGTGGGATGCTGACCCAACAATAACCAATACAAATGGAAATATTATTACAGTAACACCTCCTACAGCAGGAGAGTTTTGTTATACTTATAGAGCTTCGGATGATTTTGGTTGTGAGTACACACAAGAAGTGTGTATAGAAGTATTACCAGAAATAGTAACTGAAACTCCTAACGATTTATTCGTATGTGACTCAGGCACTCCACCATATATTTTTGATTTAGAAACAAATACAGCAGTTGTTTTAGCAAGTGCGGCAAACGCAAGTGATTTGGTAGTTACTTATCATAATTCACAAGCAGACGCAGATGCAGATGTTGGAGCAATCGCAGACTTAAATAACTATTCAGGAACAGATGGTGAAATCATTTATATCAGAGTTGAATATTTAGATTCTGGTTGTTACGAAGTATTGTCTTTTACATTGAACGTTGCTGGACAACCAAATATAAATCCAGTTCCAGATTTAGAACTATGTGATGATGTATCTAATGATGGTGTAGAAGAGTTTGATCTTAGTGTACAAACCCTTGGTATTTTGGGCGCACAGGCTCCTACAGATTTTAATGTTACTTATCATTTAACGTTTGATGGAGCTGATAATGGTACGGGAGCTTTACCAAATTTATATACCAATGGTGGTAATCCTGAACCGATTTACGTAAGGGTAGAAAGTATAGGAGATTCCAACTGTTACAATGCATCGGCCAATCCGGTATTTAGTTTAATTGTAAATCCTAGAGCAATTGCTAACCAGCCTGCAGATATGGAAGCTTGTGATGATATTAGTAATGATGGTTTCGCAACATTCGATTTGAGTACTCAGGAAACATTTATTTTGGGCACTCAAGATCCAACTACTTATGATGTTTCTTTTCATCCAACTCAAGATGATGCTAATTTTAATACAGGAGCTTTACCTACAAATTACACAAATGTTAACCCAAATACAGAGACCATTTTTGTAAGAGTTCAAGATCCTGCAAATCCAGATTGTTATGGAACAACTTCATTTAATTTAATTGTTAATCCATTACCTGATGTTATGGCAGTAACTCCATTGCAAGTTTGTGATGGAGAAGTAACAGATGGTTTTGCACCTTTTAACCTTACGGATAAAGTTACTGAGATTTTAAATGGTCAGACCGATGTTAATGTTTCGTTCCACGAAACACCTGAGGGTGCTGACATGGATACAGCAGAAATATTTGATGGTTATGTGAATACTACTCCAAATAATCAAACTATTCACGTTCGTTTAGAAGATGCAATAACGGGTTGTTATAATGTAGGTACGCTCGCCTTAGAAGTCTTGGGCAATCCAGTAGCCAATATGCCAATAGCTTTAGAGGAGTGCGATGATGATTTAGATAGTTTTGTAGAGTTTACGTTGAGTGATCGCGATGCCGAGGTGATAGGAGCACAGACGGGAGTAGTTGTGACGTATCAT
>NZ_JAZHOU010000007.1:0-88001 GCF_036553625.1 Winogradskyella poriferorum
ATGCCTAAACTGTTAATGAACGTCCCGATATCTCTGCCTGTTTGGCCGTTTCGGGGGTGCAAATATATAACGGTTTTCGTTATTACCAAATACTTTTTGAAATTTTATTGAAGAAATATTCTACAAACCTAAATTACAACAGATTACAGTATATTTAATTTTATTAAAAACTTCACTTTGTCCTTTATATATATAGGTATATCTTTGTGGGCTAAAATTATATAGACAATTAAATGATAAAAATTACTCTACCTGATGGTTCGGTTCGATCTTTTAATAAAGAAGTAACTCCTTATGAAGTGGCTGTAGATATTAGCGAAGGTTTTGCGCGTAATGTTATTTCAGCTAAATTCAATAATACCATTATTGAAACTACCACTCCATTAACAACTGATGGTAGCCTTACCTTATATACATGGAAAGATGATGAAGGAAAGAAAGCTTTTTGGCATTCTTCGGCTCATGTTTTAGCGCAAGCGTTAGAGGAACTCTATCCGAACGTAAAACTTTGGGTTGGTCCTGCAATTGAAAACGGTTTTTATTATGATGTTGATTTAGGTGAAGATTCTATTTCAGAAAAAGACTTCAAAACCATTGAAAACAAAATGATAGAAATAGCTCGTGGTAAACATGATTTTAAAATGCGAGATGTTTCTAAAGCAGATGCTATTTCATATTATAAAGGTAAGAATGAATATAAAGTAGATTTAATCGAAAACCTTGAGGATGGTACTATAAGTTTCTGTGATCATTCTTCATTTACAGATTTATGCCGTGGAGGCCATATACCAAATACTGGTATCATTAAAGCTGTAAAAATACTTAGTGTAGCTGGTGCCTATTATAAAGGTGATGAAAATGAAAAACAATTAACAAGAGTTTATGGAATTTCCTTCCCTAAACAAAAAGAATTAACCGAATATCTACACTTACTGGAAGAGGCTAAAAAAAGAGACCATAGAAAACTCGGTAAAGAATTAGAGCTATTTACTTTCTCACAAAAAGTAGGTCAAGGACTACCTCTATGGTTACCGAAAGGAGCTGCATTAAGAGAACGATTAGAAAATTTCCTAAAAGCTGCTCAGAAGAAAGCTGGTTATGAAATGGTTGTTACCCCACATATTGGCAATAAGGATTTATATGTAACTTCTGGTCACTTCGCTAAATATGGTGAAGATAGTTTTCAACCAATAAACACTCCTGCAGAAGGTGAAGAGTTTCTCTTAAAGCCAATGAACTGTCCACATCACTGTGAGATATATAATAACAGACCATACTCTTACAAGGAGCTACCAAAACGATTCGCTGAGTTTGGTACTGTCTATAGATATGAGCAAAGCGGAGAGTTACATGGTTTAACTCGTGTTAGAGGATTCACTCAAGATGATGCTCATATCTTTTGTACTCCAGATCAATTAGACACTGAATTTAAGGAAGTAATAGATTTGGTATTATATGTGTTCGGCTCTTTAGGATTTGAAAATTTTACAGCCCAAGTCTCTCTAAGAGATCCCCAAAATCCAGAAAAATATATTGGTAGTGATGAAAATTGGGAAAAAGCTGAACAAGCGATTTTAAATGCAGCAAAAGACAAAGGTCTAAATTATGTAGTGGAAACTGGTGAAGCTGCTTTTTACGGACCTAAACTAGATTTTATGGTTAAGGATGCTTTAGGGCGTCAATGGCAATTAGGAACTATCCAGGTGGATTACAACCTTCCAGAGCGTTTTGACTTAACATATAAAGGTAGTGATAATGAGCTTCACAGACCTGTAATGATACACAGAGCGCCATTTGGAAGTATGGAACGATTTGTTGCAATTTTGTTAGAACACACAGGTGGAAACTTCCCACTTTGGCTTATGCCAGAACAGGTTATGATATTATCTGTAAGTGAGAAATATGAAAAATACGCCGAAAAAGTTTTAAATTTGTTAGAAAATAACGAAATTCGCGCCCTCGTAGATAACAGAAACGAAACTGTAGGGAAAAAAATTAGAGAAGCAGAAATACAAAAATTTCCTTATATTATAGTTGTCGGCGAGCAAGAAGAAAATGACAACACAATAACCGTAAGAGAACACGGTGGTGGAGATCTTGGCACAATAAGTGTTGTAGAATTTTCTGAAATGATCAATAATAAAATAAAAGAAAGCCTAAAAAGCTTTTAATAAATAAAGTTTAATTAAAAAATATAAGCCATAGCAATACGTAGAAACAGAAGGAGTTACAACAGACGAGAAGCCCAAGAGGATAAGCATCGTATAAATTCCAAAATTAGAACTGAAGAAGTTAGAGTTGTTGGAGAAAATGTCGAAGTAGGCATTTACCCTATCAAAAAAGCATTATCCATGGCTGACGAACAAGGATTAGATCTTGTTGAGATTTCGCCTAATGCGAAGCCTCCTGTTTGTAAGATTATGGATTATAAAAAGTTTCTTTACGAACAAAAGAAACGTGAAAAAGCTTTAAAAGCAAAAGCTTCTAAAGTTGTTGTAAAAGAAATTCGTTTTGGTCCTCAAACAGATGATCATGATTATGAATTTAAAAAGAAACACGCTGAGAAGTTTTTAAAAGATGGAGCAAAACTTAAAGCTTTTGTATTCTTTAAAGGCCGATCAATAGTGTTTAAAGAACAGGGACAAATCTTATTATTAAGATTGGCGCAAGATCTTGAAGAGTATGGTAAAGTTGAACAAATGCCAAAACTTGAAGGTAAACGTATGATTATGTTTATTGCTCCCAAAAAAGTAAAATAAAAAATATTCTGTTGCTTTTTCAATAGAATATAAAAGATAAGCGAAACGTAAATTAAAACTAGGACAAAATGCCTAAAATGAAAACAAAATCGAGTGCTAAGAAACGTTTCAAACTAACTGGCACTGGTAAAATTAAAAGAAAGCACGCTTTTAAGAGTCACATCTTAACAAAGAAGTCTAAAAAGCGTAAGCTTGCGTTAACCCATGATACATTAGTACATAAGGCTGACGAAGATAATATTAAAACAATGTTACGTTTAAAGTAACAACGTTTTAATATCGGTTAAAACAATTTATAAACCCTGGAGTTAGGCAAAATTATTTAGCAAGTACCATATTTTTGGTCGCCTACTACAAAAAACAATTAAAAGAAATGCCAAGATCAGTAAATTCAGTTGCTAAAAGAGCTAGAAGAAAAAAGGTTCTTAAGCAAGCAAAAGGTTACTTCGGAAGACGTAAAAACGTTTGGACAGTAGCAAAAAATGCGGTTGACAAAGCGATGCAATACTCGTACAGAGACCGCAGAAACAAAAAAAGAACATTCCGCGCGTTATGGATTATGCGTATTAATGCAGGTGCTAGACAACACGGAATGAGCTATTCTAAGTTTATGGGTAAATTAAAAGCTAACAATATCGAATTGAACCGTAAAGTTCTTGCAGATTTAGCAATGAATCACCCAGAAGCTTTTGAAGCAATAGTAAACAAAGTAAAGTAAGGCTTTTAGCCAAATTAATAACAACATTTCGCTTAAAAAAATCCGATTCTTACGAGTCGGATTTTTTATTTACTAAAATTCTAATTTCCAAAAGCGGTTATAATCAACTGTCTTCCTGAAGCATAATCTCTGTGCTCACAAAGGTAAATACCTTGCCAAATGCCCATATTTAGTTTACCATTGGTAATTGGTATTTGTACTGAAGCTCCCATTAAAGATGCTTTTATGTGTGCTGGCATATCGTCTGGCCCTTCAAAGGTGTGTTTATAATACGGCTGATTTTCGGGTACCATTTTATTAATATGGCTTTCAAAATCTAATCTTACTGTTTGGTCTGCATTTTCATTAATGGTTAAACTTGCAGAAGTATGCTTAATAAAAACTTGTAATTGACCTATTCTTATCTCTTCTATTTCAGGAATTACATTTATTACTTTCGAAGTAATGAGATGAAAACCTCTTGGGTAAGCCTCTAGTTTGATTTCTTTTTGAAAGAATTTCATTCGATTTTATTTTGAACCATCAGAAATTTCATCAATAGCAAACTTAAATTCTTTCCAATCTATCAATTCATCGCCATCCTTATCATAACCCTCAATGAGCATTGATGACACAATCCCTCTTAGAAAACCACTGATCTCTGCTTGTTTCAACAATTTTTTAATTTCATTTTTTGACAATTTTCTATCTCCGTCTTCATCAAAAAAAGCAAATGCTTCTTCTGGCGTTTTAAAGTGATTTGTAATTAGAATTTGAATCTTATTAAGTATTTGTTCTTTTGTAGACATTTTAAATCTTTTTGAAAGTCAATTATAGTTAAACTGCACTAGTAAATAATTAGAATCACGTCTTCTGCTTCTTCTTCTTAGCAGCTGGAAAAAGAACATTATTTAATATTAACCTATAACCAGGCGATGTTGGGTGTAAATCGAGTTCCGTTTTAGGATCTCCTACTCTATGTGTATAATCTTCTGGGTCGTGGCCACCATAGAATGTAAAAAAACCTTTACCCTTAATTCCGTGAATGTATTTTGCCTCGCCATTAGTTCTATTTTCTCCCATCACTAATACATTAGATTTAATTTCATCTCTTGTAAATGATGTGGTTTGTCCCATAAATCCTTTAACCAAAGATGTATGATTTTGTGTTAGCATGGTAGGAATTGGATCCCATTTTGCTGAATATTCCATCAACGAGAAATAATCTGTTTTAAATGGAATTTGACGTTTAGATGTCATATCTATTGAAGAAAATTCATAAACATTAGGATTACGCTCTAAAATAAAATCCTTAAACGCAAAAGTTTTAGAATAATCTATTTTATTTTGATATCCTGGATCACTTCCATCACCATCAAACATAGGCTCGCAAATATCAACATCTTCTGCTGATAAAGCAATATCAAAACTATCGGTTGCAGAACACATTGCAAACATAAATCCTCCTCCTACTACGTAATCTCTAATTTTTAAGGCTACGGCTAATTTTGCATCCGAAACTTTATCATAGCCTAGCTTATTTGCTAGTTCTTCTGCCTCTTTCTTTTCTTCTATATACCAAGCTGCAGAACGATATGTTCTGTAAAATTTTCCATACTGACCTGTAAAATCTTCGTGATGCAGATGTAACCAATCGTAAAGTAACAATTCGTCATTTAGCACTTCTTCATCATAAATAGTTTCATACGGAATTTCAGCATAGGTCAAAACCATAGTTACTGCATCGTCCCAAGGTTGTTTTCCATAAGGTGTATAAACAGCAATCTTAGGTGCTTTTTCTAATACAACAGCTTCTTGATTTACTGCAGGACTAGCAATTTCATCTAATATTTTCTTTGCTTTACTGTCCGAAATCACTTCAAAAGATACACCTCTTATCTGGCATTCACGCTGAATGATTTCTGCATCAGGCAACAAAAACGAACCGCCTCTATAATTTAATAGCCAATTTACTTTCAGTTCTCGTTCTAGAGTCCAGTAGGTGACTCCATAGGCTTTTAAATGATTTTCTTGTGACTCTGCGTCCATAGGAATTAGAATGTAGGATGCATAGGCATTAACACCAAAAAATAATGCAAATAATATGAAGGTTAATTTTTTCAAGTTCATAGATTTAGAACGAAATATAACCAAATTTTATTCTGAGAAGAAAAAAATTATAATAGTTTTATGAAGTAATGCTCTTATTTTAAAGTGGTTTCCTTACCTGAAAGCAAACTCGCAATGACTTTAGTGCTTGGAAATTGTTCTAAAATAATCTTGATAAAAACAGTTATAGGAATAGCCATTATTAGTCCTGGAATTCCCCAAAGAAATCCCCAAAACATCAACATAACCAATACTGCAATGATATTTATTGAAAAGGATTTTCCCATAAAAATTGGCTCTAAGATTGCACCAAAAACAACTTGAACCATAGAAATTGAAACTATAAAGAAAAGTAATGTACTTGTTGGATCTAACTCTACAAAGGCAAAAATTGAAAGCAAAATCACCGAAATAAAAGAACCTACCATTTGCACAAAGTTAATGGCGAAGGCAAATAGTCCCCAAAATATTGGAAAACTCACCTCAAACATTACACACATTAAACCTGTAAATAACCCTGTTAACGCACTTACCAAAAACTTTACTTTAATGAATTTGATCAGATCTTTTTCAATCTTCATAAAAGCCTTTATAGAAGTATGCTTTTGTTTTAATATGGTATTGTTAAGTAAATTATGGACATTTATAGACTCGCCTAACCATAATACAACAAAAAAGGCTGTCATTAAAAGTGTTGTAAAAAACGTTCTTAAAAAACCAAATGTAGTACCCAAGTTTTCCTTTTCAAAAAACTGAGCTAAAAAACCTTTATCTTGTTCAAAATCAATACCAAAACTGTTGGATAAATATACTTTTAAGTCTGCCATTTTTTCCTCTGCCTTTGGAATAAATTCTGATTTGGTAGCCAAGATTTCTCTACTAGATAACTGAATTAATTCAACACCTAGATACACTACAACAGTTACTAAAAGCAATACGACTATTATACTCAGAAATTTAGGTACTTTTCTCCTCCCAAGTTGTCGCATTATAGGCAAAAACAACAATGCAATAAACATTGAAAAAATCAGAGGTATAAATATAAAAGACAGTACTTTAAGTAAATAAAACACTAATGGAATAACTATGATTAACAACAAGATATTGGTTGTACGTCTTTGATCTAACATGAGGCAATTTTCTTCTTAAATAGCGAAGCGTAAATATAGGTTAAAAAAGAGGCTTAATACTTATAAAATGATGTTAAAAAGGTACACCATCATCATCAGGACCACCAAAAGCATCACTTGCTGAAGGAAAACTATCTGGCGTAAAAGTATCGTCGTTAGCACCTGTGTTCATTTTTGAATGAAATTCACCAAAAGGGGTATCAAAATCATCCAAATTATCAAACTTACCTAAGTGACCAATAAACTTCAATCTAATATTCTCTAAACCACCATTTCTGTGTTTTGCTACGATAAATTCACCTTGACCTTCAGTTGGCGAACGCTCTTCGTCATCCCACTCATCAATTTTATAATATTCTGGTCTGTAGATAAATGATACAATATCGGCATCTTGCTCAATCGCACCAGATTCACGTAAATCTGAAAGTAATGGTCTTTTACTACCACCACGTGTCTCCACAGCACGCGATAACTGAGATAATGCAATAACAGGTACATTTAATTCTTTTGCCAAAGCTTTAAGGTTACGTGAAATCATAGAAATTTCCTGCTCACGATTACCACCTTTTTGACTTCCACCTGCTGTCATTAACTGCAAATAGTCAATCATAATCATCTTAATACCATATTGCGATGCCAAACGACGCGCCTTCGCTCTCAAATCGAAAATGGATAATGATGGTGTATCATCAATATATAACGGTGCCTTTTCTAAGGTTTTAACTTTAACATTAAGCTGTTCCCATTCGTGTTTTTCAAGTTTTCCTGTTCTTAACTTTTCTGAGGACAAACCTGTTTCACTCGAAATTAAACGTGTAATTAGCTGCACAGATGACATCTCTAAAGAAAAGAATGCCACAGGATGATTAAAATCTACAGCTATATTACGAGCCATGGTAAGCGTTAAAGCTGTTTTACCCATACCAGGACGCGCTGCAACAATAATTAAATCTGATGGTTGCCAACCAGACGTTAACTTATCTAACTTATCAAAACCAGTTGGTATACCACTTAGACCTTCTTTATTTGAAATCTCTTCAATCTTCTTTTTTGCTTGTATTACCAAACTTTGTGCTGTCTCAGTAGACTTCTTAACATTTCCCTGAGTTACTTCATAAAGTTTAGCTTCTGCATTATCTAAAAGGTCAAAAACATCTTTAGTTTCGTCATAAGCTTCTTCAATAATTTCGTTTGAAATTTTTATTAAACTTCGCTGAATATACTTTTGAAGAATTATACGTGCATGAAACTCAATATGTGCTGAAGAAGATACACGCTGAGTTAACGAAATAAGGTAAAAATCACCACCAACCAATTCTAATTTTTCATCCTTCTTTAATTGAGATGAAACAGTTAATAAGTCAATAGGTTCACTATTTTCAAATAATTTGAAAATAGCTTCAAAGATGTACTTATGGGCATCTTTATAAAAAGCTTCTGGGCTTAAAATATCAATAACCTCATCAACACCTTTTTTATCTATCATCATTGCACCAAGCACAACTTCCTCTAAATCAATAGCTTGAGGAGGTATTTTTCCTTTCTCTAAACTAATAATAGTGCTTTTATCGACTTTATAACCTGGTATTGGATTGGGTTGTTTCATAAATAACAAAAGTAGTTAAATAGTATCGATGAGATGTGTTTTATTTTGTTTGCAATCTCAACAGGTCTTCAACAATCTAACTGTTAATAACTTAAATATATTGTTAATAGTGCCAAAAAAAACTGAAGACTCAACTTCAGTTTTTTTTAGTTGCTTATGTCTAGTGGATTTAGTCTTTATAGACTCCCATTTCATCGTATTTACTCATACGATTTTTCACTAATTCTTTTGGTGATAAGTTTTTTAACTCTTCATAAGTCTTTACTATAGCATCTCTGACCGCTAAAAATGTTTTTTCTCTGTCTGTATGCGCACCACCAAGTGGTTCTTTTATGATTTGGTCTACAAGCTTCATACGTTTCATGTCCTTTGCAGTAAGTTTTAACGCTTCGGCTGCCTGCTCTTTATATTCCCAACTTCTCCATAAAATAGACGAGCAAGACTCTGGTGAAATTACAGAATACCAAGTGTTTTCTAACATCATAACCTTGTCTCCCACTCCAATTCCTAAAGCTCCTCCAGAAGCTCCTTCACCAATAATAATCGTTATAATTGGCACTTTTAAACGAGACATTTCTAAAATATTCCTTGCAATAGCTTCGCCTTGTCCTCTTTCTTCTGCTTCTAATCCTGGATAAGCACCAGGAGTATCTATCAAAGTTACAACAGGTATTCCGAATTTTTCAGCAGACTTCATAAGACGTAATGCCTTACGATAACCTTCTGGGTTAGACATTCCGAAGTTTCTATATTGTCTTGTTTTGGTATTGTATCCTTTTTGTTGACCAATAAACATGTATGTTTGGTCACCGATTTTACCCAAACCGCCAATCATAGCCTTATCATCCTTAACATTTCTGTCTCCATGTAATTCTAAGAAAGAATCTCCACAAAGTGCTTTGATATGATCTAGTGTATATGGTCTGTTAGGGTGACGAGACAACTGAACACGTTGCCAAGCCGTAAGATTTTTGTATATCTCTTTTTTAGTTTCAGCTAGCTTTTTCTCGATCTGTTTACAGGTTTCTGTAACATCTACATCACTCTCTTTTCCAATAATTTGGCATTTATCAAGCTGCTCTTCTAATTCTTTTATGGGTAATTCAAACTCTAAATATTCCATACAATTTGAAGTTAGTTTTTAGTTAATTAAGTCTACAAATATACAAACTTCAATTGTTAACAGGCATCTTTTTTCGTTTTCGAGCTTTATTGTTTTTCAACAAAGCATCAAACAGGACTATTACTATTATTAAAGTTGCTCCAAAATAAAACTGAGAAGACATCTGCTCGGTTTCAGGAAAAAGAAATAACGCTAATATTATACCATAAATTGGCTCTAAGTTGTAGGTTAAAATCACCGTAAAAGGACTTATGTATCGCATTACCTCAACTGCACCAATAAAAGCATAAGCTGTACATACCGAAGCTAAAATAAAAATGTAAACCCAATCTATTTGCGTAAGTGTGAAGAAACTTTCATTAAAATGTATTCCGGAAAAATGTATGAATAAACTTAAAAATAAAACTCCACTTATAAACTCATAAAATGAAATGACTGTTGAATTATACTTTTCGATAAATCGTCCATTTATAACAGCAAATAAGGTTGAAAAAAGCGCAGATAGTAATCCCAATATGATACCATTGATATATTTTAACTCACTACTTGTAATTAGAAATACTCCAAGTATTACTATTAATCCAAAACCTATTTCATAAACCAAAACACGTCTTTTAAAAAATATTGGCTCTATAAATGACGCAAAAAAAGCTCCTGAAGAAAACATAGCTAACGCAATAGAAACGTTAGATTGTTTTATAGATTCAAAAAAGGTAATCCAATGTAAAGCAATTATAACGCCAGCAACAGAGAACTTTATAACTGCCTCTTTACTCACCTTAATATTGAGCTTTATAATTTTTATATAGATAAACATTAAAACAGCTGCTATTGCCATTCTATACCATACAATTGCTGTAGCACCTGCTGAAATTTCCTTACCTAGAATTGCTGTAAAACCAGCTATAAAAACCAGAAAATGTAAATGAAGATAATCCTTTAATCTAGCGTTTGGCATTTTGTAGGAGGTATACAGCTAAAATACCAAATATTATATTAGGAAACCATACTGCTATAACAGGCGAAAAATTGGACTGCTCTGCCATAACCCCAAATATTTTATCAAAAAAGACATAAATCATAGCTATAGCAATACCAAACGCTAAGTTAACTCCCATGCCACCTCTACGTTTAACTGACGACACTGCGACGGCAATAATAGTTAATATAAATATTGAAACTGGTAAACTCCATTTTTTAAGTTTTACCACTTCATATCTTCCTATATTTTTTGATCCTTTCTTTTTTTCTGACTCAATAAACCTTAAAAGTTCACTATAAGATTTGGTCTCTGCTGCATATTCAACTGGTGTTAAATCTTCTAATTCAAAAGGAAATATGGTGTCCTTTCTACGAAGTTTTTCCACAGTTTCTACTCCGTTTTCAAATGAACGTTTTACATATGAGATAAGTCTATAACTACTATCTCTTTCAACATATCTAATATTGTCAGCAAAAATTTTATACTTTAGTTCGTTGCCTTCGAAATGCTCATAAGTGAAGTTTTGACCTATCTTACTTGCTGGTACAAAACTGCTCACATATATATAATCATTATCATTTATTTGCTGGTAAACGTGCCTTGTTTCTTGTATTTTTTTGTGCTTCTTAAGGTATTTGTATTTAAACTCATTAAACCCTTGACTAGCTATAGGCGCCAAATACATTCCCAAAACCAAAGCAATGGCAGCTACAATTGTTGCCCCTATTAAATAGGGTCTTAAAAATCTAGTAAAAGATACTCCTGAGCTTAAAAAAGCTACTATCTCTGTATTGTTGGCTAGCTTAGATGTAAACCAGATTACAGATAAAAATAAGAACAAAGGAAATAACAGATTGGCAAAGTAGACCGTAAAGTCTATGTAATAGGCTGTAACCTCACTAAAAGGTGCTTCATTTTCTATTATTTTCCCTACTTTTTCGGCTAAATCTACTGTAATTCCTATAGGAATAAACAGCAATAACATCATTAAAAATGTTAACAAATAGCGCTTAAGTATGTACCAATCTAAGATTTTCACTTACTACAATCTTTTATCCATTTGTTTAACCATCTTTTCTTTCCAAATTTTAAAATCACCTTCAATAATGTGTTTTCTAGCTTCTCTTACCAGCCATAAATAAAATCCTAAATTATGAATTGTAGCTATTTGCTTTCCTAACAACTCATTTACTGAGAATAGATGCTTTAAATATGCTTTACTGTACTCTGTATCTACAAAGGTAATTCCCATTTCATCTATAGGCGAAAAATCATCAGCCCATTTTTTATTTTTAATATTTATGGTGCCATGTGCTGTAAACAGCATACCATTTCTGGCATTTCTGGTAGGCATAACACAATCAAACATATCTACACCTAACGCAATATTCTCTAAAATATTGATAGGCGTGCCAACTCCCATTAAATAACGAGGCTTTTCCTCTGGTAAAATATCACAAACCACTTCTGTCATAGCATACATCTCTTCTGCTGGTTCTCCAACTGACAAGCCTCCGATAGCATTTCCTTGCGCTCCGGCATTTGCTATATATTCAGCAGATTGTATTCTTAAATCCTTATAGGTACTACCTTGTACTATTGGAAAAAATGTTTGTTCGTAACCATACTTAAACGGTACTTTTTCTAAATGCGTCATACATCGCTCTAGCCAACGATGCGTCATATGCATTGATCGTTTTGCATAGTTATAATCGCATGGATAAGGCGTACATTCATCAAAAGCCATAATGATATCCGCACCAATTGACCGTTGAATTTCCATAACATTTTCTGGTGTAAACACATGATAACTACCATCTATGTGAGATTTAAATTTTACACCTTCCTCTTTTATTTTTCTATTTGCGGATAAAGAATAAACCTGATAACCACCAGAATCCGTCAAAATATTGCGGTCCCAATTCATAAACTTATGAAGTCCTCCTGCTTGTTCTAAAATAGGAGTCTGAGGTCTAAGGTATAAGTGGTATGTATTCCCTAGTATAATATCGGGATTAATGTCATTCTTTAGTTCGCGCTGATGCACACCTTTTACTGTTGCTACTGTACCAACAGGCATAAAAATTGGTGTTTCTATATGACCATGATCAGTGGATATAACACCTGCTCTTGCCTTCGTTTCCTTATCTTCTGCTACGCGATTAAATTTCATATATATAAGTCTGGTGGCAAATATAAATAACTCAAATACATTCGAGTCTTAATTAAATTCAAAAATTGTTAGCAATTCTTCAAAATCGTTAATAAGTGAGAGTTTAGGGTTTTTGAATAGGACTATTAAAAAGCTACTTTTGCAGCATTAATTTAAGCTAAAAAACATGTCTAATATTCAACAATTAGAAGATTTAACCACTCAAGTTCGTAGAGATATCCTACGCATGGTACACAAAGTAAATTCTGGTCATCCTGGAGGATCATTAGGTTGTGCAGAATTTTTCGTATGCCTTTACAATGAAATAATGGAAACCAAAGACGGTTTTGATATGGATGGTATAGACGAAGATTTATTTTTCTTATCTAACGGTCATATCTCACCTGTATTTTACAGTGTACTTGCACGAACTGGTTATTTTCCAGTTGAAGAGTTAAACACATTCAGATTAATAGATTCTAGACTACAAGGTCACCCAACAACGCACGAAGGCTTACCAGGTATAAGAATAGCGTCTGGTTCTTTAGGTCAGGGAATGTCTGTAGCTATTGGTGCTGCTGAGTCTAAAAAATTAAACAACGATAACCATCTTATATATAGTTTACATGGAGATGGTGAACTACAAGAAGGTCAAAACTGGGAGGCCATTATGTATGCTGCCGGAAATAAAATAGATAATCTTATTTCTACTATCGACCTGAACGGACAACAGATAGATGGGTCAACCGATACTGTTTTACCTATGGGCAACATAAAGGCAAAATTTGAGGCTTTCGGTTGGACTGTTGTAGAAATAGAAGATGGTAATAACATTGAAGCTATTTTAGAAGGTATGCAAAACGCAAAATCCTTAACAGGAAATGGCAAGCCTGTATGTGTATTACTAAAAACTGTAATGGGTAATGGTGTAGATTTTATGATGCACACACACGCATGGCATGGTAAAGCACCAAACGATGAGCAATTAGCAACAGGTTTAGTACAGAACGAAGAAACTCTTGGAGACTATTAAGATGAAAAAATTACTATTTATATTTCTTTTAGCAACTTTAGTTTCCTTTTCGCAAGAAACTGTAATCGATATAGATTATACTGTTGACTACGCTATTCCTAATGAGCGAAAAAAAACAATTGACACAATTTCTATAGGTTTTGACAAAGATGGAAAGTACCTATGGACTAATGATGATTTACTAACAAATGAGTTTGGAAAATCTGTTTTTCTAGGTGGTGCTAATAAAATAGAAGGATCACAATTTAATTTAATCTACAGTGCTGAAAATGATAAACTAATTATTTTTTTCAAATTCGCTGAAAGCATAATATATGCCAATTTAGATATTGAAAACATACTACCAGTAGATGAAAAGGATGCAATAAATGAAAATATTAATCTTATTACTGAAGATATAAAAGAAGAAGATAGTGTTGTAGATTTTAAAACTAGTACCTACAAACTATATCCAGACTTCGAACCTTCTGAAGCAATTACTATTTCAGTAGCAGATAATCTAAACTGTAAGAATAACGTGTTTTTTTCAAAGTTTGTAGGTTTAATGCTAAGAATGACCTCTAGCAAAGGGCAAATAACAGTTGATTTACCTGATGGTCTAATTTTAAAAGCATTAGACGAGAAAGGGTCTGTTTTAATCGAAGCCATCAACGTAGATAACACTAAAAAAACACTTACTATTAATCATAGTTTCAAAATCACAGAATGAAAACATATACAAACACAGGAAATAAGGATACACGCTCTGGTTTTGGAGCTGGTTTAACAGAGTTAGGACAAACAAATGAAAATGTTGTAGCGCTTTGTGCTGATTTAACTGGATCTCTTAAAATGGATGATTTTAAAGCCAATCATCCAGAACGATTCTTTCAAGTAGGTATTGCAGAAGCTAATATGATTGGTATGGCTGCAGGTATGACAATAGGAGGTAAAATTCCGTTTACAGGCACATTTGCTAACTTTTCTACTGGTAGAGTTTACGACCAAATTCGTCAAAGTGTTGCTTACTCTCATAAAAATGTAAAAATCTGTGCTTCGCATGCTGGTGTTACATTGGGTGAAGATGGTGCAACTCATCAAATCTTAGAAGATATAGGCTTAATGAAGATGCTACCAGGAATGACTGTAATTAACACTTGTGATTATAACCAAACTAAAGCTGCAACTTTAGCTATAGCAAAACACGATGGTCCTGTATATTTGAGATTCGGTCGTCCTAAAGTACCTAATTTCACACCAGAAAATGGCAAATTTGAAATTGGAAAAGCTGTAAAACTTACTGACGGAAACGATGTTACTATAGTAGCAACAGGCCATTTGGTTTGGGAAGCTTTAGAGGCTGCAAAAGTTTTAAATGATAATGGAATTAGTGCTGAAGTGATAAACATTCACACTATAAAACCATTAGATGATAAAGCAATTTTAGATTCAGTTTCTAAAACAGGATGTGTCGTAACCGCAGAAGAACACAATTATTTAGGTGGTCTTGGAGAAAGTGTTGCAAGAGTATTAGCGCAGCACAACCCAACACCTCAAGAATTTGTTGCTACAAAAGACACATTTGGAGAATCTGGCACACCTGCACAGCTTATGGACAAGTACGGTTTAAACAGCTCTGCCATACAAGAAGCTGCAAAAAAAGTACTGAAAAGAAAATAACTTCATTTTGGCAACGTTTTTGATATTAGATACCTAATCTTAAAAACGAACAATATGAAAAATTTGAAAAAAGCAGCTCTACTAGCTGTAGTTCTGGCATTTGTTGGATTAAGTGCGCATGCACAAAAAGGTAGTGCCTTTGGCTTTAAAGGTGGTTTAAATTACAGCGCTAATGGTGATTATTTTGAATCCATTGGTGATAACGCCAAAAATCCAGACCGAAACATTGGCTATCATGTAGGACTATTTGGCAAAATTGGAAACCAGTTTTACTTTAGGCCAGAGCTTGTTTATACAGCAACAAAAAGTGATTACGATGACAACGCATTTAATATTAAGAAATTAGATGCACCTCTTTTAGTTGGAATTAAAGTTTTAGGACCTGTAAGTGTATTTGGTGGTCCTTCACTACAATATATTCTAGACACAGAGTTTGAAGGTATTGATATTGACAATGTTGAAGACGATTTCTCTGTTGGGTTAAATTTTGGTATAGGTCTTAATTTTAATAAAGTAGGGATTGACCTGAGATACGAAAGAGGTTTTAATGATAACGAAGCTACGTTTATAAATAATAATTTAGGCACCAGTGTTTCTAGTAGAATTGATACAAGACCAGATCAGTTAATACTAAGTTTATCTATTGCTTTATAAATTAGCAAACCATATAAATAGAAAAAGCCGCTAAAAGCGGCTTTTTTTATTTCTTAATGAAGCATATTTCTATTCCTCCTCTTCATTATAATTTATAGCAATGTCTTCTTGTAAATAGTCTGGTGTACCATTATTATCAGAGTCTACAGCTGTAACAGTATTTATTGTAATAATACCGTTGGAAGTAGATCTATTTAATTCATACTCATTACTTGCTAACGTTGGCTCTGTTTCTCCCATATTTGTGTCAACAGTGTAAGTAGTAGGCACTAACTCATTAATAGTTAATACACCATCATTATCATCATCTTGATCTATATAATTAGGAGCTAAATCCTCATCTGTATCATCTTCAAATACATCTAAATTAGCATCTAAATCCTCCACATAAGAAGGGATACCATCTGCATCATGGTCTACTTCTTCGTATTGTAACAGTTCAAACTTAAATACAAGATTAGAATAAGATGCTATACTACCAGAGCCAGTTCCTGAAAAATATCCAATGCCAGAAGGTACAAACATTACACCTAAACCAAAATTGTTATAGTTTGTTATACCACCTGAGTTCATAAAACTGTCCGCACAATTAAACATTGGTACAACTAATTGCCAAGCTCTGATAAGACCTGGAGTAAATCCAGCTCCTGTTAAAAATAAATCTTCAGGTGTAGCAAGGGAATCAAAAACAGTTCCATCTACTAGTGTAAAACCTTCGTATCGCATTCTTACTTGATCTGTAAATCTTGGAGAGTCACCAGCACCTTGATTTAATCTTAAAACATAGTAATCATAATCTGTATCTTCATAAGTAGTACTATGGGTTTCTACGGCATCTAAAAGTAAAGTATGTCCTGCTGGCACATCTTCGCCTTCTGCGAGCTCAGTAATAACTATATCTGAATATTTATGATTCGTTCCTGTAAGAAAGAAATCTGAATTGTAATAGTGCGTAGAAAGATAAGCTACAAGCGAGTCGCTATCTGCTAATTGCTGCTCTCCTCTATCTCTTACCACTACATCAGGAACAGTAACATCATCATCTTTGCAAGAAATTACAAAAACTGTTACTAATAATAAACAAACTATAAATTTTATTGATTTCATATTCTAATTACTATTTTTTGATAGGATTAACCACAAATCATATCAAATATTCATTATTGCTTTAATTATGTGGCGCAAGATACATTAAATTAATATTTTTATGCCAAAAGGTTAACGTAGATTTTAGTTAAAAATATATGCGAATTGATAAATATTTATGGTGTATACGCTATTACAAA
Organism: Winogradskyella poriferorum; assembly: GCF_036553625.1. Taxonomy (NCBI): domain Bacteria; kingdom Pseudomonadati; phylum Bacteroidota; class Flavobacteriia; order Flavobacteriales; family Flavobacteriaceae; genus Winogradskyella; species Winogradskyella poriferorum. The sequence continues at coordinate 17,191 of NZ_JAZHOU010000007.1, forward strand.
ACTAGAAGTTTGGCAACGCAAGCCTGCAAAAAAGGACAAATTAAGATAAACGATAGTGTAGCAAAGCCGTCGAGGGAAGTCTACCCAACTGATAAAATTGAATTAAGAAAAGATCAAATCACTTATCAATTAACAGTTAATGACATACCTCCCAATCGGGTTGGCGCTAAGTTAGTAGATATCTACAGAATAGACACTACTCCTAAAGAAGCTTTTGCTGCCAAAGAACTTTTAAAGTACAGTAAAGACTACTACCGTAAAAAAGGAACCGGAAGACCAACTAAAAAAGATAGACGAGATATAAATAGTTTTTATAACGATGATGAAGAATAAATTTGACAAAGCTTATTGGGAACACAGATATGAAGAAAATAAAACTGGATGGAATATTGGATATGCATCACCACCAATAAAAAAATATATAGAACAATTAGATAATAAGTCTATTTCAATTTTAATTCCTGGCGCTGGTAATAGTTTTGAAGCCGAATTGTTATGGGGTAAAGGGTTTACAAATACTTTTGTCCTAGATATTGCCAAACAACCGCTAGAAAATTTAAGAAACAGGGTGAAAGATTTTCCTGACGAACAATTACTACATCATGATTTCTTTGAGCTTAATAGTAAATTTGATCTTATCATAGAACAAACTTTTTTCTGCGCATTAAACCCTGATTTAAGGAAGCAATACGTAGAAAAAATGTATCAACTATTAAAGCCTAACGGTAAGCTAGTTGGATTACTGTTCGATTTTCCATTAACAGAGTCTGGTCCACCTTTTGGAGGTAACAAAGACGAATACGAAGCAATCTTCAGTAAATATTTTAAAATTAAAATACTAGAACGCGCAACAAATTCTATAAAAGAAAGACAAGGTAAAGAACTGTTTTTTATCTTTGAACGACTGTAATTTTATTTACTTACTAAAAAACAACATACCTACCATGGCACTTACAAAGAATACTATTTTAAGCCATAAAGAAATTGAGCACAAAATAAGACGCATATCTTACCAGATATACGAGAGCAACGTAAATGAAACTGAAATTGTAATTGCAGGTATTGAAAGTAATGGTTACATCCTTGCTAAAAAAATAAAATCACAGCTCGATAAAATTTCTGATATCAATTCTACACTTTGTAAAGTTACTGTTGATAAAAACGAACCAATCAACCCAATTAAAACATCCATAAAAAGTGAAGACTACGCTAATAAGTCTATAGTTTTAATTGATGATGTTCTAAACTCAGGCAGCACATTAATTTATGGAATAAAGCACTTTTTAGATGTCCCTTTAAAACAATTTAAAACTGCTGTTTTAGTAAACCGTAATCACAAAAAATTTCCTGTAAAGGCAGATTTCAAAGGTATTTCTTTATCTACTTCTCTTTTTGAGCATGTACATGTCAACCTCTCTAAACAACCCTATGAGGCTTATTTAGATTAAAGTCTTAACAATTTCTTCTAAAAGCTCTTTTATAGATTTATTGTCTGATAAAATAATATTTGGCGATTGATTGTAATATTGTGTACGCTCAAATAGATGTTTACCTATAAATTCTGTAAGCTCTTCTTTAGTTTTAAGGTGACTTATTAAAGGTCTGCTATCTTTTTCTTTAAATAATCTTTCCGTAAGCTGTGGAATTGACATTTTTAAGTAAAATAACTTAACTTTTTCAGACTGTTTAAGCAACGTAATATTGTTACCATAGCAAGGAGTACCACCACCTAAGGCTAAGACTATATCATCCTTTGAAGTTAAAACATCATTTAAATAATAGGCTTCTTTTTTTCTAAAATATATTTCACCTTTATTCTTAAATAAGTCATTAATTGAACTGTTTTCTTGTCCAGAAATATAGTCATCTAAGTCTAAAAAATTGTAATTCAACACAGTAGCTAAATTCTTACCTATTGTAGATTTACCAGAACCCATATATCCCATTAAAGCAACTATCATAAGACTTAATTATTTAAAAATTAGGCACCAAACTTAATCAAAATAAAAAAACAAAAATTTAAATAAAAAAAGTGTTGTTTTATTAATTAAACATTATATATTTGCACCCGCATTAGAGAAGCACATTTAATGTTAGACCGGGTAGCTCAGTTGGTAGAGCATCTCCCTTTTAAGGAGAGGGTCCTGGGTTCGAGCCCCAGCCCGGTCACAAAAGTTAAGCATCATTGCTTAACTTTTTTTTTATATTTACTTTTCATTTTGCGCACGTGGCGGAATTGGTAGACGCGCTGGCTTGAGGGGCCAGTGACCGTTTAGGTCGTGGAAGTTCGAGTCTTCTCGTGCGCACAATTATTTTCTTATTTCTAAAAATTTATCATCTTCTACTCTAACTAAGATACCTTAACAACAAATTTTTCATTAATTTTTGTTAATTCTATTAATGCTATTATTTAAAATCTTATTTTTGTTTAACTTATTTTGAAAATAAATGAACAATATTAAGAGTCAATTTAGTATTAAAGATTTAGAAAATCTTACTGGAATTAAAGCACATACCATAAGAATATGGGAAAAGCGCTATAATTTACTACAACCTAAACGAACCGACACCAATATAAGATATTACGACTTAGCTAATTTTCAAAAACTACTTAATGTTAGCTATCTTAATAACAATGGATATAAAATATCTAAAATTGCCACAATAGACGAAGAACAAATACCAAACCTTGTTAAAGAGATTGCAAACGAAAACAATTTAGAAAGTCATGCCATTAATGCGTTTAAGCTATCAATGCTAAATTTTGATCAATCTTTATTTTACAAAACCTATGAATCTCTATTAAAAGATATAGATTTCGAAAGTATTTTCTACAATATTTTTATTCCGCTTTTAACTGAAATAGGATTGCTTTGGCAAACAGACACCATTACGCCAGCGCATGAGCATTTTATCTCAGGCTTAATAAGGCAGAAAATTTTAATTAACACAGAGCTAATACAAGTCAAACAAGAATATAAGTCAACAAAAACCTTTGTACTTTATTTACCTGAAAATGAAATACACGAACTTGGTTTAATGTTTGTCAATTACCTCTTGTCTAAAAAAGGGTGTCATTGCATTTATTTAGGTCAAAGTGTACCCATTACAAGCTTAAGCGATTTACAAAACTATTATGATGATATCATATTTATTTCATATTTAACAGTAAGTCCAAGCACAGAAGATGTACATAAATACCTTGAGAATTTTGAAGATACATTACTTAAAAATAATAACTCAAGTCTATGGCTTTTGGGTAAAATACTAGAAAGTTCTGATACAGAAAATTTACCAAAACAAATAAAAACGTTTAAGTCCATAAAATCCCTTACAAGCTCAATAGACTAATGAATAAGACCATATCAATAATCGGTTCAGGCTTTTCTTCGCTATCAGCGGCATGTTACCTTGCTAAGGAAGGGTATAATGTTTCCATATTCGAAAAAAATAAAACCGTAGGAGGAAGAGCGAGACAACTGATTAAAGATGGTTTTACATTTGATATAGGACCAAGCTGGTACTGGATGCCAGATATCTTTGAAAAATTCTTTAACGACTTTAACAAAAGTACCAGCGACTACTATGTATTAGATAAATTAAGCCCTGCCTATAAAATTTTCTTTTCGGATGATGTTATCACTATTGGCGACCACATGGATCAAATTTGTGAAGAATTTGAACGCATAGAATCTGGTAGTTCTAAACCATTGCGTAAATTTATTGCCCAAGCACAAGACCATTATAATATTGCTATAAACAAAGTAGTTTTAAAACCTGGTATATCACCATTAGAATTAGTTACAAAAGACACCATTACACGTGTGGATCGTTTTTTTAAAACAATAAGTACTGAGGTTAGAAAAAAGTTTAAAAATCCTAAATTAATATCTACACTAGAGTTTCCTGTTTTGTTCTTAGGAGCAAAACCTAGTCAAACTCCTTCATTTTATAGTTTTATGAATTTTGCTGACTTTGGCCTAGGTACATGGCATCCTAAAGGAGGTATGTACGAAATCATTAAGGCCATGAGAAGTTTAGCTGAAAGCTTAGGTGTAACTATACACACCAACAGTACTGTTGAAAAGATTAATGTTGAAAACGGAAAAACTACCGGAATTACTGTTAACGGTAAATTTGTAGCCTCAGATGTTGTTTTGAGCGGTGCTGACTATCATCATTCTGAAACTTTATTAGATAAAAACTACAGACAATATTCTGAAGCCTACTGGGACAAGAGGACCTTTGCCCCTTCTTCTCTGCTCTTTTATGTTGGTTTTAATAAGAAGCTGAATGATATTGAGCATCACAATTTATTTTTTGATACAGACTTTGAAAAACATGCTGAGGATATATATGATAATCCAAAATGGCCTGAAAATCCATTATTTTATGTTAACTTCCCTTCAGTAACAGATAAAAGTATGGCTCCAGAAGGATGTGAAACAGGTTTTTTTCTTATTCCTATAGCGCCAGGTTTAGAAGACACTGCCGAGTTAAGAACACAATATTTTGATATAATTATAAATCGATTTGAAAGCTTAACTAACCAAAAAGTAAAAGACAATATTCTATTTAAAGAATCCTTTTGTGTTAAGGATTTTATAAGTGAATACAATTCATATAAAGGAAATGCCTACGGTATGGCAAACACCTTGAGACAAACTGCTTTTTTAAGACCAAATTTAAAAAGCAAAAAAGTAGACGGACTCTACTTTACAGGACAACTAACAGTACCAGGACCTGGTGTTCCACCATCGTTAATATCTGGTAAATTAGTTTCTGAACTTATTCATAAAAAAAATGTTTAATCCCTAAGAAAAAGACCGCATTATGAAATCAATTTTTGACAACGTTTCCAAAGAATGTAGCAAGTTAGTAACCAATGCTTACAGTACATCTTTTTCTATGGCCACAAAGATGCTTTCAGACAGTATTAGACAAGATATATACAATATATATGGCTTTGTCCGTTTTGCAGATGAGATTGTAGACACATTTCATGATTATAACAAAGAAAAGTTATTCAATAATTTTGAAGCTGACTTAGAGGCTGCATTAGCTGATAAAATAAGTCTAAACCCTATTCTCAATTCTTTTCAGGATACCTATCATAAATACAATATAGACAAACATCTTGTTGAAGCTTTTATGAACAGTATGCGATTAGATTTGCATAAAAAAGACTATCTCACCGAAGAAGAATATAAAAATTACATTTACGGTTCTGCCGATGTTGTAGGGTTAATGTGCCTTAAAGTTTTTGTAAAAGGAGATAATGAAAAATACGAAGATCTTAAAGACTCTGCCATGAGTTTAGGCTCTGCTTTTCAAAAAGTAAATTTCTTAAGAGACCTAAAAGCTGATTTTGAAGATTTGAGTCGCACCTATTTCCCTAACACAGATTTAAATCAATTAGATGAAGCCTCAAAAAAAGCAATTATAGACGATATTGAAGCAGATTTTGCCAAAGGCTTACAAGGCATAAAACGTTTACCTCTCGAGGCTCGATTTGGTGTATTTATGGCTTATCGTTATTACAACAAATTGCTGCAAAAATTAAAGCAAACACCTGCTTTAGAAATAAAATCAGCTAGAATTAGAGTACCTAATTATAAAAAAATTGAGCTACTTACACGTAGTTACGTCAAATTTCATTTAAATTTATTATAACTCATAACCCAAGTATTATGCAGACTTTTTATTGGATATTAATCTTTTTAGGAACGTTTTTTATCATGGAATTTAACGCTTGGTTTACGCACAAATATATCATGCACGGATTTCTATGGAGCTTACACAAAGACCATCACCAAAAAGACCATGACAGTTGGTTTGAGCGCAATGATGCCTTTTTTATTTTCTATGCCGTAGTTAGTATGGCATGCTTTTACCTTTGGGGCTATGAAGACGTTTGGTACACGCTACCTATTGGCTTAGGCATTTTATTTTATGGTATTGCCTATTTTGTTGTACACGACATTTTTATTCATCAGCGTTTTAAATGGCTAAGAAATATTGATAACAAATATGCAAGAGGCGTTAGACGTGCTCATAAAATTCACCATAAACATCTAGGAAAAGAACATGGTGAAAACTTTGGTATGCTCATTGTACCTTTTAAATATTTTAAATAATTATTCAGCTAGCAATTGATCTAATTGGGCACGAATATTATCACTGTTCCAATCTACAGCACCTGATTTGTCTATAATGATATCTCCTTGTTTATTAACAATTAGGGTACGAGGTATAGACCTTGTAATTAATTCTTTTGGATAATCAGACCTTCTGATATAAACCGGAAACGTGTAGTTATTTTTAGTTTTGAATGCTTGTACTGTCTCAAAACTGTCGGTAGTAATAAATAAAAATTCCACCTTATCACCGTAATCATTATACAAATCCTGAAGACTTGGCATTTCAGCAATGCAAGGAGGACACCAAGTTGCCCAAAAGTTTATTAATACTACCTTTCCTTCAGCTTGCTTCAAATTATAAGTAGCTTTGTTTTCATTTACCAACTGCCAATCATAACTTTCTAGTCTAACTCTTTTATCTGGCGAAACCTCATTTACGGGATTAATTAAGGCGATTCCCTTATGAAGCCATATTTGAATAGATTGTCTCGTTTGCGGAATTATGAGCAATAAGATTAAAATTATAAATATAATATTGCTCTTTTTAAAGTTATTCTTCATTAACAACAAAATTAAACCGAAGTACTGAAAATTCTAATTTGCCTACGATTAAAATCTATAACATCTGCCTCTTTAAGTTCATTCATTAAGATATTTAATGTGGGACGAGAAATTCCTATTAGAGATGCTATATCCTTTTGTGTGTAAGGATGATTAATAATGTGGTCTCCCGTTTTCTCACAATCATAGCCATAATCTGAACAGAGTTCTTGCAAAAATTCCATTAATCGAGTTTTAGAATCTTTAAAGAGTAATAATTGAAGTCTTCGTTCTAACTTTTTAAACTTAAAACCAATAAACTTATATATTCTAAGACCAAAAGTCTTATTGTCCCTCATTAAATCGTGCATTGTATCTACTCCTACAGGACAAATTGATGTTTGATTATCTAAGGACTGAGCAAATTCATCGCGCTTTTCTTCACCTAGAATTGCTTTTTCTCCAAATAATTCCCCTTTTCTTAATATGGCTTTCACCACTTCTGTGCCATCTTCATTATAATAGCCAATTTTCACTTTTCCTTTTTCTATAAGATATACCTTATTGGCGGCATCTTCTTCAAAATATATATAATCACTTTTTTTATAGGCATCAAATGTATGACACGCTTTATACTGCTTAAACTTATGAGGACAGAGTAAATTAAACAAATTCACATCTTCGAGTATCCAGATAGAATTCATGACTAAAGAAAGATTTAATTGAGTTATTAATAAAGTCGCCCCTTTTCTACAATCCTTTCAACTTAAAACAAAAAAAAAACTCTCAGCCAATAACTGAGAGTTTTCAATTTATCTATTAAGCTTAAACTAGTTAAGCATTTTGCTTCTTAATTAAATTAAGTGCAGAACCTTCTTTATACCATTGAATTTGTGCATCATTATAAGTATGATTTAAAGCGATTACATCTTTAGAACCATCTGCATGTACAACTTCTACGTGTAGTTGCTTATCTGGTGCAAACTCATTTAAATCTAAGAAGTTAAATGTATCATCTTCTTGAATTAAATCGTAATCTGCTTCGTTAGCAAAAGTAAGACCTAACATTCCTTGCTTTTTTAGGTTGGTTTCGTGGATACGTGCAAAAGATTTCACTATAACAGCAGCAACACCTAAGTGTCTAGGTTGCATAGCTGCATGCTCTCTAGAGGAACCTTCACCATAATTATGATCACCAACTACAACAGACCAAATACCATTTTTCTTATATACTCTTTGGGTATCTGGCACACCACCATACTCACCAGTTAATTGATTTTTAACGAAGTTTGTTTTCTTATTAAAAGCATTTACAGCACCAATTAAAGTGTTATTTGCAATATTATCTAAATGCCCTCTAAAACGTAACCAAGGACCAGCCATTGAAATATGGTCAGTTGTACATTTTCCAAATGCCTTAATTAATAATTTAGCACCTGTAACAGAATCGCCAATAGGCTCAAAAGGTGTAAGTAATTGTAACCTTTCTGAATCTGACTTTACAGTTACTTCTACATCACTACCATCTGCAACCGGCTCTAGGTATCCATTTTCTTTTACTTCAAAACCTTTTGGTGGTAATTCCCATCCTGTTGGCTCATCTAACATTACTTCTTCCCCATTCTCGTTAATTAACTTATCAGTCATAGGGTTAAAGTCTAATCGACCTGCAATAGCAACTGCTGCAACCATTTCTGGTGATGCTACAAAGGCATGAGTGTTAGGGTTTCCATCAGCACGTTTAGCAAAGTTTCTGTTAAACGAGTGAACTATACTGTTTTTTGGTGCATTTTTAGGATCGCTATATCTAGCCCATTGCCCAATACAAGGCCCACAAGCATTAGTGAATATTTTAGCGTCTAATTTTTCAAAAACTTCTAATATTCCATCTCTATCTGCTGTATAACGCACTTGCTCAGAACCTGGGTTAATACCAAATTCTGCCTTGGTTTTTAATCCTTTGTCTAAAGCTTGCTGAGCAATAGAAGATGCCCTTGATAAATCTTCATAAGACGAGTTTGTACAAGAACCTATAAGTCCCCATTCTACCTCTAAAGGCCAATCATTTGCAGTAGCCTTTTCTGTCATCTCTTTACCTGCAGGTGTTGATAAATCTGGAGTAAAAGGACCATTTAATAATGGGCTTAACTCTGAAAGATTGATATCAATTACCTGATCAAAATACTGCTCAGGATTTGCATATACCTCTGCATCTGCAGTAAGATATTCTCTAATTTTATTAGCCTCGTCAGCAACATCTGCTCTATCTGTAGCTCGTAAATAACGCTCCATTGAATCATCATAACCGAATGTAGAAGTTGTAGCTCCTATCTCAGCTCCCATGTTACAAATTGTACCTTTACCAGTACAAGACATAGATGTAGCACCTGGTCCAAAATATTCAACAATTGCTCCTGTACCACCTTTTACAGTTAATATTTCGGCTACTTTTAAGATAACGTCTTTTGGTGCCGTCCAACCAGATAATTTTCCTGTTAATCTTACACCTATTAGTTTAGGAAACTTAAGTTCCCAAGCCATGCCAGCCATTACATCTACAGCATCTGCACCACCAACACCGATGGCAACCATACCTAGTCCACCAGCATTAACCGTATGCGAGTCTGTCCCAATCATCATTCCACCTGGAAATGCATAATTTTCTAAAACTACTTGGTGAATAATACCAGCACCTGGTTTCCAGAAACCAATACCATATTTATTAGATACAGATTCTAAAAAGTTAAAAACTTCACTACTTGTGTTATTTGCATGTTTTAAATCTGTAGCTGCACCCTCTTTTGCCTGAATTAAGTGATCACAATGTACAGTGGTAGGAACAGCAACTTTTGGCTTACCTGCTTGCATAAACTGAAGCAACGCCATTTGCGCTGTCGCATCTTGACATGCTACTCTATCTGGTGCAAAATCTACGTAATCCTTACCTCTGGTAAATGGTTTTGTAGGTTTACCATCCCAAAGATGAGCATATAATATTTTTTCTGAAAGTGTTAATGGTTTTCCAACAATATCTCTGGCTGCATCTACGCGCTCAGTCATGTTAGAATAAACCTCTTTTATCATATCAATGTCAAAAGCCATAAAGTATATTTAAAGGTTGATAATTATTTTAAATTTAAGTGTCACAAAATTACAAAATAGTAAGGGCTTTTGAAAATATGTAAAGAAATTACCAAAATGTTGAAAATAAATCACAAAAAGTTATTTTTCACATACATTACATTAACTATTAACATCTTAATTGCCATTTAAATAAAAATTTAACAATTCAGCTTATTTAGAATGAATATATATTTCTTATTAAACTTCTATATATAAGCATAGCTAATTAAAATGAGTATTGTTAACGATTTCATTCTAATACTTGATTCGTAACAAAGTATATTTTTTTCTAGTCAATATTAACAGACTATTTACTAACATATTTATCTCTAAGAGACAGTATCGGCCGCTCAAAAAACAGATAGATTATTTGCGCTATAATAATAGTTAATGACAAGAATAAAACTAAAAACAAAACCTTGGCAAAAAAAGATATTTGATCTACTTCATAATATCTCTGAACAGTTAATAAAATCAAAGAATAGTTCACCAAATAGATTGCATACGATCTAGTACTTATAAAATAAAACACATTTTTTAAAATCCCATTTTGTTTTAAATCGATAAAATAAGGAAAAAGCAGTGCACAACTTAACAACACTAAAGGTATATACAAAAAAACATATAACCCTAAATGTGTTTGAGGATACAAACTAAAGTAGTAAATCAGAAGATGAGTTGAACCAAAAACAAATAATGCTATGGCACTAAACAACTTTTTCTTTTGCATGAAGAATGTATTATATTTTTTAATAAAATACACTAAAAGAAACCCAAAATAGATAGCATCTATTCGGTATAAAACTACTTTTCTAAACCCTGAACTCCACTCTTTATAACTAGTAACATTAGCATTAAAATAATAACTTATTTTAAAAGCAAAAAGCGCAATTATCATAGCAAGCGTCAACTTTAAAAACAATTGCTTAAAGTGCCTTTTAAACATAAAAAAAGACAAGTACAGTAATAAAGGGAGCATTAAATACGCATACTCTTCAATAGATAAACTCCATGCTTCTGTAAAAAAATTAGGGTGTGGACTTATAAAGTTTTGTAAAAACGGAATGTAAAGCCATAGGTTTTTTGGTAAAGCATCATCAAGAATTAGCAGTAAAATGACATTAAGCACTAATACCAAAAAATAATTAGGCAATGTTCTAAGCCAACGTCGTTTCCAGAAGATTAGCAAATGTGATAAAGACGTTTTACCTGATTCTATATTCTTTAGTAACAATCCTCCTATTAAATAACCACTTAGCACAAAGAACAAATCTACACCAACAGCTCCTAGTGTTCTAATAAAGGATAAAATGATAGTATTATTATTAGGATAAAGCAGATATGTACAATGTGAAATTAAAACCAAACTAATGGCTATAGACCTAATAACATCTATACCATAAACTCTTTTGGAACGAATTAAAGTCACTTTTTCTTTTTAAAAAGAAGCAAATTACCGAATAATTAAATTCTATTGGACTTAGAAAAGACTTTTTATAATTTTTTCATCCGAAACACCTTCTGCCTCAGCCTTGTAGTTTTTAATAATTCTATGCCTTAAAATACCTATCGCAACAGCTTGAATATCTTCTATATCTGGAGAAAATTTTCCTTTCGTAGCAGCATGAGTTTTGGCTGCTAATATTAAATTTTGTGAAGCCCTTGGACCTGCTCCCCAATCCACAAATTCCTTAACTATATTTGCAGCAGTTTCTTCGTTTGGCCTTGTTTTAGCCACTAAAGACACTGCATATTCTATAACATTATCCGCAACAGGAATACGACGTATTACATTCTGAAAATCTATAATTTCTTGTGCAGAAAATAATGCCTTAACAGAAGTCTGTATGTCTGTAGTTGTAGCTTTTACAACTTCTACTTCTTCCTTAAAAGAAGGGTATTCTAATCTAATAGCAAACATAAAACGATCTAGCTGCGCTTCTGGCAAAGGATAAGTCCCTTCTTGTTCTATAGGGTTCTGTGTTGCTAAAACAAAATACGGTAAGCTTAATTTGTATTGATGACCTGCTACGGTTACAGCCCGCTCTTGCATAGCCTCTAAAAGTGCCGCCTGGGTTTTTGGTGGAGTTCTGTTTATCTCATCCGCTAAAATGATATTAGCAAATATGGGTCCTTTAATAAATTTAAAATTTCGATTTTCATCTAAAATCTCACTACCTAGAATATCACTAGGCATTAAATCTGGTGTAAATTGAATGCGTTTAAAATCTAAACCAAGTGCTTGCGCAATGGTATTTACCATTAAAGTTTTTGCCAAACCTGGCACACCAATTAAAAGCGAATGTCCACCAGAAAATATTGATATCAAAATTTGGTCAACAACATCTTCCTGACCTATAATAACTTTAGCAATTTCCTGTTTAAGAGTTTTGTATTTGTTTACGAAGTTTTCTATTACAGCAACATCAGACATATACTATTCGTTTTTTAACCAATTATTAGCGTATTCGCAATCTCTGTACTCTCCATTAATCTTTACATAAGTCTCAGAAATCACCTGTTTTTGCCATTTTTCTATTGCTCTTACCTGCTTGTCTTGTAGTGCTAGTTCTTTAATCTTTAAATAGTCTCTTGCATAATCAGCTTCATGATCATCAATACGATCTGTTACCGTCATTATTTTAAACTTAATGTTGTTAATTCTGTCCTCATCTTGTATAACCTGACTAACCTCACCATCCTTAAGACCTTGTATTTGGGTGTACATTTCTGTATCCATTTTAGTCAACTCAAAATTAAAATCTTGAGTAGTTGGATTTGTTAAACGACCGCCTTCATATTTAGTTTCTTCTTCGTCACTAAACTCTCTTGCTGCTTCTGCAAAAGTAGTTTTACCGCTTACAATTAATTCTCTAACTTTCTCAATCTTTTCTTGTGCTTTTTGAATAGTTTCAGGAGATAATTCTGGGCGCAATAAAATGTGTCTTACTTCATATTCCTGACCTCTAATTTTTTCTAAATAGATGATATGAAAACCAAAATCCGTTTCAAAAGGTTCTGAAATTTCCCCTTCTTGGAGATTAAAAGCGACATCTCTAAATTCCTTTACCATTCTTGGCTTTTTTCTATTCATGGTTGGTAATAAACCACCATTGTTTTTAGATCCTGAGTCTTCGGAATAGAACAATGCTTTTGTTGCAAATTTGGCACCATTTTCTTCTATATCTTTTTTAAATCCCTTTAATTTATCAATTACCGCTTGTTTAGCTTCTTCTGTAACCTCAGGTATTACAACTATTTGTGCAACTTTTAGCTCTGTTCCAAATGTTGGCCTCTCATCTTTTGGTATTTCATTAAAAAATGTTCTTACCTCTTCTGGTGTTATCTCAACTTCATCAATAACTTTCTTACGCATTTCTTGTTCGAGGTAACCATTTTTGTTTATCTCGTACATCTCATCTCTTAAGGCTTGTTCTGAATCTTTTTTGTAGAAGTTTAATATACCTTCCATATCACCTCCAGTTTGCGCCAAAATACCTTGTAATTGCTGGTCTACCATAGATTTGATATAAAGCTCATTTACTACAATACTGTCTTGGATAGCTTGGTGGGCATATAATTTTTTCTCTAATAGAAGACCAAAAAGCTCGCAACGTGTTACTCCTCTTAAGTCGGCTCCTTGTGCTTCGAGCTGAGCTATCTCACGATCTAAGTCGGACTCTAATACAATAAAATCACCAACAACAGCAGCTACACCGTCAGCTTTTACTCTGGTTGTATTAACTACAGAGTCTTTTACTTTTTCCTTTACAACCTCATCTTGTATAATTTCTTGAGCACCTATTGTGCTTACATACAGAAAACAACAAAGGCTTAAAGCCTTAGTTATAGATTTGAAATTTATTGTTCTTAATTGCATCTTTTGAAATATCTTTTTCTAGTTGTTTAATAAGCTCTAGTTTACGCTTATTAATTACAATTTGTTTTATGGTTTTACTAACATACTCTAATGGCGCATAATCGTTCTGCAGACGTATGTCATTAACATGCATCAAATATAGGTTTATTGAATCTTTGAGCTGTAAGAAATTAGATTTTTTTAACAGTTGCTCTTTACTTTCTTGTGTTACCACAGGAACTTTATCTACAACCTGACTGTATTTTACCCAAATAGAATCATTTAATGAGTACGATTTAAACTGCATAGATATTGAATCTAAATAGCATTTGTCCTTAGCTTCATAACGTTTAAATCTCTTTTTTATGGTGTCTAAATCTATTGGGTTTAACGGAAGACTAATGTACCGCAACTGCAACAAATCATCATTTAATTTAAAGGACTCTTTATTAGATTCATAAAACACTTTGGCTTCCTCTGGATTAACTAAAGTGTCTATATTTTTTTTCACTAGGCCTTCTAAATACGCTTTGGTATATAAATCACTCTTATATTGAGCTACCAGTTTTGAGAATTCTTCTTGCTTTTCTTCAGAAAGATTTAACAACGCACCATCCATAAGCAACAATTGGCGCGCCCAGCGATTAATGTAGCCATTAACAATAACTAAACTATCCTCTCTACTTGTTCCTTCAGGCACCAAGCCTTCTACATCTTCTTTATATAAATATGTTTCATTAACCCTTGCAATGGGCTCTCTATCATCTGTCTTTTTAAAAAAATCACAGCTGAAATGGCCTAAACATATAACTAATATACAGAACGTCTTCTTCAAGAAAATTTATTGATTATTTATTTTTGCCTTTACCCTTTCTAAGGCCTTTTCGTTCACTTCTACCTTAAAGCGTTTATAAAGACTATCAATCCAATTCGCTTCAATCTCATTTTGATAATCATTTATCACGTTACCTTTTGCTTCTTCTAAAGTTTTATGTCCTGCTGGTAGTACAGCTTTAATATTTATAACATGAAACGCGTCGTTGTGGGAATAGATTTCAGAAACACCCTCTTCTATTTTAAGGGTTTCAGGAAGTTTAGGGTCATTTGTATTAAAAATACCTTTTGTAAAAATGATGTTTTTCTTGCCTTGGGTATCCAAAGCTTTTCTTATATCTTCTTCAGACTTATCTTTCTTCATCATTTTAGAGGCTTTCTTAGCAAAATTCTCATCAGCTGAAGTTGCTATCACCACATCTATACGGTCACTCCATTGGTACTTATCTTTATGCTTTTGATAATATTCTTGCAAGCCAACACTATCTTTAGAGGCTTTATTCCAGATTTCCTTTTCCATTAAATCAAACAATAGTAAACCATCTCTATATTCCTTTAGGATATTTGCAAAGTCTTCATTCTCTGACTCTAGGTTATCTTCTCTGTACTGTAGAATTGATTTTTCGAAAAACTTTTCAAACTCTTTGTCTACAACTACAGAAAAGTCTCCCTTTTTGTTTGCATAGTTACGCTGTGCCGACATAAGATGACGGCCAAATTCTGAATAAGAAAATGATTGGTTACCAATAGTAAAGACTGTTTTATCGTTTTCAAAATCTTCTGGCAACCTCCAAGAACGTGTAAAGTAATTACCATCTAATAGCGAAGTAAAATATTCTTTAGCCTCTGGATTGTATGAAATTTGATAACGCTTCTTTAAGGCATCAACCATAGCTTCATTTATAAGCTGAGACCTAGAGTCTCTTTTTACTTTAGACTCTATTGAAGGCTTTAATTCTTCAAAAGATTGAATTGGCTGTAGCTCTATACGTTTAACAATATGCCAGCCATATTCAGATTTAAAAGGTTGACTTATATCTCCATCATTTTTTAAAGCAAAAGCTTGATCCTCGAAAATTGTTGAACTTAACTGACCACTTTTAAAAGCAGATAACTTTCCACCATTTCTAGCAGAACTTTTATCGTCTGAAAATTGTTTTGCTAAAGACTCAAACTTTTCACCTTGTCGTAGTTTTTTATAAATATCATTAATGCGCTCTTCAGGATCTAAAAGTGTATCTTTTTGCTGTAAGGCTATCATGATATGAGCTGCAGTAATGGTTCCTCTAGATTTGCGCTTATCGTTAACCTTAACAACATGGTAGCCAAACTGTGTCCTAAAAGGCATCGAAATTTCACCTTTTGGTGTATTAAACGCTGCTGTTTCAAAATCATAAACCATTTTAAAGGCTGAGAAATACCCCAAATCTTCTAAGAAAATGGTTTTTCCGTTATGCACATCTGCTTTTACAGCATCAAACCCTTCTTGTAATACACGTTCTCTTAATTTTAAAACCTGATTGTATGCATCTATTGTATCCTTTGCATTACCATCTAAACGTACTAAAACATGTGAGGCATTTATATCATAACTATTGCGCTCATAAGCTTCCTTTACCAAAGCATCTGTTACTTTGTTTTCTGAAAGATAATTTTTTGTTAACTGCTTCTTATACCTCAAAAACTCTCGTTGGTATTTTGCATCTTGGTCTAACTTAAGTCGTTTTGCTTCTTTAAGCTTTAATTGATATTCTGTAAACAACTTTAGATAACCATCAACATCTTTTTGACTTTCGTCCTTTACTAAATCTAAATTCTTATTGTAAACCCTTAAAAATTCTGAAGTCATTACAGGTTCTCCATCTACTTTTAGTAACACCTCATCTTTTTGTTGAGCAAAAGATACATTGAGCGTTATTAAAACTAAGAGCAAGCATTTAAATCCAAGTTTCATGTTTATAAATTTTCTGCGTTAAATCTTCCTATTTATCAAATAAAGTCCTCTAATTAGAGGTTGAGCAAAAATAACATAAATCGCTTATTTCGCAAGTTATAGCACTATCTTAATTTGTTAATACAAAACTACATCAAAACAGTTATTACAACTTATAAATAGGTTGAAACGTCGATAAATTAAACTTAGTATAGAGCTTTTATCTATCTTTAATCTTATAGCTAAATTCTAAATGAAATATACAACCGAAATCATTATTGAGAAGCCTCTACAAGAGGTAGCCAAGAAAATGAACTCTGCAGAAAACATGAAACATTGGCAAGAAGGTTTAATAAGCGCAGAGCATATTTCTGGCACTCCTGGAGAGTTTGGTGCTAAAATGAAACTGAAATACCAACTCGGAAAACGTAAAATGGAACTTATTGAGACCATTACAAAACAAGATTTTCCAAATGAATTTCATGCTACGTATACAACGAAAGGAGTTAGGAATATTCAGCAAAATTATTTTGAAACTACACCTGAAGGACACACCAAATGGATTAGTAAAAATGAATTTCAACCAACAACATTTATGATGAACGCTATGTTGTTTTTAATGCCTAGAGCCTTTAAAAAACAGACTAAAAAATACATGGATAACTTTAAAAATTTTGCCGAAAAGGGTATTTCTGTTTCTGATGCGTAAAATAAAATTGATCTGGGACTTTAGAGGTCCTGCCAGCCAAAAAACAGCAGAACATCATTTAATTCATCTTAAAGAATATATTGCTATAAACAAATTAGATATTACCATTGCAGACCTTGAAAGCTTTGGAGATATGCATAATACTGCTTATATGGTTGTTGACGAATCTGAAATGCAACCATTAAGAGATGCTCTAAAACCACATAGAGGACAAGTTTATTTAGATGCTTAGATAAGCTTAGACTCTTAGATTGGTTAGATTACTAAAGTTCTGTAGATTTAAAATAGCCGTTTTAAAAAGGCTTGAATAAATCGTTTTGGTGGCACAGACAAGATAATCTTTAAATCTTCTAACCTTGTAGATTCTTCATCTAAAAACTTAAAGATAGTTTTTACATCTGCTTTTTTAAACATAGATGCAAACAAAGCTGCACCCTCTTCATTATTATTTGCCAGCACGTCGAGGAATATCAAATCATAAAACCAAAATTTTGATTTAATATTAAATGCAAAAAGATAACTTTCTTGCTTTAAAAACATTATAAGTTCTTTAGTTTTTTTTGACGTATTTCTAAAGGTATATCCAGTACTTGCTTTAGTCCAACCACCAGCTGTGCCTATATTAAGTACATGTTTTGAATTTAGTTGAGAAAACTTAAAAGCTGTCATTGGTATGCTACCTTTTTCTTTTTCTTTTATTTCAAAATCATTAATCCCTCTTTCTTTTAGATAGTTTATTATAGCTTCTTCGTATTCTTCAAGTTGAAGCAACTCTTTAGAAAATAAAGTGTATTCAAATAGTGCAGTGTATTTGTCTATTGGTAACACATACATAAAACGTGTATTTCCGTTTTGTGGCACAGTAAAATCCATAAAAGTTGCTGTTGAATCATCAAAGACAGCATCTTCAGTTTTTACAAACCAACCTACAAAGTGTTGCTGAAGTACAGGATACTTTTTTTGATTAACATACAGATTTGCATCATGTATGCTATTAAAAAGTTTAGAGGCCACATAACTTCCTTTACTGGTAATGACTTGTACACAATCGTTAAGCTCAGTAAAATTACGGACCTCATCATTATGAAATGTGATGTTGGTTTTCTTTTCAATTTTTTGCCAAAGTGAATTATAAAAATCTTCACTTCGTATCATTTTATATTTATATGGTAATATGTCTATGTCGCCTTTATAATTATCACTTCCAAAATAGATTTTAGACCAGGTTTTAGTCAATATATCATCCCACTCACCTTCACCGTTTTCCCAAAAGCACCAAGTTCTATCATTGCCTTTTTGCTTTTCTTTATCAATAATTAAAATCGATTTATCATCAAAAAAAGTATCTGAAGCCATACGATAAGCCAACATAAGACCTGAAGCACCTGCACCCAAAATGATGTAATCGTAATTTGTCATTCTAAAAAATTGAAATGCTAAGTTAATAAACATAAAAAAGTCCCACTATTTAAGCGAGACTTTTAATTATTTAAAATCTGAAATACGTCTTATTTTGTATCCATTAATTCTACATCAAAAACCAATGTAGCGTTTGGTGGAATTACACCTCCTGCACCTGCAGCACCATAACCTAAGTCGCTAGGAATTACCAAACGTGCCTTATCACCAACACTCAATAAGCAGATACCTTCATCCCAACCAGGAATAACCTGACCAACACCAACTTGAAAATCTAAAGGAGAATTTCTCTTGTATGAAGAATCGAACACAGTACCATCTGCCAACTGACCTTTGTAGTGTACAGATACCATATTGCCTTTTTCAGCTTTTTTACCATTACCTTTTTGAATGATCTTGTAACGCAATCCTGAAGCCGTTTCTTCAAAACCTGCAGCTAATTTATCTAACTCAGCTCTTGCCGCTTCACGCTCTGCAGCAATACGTTTTTCGCGTGCACCTTCAAAAGTTCTAAACGCTTCAACAGCATTAAATTTTTCAGCAGCATCACCTACTCTTACAATCTCTAAGCTTTCAATTTTATCACCTTGCGCTACAGCATCAACAACATCTTGCCCTTCTACTACGTTACCAAAAACGGTATGCTTACCATCTAACCAAGGAGTTTCAACATGCGTAATGAAGAACTGGCTACCGTTAGTAC
Source organism: Winogradskyella poriferorum (assembly GCF_036553625.1). Classification (NCBI taxonomy): domain Bacteria; kingdom Pseudomonadati; phylum Bacteroidota; class Flavobacteriia; order Flavobacteriales; family Flavobacteriaceae; genus Winogradskyella; species Winogradskyella poriferorum. Next base: position 36,451 of record NZ_JAZHOU010000007.1, read on the forward strand.
CTGGACCTGCATTTGCCATAGATAGTTTACCTGGCGCATCGTGTTTTAAATCTGGATGAATTTCGTCATCAAATTTATAACCAGGATTTCCTGTTCCTGTACCTTGAGGACAGCCACCTTGTATCATAAAATCTGGTATAACTCTATGAAAGTTTAAACCATCGTAATATGGTGTACCTTGAGGTTTTGCAGAGTTCTCTAAGTTACCTTCTGCTAAAGCCACAAAGTTACCTACGGTACCTGGTGTTTTTTCGAATTCTAAATTGACTAAGATTTCACCTTTTGAGGTGTTGAATTTTGCGTATAATCCGTCTTGCATTGTTTTTTCTTTTGTTTAAGGCTGCAAAGATACGAAGTAAAGTTGGAAGTGTGAAGTGTGAAGTGTGAAGTGTGAAGTGTGAAGTGTGAAGCGTGAAGTGGGATTTGGGATTTGGGATTTAAATAATTAAACCTAGTTTTGCCAAAATTTAATTTTATGGGTTTATCACTTTCTAAACTATTTAATAAAACTGAAACTTCTGAGGATACTATTGACGCTATTATAGCTTCTATAGAGCATGATGCTTATGGTGTTTCTGATAGCAATGTGCTTTTTTCTGGCCTTAATGAGTTGGGTGGCTATTTCTTTTTTCAGACTATTGTTGTGGGCTCATTAAAGGTGAAGTGTAAAAACGGTGCTCGCTTAACATTTAAAGGAAAGAATTTTGAATTGACCTTAAACTCTGACTCGCTTGAGTTTGAATCTCACCATACTGAAGTAAAAGGACGATTTGTGACTAATATTGATTTTCAAATTGAAGAAAAGGATATTAAATCTTTGCAAAATGCTACCTTATCTGAAATTGTATTGCATGTGAAGAAAAAGGAGTTGTTGTTTACAAAGTACAACTCTGAGAAATAGCCTTATCTACTGTAGTTTTTATTAGACATCGTTATTGACTTCAATCCAATAGCCGTCTGGATCTTGAAAGTAAACTTGTTTTATTCCATCATCTCTGATGTAGTCTTTGTTTGGTGTATCTTTCCAATCGGAATACTCAATATTTAAGGTTTCTAAATGGTTTACAAATGCGTTGAAATCTGTTGTTGCTAATGCAAAATGCACGGCTTTATTGGTCTTTATTTCTGCATTCGGTCTTGGTATTAAATGCAGTTGGGTGCTCTCTGTGAGTTGAAGCCATCTGGTTTTAGAATTTGAGGCTGTATTTTGTATCTCTTTTAATTGAAATACTTTTTGATAAAAAGCAACAGATTGATTGACATCTTTTACTGACAGCGCGATATGATTGAAAGTGAATGTTTGCATCTATACAAGGGATTTAAAACCTCCATATACCATTCTGCTGGCATCAAAGACTAATTTCTCTGGGTTGATTAAAGGTTCTACCAATGCTGCCATTCTTGGATCTTGAGGTACTTTTTGGTTTGCCAGATCTCTTACTTCTTTTGAAGGAAAGACTACCCAACCAAATATAATGTCCTCGTCTTCTCTGGTATTGATGACGTCTGTAAAGGATTTAGTGCCTTCTAGGTGCATATCGTCGCCAACGAACTCTTGGTAGGCTATAGCTCCGTGTTCTTTCCAGATTTCTGCAACTTGCTGTGCTACTTTTTGATATTGATCTAAATGAATATGTTGTATGGGAAATACAAAGCCGTCGATGTAGTTTTTCATTGGTTTTGTTTTTATTTTAGATGGTATGTTTTATTCTTTAACAATTCGATATTTTGGCTTTAGGATGTGCTTCGTATCCTGATTTCTTCCCTGACTATTTATTTTGTTCCCTTTGTTATCATACTGGGCAGGAGTATTTTCAAGTCCTTTCTGAATTGTTACAATTCCACTGACCTCAATTATTTTTTTATCTAGTTTTTTCAAGTCTTTGCATGGTATATTTACTATAAAACCTTTCAAACAAATTCCATCTTTAGTCGCGTCTTTGAGCTCAATATTAGCTTTAAAACTAACCGAATCAATTTTGGTTTCGGAATTTTTAGATTGAGAGCTTCCAAATAAAAAACTAACTAATAATAGCGTCAATAATACTATTCTCATAAAAAAACAATGGCTTATATAACTATCCGTGACTGTTTTAGAGATACTGCTTTTAATATAACACTGCTGTTAGCAATAATGTAAATTATTGTTTGATAGGCTGGTGTATTTTTTCAAATGCGTTATAAACAGCATTGTGCAATGCATCTCCATGTGTTTTGTCTTCTAAAAAATCGTAAAAGAGTTTTGTGTTTTGTGTTTTGCTCTTTTTGAGCTTATTAAACAATTCTTTAGCGGTTCTTTCCATAACTTCTCCTTCTTTTCCTCCAGCTATATAAATGGCTTTTGGGGAAGTGTACGGAACAGGTTCTAGATCTAGAAGTTTTTCATCATCCCACCACAAGCTTGGACTTACAATGATATAATTATCGAAAAGTTGTGGATTTTTGAATAAAATCTCAGTTACTAACAATCCACCTAATGACTGCCCAATGATTGTTTTGTTTGTAGTTGTGTTGTATGTGGCGTCTATAAAAGGCTGAAGTTCTTTTTCTATAAAATCTATGAAAGTTTGTGATTTTCCTGAAGTAGGAAACTCTTTTAGATCTAACTCATTTTGAGATGGATATGTAAAATCTCTTTTTCGATCTACATTACCAATTCCTACAACTATAGACTCTGGCAACATATTGATCCACGAGAAAGAACCAAACTGAACAATCCCTGAGATGTGGATAAAGTCTTCGTCTTTAGAGCCATCTAATAAATAGATTACAGGGTAAGTTTTTAAACTATCTGCGGCATAACCTAAAGGTAAGTATATGTTTAAATCTCTGGTTTCGTTTAAAATCTTTGACTCTATTTTGATTGATTTTCCTATTGTAAAATCTGATTCGCTAATTTTTTCTGGCAAATCTTGCGCAAATGCTACAATAGTTATGAATTGAAATATTAAACCTAAAATACTGTACTTCATGTCTATGTTTATTATTGTTTTTAAATTGTTGGTTATGAGATTACATCCCTTTATATTTTATTACTTTTTACTATGGATTAAAATTAATGCTTTTAATTAGAAATTAGTATTGTACTTATTGAATTTTAAGCTTAAAACCTAACCTTTAGCTTATTAGATGTATATTAGAGCTTATCTTAATTTTTGAAAACGCATGCTAGGTGTCCTTGTTGTTTTTGCTATCTCATGGTTGCTCCTTTGGCTTATTGAAAGGGAGCATATAACCGTTTTAGGTATACTGTCTAACAGCAAACGCATGAAAGCGTTTTCTATTGGCATGATTGTAATGGCTGTGTTTTGCTTGATTAATTTGTTGGGACAGGCTTATTTTAAGGAATTTAATTACGTTCGAAATATAGATTATGGCATCAAGGAGAGCCTCAATGGTATCTGGTGGACGTTTAAGGCTGCTTTTTTTGAAGAACTTATTTTTAGAGGTGCATTACTCTATCTACTTATTAAACGTTTAGATATTAACTGGGCTTGTATTATTAGCGCTATTGCTTTTGGGATTTACCATTGGTTTAGTTATCAAATGTTTGGACGTGGCTTTATACCTATGGCATATGTATTTATATTGACTGGTGCTTCTGGATGGATGTTTGCTTATGCCTTTGCAAAAACCAAGTCTATATTAGTGCCTTTAGGCTTGCATTTTGGATGGATTGTGATTAGCATCGTTGTTCTTTCAGCTGGTCCGTTGGGAGACTCATTATATGTTGCTGATAGTAAAGGCGTTGATTTAAATGGCTGGGAACAGCTATTGTTTTTTCTGTTTCAGGCTTTAGTAGTTCCTGGAATTATTACATGGTATATCTTTAAGAATTATAAGAGAAGAGAGGTTTGAGTTAAAAAGACTTGGTTTTTGGCTAATATGATTTATTTAACTCTCCATTTTTGTTTTCAAATCGATAATCGATTTCCATAAAACTTATTTTTCCTTTTTCAAGCTTAGTTATCAGCTTTGGTGCTGATACAATTCCTTGAATTATTATAAAGCCGTTAAAATCTATTATTTTGTATTCGGATTCCCACTCTGAGTCTCTTTCCAGAGGTTTTACTTTTACTAGTCCATTTTTTTGATATGTAAACTGATATTCTTTAATGCCTTCAACAGACTCAATTAAAGGTTCTTCTTGTAGTGTTGACTTAAGTTTTTCTAAATCAATTTTATTGGATTGCAGGTCTAATTTGACGTAAGGCAACGTGTAGCCATTATATTGTATTGTTAAAGAATCTCTAGAATGTAAGGTAAGTGTTTCTTTATCGCTTAATTGATAAGTATTGCTATCGGAAGATTTTAGATTTAAAGTATCTCTGTAAACGAAAACTTTAGTTTCTCCTGTTTCCATGTTTAGCCTGTCTTGTGTTCTTAATCTGAAAAACTGGTCAGATTTTGAACTAAAGAGAAAGCTTTGAATTTTTGCTCGTTCAATAAAATTACCTAAAGAGTCATAAACCCCTTTGGTTCTCCATAACTTTTCTTCTTCGATTTTTTGCCCAAAGCTTAGAGTTGAAACCAATACGATTAATAATGTAAGTGTGTTTTTCATGCGTTAGCTTATGGTTTCTGTATGACTAAGCGTGTTAAAATCCTCGCTGACTTCAAATGTAGGTAATAATTTCTTTACTACTAATCCACTCGTTACAAACGACCGCTAGCGAATGGAGATTATTTATAAGGTTGTTGCAATAGTTTTTCTTTCAATATTTTGCATCAAAAGGATTTGTCAAAACCTTTTTCATTGTACTATAATCATCTTCTTTTCCGCCTTCAACTTTTATGAATAAAGTATCTTTAGTTTCGTTTAATTTGTATTTGTAATTTATCATTTTTTTCAAAATGGTATCTTTCAAACGCACATTTTTAAAGTAGATTTTTTCTTCGTCTATATTCCATTTTGAATTTGTGTGCATTTCTCCTCCCAGATATTCTGTTATTACCGAATCTTTGTAAAAAATCAAGACCACTTTGGAATGATGAGTTTCATATGATTCCCAAATTCCAATTAAATTCTCTTTACGCTCGTTTGTTTCACAAGCAATCAGCATTATGAATCCAATTATGAATATGAAGATTTTCGTGTGCTTCATTAAATTATTGCTAACGGTTTTGGCTATGGTTTCGTTGTTGAAAAATCCTCTCTGGCTTTCAGATTAGTTGATAATTTCCTTACTATTGTGTGCACGCGTTGCAAACGAGCGCTAGCTAGGGAATTCCACCGCAATGAGCTTATACACGTTATTACCAAACGTTTTTATTCTTTCTTATTAGGTAAATATGTCAAGATTTCAAAGAATGATTCTTGTTCAAAATCTTCAATCAAATCCAGCAGTTTTTTTGTGCTCACAGCGTACAAAAATCTTTTCGAAGAGTCATCCATGAAATAGTCAAACATAAAAGCAACTATTTCATATCCTGATTTGTACAACTCTTTAAGCCATAAACCATTTTTTTGTATAATCAATCTCGCTTGTTTAAAAGAATTAGTTTTACTTAATTCATCATAGTCTGAGAAAGTTAAATCAAAGTAATTGCCTTCAGGTTTATCAATTTCCACTAATGTATGAACACCGATATAGTTTTCCTCAAAGGAACATTTCACAACCATATTCTCGTCGCCATAGGATAGAGCTTTAATTAGTACTTGCTTTGCAACTAACACAGAGCTGTCTAATTTTTCTTCTTTTTGCGTGTATTCTTTGGGATAAATCTTTAAAGTCTCATTTTCAAATTCCACTTTTCCTAACTTGTTAAGTGCAGATAAACCAAGAAGAAGAGGTGCGTTTTGATTATAGACTATAGTCGCTTTAACATCATTTATTATAAAATCAGAAATTTGTATCTCCTTTAAATTTATTTCAGTGCCTTCTTCAACCTCTCCATTGGCAATTTGATATTCAACACTTTTCCCGATATCTTCTTTATCTAATAAACCTTGTTTTAAAAGAAATTTAGCTTCAGTTATAGAAATTGTTACATTGGTCGCACCAGTATCAAAAATAAATTCCATTGGAACTCCATTTACCTTACAAGGAATTTTATAAACTCCATTTTCCTTGTCAATTTTTATAATTGTTTGAGAAAATAAGTTTATTGAAAAAAGGATTAAAAATAAAGTGATATTTTTCATTTTGTTCAAATGTTTGGTAACGGTTTTGGCTATGGTTTCGTTACGGAATGGTACGAGGGTATCATTCCGCCGTAGCCATAAATTTAGCAAAAAGGCTTGAAATTCCGATTAGGAATTTCAGCCGTAATGAACTATAGCCGTTGTTGTGTGTAGTTATTTTTTTAAAATCCATTAATATTTCCAAATTTGTCTTTCAGAATGTTATTTTCGATCACGAATGTTTTTATGTCAATTGTGTCCTCAACTATCATTCCTTTTTCTTGAATAAAGACTTTTCTATTATTTGTTTCAAAATAATTTTTATCAAATTGATAAACGTATTTCTTGTCACTTGAAATTCCGTGACTGCCCTTGTAAACTCTTATGTTTTTGTAATCATTCGATGGGACTCTATAATTGTTATAAAAATAATGACATCCATCCTTACTCCATCTTCCTAAAACATTATCCTCATTTGGGAATACAAAACTAAAATTGTCGACAGAACAGACGTTCAGTGATTTAGTTTTGTAGAACACGTTTTGATGATTTTTTGAAAAATCATAATCTATGACTTTAAATTCTTTTGGGTTCGAATTTTCTATTGAATCCTTGTAGTAGTAGGCTCGTTTGGCATCAATTGCGAATCCTTTTTTTAGTATTTTAAATGTTTTCGGGTCAGCTCCTGGGATAATTTTATTTTCATAATAGACATTGAATTCATCCTTTCCATAAGTGTTTTCATCAGACTTAATTTCAGAAAAAGATTCTAAGTCGACATTTTCTAAAACTTTCTCATTCCAACCTCCTTGACCAAAACTCCAAAATCGATAATAAACTTTGTCCTCTCGTTTTTCATATTCTGAGCTACAAGAAAAAAAAATCAATATTATTAATATGGTGAACAGTTTTTTCATTATTACACACAACTGGTTATATGTGGATAAAAATTCCTCTTACCTCATAACAAATAAGAGATAAGAGGAATTATATTCTTTTACAAAATGATATGTTTAATTCGCTACTTCGCTAATAAACTTAATGCGGTAAAGACGTAATTCTTCATCGTCATAGTCGCCATCAAATTCTTCTATAGCATCAGAGATTTTATCGCTTTGAGAGTCCATAAAGTAGTCGTGGATTTCTTCTTGCTGGTCTTCATCTAATAAATCATCTAAATAGTAGCTAATATTTAGTTTAGTACCAGAATATACTATAGATTCCATTTCCTTAATAAATTCTGGCATTTCCATTCCTTTTGCAGAAGCAATATCGTCTAATGGTAGCTTTCTATCCACGTTTTGTATTATGTACAGCTTTAGCGCAGAGTTGGTTCCTGTAGATTTTACAACCATATCGTCTGGTCTCATAATATCATTTTCCTCTACATAATCTGCTATAAGGTTTACAAAGTCTTTACCATACTTTTTGGCTTTGCTTTCTCCTACTCCATGTACATTAGATAACTCTTCAATATTTACAGGATATTTTAATGCCATATCTTCCAGAGAAGGATCTTGGAAAATAACAAATGGTGGTACACCTAGCTTTTTAGCATTGCGTTTGCGTAAATCCTTAAGCATGGTCATAAGCTGCTCGTCTGCTACTGCTCCACCTCCTTTAGTATTGGTAATAATATTATCGCTAGACTCATCATCGTATACATGGTCTTCTGCCATCATAAACGATTGTGGATTTTTTATGAAGTCTTTCCCAGTGTCGCTTAATCTCAGCACACCATATGTTTCTATATCTTTCTTTAAAAGCCCGGCAACAATAACCTGACGTATCAAAGCCATCCAAAAACGGCTTTCCTTGCCTTTTCCAACACCAAAAAATGGTTGCGAATCTGTTTTGTGCGATGCTATTAAGGCATTAGACTTTCCAACAATAACCTGTACCAAATCTTTGGCCTTATATTTTTCGTTGGTTTTATCTACGGTATCTAAAAGTATCTTTACATCGTCTTGAGCTTCTACCTGCTTTTTAGGGTTACGAACATTATCGTCCATATCTCCTCCTTCTCCTGTTTCATTATCAAACTCTTCACCAAAATAATGCAGTATAAATTTACGTCTAGACATTGATGTTTCTGCAAAGGCTACAACCTCTTGCAACAAGGCATGGCCAATTTCTTGCTCTGCCACAGGTTTGCCAGACATAAACTTTTCTAATTTTTCTATGTCTTTGTATGCATAGTAAGCTAAACAATGTCCTTCGCCTCCATCTCTACCTGCTCTACCAGTTTCTTGATAATAGCTTTCTATACTCTTTGGAATATCATGATGAATTACAAAGCGCACATCTGGTTTGTCTATACCCATACCAAAAGCTATGGTTGCCACAACCACATCTGTATCTTCCATTAAGAACATATCCTGATGTTTTACTCTGGTTTTGGCATCTAAACCTGCGTGATAAGGCACAGCTTTAATTCCGTTAACCTGAAGCACCTGCGCTAACTCTTCTACACGTTTTCTACTCAAACAGTAAACGATACCTGATTTACCTTCGTTTTGCTTTATAAAGCGTATGATATCGGCATCTACATTTTTTGTTTTTGGGCGAACTTCGTAAAACAGATTTGGTCTGTTGAACGACGCTTTAAAAGTTACAGCATCTGTCATCCCTAAACTTTTCAGGATATCTTCTTGTACTTTTGGTGTTGCTGTTGCTGTAAGTCCAACAATAGGAATATCATCACCAATCCGTTTTATAATATGCCTTAAATTTCGGTATTCTGGTCTAAAATCGTGTCCCCATTCACTAATACAGTGTGCTTCGTCCACAGCCATAAATGAGATTTTCTGAGTCTTCAAAAAATCTACATACTCTTCTTTAGTTAACGATTCTGGTGCTACATATAATAGTTTGGTAACACCGTTAATTATGTCATCTTTTACACGCTTTACTTCTGTTTTATTCAATGACGAATTTAAAACGTGTGCTACACCTTCATTCTCTGACACTGCTCTTATGGCATCTACCTGGTTTTTCATTAATGCAATAAGTGGAGATACCACAATTGCTGTTCCGTCTTTAATTAAAGCTGGTAGTTGATAACAGAGTGATTTTCCGCCACCTGTTGGCATAATAACAAACGTGTTATTACCTTCTACTACATTTTTAATAACTTCTTCTTGTAGACCCTTAAACCCAGAAAAACCAAAGTATTTTTTTAGTGAGGAGTGTAAGTCAATTTCTGCAATACTCATTAATCCCTTTTCGTATTTATTTCTTCTTTTATAATGCTAAAGTAATCTACAAATATAATATGTAGAACTTAGCCTTGCATCTATAATTACTCTGTTTAGTACTTGTAATTTTTTCATAGCGATTTGGGAATATTTGAATGAAAAAATTCACGTACTTTTGCATAACCTTAAAGATAAGAAAATCTTTAAATCTAAAAAACACAATAAAAAATTAGTTTTGAACACTGTTTCATCGATATTAAACACCGCGAAAAGTACCATAGAATTAGAAAGCAATGCCATTAGAAATCTGTCTGATTTGCTTACAGATGATTTTGCTAATGCTGTAGAACTCATCTATAATTCTAAAGGAAGGGTTATTATTACAGGTGTTGGTAAAAGTGCCATTATTGCCAACAAGATTGTTGCTACTTTAAACTCTACTGGTACACCAGCTGTATTTATGCATGCTGCAGATGCTATACATGGCGATTTGGGCTTAATTTTAGAAGATGATGTTGTAATTTGTATTTCTAAAAGTGGAAACACACCAGAAATTAAAGTTTTGGTGCCACTTATAAAAAATGCAAAAAACAAAATGATTGCAATTACTGGCAACAAAGATTCGTTTTTAGGACAGCAATCAGATTTTGTTTTAAATGCTTACGTAGAGCAAGAGGCTTGCCCAAATAATTTAGCACCAACCACAAGTACTACAGCTCAACTTGTAATGGGAGATGCATTAGCAATTTGCTTGTTAGAATTAAGAGGATTTTCTAGCAAGGATTTTGCAAAATATCATCCAGGTGGAGCTTTAGGTAAACGCTTATATTTAAGAGTAAATGATTTATCGTCTCAAAATCAAAAGCCAGAAGTAACTTTGGATGCCAGCTTAAAGGAAGTGATTGTAGAAATTACTGAAAAAATGCTAGGTGTAACTGCGGTTATAGAAAATGACAAGATTGTTGGCATCATTACAGATGGTGATTTGCGTAGAATGCTAAGTAAGAGTGATGATATTGCCAATCTTACAGCAAAAGACATAATGAGTACTAGCCCAAGATGCATTAATGAAGATGCTATGGCTGTAGATGCTAAAGAACTTATGGAACAATTTGGCATTTCACAATTATTAGTTGAGCATAATGGTAAATACGCAGGAGTTGTTCATTTACATGATTTAATAAAAGAAGGCATTATATAATGACGAAGAAGAGTGTAGACGAAATGTCTTTTTTAGACCATCTTGAAGATTTAAGATGGCATTTAATCAGAGCAACATTAGCTGTTGTAATAGCTGCTGCCCTTGCCTTTGTTTTCAAAACATTTATTTTTGATGTCGTTATTTTTGGGCCAACTCTAATGAGTTTCCCTACTTATGAAGGTCTATGTAAAATGTCTCAATTTTTAGGTATTGAGGACACTACTTTTTGTGCTGATAAATTTCCATTTATTATTCAAAACAGAACTGTTGCTGGGCAGTTTTCTGCTCATATATGGACATCAATTTATGCTGGTTTTATAGTAGCTTTCCCATACGTACTATACCAGTTATGGAGTTTTATTAGTCCTGGATTAAATCCTAATGAGCGTAAAAATTCCAGAGGATTTATCATAATTGCATCATTATTATTTTTCCTTGGTGTATTATTCGGGTATTATATTATAACACCTTTATCCATCAACTTTTTGGCTAACTATCAAATTAGCGAACAAATTTCTAATGAGTTTGATATAAGTTCTGTCATTGCCATTGTTAGATCTTCGTCCCTAGCATCTGGCTTTGTGTTTGAGCTGCCAATAATTATCTACTTTTTAACAAAAGTTGGTTTAGTAACACCTCAATTTTTAAAAAAATACAGAAAGTACGCTTTAGTAATCGTACTTATATTATCTGCTATAATAACACCACCAGACGTTGCTAGTCAGGTTATTGTAGCTATACCAATTTTAATACTATATCAAGTTAGTATTTACATTTCTTATATAGTAGTAAAAAATCAAAATAGAAAAAGAAAACATGTCTGATATCGTAAAAGAATTTAATGAGTATCGTTCTAAGATGAACGATAAAATCCTTTCGGATAATAATAAAATTGTAAAGCGTATTTTTAATCTAGACACCAATGCTTTTGCTGAAGGTGCTTTAGATAAAAAGACAAAAGAATTGCTTGGCTTAGTAGCTTCAACAGTACTTCGTTGTGATGATTGCGTGAAATATCATTTAGAGTCTTCTTATAAAGAAGGCTTAACAAAAGCTGAAGTTAGTGAAGCGCTAGGCATTGCTACACTTATTGGTGGAACTATTGTGATTCCGCATTTAAGAAGAGCTCACGAATACTGGGAAGCTCTTGAAAATCAAGGTTAAACTTTTTATAAATATTAGCTACTAATAAGCGGTTCTATATGAATTTATTATTTTTAGCGTTCTTAGTTATAGTATGAAGTTACGTGCAGAAAATTTAATGAAGTCCTACAGCGGACGAAAAGTTGTAAAAGACGTTTCTCTTGAAGTCAATCAAGGAGAAATTGTAGGTTTACTTGGCCCTAATGGTGCTGGTAAAACAACTTCATTCTATATGATTGTTGGAATTATAAAACCTAATGGTGGAAATATTTATTTAGATAATACCGACATTACAAAATTCCCAATGTATAAACGTGCACAAAATGGTATTGGGTATTTAGCACAAGAAGCTTCAGTTTTTAGAAAGTTAAGTATTGAGGATAATATTTTGAGTGTATTACAATACACAAAATTGAGTAAAAAAGAACAGCACGATAAAATGGAATCGCTTATAGAAGAGTTTGGTTTGGGACATATTAGAACCAATCGTGGCGACTTACTTTCTGGTGGCGAGCGTCGTCGTACAGAAATTGCTCGTGCACTTGCTACAGACCCTAACTTTATACTATTAGATGAGCCTTTTGCAGGTGTAGATCCTGTTGCTGTAGAAGATATTCAGCGAATTGTTGCCAAGCTCACCAAAAAGAACATTGGTATACTTATTACAGACCATAACGTACAAGAAACTCTTGCAATTACAGATAGAACTTACCTGATGTTTGAAGGTGGCATTCTTAAAGCTGGTAAACCTGAAGAACTAGCCAGTGATGAAATGGTGCGTAAAGTTTATCTAGGACAGAATTTTGAGCTACGTAAAAAGAAGCTAGAATTTTAATCTAAGCCAGTTTCTTTATCTTTCTTCTTACCCTTTTTATGCCTAAAATCAATAAATAGATTACTGCCGATTGTATAAATAAATTTACTAACCAATACACTGCTCTTACATACAGGCTTTCGTTAACATAAAAGGGTAAACTCCTATGAATACCACTTATAGGCAAACTAAAAATTGCAATTATTGGATTGGTAACTGCAGTTAAATCACTTTTACTTTTTGTTAATTGTACATCTAAAAAGACAATTAAAAATTGAATCACCATTAGTGCGAAAAAAATGATGAGAAACGGTCTAAGCTTTAGTTTTTTCATTTTTTTGTGATTTCTTGATTTATTAATTTTTTCTGATAACGTCCTTGTACAATATCTACCACTACCAATACAGCTATAACAAAATAGAATGTTGTTTTGCTCATTGGTACTATCTCATTTCCAAATATTTTAAGATGCGCTAAATGCCCTCCTTCTGTAACTAACATAATACCAACGATAAATAAAATAAATAATCCTAATACCTCATACATTCTGTTTTTAGATAAAAACGAAGAGATCTTGTTAGCAAAAACTAACATTAACAGACCACTTAATACAATAGCTATAGCCATAACAATAAAAGCTGTTGTTGAATTTTCAATTTCGCGTGTTAAACCAATAGCTGCTAATATGGAATCAAAAGAGAAAACCAAATTCATAATAACTATACTCACTACGACAGCATTGGCTGATTTAGAACCCTTACCTGACACCATTTGATCTACTGTAAGATCTTGCGTAGAAATCATATGCCAAATCTCTTTAATTGCCGTGTAAATAATAAAGCCCCCACCAACTAAAACTATTAGACTATGGCCATTAAACGCAAAATCTATAACGTCTTCTACATGACCTGTTAAAAATGAAAATGGCTCCTGAAAATATTTTATTAAAGACACCAATGCAAACAACAGCACAATTCTTAATACAATAGCTATCAATATACCAACTTTTCGTACTCGTTTTTGCTCGCTAACAGGTGCTTTTTTAGACTCTAATGAAATATACAATAGATTATCAAATCCTAGTACTGCCTGAAGCATTACTAGCATTAAAAGGGTAAAAATAACTTGGGCCATTTTTTATTATGTTGTGTTTATTAGTTTATGTTCTTTTTATCAATTAAGGACAAAATAATATAGAGAATAATTATGACAGGTATTGCTGCAAAGTGCAGTACCACTAGCATCACCAAACTTATAATTAAAAAGATATATCGCATTGCGTTGTTCTTAAAACTCCAGTCTTTAAACTTTAACGCAAATAATTTTATATTAGAATTTAAAAGGTAGCAACTTATTAGTGTCAATACTATTAAAAACCATTTATTAATAATAATGGAATTGATAATATCATTATTCTGATACTCTAAAATAAGTGGTAATGATAAAATAAGTAAGGTATTTGCTGGCACTGGCAAACCTTTAAAATAAGTTTGCTGATCTTCGTCTAAATTAAACTTTGCTAACCTATAAGCTGATGCCAATGGAATTAAAAGTCCTATTAAAGGCAGCACAGACATTTTAAAACCTTGCCAATGAAAAACAGAGTTCCAGCTATCAGAATATGATGCATAATCAGGACTATCGATAGTAAGAGATATTAGCTTAAACATAATAACACCAGGTACTACTCCACTTGTTACCAAATCGGCTAATGAATCTAACTGAATACCCAAAGGACTTTGTACATTGAGCTTTCTTGCCAAAAGACCATCAAAGAAATCAAAAAAGATACCTAGAAACACAAAAAAAGCAGCCACAATAAAATTACCGTGTACTGCAAATATTAAAGCAATACATCCTGAAAATAAATTTAGAAGTGTAACTATATTAGGAATGTGTCGCTTAAAACTCATGAATATAATTTTTGTAAAAATATAAAAGTATTTGAGCTTAGCTTATTATTTTTTTCAAATTGTAAGTAATACAAAACAATAAGAAGGTCTTTTTAAAGTTAAATACATAGAAAAATTGTGCATATTTGTAAAAAATTTTGCTGTTGAAAAATTACATCGTAATTCTCTTAACACTTATAACCGCTATAGCTTCAGCACAATCTACCAGAAAATATTCTAATGAATTTATGAATATTGGTGTAGATGCTGCTGCCCTAGGAATGAGTAATGCAGTGGTCTCGCAAACTGCAGATGTTAATTCTGGATACTGGAATCCGGCTGGATTAGTGCATCTTGAAGACAACCAACTCGCATTAATGCACTCTAGTTATTTTGCCAATATTGCTAACTACAACTATATTGGTTATGCTATGCCATTAGATAATCGGAGTGCTGTTGGTGTTTCTCTTATAAGGTTTGGTGTAGATGATATTTTGGACACCACACAATTAATTGATGATGAAGGTAACATCAACTACGATAGAATTAGCACCTTTTCTACAGCAGATTACGGGTTAACATTTTCTTATGCCAGAAAGTTACCTTTAGATGGATTGAATTTTGGAGTAAATGCTAAAGTAATTCGTAGAATTATTGGCGACTTTGCCTCGTCTTGGGGATTTGGTTTAGATGCTGGCATTCAGTTTGAAAATAATTCTGGTTGGAAGTTTGGAATCATGGCAAGAGACATAACAACTACCTACAACGCTTGGTCTATTGACGAAGAAAAGTTTGAACAAATTAGTGGTGCTGTTGATGGACAAAACCAAGAATTACCAGAAACTACTGAGATTACCATTCCTAAGTTAGAGATTGGTATGTCTAAAAAATGGATTTTCAACTATGATTATTCTTTATTAGCAGCTGCAAATCTTAACGTTCGTTTTGAAGAAAACAATGATATCTTTTCTACGTCTTTTGCAAGTATAAATCCTGCTTTAGGGTTTGAGTTTGGATATACCGATTTAGTGTTTCTACGTGGTGGTGCTGGTAATTTTCAGAATGAAAGACAAATTGACGATTCTGAGAACTTAACGTTTCAACCAAATTTTGGAGTTGGTTTTAAATATAAAGGTATTCAAATTGACTATGCTTTTACAGATATTGGAGACCAAAGTGCCGCACTATATTCTAATGTATTCTCTTTAAAAATAGATTTTAGTATTTTTAGATAGTTAACCCTATACAATGAAAATAAAACTATCGCTTTTAGCATTCCTTTTTGTTAGTGTTTCGTTTGCATTTCAATTTCAATTATCTCAAAATGCAGAAGCTTCTGTTTTAACCTTTGGGCCTGGCAATTCTCTTAATGACGCTTTCGGTCACAATGCTTTTAGAATAAAAGATGAAACCAAGGGTATTGACATTGTGTATGGTTACGGTCAGTATGATTTTGATGCACCTTTTTTTGTACTAAAATTTGCAAGAGGAAAACTAAACTACCTTATAAGCAGGCATTTTTATTCTGATATTTTCAATTATTATTCTCGAGAAAACAGAACAATAAAAGAACAGGTTTTAAATCTATCTACAGCGCAAAAACAACAGCTCTTTAACTATTTAGAAAACAACTATAAACCTGAAAACAGAAAATATCTCTACGACTTTTTCTACGACAATTGTGCTACAAAAATTAGAGATGTGCTTTCTACTGTAACTAACAACTCTATAACTTTTGAAAAACCAGAAAGTTTTGAGCCAAAAACCTTTAGAACACTTATTTACGAACATGTTAACAAAAATTCTTGGGGAAGCTTTGGGATAGATATTGCACTTGGCTCTGTAGTAGATAGACAAGCTTCTGCTAAAGATTTTATGTTTTTACCAAAGTATATACATGCCTTTTTTGAAGTTTCTAGAATTAATGGAAATGAAGATTTAGTAAAGTCTTCAAAGGTATTATATGAGAGAAAGACTGATAATTCTTCTTCAGGCTTTATTTTTAGTCCTTTGGTAATTTTAGGATTGCTTTCTGTTGTTATTCTATTTATTACTTACAAAGACTTTAAAGCGCAAAAGCGATCTAAGTGGTTAGATGTTACCTTATTTTCTTTAACTGGTATTATTGGTGTTCTTTTATTGCTCTTATGGTTTGGCACTGATCATACAGCCACTTGGCAAAACTACAATTTGCTATGGGCTTGTCCGCTCAATATTTTAGCAATAAGACAATTACTAAAAAATGATGTTAAAAACTGGGTAAAAAGCTATCTGAAATTTTTAATTATAATGCTCTGCCTTATGACTTTGCACTGGCTTATTGGTGTACAAGTTTTTGCAATTGCTTTAATACCTCTACTTATAGCACTGGTAATACGATATATTTACTTAGTAAAATCTTTTAATAGCTAAAAACAGCTACTGACCTCTGTAGTATAAAATTGTACTAAGCGTTTTTATGGCAATATTGAAGTCTAAGAACACGCTTCTATGTTTTATGTAATACAAATCGTATTGCAGCTTTATAAGACTGTCGTCTATAGAAGAACCATACCTTGTTTTAACCTGAGCCCAACCAGTTAGACCTGGTTTAATAATATGCCTGGTTTCATAAAACGGAATAATCCTTGCCAATTCATTAACAAAGAATGGTCGTTCTGGTCTTGGACCAATAACACTCATATCTCCTTTAAGGACATTATAAAATTGAGGCACTTCATCTAATCGCGATCTTCTTAAAAACATACCGAATTTTGTAATTCGTTTGTCGTTCTTTTTTGCCCACTTTACTCCATCTTCCTCAGCATTTACAATCATTGTTCTTAGTTTTATAATCTGAAAGGGTTTTCCATTTCTACCAATACGCTCTTGTGTGTAGAACAATGGACCTTTGTTTCCAAACATATTTCCTAATATGATAAATGGTAGAATTAAAGCACCAACGGCTAAACCTATAACAGCAAAAAACACATCAAAAGTTCTTTGAAAAAAGATATAAAGCTTATTCTCATTGCTTCTACTAAAAGGAAAATATTTGTAGAAATCTTTACCTACAAATTGAATTGGCACTCTATGAAGCAACTCTTCATAAACTTGCGTGTACTCTCTTATTTTAAACCCTCGCTCTAATAACATCATAAGATTATGATACACCTCTGCTATTATAGCTTCAGAGTTAAAACTAGCTACCAAAACCTCTGATATTCGTTCTTTTTCAATGACATTTAAAAAATCGGTAGATTGAAATTCTTTTAAACCCTTAAATTTTACAGAATCTGTACCAGTTGCTTCACTATTTATAAAACCAACAATTTTATAGTTAGGATCAGATGTGTTAAGCGCTCTTACTAACCCATCTATATTTGATATTTCGCCAACTAACAGAACACGCTTGTAAAATCTTGGAGATTCAATGAGATTTATATAAAACAACCTCCATAATAAAATAGATACAATTATCGCAAAGTAAACATAAACTATCTGAATACGTTCTTCTGGCAAATATGGTGATAAAAAAGGGGTTAACAGATAGAAAAGTACTACTGTAGATGTTGTAATTACAATGTTCCTAAAAGTTGAGTCTAACTTACTGGCTTTCTGTAAATCATAAAGCTCAAAAATAGTTCCGAAAATTATAATATATACAGCTAATAAGGCAAGAGCTATACCATTTGACATTTCGAATTGGATATAGTCAAATTTTGGATATAAATTTAAAAAGTAAATTGCCAAAAAAACCATGACTATGTCCATGATTCTTAGAAGAATCTTTCTTTCTGAAACTTCAAAGTGGATACCTTTTTTCTTTGTCATTGTTGGTTTAGCTAGCGTAAATATAGTAACATCAATTAATTTTTATATTTTTATTAAGATAAAAGCGCTTTCCATCGATGTTTTACATTTTGCCAATCGAACTGCTTTACTTTTTTCTGCATACTTTTTATAATCCTTTCTCTTAATTCATAATTGTCTAAAATCTCTGTAACTGCATCAGACATTTCATCAACATTATTAGGTTTTACCAGTAATCCATCAAGACGATCTTTTATTAAATATGGCATACCTCCTACATTAGTAGACACAACTGGCAAACCCAAGGCCATTGCCTCAATAACGCTTAAGGGTGTGTTATCAAAATTGGTTGTATTTATAAATATATTATATTCTTTAGCAAGTTTTAACCACTCTTCCTTAGGGAGTTTCCCAGTAAATTTTACATTTAAATTTAACTCTTTTACCAATTGTGTTACTTCTGTTAAGGTACCATCACTATCTGGTCCTATCATACACAATTCGGCCTTATATCCTTTCTTTATTAAGTTATCTAATAACAATACTGCTAATCTAGGATTGTAAATTTTAGAAAATGATCTCACCCAAAGCAATTTTGGTCTTTGAAATTTTTTTAACGAAAACTCATAATTTTTAGTTTCAATGGAGTTAGGGATGTATTCAATATTATGATAACCGTAAGCATTAAAAGTATCTTTTAAAAAGTCTGAAGGTGTTACTAATTTATATGCATTATCAAATAGCATTTTACTCATTTTAGGACTTTTAGCCAGTCTGCTTTCAAGATTACCACCATGCAAAATGGTTATATATTTAATGTTAAGCAACCTAGAAAGTTGCCCGATTAAAAATGCGTAGTAAAAATTAAGAGTACTGTAGGTGTCGATTATAATATAGTCTGTACTTCTACTGTTTTTTATAACAGTCAAAACCATATCTAGTAATCGTAAAACTTGATTCTGCTTTTTAGAAGCAATTTTTACAGCGCAAAACTCTCTTAAGCGCTCACCCAGCACTTCTATAGAGGTTACGTTTTTACCCTTTTGAGATAATGCGTTTCCTATGTATAGGACGTTTTTCATACTTAATGTTTAAAAGTGCTAAAGCATAAATAAATCCTGGTGCAGCAATACGCATGGCCGAATGATTTATTGTGGCAAACCAAAAAATTAAAAAAGCATAGAAAAAATAATTCTTCTTGTTGTTAACTCTATAAATAAGTGGAATTACTATTAGTATTATAAGCATTATGATACCAAGTAAACCATGCTCAGAAACAACTCTACTAATTTCATTGTGAGTAGCAACAGTAACACCTGTTTCTCTAAGTCTTCTTTCTTTCATAACACCTGCTCCAACACCAAGTAAAGGATTATCAACAAAACCTTCGAGCTCACCAAGGAAGATATCTACTCGACCTGTGGATATATCTTCTTTTTCTCTACCTCTAGCATCTTGATTAGAGTAACGCTTATCTATTAATCCACCTGTTTGATTAGAACTTATCACCCAAGTTACTGAAGAAGCAATAATAAGGATAACTAATGAAATACTTATAACACGCCTACTTCTATTACTTGATTTAAAATAAAAGACAGCTAAAAAAGCAAATATCATTAATATAGCCGTAATAATACCGCCACGACTAAAAGTAATAATACCTCTATAGCTTATGACAGCAAAAATCAATACACTTACAATTCTTTCAATGAAAAATTTTGATTTGAGAAAAAAATTGATGCAAAACACAAACATTCCAATCCCTAAAACAGTCGCTACTTGATTAGGTCCAAATCCACCTGAAGCTGCAAAATTAGATTCTGTTCCTCTAAAAATATCCTCTAAACGAACTGTGTATAAAAAGAGGTAAGTCGTTAAACTTATAATGGGTAAACCCAAATAAAAAACTACATTATTAAGTTGATTGACTTTTATTGATTTGTCATAACAAAATAGGGCTGAAACCCCTAAACAAACGGGACCGCTCAACACAAAAGCTATATTCTTTCTTAAATCAGTATCTAAACCAACGTTCGTCGAAGCAATAACAACAGATGGTATAAATAAAAAAAGATAAATTAAATAAGGAAAAGATCTATTAGACAGACCTTTAAACACCATTCCGATGAGCATAAATAGTATAACTAAATACTTTGAGGATTCATAAAATAAACCGGCTTTTGTCATTCTAAACAAAACCTCAATACCAACAATATAGGCACAAGCAGTAAGAATCGTAAATGTCTTTTCTCTTGGTGAAGTATTAAAAATTTGAAACAAAAAATAACCTATAACACCAAAAAAGTAGATCCTAGGAAAAAACCCAACATAATAAAATAGAAGCCCAATAACAATGTGTAATGCTATTGCGGTAAGGTAATTAAATCTCAAAGCTTAAATTTTATATTATTGATTTATAGATACTGATTATATCTGACAAAACGTGTTTCTCAGAGTATTCTCTAGTTACTTTTTGATTAAGATTATCTGCGCAAAATAATCTATAGTCCTTGTCTAAAATAAGCTGTTTTATAGATTCTGCAAATTGCTTGTAGTCATTTTTATCAACTAATTGGCCAAAAGACTTATCATTCACCAACAAACTACAATCACCAACATCAGTAACAACTACAGGAAGTCCTGACATTCCATACTCTAACAAGGCTAAAGGTAACCCTTCTGATTTAGACGACAACAAGCCGATCTCACATTGGCTCATTATATTTAAAATATCTGTCTTACTATCATAAAAATGAACACTTTTGTTCAACTTTAGCGATTTAATTTTAGAAAAAAATTGCCTAGAACACTTATCATCAAAGTCTTTACCCACACAATGCAAGGACCAATCAGAAAATTCGTTATTCACTATTTTGAAGGCATCTAAAAGCATTGAATGATTTTTTTGATCTCTAAGGTTTGCCAAACACAGTAACCGCTTCCCTTCCACTCCTTTTAAAAGCGTCAAGTCTTTTTGACTTTTTTTTAATACAGGAAAATTCTTGATATATTTTATCCTCTTGACAAACAAATGCTCTTTATTCCAAGTTTTTAATTTTTGGTTAACACAAAACGCATAAGAAAACCCTAGTGAACAAAGACTTAGTACTCTTTTTGGTCTTTGACTAAGCAATTCACTATTACCATAATGATCATGCCAAACAATTTTAATTCTTGGCAAAGTTAACTTTACTAATGTGGCGAAAAAATACGAAGAAGCATGCGCGTGTACAATATCAATTTTATTTAGAATTAAGTAACTTCTTAACTTAAAAATTGCTCTAAAATCGATTGTTTTAGATCGATTTAGAAACAAATATCCTACGCTTTCATCGATGGTATTTAATAATAATCCTTCTGCCCTAGTCGCACAAATATGAGAATCTATACCTAATCTTGACAAACCATTAGCGTAGTTAACTGCCAGTCGTTCTGCTCCACCAGTTTGTAATGTATCTATGAGCTGAAGTACTTTCATTTTTTATGTAGAAGCTTTTGTATTTCCTTATCAAAATAGTCTAACGTATAGCGTTGAGACCAAGATTTAGCTTCTTTAATTACAGTTTTAAAATCTTCCTTTTCTATAAAATCTATAACTTTTGCGGTTGCTACTTCTACATTATCATCTACTAAAATACCTCGTTTACCATCGTTTAACATCCATGGCACACAAGATACTTTTGTTGCTATAGGAATAACTCCAAAAAACATAGCTTCAGCTATTGCTTTGGGCCAACCTTCACTTTTAGATAGTAAAATACAAAAGTCAGAATTATTGAAGGCAGTTTTTATAGTTTCCTTATCTACGTTACCATGAAAATGCACTATGTGTTGTAAATCATTATTTGCAACATAGTTTTCAAGCGACTGTTTTAAGCTACCATCTCCATAAATATTTAAAACAACATCATAACCTTTATGCTTTAGAGCTTCGACTATTTTAATAGCTTTAAGTGGTTGTTTACCTTCAACTAAACTACCTACAAACACAAAACGGTATGTATGTGCTTTTTCTTTTTTTGATACCTTATTTATTTCTGAATCATAAAAAGATGCTGTAAAAAAAGGAAGTACATTTTTGGTCTGATTTGGCCATCGTCCATACACCAAAGCACTTATATTTTTTGATAAAAAAGTGTTCTTTAATATCCATTTTTGAATTCTATAGCTGACAGGTTGTTGACTCTTAGGATCCCAATTACCTGCATATTTTGCTGTTTTTATCTTATTTGGAAAGAATATTTGCACAAAAACACCCAGCAGCCCAATATTACCAGGACACCTAAGATGAATATGATCTGCGCTCTTGCATGCTTTAATTATTTTAAATAGTATTATTGGTAACTTAAAAAAAGAACTAACAATTAATTTTGCAGAGGTGAATTCTATACTTGGAATCGCAGAAAATTTTAGATTAGAATGTTGGTAAAATGTTTCTATTGCCGAAACCTCACCTTGTTTTAATGGTGCTATAACCTCAACATCTTCCACATGACTTAACCATATATTCATCTCGTTAATATATGGTGCATAACCATAATATTTCCCTTCGTTTAATACGTGTTGTACATGTGTAATTATGAGGAATTTCATCCTAATGATTTATAAAAATCTATATTCTTTTGAACTAAAGTATTTAAATTGTAATTGTCTTCCACATATTTTTTAGCCCTTTTTGCTATAAGGCTGCTTTCATTAGGATTATTTAATACCCATAATATACTGTTGGAGATAGAATCTATATCGTACGGGTTACAAAGTAACCCTGTTTCTTTATCTATTATGGCTTCTGGTCCAGGACCTAAGCTAGTAAATACAACTGTCTTTTCCATTGCCATAGCTTCTGGCGCTACCAAACCTTGTGTTTCCATTAAGGATGGAAATACACAAACTTCTGCCTCAGCATATTTTAGAGCCAACTCTGTTAAAGATAAACTTCCCATAAAATTTATACTATCGTCTTTTAGCTCTAACTCTGGTATTACTTCATTTTCTAAATACGCTATATATGATTTCCCATCCTTAAAATACCAGTCTCGTCCGTACAAATACAACTTAACCTCTGGAAAAGCCTCTAAGACTTTAGGCATTGCCTTGATTAATTGAGCAACACCTTTTTTCTCGCAAATAGTACCTGCAAATAAAACGGATTTGGGTTTTACTTTAACATCTGGTTTGGGTTTAAATACTTCTAGATCTATGGAGTTTGAAATGATTGATATTGGCTTATTATGATAACTTAAATACTTCTGCGTATGTGATTTTACAAATTTTGAAACGGCTATAAACGCATCTGCCTTTCGGAAAGATCTTTTTTCTTGAAAACCTTTCCACCAATTAATCTCTCTTTTTTCTGATTCTGCAAAAAAATGGTGTCCACCATGAAGCCTGATAACATATTTAATTTTGGGAATCTTTTTTATAAATGCCAAACCTAGCTCTGGAGTTTCAATGATATCTATTGGGTTTGTTTGATGAAGCGCTTTGATTTTTTTGTTAATCGCACTATAGTTAAGATACCATGTAATTCCTTTTATTTTTTTTATTCTCAGCCTATATACATCCACACCTTCGTCATTACCCATCTCTTCTTCGTTGGTATATTGATTTACTCCTATAACAGAAACCTTATGAGCTCTCTTAACTAAGGCTTTTGCAAACGTTTGGATAAAAGTACCAATACCACCATGGGGATAATTTGCTTTTGGATACTCGTGTGTAATAAAACAGATATGCATATTTTTAGGCCATTAGTTCTTTTGCAATTTCTACAGAACTGTTTTTAGTATTATCGTTAATAATATTAAACCATTCTTGAGTAACTGAGTTATTTTCTGCCATTACAGCCTTTATAATGGAGATAAAATCATCTTTAGAATTAATCCAATAAACAACATTCTTATTAGGCATGGATCTAAAATGTTGATACTTATAGATGGTATTTACAGACCAATTTTTATCTGGCTTTACATCATAGTTTAGGTAAGCAGCTGCATTCTTAAAATATGCAAAATCATGCGCCATGGTAGAACCTACATTTATAACAAGGTCACTGTGCTTACAAATGTTTGCAAGTAGATTTACGTCTTCGTAAAAAGGATAGATCTGTGTCCATTGAGATTTTGTATTACTCCAATTTGGTACGATAGAAGTAATTAAACCGTGATGCTTCTCTATAACATTGTCATACCTTCCTGATAAATCTACAGGACTTCTTCTAAATATAATTTGAATTTTATCTTTATAAATGCTCTTATTTATAGACTCTGCCAAATGATCTAAATAATAAGGATCGTATGGCGAAGTCCGTAAATCATCTCCTGAAAAACATATCGTAAACTTACTAGTATCTAAATGATATTCTTTAAAAAATAGTTCTTTTGAAACTATTTTAGCTTGCTCATAGAGACTAAACTGAGGTGTGCCTGTAATTATAACATTTTCTTGTGGTATCTCTGGGTAGTATTTTTTAAACTCATTTTTCATATACTGAGACCACACAAAATATTTACTTGTTCTTACCGTTAATCTTGCTTTTGGTAAGTTATCCCAAGAATATATGGCTCCGTAAGTGTCAATTCCTAATACTTCTGCGGCTTTAAAAACAGCTGTTGCATTTACTGCTCTTTGATGCGTACAAAAAATAACATCTGGTTTGTATTGCTTTAAAAAATCTAACTCTCGTGAGATATTTACTTCTAGAGCCTTTTGATACCTTTTTTCTAGTTTTTGAATATTACTGTAATTAGAGTAATTAATTCTTCCGAATAATTCTACAAGTTTATAAAACCACTTCTTTTTGCCTCTATGTCCCTTTTTCCAAGCAGCTATTATAGAAGGGTTATTTTCTAATTCTATATTGTGTAATAAACGAGCAAAACCAATACTTTCTCTATAAAACTTTTGTTTTACTGTCTCTTTATATTTTGGAAGTTCTTTTGTTTTTAAGGTAATATTATGCAATTGCTCCACTTCCTTTATTGCTTCTTCTGATAAAGCATGATAAATAAGTAGCTCTGCTTGTTCCTTTATAATAAGTGGTAAAATTTGAGAAAACAGATAATTTCTAATTCCTGTACCATCAGGTACTACAAATATTATTTTTTTCTTTTTCAAAATTGTACTATTTGTATTGTTTTCTCTTGGCAATGTACTGCTCTGCGGCTTTCCAATCTTCTAGTGTATCTATATTTACATCTACTTGAGATGGCGATTCTATATACGTGATTTTTGATCCGTACAGCGAATTTTCTTCTAAAACAGTACTTGCTTTTGTAATGTATATACTACCATTTCTATGATATGCAACTGGTAACTCCTGTCTTCTACTTATTATTTCGTCATCTCCTGTAGCAATATCAAGAAAGCCTTTATCATTTGCAACAAATGCCCAGTGTGGATTATATACATGTGGAATTTTTGAAACAGAAACTAAGGCGTCTGCTTCTGACGCAATAAATTTGTCTATAGCTTCATTTAAAAATTGTACTTGTCTAAACGGATAGGTTACCTGAAGCAAGCAAACAGCATCAAAATTGATTCCCTTTTCTTTATAAAAATTTAAGGCATGTTGCACAACCGACAGCGATGACGAGTTGTCTAAAGCTAACGCTTTGGGTCTTATAAACGGAGTTTCTACACCGAGATTTTTAGCAATTCCCAGTATTTCTTCATCCTCAGAACTTACTATTACTTTACTCAATTTATCTGCTCTCTGAGCAACTTCAATTGTGTATTGTATTAAAGGTTTTCCATCTAAAAGTTTTATGTTTTTTCTTGGTATTCCTTTAGATCCTCCACGAGCAGGTATTAATCCTAAAATTTTCATTAATAATTAATTGTTTTATGAAATTTTAAGTCTATCCTAGCTAAAACATCGGCAATTTTTTTTCCTGAATCACCATCTCCATAAATTTGCTCACCTTCCATTTTAGCCGTTTCAATCTGTTTTTGAATTGCTTCTTTAATATGAGTTTTGTTATAACCTACATCGATAACATTTGTTCCTCTCAATCTTCTGTTTTGTCGTGTTCCTATATTTACAACCGGAACTCCTAAAAATGAACATTCTCTAATACCTACGCTAGAATTACCGATAAGACATTTAGAATTAAATAATAACTTTAAAAAGTCATCGGACTCCATATTTTTAAAGAATCTAATATTTTTTGGCTTTTCTATTTCTCTAAAGGAGCGTATTCCGTTAGATGTACCATCTGCACCTGCGTCTACATTTGGCCAAAACCAAAACGTTGGGATATCTAACTCTTTTGCAGCATGAAGTGTTTTTAGAATATCATCTTTTGCCTTGTTATACTCATTGGTAACTGGGTGTTGCATAACAACTATATATCCATTTTTCCAATCTCCTATCTCACCAACTCCTCCGTATTTTTCAATAGGATTAAAATTTAGTTTTGGATTTTCTAAAACCATTTTTGCAATATCGATAGATGGACAACCTGTATTAAAAACAGTTTTTGGATCCTCACCCATTTTAATAACACGCTGTTTTGCATCTTCAGAGGCAACTAAATGTACATCTGCTAACTTGGTGTTTGCATGTCTTACTTTCTCATCAATATTACCTGTTACCTCACCACCTTGTATATGAATTAAAGGTATGTTTTGGTATGCTGCTGCTATACTTGTTGCTATGGTTTCAAATCTATCTGCTATAGTAATTACAGCATCTGGTTTTAAATTGTAAAACACGTTAGAAAGTTCCATAAGTCCTAAACCTGTGGTTTTTGCCATAGCTGTTTTGTTTTCACCTTCTAAAACCATAAAAACTTTTTCGTCGATACTAAAACCGTCTTTTTCAATAAAGTTAATTGCATTACCATATCTATCTAATAAAGCAGAACCAGCTACTACTAATTGTAATTGTAAGTCTTTATGCTTTTGTATTGCCCATAATGCAGTCTTTATTCTACTGTAAGATGGTCTTGCTGTTATAACAACACATATCTTTTTTACACTCATGCTAAATCATTGTAATTCAAAAAATCCCATTTCTTTTTGTCTGTTATTAGCTTTTTTCCAAGGATAGTTTCAAACGCATTTGCTGAGATACCTTGACCCTTTGGCTTTTTGGCTTCAAGATCATCAAAAGTAATTGTATCTCCTATCTTAAGATCCTTGTTAACAGCCAGAGATTTTTCAAAAATTTGCTTTAAATCAAAATATTTTGAATTATCGTTTTTATCTACTGGATTTTGCATTGCTGCTGAAATCTTCTTTACAGACGCTACAAGTGTTTTTGTTTCTTCTATTGTTAAAGAAGATTTTGCATCTGGCCCAAACATCTCTTTATGAAAAACAACATGAAATTCTAATATTTCTGCACCTAACGCTGCTGCTGCAATACATGTTGATATGTCTGATGAATGATCTGAAAAACCAACTGTAACTCCATATCTTTCCTTAAGCTCTTGTATAACGTTAAATCCGTAATTTTCTGGTGATGTTGGATATGAAGTTGTACACTGTAATATTGAAAACTTAACGTTTTTTTGTTTTAAAAAATCTACAGTTTCGTCTAATTCTTCAAAAGAACTCATACCAGATGAAACTATAACGTCTTTGCCAGTATTTGCTATCTTAGAAAGCATCAATAGGTTGTTGACCTCTCCCGAACCTATTTTATAACACTTTACATTAAGTTCTTCTAACCAATCTATGGCTAGATTACTAAATGGAGAACAGATAAACTCTAGACCGACTTCTTCGCAATGTTTTTTTATATCTTTCCATTGTTGTAATGTAAAACTTGTACGTTTCCAATACTCTAATCTTGTCTTATCTTCATAAGAAAAATTAACTCTGAAAGGCTCTTGTAAACTACTTTCTGCTTCCGCTATGTGGATCTGAAATTTTACAGCATCCACACCTGTAGACGCTAAAGCATCAATATAAGAATGAAGTATACCAAGACTACCATCGTGAGCTTGTGCAATTTCTGCTATTATATAAGGTTGTTTTTTCATTTAAAAACTAAAATACAAAGTTTACAAGAATGTTATGTCGTTTTTATGTAACTCTTATTGAGTCCTACTGATATTATTTCGTCAAGTGAATTGATTTTAATAGGATTGATTAACTCCTTTTAATTTAAAATACTGTTTTCTATACTTATGAAAAAGTACTTTTCGTAATAATTTCCCTATTTGGTATTGTAACTTATTAATAGGTTTTGCTTTAGGGAGGTTATCCAGTAAAATCATTTCAGAAGAATTTTCAGATAATTTATTTATTTCTTGATCCATCCATGGCTCAAAAACATTGCCCAGATGATATGCAAAATTACCTTTTGTTGCCAGGCGTAATAAACCTGCTTTGTCATTAGGTATATCGATATACTTATTTACACTACCACCACCTATTTTATTAAGACTGACTTCGTTAGGTGCATTCTTAAACACCTCGGATCGTAAGGTTGCTACAAAATGACCACAACCCATAACCGCAGACCCTTTATCATTAGAGATTGTAATATACTTTTCTAAGTGGATATCATCATACATCTTTCTGCCTATACTATCCTGAAACGCCATTAATCCTTCCGGTGACACTACTTTTTCAAATTTAACTCTACCCTTAAACAAACCATAATAGACTGTACTATTAAGAAAACTATTTCTATATGCCATACTATTGGGCACAGGAGATACCATACCAGCTTCTGGAAAATTAACAAAAACCTTTTCTATTTCTGTTTGCCAGTTTGGTAAAAACATAACATCTGCATCAGCAACTGTAATTAAAGGCTCTAGGTTGCTTTTTATTACAGAATACAAGGCATTAATTTTGCCTAAATTAACTTTAGACAGTAGCAATTGATCTATGCATTTATGATCTTGATGGAGACTTTTTAAATAATCAGAAACTTTGGCACAACATCCATTGTCTATTATAGATATTTTTGTTTTGGAATGTATGGTTTTGAGTAACGACTGTGTACACAACTTTAAAATTACAAGAGCTTCCTTAAAGTAATCTTCTGTTAAATTTGGAATATAAACAGGTATTATCACTCTGTGATATTGATCTATATCTAGTAGATTATCTTTTTTTTCTGGATTTGTACCTTTTCTCATAAAACCTCTTTTGGATAAATTCTGACTTTAATCAAATATTATTCTTAAAACTCTTCTTACAATAAGTTTCCAAATTCTGAAGTTAATTATCCAAAATGGATTAAGCTTAAATAAATTAACGAATGTTTTTATTCCATTTATCTTTAAATGCTTGGTCTGAGAAAAACATACATTAAGCAATAATTTGTTATAAGATTGTTTTGAAAGATTTCCTTTTTCTTTTTCTGCAACAATTATATCTTTTAAATACAAGGGTAAATCTACATACTTATGTTTGGCGTTCGAAATGTTATCTCCATGTAATCTATACAATGCCAGAGATTCATCCATATAGTAAAATTTAGTATAAAAACTGCATCGAGTCCAGTATTCAGTGTCCTCTAATGCTGCCGGAATTTCTGTATTAAACAATCCTACTTCCTCTATTACTGTACGTCTTACCAATGGTGTTGGCATTTTTAGAGTCCAATTACCAATCATTCTATGACTTACATCGCCATGCTTAACGTCCAGACTTCCTGGTCTCCCTATAGATACTCCGGTTGGTTTACCTTCTTTATCTATAACGTCACAATAGCTATGAGCTATTCCAAAGTCAGGATTTTCCTCTAATATCTTAACTTGCTTGCTCAGCTTATCTGGCAACCACAAATCATCATCATCTAAGAATGCTATATATTGCCCTTTAGACTGTTTAAAGCCAAAGTTTCTGGGTGTTGCGGGTCCGCCACTGTTTTCTATTTTATAATATGCTACATTTTTATAATGCTGACATAACGTTTGTGTCTTAGTATTTGGTGAGCCATCATCTACAACTATAATTTCTGTAGCTGGGTAGGTTTGATTAATTACACTTTCTAGAGTATACTTTAGATATTCTGTACGGTTATATGTTGGTATTATTATTGAGACTAAAGGTTTCAAAATAAGCGTTTTATTTTTATTATGACTCTTTTATAAATGCCGTTAATTGTTTTTCTTTTTGTAATGCTTAATTCTCTTTTTAGTCTGAAAAATTCAACATAATCGTCATAAAACAAACCATAGTGAGTTTTAAATGCTCTATGATCTTCTTCAAGTTTTTGCACTTTAAACTCTGGTGCATTACTTCTTCCTGTTAAATCGAACATAGCCACAGCTACCGGAATATGATTAAATATAAATTTATTACTAATATATGCTCTCAAAAAATGCTCTCTATCTCCAACAATTTTATAGCTCTCATCATAACCACCAATAATTTTGAAAACACGATTGTGTATTAAAGTACTTTGATGAGGCAAAGAGGATCTCATAAAATATTCTGGTGTTAAGGTATCTGGATATACTTTACCTCCCTCACTAAATTTATAATCTCCATAAATTATATCTCCTTCAAAATTTGGATGATTAATAAAATCATTCAGTACCGTTTTTGATGTAAAAACATCTCCAGAATTTAGAAACAAAAGATAATCTCCATTTGCATTTGCAATACCTTTATTCATGGCATTAAAAATACCTGTGTCTCTTTCCCTTATTAATACATTAATATTTTCAGCTTCTTGGTCTAATACTTTATCACTTCCGTCATCAGACATACCATCTACCACAACATACTCTATATTGGGATACGTCTGATTTTTAACAGATAGAATTGTATCTTCTAAACCTGCAACGTTATTATAATTTATGGTAATTATTGATACTTTTGGCCGATTCATTCTCTCAATTAAGAAGTTGATTATATAATGTTATGTACTTTGAAGCTTGATTTTGATATGAAAAATTCTGATCTACATAGCTTCTAATTTGCCTAGAATCAAAACTATCCTTTATATTAAAAAATTCTATGATAGTTTGTTTTAGAGCCTCTGAATTTATTTCATTTACCAACATACCATTTACCCTAGTTTCTATATGCTCTGCCATTCCGCCTACTTTAAAACTGATAACAGGAGTGCCATTAGCAAAAGCCTCTAACATTGTATTTGGTAAATTATCTTCTAAACTAGGCAAAAGTAAAACATCTGCTGCTCTGTAGGCCGCAGTAATTTTTTCGGTATCATTTATAAAACCTAAAGACCTTACCTTAACATAAGGATTTTCTACTACTATCTCACCTTTTCCTATGGTCAGTAATGTTATTGGCTCTTTTATGTTTTCTAAAGCTTGTTTGGCTTCTTTAAATCCTTTTCTTTCTATTTCTAGGGCATTAGAAACAAACAAGATAACATTTTCGTCTTCTAACAAGCCAAAATCTACTCTGGACCTTTCTTTTGTAGGTAATACATTTTCCTGCTCTATTTCTATAGAATTCTGAATTACTGTATGAATTTTAAAATTAGAAAACATACCAACTTTTAGTGCCTCATCTAAAAGCCATTGCGATGGGCTAACTATTGCACCATTACTTACATTTTTTAACGATTCCTTTTTTAAGTTATACATTTCTTTTTCCCAAAATTTAAAGTTGGGATTTTTATGCATATCTATATTATAATGAAATATCCCTTTAAACGGATTCATATCATGTAATGTAAATACTATTGGTTTTGAAACTTTTTTAAAAAAACTTGTGTAATCAACAAAATCACCTATCCAATGTAGATTAATAATATCTGCTTCTTCTACCAGTGGATGATTATGCAATTTGTACAACGAAACTGGAAGTGACACTATTTCACTTTCAATATTTGTTTTAACACTACTAAAAGTTCTTATTAGTTTTCTCTTTTTAGATGGAAATAATTTTGTTATTAGCCTATTGAAAATTGTTGGTTTTTTATAATGAAATGTAGGATCTTTAATGATAAAATCATTAAAGTTTAAGGTAAGTCCTTTAGATATAAATGCTGACTTTATTCCTTTATTTATCAAAGCTGTATGCAATCGCAAAGCAGCAATACCTGCACCTCCTCTATTTGTTGTATTGATGTGTAATACTTTTATACTCAACTTTTCAATAATATTTTGTGCGCAATTTTTCTTGAAAATTCCTTAAAATAACGTTTAAAATAGGCTTTTGGATAATTGAAAAACAAATAATCCACTAACACAACTTTTATTTTCTTGATGAGAATCCATAATGTTTCTTTTTCTTCTTTTTGCTCCCAAGAATGATCCCATAAATGTACTGCTATACTGTTTATGGTTACATACTTTTTAAATTCCTGTTCTCGGTTTTGATATGTCAACGCATAAAAGAAATCTGGATCTAATATAACTTCGTTTTCCTGTAATGTTTCTTCATTTATTATTGGCGAAAATGTGTGAGTTATTACTGGTAAAGAAAATTGATTAAAAGGTGTGGTCTTATAAAATTGATGCATAGACTTAAAGAATCGGTGACCTTTTATTCCTCCAAAAAGTGCAAAATTAACTCTATCCTCCACCTCATATCCACTAAAAAAATCATAAATAAGCAAATGGTTTATTGGCTTTAGCAAAAGCATATCTAAATCCATGTAAATCCCTCCATGTGTATATAATACAGACGTTCTTATTACATCTGCAACAAAGGCATATTTTTTTTTTCGGTAAGCATCTTTGTAGAACTTATTTTGAAATTGTTTCGTATTACTTTCGTTCCATTCTTTTATTTCAAAATCTGGTGCATAGGTTTTCCAGCTATCTAGGCATCTAAGTGCCGTTTTACTTTTTGACTTATTACCAAACCAACAATAATGGATAATTTTTGGAATCATTATTTTAATTGTTTTGGTGTCTTGCCTTTAACAACAATTAATAATATATGCAGCCAAATAGAATTTAATTTTCGAGTAAAACTATAACGCTCTAAGGCTCTCAAAGCTTTAAATCGATTTAGCTTAAAATAAGCGAGATTTTTATAATCTTCATTGAAAATACTGTAGTCTTCTTTTAAGATAGCTTGCCTTTCTTTTTTTCTTATGAGTGTACCTTCTTTCGTGGCACTTACACCGTCTAAAACACAATAGCTTAAGATTTCTGGAATTCTTTTGTAAGAGGCATTATGCCTAACTACTGCGTCTATAAAAAACTTCCAATCACTTACTATTTTTAACGTTTCATCATAATAACCAACCTTATCAAACAGTTCTCGTTTAATAAATACTCCTTGATGTGCGAAAGTCTCATTATATAAAAAAGAAAAATGTAAATCTTCAGGATGTGAATGTCGCTTTTCACCAACATTTGGAATATTATGCATCACATCAAACGCTACAAAATCTTTATTATCAAAAACCTCTAAGTGCCTAGAAATAATATTGTCATCAACTAAATAGTCCCCTCCGTTTAAAAAAAGAAGATAGTCTCCTGTAGCCTTGGCAATCCCTTTATTCATTGCATTATATATGCCATTATCGGGCTCACTAATCCAGTAACTAATATTATCTTGATATGTTTTTATGACATTAGGACTTTCATCTGTAGACCCACCATCAATAACAATGTATTCCAATTCTCTATAACCTTGTTTCACAACACTTTCAATGGTGCGCTTTAGGCCTTCTGCATTGTTAAAATTAATAGTTATAATCGAGATGTGCTTCTTCATAAATATTAGTGCTGCTTCACTCTAATTAATTATTGTAGGTTTACCAAAATATCTATTTTGAAATTTATAAAATGTATTACGCAGGCTTTTAATCTTTGTCATAAATAATACTTTTCGAATGCTCTTAAGTAGAAAAATATTCAACTTATCTTTAAGAAACAGTCTCTTTTCATTGTGCTTTACAGATTTATTGGCTTCCGAAATATAAATATCTTGATTTTCTGATTGTTGTCCTTTTCGTTTTCTAAATGCACTTAATTGCTCTTTGTAGAAATATAATTTATGATTTCTAAAAAAACGCAACCAAAGATCAAAATCTGCTGCTAATGAATAGGAGGTGTTTAACCGACCTCCTGCTTGTTCCCATATACTTCGTCTCCAAAACGTAGACTCTTGCTGAATAAATGAGAAGTCCCTAGCATGATTATGCAAATAAAAGAATAATGGATTAAACACTTTTGCATCTTGCCCTTGCCACGTTACTTCATTTTGCTCATTAATAATCGTTGGATAGCCCATCAACCAATTGACATTTGGATTATTATTAAAAACTTCAGCTACTTTAAAAAGAGATTTTTCCGCTAATAAATCATCACTATTTATCCAACACATAATGCTTCCTGTAGCTTTTAGAAAACCTTTATTAATAGCATCATACATCCCATTATCTTTTTCAGATATCCAATAATGTAGTTGTGACTCGTATTTTTTGATAATAGCTACGGAATTGTCAGTACTTTTACCATCAATAACAATATATTCTAGATTGGGATAACCTTGATCTAACACAGATTTTATGGTCTGCTCTAAAAACCTATCTTGGTTATAATTAGGTGTTACTACTGAAATTTTAGGGTAATCTTTATTCATTACACTTTTTACCATATGCTTAACCCACTAAATTCTTTAGCAAATAGCAACCATTAATTTATTATCTCTTATACTTATCTTTTGCAAGATAAACTGAATTATCAATTTTAAAAGTTGATATTTGTAAATATAAATCTATTTATTACGAATCAAAAAGTGTTGAGATATTAATTCTTTTGCATATGATTTCTAAAGAACATAAATGCATTTTTATCCATAATTTTAAAACTGGAGGGACAAGTATCGAAAGAAAACTTGGACATTTTGATGAACTTAAAAGAGATGTTCAAGACCATAGAACAATAAAAGACATAGAGTTGATTTTTGATAAAAATTATCACTTAAAAAAA
Source organism: Winogradskyella poriferorum (assembly GCF_036553625.1). Taxonomy (NCBI): domain Bacteria; kingdom Pseudomonadati; phylum Bacteroidota; class Flavobacteriia; order Flavobacteriales; family Flavobacteriaceae; genus Winogradskyella; species Winogradskyella poriferorum. The sequence continues at coordinate 71,452 of NZ_JAZHOU010000007.1, forward strand.
TGTCTTTATGCCTTAAAAATAGGAAAACCTAAAAGCAGTTATTCTTTTTTTAAAAACCTTACAAATCCTGAAATATCAAAAAAAGAATACAAAAACTACTATAAATTTTCTTTTGTTAGAAATCCTTGGGCAAGATTATTTTCGTGGTATAGAAATGTAATGAAAGATGAATCTCATAGGCAGGCATACAACATAAAAGACTTAGAGTACCCGTTTCTAAAATTTTTGCAAGAAAAAGTACATCATTCCACCTTTTCTCAATGGCATTTTATAACAAACAAAAAAGGAGATATACCATTAGACTTTATTGGTAGATTTGAGAACCTTCAAGATGATTTTAATATTGTTTGCAATGAATTAAATATAGATGATGCAATTTTACCAAAATTGCTATTTAGACAATACGACCATTACACAAATCACTACACCCCAGAAACAATAGACTTTATTAATAAAAATTATAAAAAGGAAATTGATTATTTTAAATTTGAGTTTGGCGAATAAGCTTACAACTATTTTAATGCAGCCAACAAATGTTCTTCAATTTTTGCGACCGCATTATTGCCATTAAACTTAGAGTTAGCTAACTCAACAGATGCTTTTTCTAACAAAGACTCTCTTTTAATGTGATCTAAAACAGTTAGCATACTCTTAACTATTTCATCTTCATTCTCAGGATTAAAATACAAAGCGCCATCACCTAACTGCTCTCTATGACCTAAAAAGTCTGAACACAATACTGGACAGCCCAATACCCTTGCTTCCAAAGGTGGCATATTTGTAGGACCTAAAAGTGAAGGAAAAACTAAAGCTAATGCCTTTTTATATAAGGTATACAACTCTTCATTAGAAACAAATCCGGTATAAATAATGCTAGACTCTAATTGTTTTGCTTTTATTAAACTAAGTATATTTTCTAACTCGCCCTTATCGCTTCCACTTAACACTAGTTTTATACTTGGATAATTTTTTAAAACACTCTCAAAAGCAGAAATTAATATTTCATGATTTTTATGTTTCCAAAATTGAGCTGGATACATAAAAAACTTATTTTTCTCTAGTTTTAACTTATTAAGAATTTGTGATTGAGTCTCTTCTGAAACATTGAGATGTACAAGATTTCCAGGAAAAATTGGAACAACTTTTATTTTGTCCTCTGGTATTGCAAGCAAATCTATTAATTCTTTTCTACCTGCTTCTGATTCTGTAAATATATATTTTGCTTTAGGTAATACACATTCATACCAATTAGTACGAGTCATTAACTCTTTTGGTTCCGTGACTTCTGGAAAAGGCGGTAACGTTAAATGCCCTAAATCCCAGTTAGTGGATATAAACGGAAATCTAGGAATATAGCATTGCATTGGTGAAACATAGTATATTAAATCTATCTTATTTTTTTCAATTTGAAAATGCAACTTTTGTATGACCTCGTTATTGTGCTTTTGTTGAATTACACGTTTTAATCTTTTTAGAAAACCAGTTTTACGCGATAACTCAACTATTGCATTTTGAAAAAAAGAGAGCTTTTTTCCTTCCGTATTAATAACAACATAAGGTTTTGTAAACTTGTAATTACTGATATTAGCACTAATAAAGCATACTTCTAATTTGGAATTAAATGTTTTTTTATCGATTAATTCTACCAACTTAGAGTTATACGAAAACCCACCACCAACAGAGGGTACCATTGCACTATCAATCCATACAGCTACCTTCATTATCTATTCTTTTTTGCTACAACAACTACATTCCAGGTGGATGCTGTTGGTTTATCTAATGTCATCCAGGTGTAATAATTCTCTAATTCAAACCCATTATTATTTAGCATGTAACGTAACTCAGGAATAAAAAGATATCTCATAGTATGCTTCTCTGAAATATTTTCATACTCATTTTTAATTTTATCCTTAATAGCAATATCAAATAAGACATTTACAACATTATCATTTACAAAAACTTGAGGTGTTGCAGTTCTATGCACTGAAAGCTGTTTATTCTCCAATTTTTTTTCTCTTACTACTGGAGGATCCGTTAGAACTCCAGGACCGTACCAAAAATCGAAAATAAAAAGTCCATCTGGTTTTAAATGATATTGAGCTGTTTGTAGTGTTTTTTGAATTTTTTCGTTCGTATCCTGATAGCTAACCACATGAAAAAGACTTAATACAACATCAAATTTTCTTTTTGATCTGTAGTTAATTATATCGCCTTCAAAAAAACAGAGGTTATCATCTTCTCTGTTTTTTTCTTTGGCTATTTTAATCATTTGTGAAGATAAATCGACTCCCTCAACAAAATACCCTTTCTCGGAAAAAATCTTTGCATGATTACCTGTACCACATCCAAGTTCTAATAATGTTAGTTTATCATCAGAAAAACTTTGCTTTATTAACTTTTGTAAATACTCTACCTCTCCATTATAATCCTTATCTTGATATAATAAATCATAATATTTAGCGTAAAGATTAAACCTATCCATTAGCTATTATTTTTATCAAATTTTCAGCTACTTCGTCTATTTGAGTATTGGTGATTCCTAAACCCGATGGTATGTAAAAACCATTTCTTGCTAATTTTTCTGCAACAGGAAATTTATTAGAATTAAAGAAACCTAAATTGTTAAATACTGGTTGCTCATGCATGCACCAAAAAAAAGGTCTTGTTCCTATTTTTAATTCACCTAGTTTTTTTTGCACTCTAACAGACTGTTCTTCGGTCTTAGCTATTAGTCCGTAAACCCAATATATATTTTCAGCATACTCGGTTTGTGCTAATGGAAGGTGCAAGTCTATTTTATTACTAAAATGCTCATTATATTTTTTTCCAATAGCTCTTTTTCTTTGTATGATAGTATCTATCTGTTCTAGTTGAGCTACACCAAGTGCTGCTTGCATGTTTGTCATTCTGTAGTTCCACCCAATTTCCTTATGAACAAATCTTCTTTCCTTTTCAAAACATAAGTTTCTTAGTTTTTTGCAACGTTCTGCAATATTCGCATCAGATGTAAGAATCATTCCACCTTCTCCAGTAGTAATATGTTTGTTTGGATAAAAACTAAAAATACTTACATCTCCAAAAGCACCACATTTTTTACCATTATAGGTTTGACCATGCATTTCTGCCGCATCTTCAATAATCTTTAAGTTGTACTTTTTTGCTAATTGAAGTATAGGGTTCATATCTACTGGTAAGCCATAAATATGCACAACAAGTATTGCCTTTGTTTTTGAGGTAATCTTAGCTTCTATTTGATGTACATCCATATTCCAAGTATCTTCATTAGAATCTACCAAAACCGGAACCAAACCTTGACTAATAAGACTCTGTACAGGCGATATTATTGTAAAGGTTGGACATATTACCTCACTTCCCTTCTCAAAATTCAGTGCTTTTATAGCTACGTCTAATGCCGCAGAGCCGTTAGAAACTGCAATACCATAGTCTTTACCAACATATTTAGAAAATTCATTCTCAAAACGAGATACAAAAGGGCCTTCTGAAGAGATCCATCCTGAGTCTATACACTCTTCTAGATATTTTTTTTCATTTCCATTAAGTAATGGGACATTTACAGGAATCATTCTATTATTTGAATTTTTTTTGAGTCTACTGGCTCAAATCTTGTTTTATCTTTATCGCCCGAATATGGCCCTTGTTTTACTTCTATAATTTCACTTTCTTCAAGCATTTCAAAACCGTGTCCTCCAGATGCTAAAAGAATGATGTCACCTTTTTCTAGAACTCTACTTTTTAGATATATTTTTTCTTCATCATAAAAATCAACTCTAACTTTTCCGGATTTAATAAATAAAACTTCTTGAGTCCAAACAACTTCTCTTTTAACTGGGTTGTGTACATGAGGCTCTATAACGTAATCCTTTTCTCGTTTCATGTAACCTAATTGCTGTGAAAAACTATTAGGTGTAAAAAATGCAATACCTTCTTTTTCAAATTTTGAAGACACAATGATTGCAAGTAAATTATTTTTATATTTTATTTCTTCTACCATTATGAGATCTTGCTTTGTAGTTTTATTAAAACTCTCTTTTTAATTAATTGAAAAATACTTAAATTTTCTTCTTTCTTCATTAATAAATCTAATGGAATAGTTACTATTTTCTTTTTATTAGGAACATAATCTATTAAATCTTTTTCTATTGCTTCTAGGTCATAATAACTGCTACCATTCCCTTTTAGTATTCTTAGATAGTCTAAAGCTAGTTTTTTCTTCTGTGTTGTATTTATTGTTTTTTTCCAAGAAGTTATATAACTATCAACAGGTTTGGAATGTTTATCTAAGCTTTTTGTGTCTAAATGTAATGAATTTGTAAATTTCCCTTGCAATTGATAATTCATTTGTAAAGGTGTATCTAGAGCGAGGTAGTTACTTATCTTACTTAAAGCTTCTTCGGTATTATTTATTAAGTCTTCATACTTAATTGTAACGCTATTTTGCTTAGCCCTAATACCTTCTTCAATTAGTTTTGGTGCTAAAAAAAGGTCATCTATTCTGTCTTCTGATTTTAAAAATGTTTTATAATCACCTTTAAAATTATAGTCTAATATTGAAGCAAATACGGCTAAAGGATTTCTTACTAGAAAAATAAATTTTGCCTTAGGAAAAATCTCTATCAACTCATTTATTATGTGATAGTATCTTGGTGTTTTGTCTAAAAAATATTGATGATTCCCAATCTTATCTTCATATAGATTAAGTGCTAATTGTTTTACCGTATTCTTATATTTTTCTATACCATTTTCTGTTTCCTCTAAATATCTGGTAAAATTTTCCACTGCAAAATAAGGATTATATGCAGAAGTGATTGAGTTTTTCTTATAGGTATAAATTAATGGTAACATTTGCCATGGCTCTGGTGATGAGACGATAGCTTCATTACTATGCAAAATTTGTTGCAGTAGAGAAGACCCTGATCTTGGTTGAGAGATTATAAAAATTAGTGATGACTCTTTCACTTCAAATTTGTTTTTGAGATTCCCATATGCAATTTAAAGATACACAACCCATATCATCTTTTTGATAGTTCTCGAAACCAGAACCCGTCTCTTCAATAATAAAATGTATCACATTATTTAGTTTACGAATTAATTTCTTCTTATGTATATGAAAACCAACAACTAATCTGTATTGATTAGGCATTAATATTGAAGCTGGTATTTTTACTATAACATTATAGACTCCTTGCTTTGTTATACCAACATCTGACAGTAAAACATTAGAAGAAAAAACAACTCTTTCAAACTGATCAATAGTTTTAAATCCTAATTTAGCAGAGAGGTCTTCAGTATCTACACTAATCTTAAAACTAACATTCACACTTTCGTTAAAACCAAAGGTATCTGCTAATTGGTCTTCCTTCAAGACATTAATTTCTAATATATCTGAACCTTGATTTGGTTCTCTATTTATAAAACGAGAGGTATTCTCTCTAACACCAGAATTTAAATAGTAATCAACAGCTTTTTCTGTATCACCCTCAAAAGTTTTGGTTCCGTTTTCTAACACTATGCATCTTGTGCATAGATTCTTCACCGCAGCCATATTATGGCTTACAAATAATACAGTTCTTCCCTCGCCTTTAGAAATCTCTTGCATTTTACCTATGGCTTTTTTCTGAAATTCGGCATCACCAACAGCTAAAACCTCATCGATTACCAAAATATCGGGTTCTAAATGTGCAGCAACAGCAAAAGCTAAACGGACTGTCATTCCACTACTATAACGCTTAACTGGTGTATCTATGTATCGTAAACATCCTGAAAAATCTATAATCTCGTCGATTTTTCTGGAGATTTCCGCTTTTGTCATTCCTAAGATCGCTCCATTGAGATAAATATTCTCTCTTCCTGTCATTTCGGGATGAAAACCTGTACCTACTTCTAATAAAGATGCTATTCTACCCTTTGATTTTATGGTTCCTAAGGTTGGGGCGGTTACTCTAGATAGTATTTTAAGCAATGTTGATTTACCTGCTCCATTCTTCCCTATTATTCCTAAAACCTCTCCTTGATTAACTTCAAAATTAATATTCTGTAATGCCCAAACATAATTAGAACTTCCTTGTTCTGATCTTATGTTTGTATCGCCAATTTTAAGATAAGGATCTTCTTTTCCCCTAACTCTACTCCACCAACGATTAAGATCCTGAGTAATGGTCCCAGTTCCTACCAATCCCAATCTATATTGTTTACCTATGCCTTCTACTTTTAATATCACATTTGAATGCATCATACTGTATCAATAAATGATTTTTCTGTTTTATTAAAAATCACTAATCCTATTAAAAATGTTAGAATACAGATAATTAATGTAATAAAGATTTTACTTACCTCTATACTTCCAACATTTAAAACTACAAATCTAAATCCTTCTATAATTTGGGATAAAGGGTTGTATTCTACCAAAGTCGCAACAGTATTTGGGAATTTATCTTTAGCTTCACTTAATGGATAAGGAACTGCTGACAAGTACATTAGTAACTGGACCCCAAACCCGACCAATACTGTTAGATCTCTGTATTTTGTGGTCATAGCAGATAATAGCATACCAAACCCCAATCCGAATAATGCCATCATAAAGACATATAATGGCAATAGCATCAAATAATTGACTGATACTGATAAGTTATCTCCCTTAATTAAATAGAAAACATAAAAACCTACAAGTATTAGAAATTGAATACCAAACTTCACTAAATTAGAAATCGTAACAGATAATGGCATTATAGCTCTAGGAAAGTAAACTTTTCCAAAAATATTCTGATTCTTTGTAAATGTATTAGAGGTACCTGTTAAGCATTGCTTGAAATAATTCCAAAGTGTGATTCCTGTTAAATTAAAAAGAAATGGATCTACGTTTCCTGTTTTTATTTGACCTAAATTATTAAAGATTAATGTAAAGATTATAGAGGTAAATAATGGTTGAATAACATACCATAATGGTCCTAGGATAGTTTGCTTATAAGCTGTTATTATATCTCGTTTTACAAAGAGAAAAAGCAAATCTCTATAGCGCCAAATTTCAGTAAAATTAAAGCTTACTAATTTTTGCTTCGAAGAGATTTCAAATAACCATTTGTCTTGAGTTGTCTTCAATTTATTCTTAATTACTTTGACGAATATAAGAAATGAATTAAAGCTTTTAGATAAAACTAGAGCCTTTTATCACATGAATAAAAACTTAGAAAAACTAAATCAAATAAAATTTTTTAAAGAAGGTATTAGAAACTTAATTAAAGTAATCCCAAGTTATTTTCAATCCTTCTCTAACTGTATATTGCGGCTTATAAACTAATAGGTTCTGCTTTAGAAATATCTGCCAAAGAATATCTTACATCTCATTGTGTTGGTGGTCCATGAACTGCTTCTAAATCAGAAACACTTACCTTATTTGGGATTGTAGGATTATTAATAGAATGCGACACAGAACCCAGGACTGCTTGATGTGTTAAACAATCAATACCATTAATTACTCTTTCACAAATTTCCAAATCTCTAATAACCTCTTCTAGTAATTCAAATCTATAATTTCGATTAAGTTTTCTTAATAACCGTTAGAAAAGTTATCTAGCTTTCTTTTCGCACTGTATTTTAATAAATATTCCACAATATTATATTAGAGCCTGTAAATCTAGATCCACCTGTAATCAAAAAACTTAATTGCGATAAATCTTGCTTTTGATATTGATTTGAGCACATAATAGGATGGGTATTTAATGTTACAGACGAGCATCTACTGTATCAATTGGCAATAAGGACTTAACATCAAACACGACACATTTATCTGATTTAAGGTTATCGATAGGTAATTCTAAAAATTCATTATGAGATACTGCTAAAATAATAGCATCGTAATTAGATTGTAAATCATCAATAGAAGATTTTAAATCTAGACTGTACTCATCCTTTACTTCTTTCTCAGAGGCCCATGGATCGTAAACGTCTACATTAACATGATAGGATTGTAATTCTTCAATAATATCAATAACTCTAGAGTTTCTAATATCAGGGCAATTCTCTTTAAAAGTTATACCTAAGACCAATGCCTTAGAGCCTTTTATGGTTGCACCTTTATTAATCATCATTTTAACAGTTTCTGTAGCTACATAGCTTCCCATACTATCGTTTACCTTACGACCTGCTAGAATAATTTCTGGATTATATCCACACTCTATTGCTTTTTGTGCCAAGTAATAAGGATCTACACCAATACAGTGACCACCCACTAAACCTGGAGAAAACTTTAAAAAATTCCATTTTGTACCTGCAGCTTCTAAAACAGCTTTGGTATCAATATCTAATAGTCTGAAGATTTTTGACAACTCATTAACGAAGGCAATATTTATATCACGCTGTGAATTTTCAATTACTTTGGCAGCCTCAGCTACTTTTATTGATGGAGCTAAGTGAGTGCCTGCAGTGATAACCTTTTTATAAAGCCGATCTACTCTTTCTGCAATCTCAGGTGTTGAGCCAGAGGTTACCTTTAAAATTTTAGTAACGGTATGTTTCTTATCACCTGGGTTGATACGCTCGGGCGAATAACCTGCATAAAAATCCTTATTGAATTTAAGACCTGATACTTTTTCTAAAACCGGAATACAAATATCTTCTGTTGCCCCAGGATATACCGTAGATTCATAAACAACAATATCATCATTCTTTAAAACCTTACCTACAGTTTCACTTGCTTTTATGAGAGGTATAAATACTGGACGTTTTAACTCGTCCGTAGGAGTCGGCACAGTAATAATATAATAATTAACTACTTCTAACGCTTCTAAATCATCTGTTATAAACAAACCTTTATCAGCACTTATATCTGAAGTTAAAACAGATTTAAGGTTGTCATTATCAACTTCTAATGTTTTATCTATACCATAATTTAACTCATTAACTCTTTGTTTATTAATATCAAAACCAACAACAAAAAATTGCTTTGCAAATTCTACAGCTAATGGTAAACCAACATAACCTAATCCTATAATTGCAATTTTATCTTCAGAATGTGTCATCTGTCAAAAATAGATTTTAAAATAAGCTTCAAATCTAAATAAAAACTATAATTTAATACGTAGTTTTTATTGATTTTCACTTTATCAACCCAAATAATTCTCCGATTATAATCCTCTGGATCTTCTTGTTGATTTAACAATAACTCTTCTTCTTTATACTTTAGGGTTGCCTCACCCGTAACACCAGGTTTAACTAATAACACTATCCTGTCATCACCTTCTAGTTTATCAGCAAAACCCTCAACATCTGGTCTAGGTCCAACAAAACTCATATCCCCTTTAAGAACGTTAAACAATTGAGGAAGTTCATCTAATTTTGTTCGTCTTAAAACTTTACCAAATGAGGTTGCGCTTTTATCTAGGTGACCTAATCGGTGTTTTCCTTCTTTGAGGGTTCTAATCTTATAAATTTTGAAAAGCTTACCACGCTGCCCAACCCTATATTGCGAAAAAACACCAAACTTCTTTGTATCTATTGAAGATATAATTATTAATAAACAAATTGGCACAATTAATAATGGTAACAATACTAAAACCAAGATAATGTCAAATAATCTCTTACATTGAAGTTGCCGTCTTGTAATCAAAATCTAGATGTTAGATTATTTGAATCGTTTGAATATATTCTTGATTTTTTGAAACCATGTTTGATTATCTTTTTCATGATAGGCATTTCCGTAAACACCATAACCGTAACCATAGCTATAACCATATCCATAATTATGCCCACGCTTATATCTATAAAAGTTCAATAAATAACTTATATTTTTAAGTTCACCTTTCTTATACTTATCATCAACCAAGCGTAACATACCTTCTTTAGTATAATCTAATCTAACCATAAAAATAGAAGCATCTGCAAACTTAACAAGTTCTAAAGCGTCGGTAACCAAACCTAAAGGTGGTGTATCAAGAATTATCATATCATAATCATTCTTTAAAATCTCTAAGAGGTCTTCAAGTTTTTTACTCATTAATAACTCTGATGGGTTTGGTGGTATTGGACCAGATGTGATTAAATCTAGATTTTCAATATGTGTTTGTGTTATAACCTCATCAAGACTTGACTCATCAATTAAGTAATTAACCACTCCCTTTTCATTCTTTATCTTAAAATCACCAAATATCTTTGGTTTCCTTAAGTCTAATCCCAATAGGATGGTTTTCTTGCCTGACATAGCATATACAGTTGCTATATTTATAGAAGCATAAGTTTTTCCTTCTCCACTTACTGAAGATGTTATTAGCAATGTTTTGGCATTTGCAGATGCACCGTTGCTTTTTAATACAAACTGTAAACTCGACCTTACGGACCTAAAGGCTTCTGCTACTGCAGATTTTGGTTTCTCATAAGTAACCAAGTTATTATGATAATTGTACTTACCTATTAATCCCAAAATTGGAACCTTAGACATCCTACTAACTTCTTCTGCACTATTAATGGTATTATCTAAAAGATAGAGTATGAAAATTATAAAAATAGGCAGAAAAAAACCTATTAATAAAGCCATTATATAGTTTAAGGAAGTCTTAGGGCCAATTGGTCCATTACCAATATCTTTAGCTTCATCAATTACAGTAATATCAGAAACATTTGCAGCCTTAATAATTGCAGCTTCACTACGTTTTGCTTGATAAACCTCATAGGCCTCTCTACTAAGGTCTAGTTTTCGCTGAATCTTTAAATACTCTTGTTGATCTTTGGGTAACCCTAACAATTTAGACTCAAGATTAGCTATCTTTTTGTTAATTGTATTTAAGTTTTGAGATATTGTTTGTTTAGTTACTGCAATTGCCTCCAAAAGAACACTTTTTTCTGTATCGAGTCTTCTGTCTAACTCATCAAATAATATGGATCCTTCCTTAGTTGAATACTCCAAGTTTTTACGTTCAATAGATAATGAAATAATTCTACTTACACTTGTAAGTATGTTAACTTCTTCTATTCCTACAGAGGTTGGCGCAGCAATTTGAGAATAATCTGTTTTAGTCCTTAAATAATTTTCCAGATTATTGAGATAACTAAGCTTAGATTGTTCTTTTAATTTTTCTTGATCATATGTCTTTAATTGCTCTGAATATTGACTCATCTCCTCCTCTACATCATAAACTCTATTAGTCTTAATAAAGTCATCCATCTCATCAGTTACATTATTAAGCTTAATATTTACGGCATTAAGACTGCTATCAATAAACTTTATAGTATTTGTGGCATAAAGATTTTTTCTTTCTAACTCTGTCTTTTTTAAAATGTCTGTTGTTGCATTAAGAAAATCTACGATTTTAGTCTTATTCAACCCTATTAATGACAGTCTTAAAACAGAGGATGCATCATTAGATGATGTACCAATATTTATAGAATTTTTATAGTTATCAACAACCGAATCAAAATTTAAATATTTCACAAAATATTGATTGTTTGCTATGTATGGTCTCTCTTGTAGACGATTAATTATACCACTAAAAAATGGTAAGTCAATTTTTTCACCAAACTTATAATTTTTTGAAAACTCACCAGGTTTAGTTACAACCTCAACTTTGTTTTTGGTTGCATAAATTTGACCTGTTCTTGTATTTGATGTAAAAAGACAAGATAATTCAAAATTTTCTTCATCAAGAATTTTAATGCGTAAAGGGAGGCCTAAAACCTGTGGCTTTGTTTTATCTGTAATGACTTCAAAAGGTGATAATCCGTAAATATCTTCAAGATGATATTCACCTTGCTTTAGATATTGTTTGTAATACTCTAAAGAATCTATTACCCGTTCATTGTGCGTTCTTGTTTTAACTTCTGTAATAATACTTCCAACTTTATTAGAAACTCCTCCCCAATTAAATGAAATGCTTGTATTGGATGTAAAAAAAGGATTCTGATCGTTATCTACAGAAATTAAGGATTCTAAGCGATAAATATTTTGCTTTCTGACATTTATAAAATACGCTACTGTTAAACCTGCAATTACACAAATTAAGATTAAAGGCCAATAACCTAAAATCCTAAAAAGCAATCCATTAAAATCAAAACTTATTCGATTTGACTCATTTAATTCTATGTCGTCATATTGATTACTCATGTACTAAAGCCTTGTAAATATCAAAATACCTGAAGTTATAAGAGATGCAATTGTTGCTATTGTCGCCAAACTAGAAACTGCAGTTTCACCTGTTCCAATAGACTTTTGTCTTAAAGGCTTTACATAAATTATATCATTAGGCTGAATATAATAATAAGGTGACTGCATTACTTTTACATCTGTTAAATCTAAGTGATGTATTTTTTGCCCTTGCGGATATTGTCTTATAATCATTACATCTTTTCTGTTACCAGTTACAGGAATTTCACCAGAATTGGCAATCGCTTCAAAAATATTCACGCGCTCTTTAAATAGAGTTACTGTTCCTGGGTTATTAATTTCGCCTGTTGCTGTATATCGCAACCCAGAAAGTTTAACTGTAACAAAAATATTAGCCGTTTCTTTAAATTGTTCATCAAGTAACCTTTGCTCTATTAGCGCTTCTATTTCTTTAACGGTATAACCTAAAACATTAAAATAACCAAGTGTTGGTATTCTAATATTACCATGGACATCAACCGTAAAACCATCAAAATAAGCACGTTCGGCGCTGCTAGCTTCTAATGTATTGCTTTGACTTATGGGATTGAAAATCTGCACATTATCTTGGTCCAAAACCTTTATTCTTACATTCAAAATATCATCAATTTGTATGCGGTAAGGCTTCTGAACTTCAGATAAGTTGTAAGGGATAGTATCATTTGTTCCCGCTTCTTTATTCTGCAAATATAAAGTGTCTTTATGCGGAATACATGACGAGACAAAAATGCTGCTAAGAACAATAATCAAAAGCTTGATGCTTCTCATAGATATTACAGATGTTTACAGACAAATATAATGTATCACCACCAATAACAAAACTATTAGGTTTCTTTTTGGTTTATTTACGTTCTTTGTATAAAATTTTATAAAGTTTGAATTACCTCAACGTAGAAAACATATCAAAATCTTACGGAGAACTAGTACTTTTCCAAGATTTGTCATTTAGTATTCACAAAGACCAAAAGATTGCTTTTGTTGCTAAAAACGGAAGTGGAAAAACATCAATTCTAAATATCCTTTCTGGAAAAGACACACCAGATGAAGGTCAAGTTGTTGTTAGAAAAGGACTGCGATTAGCATTTTTAGATCAAGAACCAGACTTAGACCCTAAACTAACTATAGAAGAAACCATTTTTGCTTCAGATATACCTATTTTAAAGGTTATTGAAGCTTACGAAAAAGCACTTAAAAACCCTGAAGACACCGAAGCCTACCAGTTAGCTTTTGAAGCTATGGACAGAAACAATGCGTGGGAATTTGAAACCCAATACCAACAAATTCTATCGCAATTAAAGCTAGATGACTTAAGCTTAAAGGTGAGTGTACTCTCGGGTGGTCAACGTAAGCGTTTGGCTTTGGCCCAAGCGTTATTGAGTAAACCAGACATCTTAATCTTAGATGAGCCTACCAACCATCTCGATTTAGAAATGATAGAATGGTTAGAAGACTATTTTGCCAAAACCCAACAAACCCTCTTTATGGTAACACACGATCGTTACTTTTTAGAGCGTGTATGCAATGAAATTATTGAGCTAGACCACGGTCAGCTTTACACCTACAAAGGCAATTATTCTTATTACCTGGAAAAAAAAGAAGCCCGAATAGAAAATGAGGCTGCCGAAGTCGGCAAAGCCAAACAACTTTTTAAAAAAGAACTAGATTGGATGCGTCGCCAACCCAAAGCACGTACCACAAAATCTAAAAGTAGAATTGACGACTTTTTTGAAATAAAAAAGAAAGCGCATCAGCGCAGAAAAGACCATCAAGTACAGTTAGAAATTAATATGGAACGCCTTGGTAGTAAAATCATTGAGTTTCATAATGTATCTAAAGCGTTTAAAGACAAGAAAATTTTAGATGGGTTTGATTACACCTTTAAAAAAGGTGAGCGCATTGGTATTATTGGCAAAAATGGCACCGGAAAATCAACCTTTTTAAATCTCTTAACAGGAAGTCTTGATGCCGATGGAGGAAAAATAGTTATTGGCGAAACCGTAAAAATCGGTTACTACACACAAGGTGGTATCACAGTAAAACCTGAACAAAAAGTTATAGATGTCATCAGACAATTTGGCGATTACATTCCACTGGCAAAAGGTAGGCAAATAAGCGCGCAACAACTATTAGAACGGTTTCTTTTCGACAGAAAAAAACAATATGATTTTGTAGAAAAACTAAGTGGTGGCGAGCAAAAACGTCTATATCTATGTACAGTTTTAATTCAGAATCCTAATGTTTTAATTCTCGATGAGCCAACGAATGATTTAGATATTGTAACACTCAATGTCCTTGAAGATTTTCTGATGGATTTTCCTGGTGTGCTTTTAGTGGTATCGCACGACCGTTACTTTATGGATAAAATTGTAGATCATCTTTTTGTTTTTAGAGGTGAAGGTATTATTGAAGATTTCCCAGGAAATTACTCAGACTTTAGAGCTTACGACAGTAGTCAACCAAAACAAGTAGAAAGTACGGAAAAAGCTGACAATACTGAAGCTATTAAACAAAACGAAGCAGCAAAACTATCGTACAACGAACAAAAAGAATATAAGAATCTAGAATCTAAAATTCGTTCATTAGAGTTAGACAAAAAGGCCATGGAAGCTAAGTTTAACAATCCAGATTTATCTCAAGACGACATCAACAAACTTTCAGCAGAACTGCAAGTCATCATCGATACTATTGAAGAAAAAGAATTACGTTGGTTTGAATTGGCTGAACGATTAGAAAGCTAAAAAGATTTCTCTCAAAGGCGCAGAGACGCAAAGACAACAATGTACCAAATAATACAATACATAAAATTCCTTTTAAAATCCACCAATCAACATAGCGTACACTCGCCTTTTGTATATCAGTTTGTAACCAAATGTCTATACGACAAGAAGAAATACGATGCCTATAAAAAACTTCAGAATTATAGAAAAACACTAAAAAATTCAAAAGCAGAATTAGATATTACTGACCTAGGAGAAGGTTCAAAAACTTTAGGAAATGAAGTAAGAAAAGTGAGTCAAATGGTCTCAACGTCTAGTAGTACAAAAAAGGAAGCCAGACTATTATATCGAGTTGCGAAATATTTCAAATTAAGCTCTGTTTTAGAACTTGGCACTTCTCTCGGAATGGGAACCTATGCCTTTGCACTTGCTAATGAAAACTCTAAAATCATCACAGTTGAAGGCTGTAAAAACACCTCTAACTTTACACAATCTCAATTTCAGGATTTGGGCATCGATAATACCTACTTCAACATTGGTGCTTTTTCTTTTGAAATTGAAAAATTAGAACAGAAGCATTTCGACTGTATTTACTTTGACGGACATCACAACAAGGAAGCTACAATTCAATATTTTGAAGCACTTATACCCAAAGTACATAACGATTCTATCTTCATTTTTGACGACATCTATTGGTCCAAAGAAATGACCGAGGCTTGGGATTATATCAAAGCTCATAAAGCTGTTACTGTTACTGTAGATTGTTTTCATTTAGGCTTTGTATTCTTTAGAAAAGAACAAGCCAAAGAACATTTTAGAATTAGATTGTAACAAGCCGACAACTTTAACGTCTTATTGACAAACTGATTTTTAAATTCTTTATCTTGCAGAGGATTTAAACTACCAACAGAATTGTTTTATGAGCGACAACGTCATAGAGATTAGAGGCATTATAAGAGATTTTAAATTAGGACAAGAAATCGTTCATGTTCTAAAAGGTATAGATTTAGACATAAAACGTGGCGAATATGTTGCCATTATGGGACCATCTGGTTCTGGCAAATCTACACTAATGAATCTATTAGGTTGTTTAGATACACCTACTGCTGGCTCTTATAATTTAAACGGTAAAGACGTTAGCCAAATGACAGATGATGAGTTGGCAGACATTAGAAATACCGAAATAGGTTTCGTTTTTCAAACCTTTAACCTGTTACCAAGAACCACAGCTTTAGACAATGTTGGCTTACCAATGGTCTATGCAGGTGCCACAAAAAAAGAACGTGTAGACAGAGCTTCCGAAGTCTTAACCGATGTTGGTTTGGCCGACCGTATGGACCACAAACCTAATCAGCTATCTGGTGGACAAAGACAACGTGTTGCTGTTGGTCGCGCTCTGGTAAATAAACCATCTATCATCTTAGCCGATGAGCCTACAGGAAACTTAGATTCCAAAACTTCTTTGGAGATTATGGAATTATTTGATCAAATCCATGCTTCTGGCAACACGGTAATTATGGTTACGCACGAAGAAGACATTGCCGCACATGCCAAACGCGTTATTCGTTTACGTGATGGTATGATTGAGAGTGATACTTATAATTAGTGATTAGTGATTAGTGATTAGTGATTAGTGATTAGTGATTAGTGATTAGTGATTAGTGATTAGTGATTAGTGATTAGTG
>NZ_JAZHOU010000007.1:88101-178340 GCF_036553625.1 Winogradskyella poriferorum
AAGCTAAAAAATCGAATAAATCCATCAACTTCTCAACACCTAACTAATAAACAACTACACAAATAAACGGTTAATCAATTCCACTAACTTTGCACTTTACAACTTTTAACTCGTAAATTTGTTTTTATGAAAGTATACACAAAAACAGGAGATAAAGGTACTACTGCCCTATTTGGTGGCACACGTGTTCCTAAACATCATATTCGTATAGAAAGTTACGGTACTATTGATGAACTTAACTCGTATATAGGCCTCATCAGAGATCAAGACATTGATCAGTTGTACAAAAATACTTTAATGCATATTCAAGATCGCTTATTTACTGTTGGTGCCATTTTAGCAACCGATCCCGAAAAAGCTACTTTAAAAAATGGTGAGCAACGCTTAAAAATCCCAAAAATATCCAATGAAGATATAGAACGTTTGGAAAAAGAAATGGATGCCATGGAAGCAAGTTTACCACCTATGACACATTTTGTTTTACCTGGTGGTCACCAAACCGTGTCATTCTGTCACATAGCACGTACAGTGTGCCGCAGAGCTGAGCGAATAGCCTCGCACCTTAATGATTTAGAGCCTTTTCAACCAGAAACGCTAATGTACATAAACCGCCTTTCTGACTACCTTTTTGTGTTGGCACGGAAGTTGTCTCATGACTTACACGCTGAAGAAATAAAATGGATTCCTCAAAAAGAATCGTAAAAATTGTAGCCATTGCAAACAAAGCGTGGCAATCTATTCAGAATAGGATTATGACAGCAAATTAATAGTCTGAAATAGTTAAAAACAACACGTTCTTTTTAATAATGAATAATTAATTTACTTTTTTCTTGAATAATTCAGTTAAAAAATTATTTTTGCAAAAAATTAAAACACACAACGCAAATGTATTGGACATTAGAATTAGCATCGTATTTAAGTGATGCACCTTGGCCAGCAACAAAAGATGAGCTTATAGACTACGCGATTAGAACAGGAGCACCTCTTGAAGTTGTAGAAAATTTACAAGCAATAGAAGACGAAGGAGATTCTTACGATTCTATCGAAGAAATTTGGCCAGACTATCCAACAGATGAAGATTACCTCTGGAATGAGGATGAATATTAACATATAATAAAATCTCAAAAAAAGTCTCTTGCGTTATCTTAACTGAGAGACTTTTTTTATTTTCGGATTCTCTTAAACGAGAAGACCGTAGCGGCTGTTTAGCCGTTAAATTTTACTGAAATTAATACACAGATTGAGTATCAATCAATCTGAAGCAAAACATACAAAATGGGCATATTAGATAAAGTACTAAAGGTATTTGTAGGAGACAAATCTAAACAAGACGTTAGTGCCATTAAACCAATCGTAGACAAAATAAAAACATTTGAACAAGCACTTGAAGCCTTATCTCATGACGAGCTAAGAGCAAAAACTGTTGAGTTCAAAGAAAAAATAGCAGAAGCACGTAAACCACTTCTAGAAAGACAAAACGAACTTTTAGCTAAAGCTGAACAAACAGAAGATATAGACGAGCGTGAAGACATCTACCAAGAAGCAGATAAAATAGAAGATGAAATCTACGAAGTTACCGAAGAAGTACTTAACGACATCCTTCCAGAAGCCTTTGCTGTAGTAAAAGAAACTGCTAAGCGTTTTGTTCACAATACTGAAATTCCGGTAACTGCTAATGCTTTTGACAGAGAAGTTTCTGGTGATAAAGATTACGTTACTCTAGATGGTGATCAAGCTATTTGGGCAAACTCTTGGGATGCGGCTGGTAAGCCTATCACTTGGGATATGATTCACTATGATGTGCAATTAATAGGTGGTATTGCAATGCACCAAGGAAAAATTGCAGAGATGCAAACTGGTGAAGGTAAAACCTTAGTAGCAACACTTCCTGTATATCTTAATGCTTTAGCTGGTAAAGGTGTTCACCTTGTAACGGTTAACGATTACCTAGCAAAACGTGATAGCGCCTGGATGGCACCAATTTTTGAGTTCCATGGCTTGAGTGTGGATTGTATAGATTACCATACACCAAACTCAGATGCACGTCGCAAAGCGTATAATGCAGATATCACTTATGGTACTAATAACGAATTTGGTTTCGATTACTTACGTGATAATATGGCGCATTCGCCAGAAGATTTAGTACAACGCCGTCATCACTATGCGATTGTCGATGAGGTCGATTCTGTATTAATTGATGATGCACGTACACCTTTAATTATTTCTGGTCCTATTCCAAAAGGAGAGGAACACGAATTTGACATGCTTAAACCAAAGGTTCAGCAAATTGAAGAAGTACAACGCAAATACTTAGTAGGAGTTTTAGCAGAAGCTAAAAAACTAATTGCGTCTGGAGACACTAAAGAAGGTGGTTTCCAACTTTTACGCGTGTACAGAGGTATTCCAAAAAATAAAGCTTTAATTAAGTTTTTAAGTGAAGAAGGAGTAAAACAATTACTTCAAAAAACTGAAAACTTCTACATGCAAGACAACAATAGAGAAATGCACAAAATTGATGCAGAACTTTATTATGTTATAGATGAAAAAAACAATCAAGTTGAATTAACCGACAAAGGTGTTGAGTACCTTTCTGGTAAAGACGATCCTAATTTCTTCGTGATGCCAGAAATGGGAACCGAAATCGCAAAGATTGAAAACAAAGGACTTTCATCTGAAGAAGAAGCGGTTCTTAAAGAAGAATTATTCAGAGATTTCGGTATAAAATCTGAACGTATCCATACCCTAAACCAATTACTAAAAGCTTACGCACTTTTTGAAAAAGACGTACAATACGTAGTAATGGACAATAAGGTAATGATTGTAGACGAGCAGACTGGTCGTATTATGGATGGTCGTCGTTACTCAGACGGATTACACCAAGCGATTGAAGCAAAGGAAAATGTGAAGATTGAAGCTGCTACACAAACGTTTGCAACGGTTACACTTCAAAATTATTTTAGAATGTACCGCAAACTGTCTGGTATGACAGGTACTGCGGTTACTGAAGCTGGAGAGTTCTGGGAAATCTACAAATTAGATGTTGTTGAAATTCCAACTAACAGACCAATTGCCAGAGACGACAGAGAAGATTTAGTTTATAAAACTAAGCGTGAAAAATACAACGCTGTTATTGACGAAGTTGTAGAATTATCTAACGCAGGAAGACCAGTGCTTATTGGTACAACCAATGTAGAGATTTCTGAGCTTTTAGGTAAAATGTTGAGCATTCGTAAGATTCCACATAACGTTCTTAACGCGAAGCAGCACAAACGTGAAGCAGAGATTGTAGCGCTAGCTGGTAATGCTGGTCAGGTAACAATTGCTACCAATATGGCTGGTCGTGGTACAGATATTAAGTTGAGTGACGAAGTTAAAGCCGCTGGAGGTTTAGCCATTGTTGGTACAGAGCGTCACGATTCGCGTCGTGTAGACAGACAGTTACGCGGTAGAGCTGGTCGTCAAGGAGATCCAGGAAGTTCGCAATTTTATGTG
This sequence comes from Winogradskyella poriferorum, assembly GCF_036553625.1. Classification (NCBI taxonomy): domain Bacteria; kingdom Pseudomonadati; phylum Bacteroidota; class Flavobacteriia; order Flavobacteriales; family Flavobacteriaceae; genus Winogradskyella; species Winogradskyella poriferorum. The sequence goes on from NZ_JAZHOU010000007.1 coordinate 91,594, forward strand.
TCTCTAGAAGACAATTTAATGCGTCTATTTGGTTCTGAGCGTATCGCTAAAATGATGGATAGAATGGGACTTAAAGAAGGTGAAGTGATTCAGCATTCTATGATTTCTAAGTCTATTGAGCGTGCTCAGAAAAAAGTGGAAGAAAATAACTTTGGTGTTCGTAAGCGTTTGTTAGAGTATGATGATGTTATGAACGCGCAGCGTGAAGTGGTTTACAAACGTCGTCGTCATGCCTTACATGGTGAGCGTCTTCGTGTGGATTTAGCCAACATGATTTTTGATACGTCGGAAGGTATTGCAATGAGCAACAAAGCTGCTAACGACTTCAAAAACTTTGAGTTTGAATTAATCCGTTACTTTTCAATGGCATCGCCAATTACTGAAGCAGAATTTGCTAAAATGGGTGAGCAGGAAATAGCAGGAGTTATCTACAAAGAAGCCTTTAAGCATTATCGTGAAAAAATGCAACGTGCGGCTGACTTAGCCTACCCTGTAATTGAAAATGTGTACAACACGCAACGCGACAGATTTAAGCGTATCGTTGTACCTTTTACAGATGGCGTTAAGAATTTACAAGTTGTAACAGACTTAGAAAAAGCATACGAAACAAAAGGTAAGCAGTTAATTAATGATTTTGAAAAGAACATTACACTTGCCATTGTAGATGATGCTTGGAAAACACATTTACGTAAAATGGATGAGTTAAAGCAGTCTGTACAGTTAGCAGTACATGAGCAAAAAGATCCGTTATTGATTTATAAGTTTGAAGCTTTTGAATTATTTAAAACGATGATAGATCAGGTGAATAAAGATGTGATTTCGTTCTTATTTAAAGGTGAAATTCCTCAGGAAACTGCCAACACCATTCAAGAAGCAAAGCAACGTAAGCAAGAAAAGCTTGAAACGCAGAAAGAGGAAATCCCTAATATGGACGAGCGTGCTGCACAAAGCAGAGCTGCAGGGCAAGGAGCATCTCGCCAACAGCAACAAGTGGTAGAAACTATTGTTAGAGAGCAACCAAAAATTGGTCGTAACGATAAGGTAATTATTAAGCATGTTATGAGTGGTGAAAGCAAAGAAGTAAAATACAAACAAGCTATTCCTTTAATTGAAAAAGGAGAATGGGTTTTGGTTAATGATTAAACCTTAAACAAAGATTGTCATCCTGAATTTATTTCAGGATCTAAAATCCTGATGTAAACCATCAGGATTTTTTAATTTTATTACATGAAGTTAATCAAAATCATAATCATACTTGGAGCAATATTCATAGGTCTTTCATGCTCTAACCCAAAAAAAGAGCTAGCCACTAATCTAACTCAAAATAATGACATTACCTGCACAAACAACAATTGCGAGGGTACATACATAGGTAAAGAATTTATAAATGGCAGTGATGTAGCACATCAATTCTCTAATACTATGTCTGCTAAAGTTGGTGACCATCTAAAAGCTTTATATAAAGTCGAGAAGTATAGTAAAGTGGATTTCTCTAAGATAGAAATGACTACAGAGGGTATGGGTTCTGGTACAGTAACTTATTATTTAAAAATTCCGTTTGTGAGGGTTGCCAAAAAATGTGATGCTTACACCTCTTTTGATCATGTTGGTGGTTGGAACCACACTCCTGCCCTTTCCCAAAGAAAGAAACAACTCAAAGGAGCTTTAATGAATGGGCAAAAATTAGACATCAGTGACTTAAAAATCACAAAAGAAGGCTTACAGGAGTATTGGATACAATGGAAAAATAAAATCACTCAGGCTGAGTGTGAATAAACATTAATTTTTTTATTCTATATTTACATTATAACCTACTTATAATTAATTTATTATGAACCCAAATCTATTTCGCATACTTACGTTAGTGCTATGTATAGCATTTGTATCGTGTTCTTCGGATGATACAAGCTCAATTCCAGATGAAACCAATAATGCGTTTACTTTTAATGGAAATACTTATGATTTAATGTCGGTAATAATTGTGGACGAAAATACCGCAAATAATGACCCAAGTGACATAAGTATTAGTCTTTTTAACAAAACCAGTTCTGAAATTACAAGCAACAATGATTTGAGCGATATTAACTATGTCAACTTTAAAATTGTTGATCCCACCATTCAGAACACCACTTATAATGAGATTGACAGCTACGATGTTTCCATAAACAGCAGCATAACGAATAGTGAATTTACAGCTGGTACTGTTTTACTTTCTGATGATGATTCACAATCAGATGTGTATGCACAGTCTGGTTCAGTAACCGTAACTAACTTTACGCAATTCAACATTGTTTTTACATTTAGCTTCACCAGAAACGACGGACAGGTTATTTCTGGTAGCTATGATGGTAATTACTATATGCCTAATTAATAGGTTAAACTATTAAATGACATAAGGAAGTGCTCTTTGGACATTTAAAAAACAAAATGATATAGTCAGTTCGAGTGATTTTGAGATTATCGAAAACAAAATATTTTTTGTTTGAAGATACCTAAGCGAAGCTTAAAAAATTGTATCGAGAACTTGTTTATTGAAAAAATTCAGCTTCTCGATACAAATTTTTCTCATTTCAATCGAAAAATCCACTCGAAGTGACGAATTTTATCAACCTGATCTCGTTCCAAATTCTAGAATAAATACGCAGAACTACGTATTCCGAAATAGAAATAGCAATTGTAGTTTTACTTTTTAACTTACAAAAGAGATATGTCTATACTAGCCAGCATTGTAGCACAACCCAAGAAACATCTTAGGGAATGGGATTTTTTAATTTTCGCACTACTAACCGCTTTATCTATTGGCTACGGACAAACAACAGTATTTTATGTCATTTACTTTTTTTGGTGGAATGAGTTTATTAGAATAGTTGTTAGACGTCTTTTTTACAGACACAACAAAAGCAATAGCGACAACCAAATAGGTTCTAAATTTATGTTTGGCTCTTTGTTTATGATGTTCATCTATTTGGTATTCATTATTGTATTTTTTGGGTTGATTGCCAACTGGAACAACTCTGATATTACATTAATCAATATGGAAATTCTGTTTTTTAAAAATTGGTTTTTCAATATAAATTTACTGTTTGTCCTATTTGAGCATATCTACATAAATCTCAACGAAGACAAAACAATAGCTAGTTTTGGACAATTTACATCTAACATGCTGGTATTGCATATTTCAATAATACTGGGAGGTATCATAATGTTTTTTATTGTGAAACCTTTTCCTGAGACATTTTCGCCAGATAATCTATGGACTTCAGTGTTGATTATTCTACCTTTTTTATTGCTTAAAATAGGTATGCAATTTATCTTTTCACCAAAGAAATTGACTGTGAAGTAGAGTTATCAGTTTTAGTTTTTAGGAAAGCGTATTATTTTTTTGACTACCTTAAACCCACTAACTAAGACAAAACTTAATGAAAACGTTTATTGCTACGCTCTTCTTTTGCACTACGATACTATTTAGTTTTTCTCAAACCAAAACAAACTTAGAAGACATCAATAAAACTTGGGAAAAGTTCTACAAAGCTTTTGAAACTCTGGATTATACTTTAATGGCAGAAATTCATTCTAAAGATTTGGTACGAGTTTCTGGTGGAAATCGGATTTTAGATTACGATACTTATATAAATAATTATAAAACTGGTTTTGAACGTGATAAAGTAGCAGAACAAACAAGCACTATTTCACTCCGTTTTTTTGAACGCATAAACAACGACACTAATGCGAGCGAAAGAGGCATTTATAAATTGGTTAGAAATAAAGGAACAGACAATGAACAAGTCTACTATAGTCAGTTTCATGTACTTTTAAAAAAGAGCGATGGTATTTGGAAAATAACTATGGATTATGATTCTTCTGAAGGAGGAACAATTGGTGAAGAACAATACCAAAATGCTTTTGCAATTAATGATTTTGAAAAATTTTAAACTTTTATGTCAGATAAAATAGATTTAAAAGAAGCCATATCTATAGGTATAGGCGGTATGGTTGGTGGCGGTATTTTTGCTGTTCTCGGCTTGGCTGTGTCTATTGCCCAGGGTGGTACTCCAATTGCCTTCTTATTTGCTGGAGCTTTGGCTTTAATAACGTCTTACAGCTATGCTAAGCTTTCAAAAAAATATCCTGACAGAGGCGGAACGGTTAAGTTTATTAATCAAGGTTTTGGTATTTCTATATTTAGTGGTGCTATTAATAATTTGTTATGGATTAGTTACATAATAATGCTTTCATTATATGCATCAGCATTTGGTTCCTATGCACCTAATTTATTAGAAATCACTTCAGACAAAACAGTAGACTTTCACATTTATGCAAGCTCTATAATTATCCTTGCAACTGCTATTAACTATTACAGTATTGCTGTTGTTGGTAAAATTGAATCGTATGCTGTTATCATCAAATTAGTAATACTTATAAGTTTTATAGGTATTGGAGCTTATGGATTAATTGGAAATGAAAATTTATCGCAACTTGCAATTTCTAATTGGGAAAACCCATTACAACTCTTTGCTGCCGGAATGGTAATTTTTGTAGCTTATGAAGGTTTTGAATTAATCGCCAATGCAGCACCTGACATAACAAATCCTGAAAAAAATATTCCAAAAGCTTACTTTTATTCAGTGATTTTTGTAATTATACTCTATATCATAATTGCTATAGTCACCGTAGGATCACTGGCTTTCGATAAAATTGCTAAAGCCGAAGATTACGTATTAGCCGAAGCAGCTAAACCCATGTTAGGACAAATTGGTTTTACCATTATTACTATTGCTGCCTTGATTTCTACATTTTCTGCCATAAACGCATCTTTATATGGAGGAAGCCGTGTAAATTTTGAAATAGCTGAAGATGACGAATTACCAAATCACTTTTTATCAAAACTATGGAATAAACCAATTGGGTTGTTAATTACGGCAATGGCAACTCTAGTTTTGGTTAACATTTTAGATTTAGAAAGTATATCTACTGCTGGAAGTGTTGGCTTCATTTTAATTTTTGGCATTGTAAATTTGGTAGGTTATAAATGCTCAAAGGATACCAAAAGCCTGAAAATAATTCCACTTTTAGGATTTATATTATGTCTTATAGCATTGGTCATTCTTATTCATCAGCAATACAAATCTAACCTTACAGGTGTATTGGTATCTGCAGGTATAATAGTGTTGTGCTTTGTTATTGAATGGATTTTTAAAGCAACAGAAAAAGCAAAAAACAACTAAACTTTTAAAAGTAAATTCGGGTTAGGGCAATTCGTTTTATAAAATTCTAAATCGAGTTGATTGCTCACACCTGGATAATCGCCTTTGTAATTCTGAATATCCTTTATAATCTGAAAATGCAAATGTGGCGCATAATCACCATTAACTTCAGCAGTGCCAAGAGTTGCGATTGTGTCTCCTTGCTTTACTTCTACTCCAACTTTTAAATTACTAATGGACTCTAAACTTAAATGACCATATAAAGTGAAAAACGTTTCGTTTTCAAAATGATGCTCCAAAATTAGTGTTGGTCCATAATCACCATAATTAGTATTATTTTTAAAACTATGGATTTTCCCATCTAAAGGAGCATTAATTTCAGTGCCTGCTTCAATCCAAAGGTCTAATCCTAAATGAATATTGCGTTCTTCTTCTGGTTTGGCTGTATTAAAATAATCACTTCGGTTATAGATAGCACGATGCTCTAAATACCCACCAAAAGCAACTTTAGCGTTATTAGCATTTAAATGATTCCAGATATATAATTCCAAAGCATTAGAAGATGATACCTCAACACTATCTAATTCCTTATTATGAATAGATAAATCCAGTGGCACATAAGCATTATGAGAAACACTAGGATGAATTAAAGGGTGTGCTTGAAGTGATTTTAGAAATTCTTCAAAAGAAGATAAGGTCATAAAAAACAAAATTTCCACAAAAATAAGAATCTATTTTAATGGAAAATAGGAAGAAAAGCTACGATGCCTAGTTGCAACTAATAAACATTCTGAAGTACACTTCGACTGCGCTTAGTGGAACAATTCAGAATGACAGATTTAACTTTTAATAGTTAATTCATAATAACATTACTAAACTTGGCGTTAACGACAATGCTTCTATTAGAGCTTTGGCTGTCTTCACCGTTTCTAATGGTCTTTTGTGAAGTAGCTTTATTATTGAATTTAGATCTACTACCCTTAAAATACATGTTATAATCTACATTTTTTGGCAGGTTAACAAAAGCATCACTATTTTCTAAAACCAAGTTTAGATTTTTAAACGTCTCGGCAAGATTTGAAATCGTAAGGTCACCAAAACTTCCATCTATAATGCCTGTATCAGATAATGTTTCAATATTAATGTTTGAAGACTTAGCATTTAACACTAAATTCTTAACATTTTTAATCTGTGCTTTATCCACATAATTTAGATTTAAAGTTCCTAAATTCCATGAATTAATTACTACAGGCGAATAAGAAACATTAATGGAGGTCTCACCTCCATCAATGTTATCTGCTACCAAAAAGGCGTGAGAGATATCTCCTTGTAGGTTATGAATAACCGAAGATATTTTTAACTCACCATGTCTTATGTTAGTTTTTAGTTTCGCTTTTTTAGGGATTTTAATTTTAATCACCTTACGAACTTTGCTATTGCTGCCAGATTCTAATTTTCTAGCATATCCTATTGCTGCTTTTCTTTCTCTCATTTCCTTTCTGCGTTCTGCCATTTCTTTAGAGCGTTCGGCAGTACGCTCCTTCATACGTTCTGCGCGTTCTACTTGTCTCTCCATAAGCTGAGCTTGTCTTTCCATTTGTTGGCCAAAACGTTCTCCCCAAGCTTCCATTTTCTCTTCCCATTCCTTGCCAAACTTCTCACCAAATTCTTCTCCCCATTTTTCCATCTCTTTGGCATATTTTTCGCCGAATTCCTCGCCCCATTTTTCCATGTCTTTAGCCCATTTTCCTTCAAAGCGTTTACCGTACTCTTCGCCCCATTTAGCCATTTTTTCTTGGTAACCAGATTCTGCAAATTTCTTAGCCCATGCTTCCATACGGTTTTGTAGTTCTTTACCACCTTCTTTTTCGTAGCGTTTACTCCATTCACTTAAATACTTCTCACCTTCCTTTTGGTATTTATCATAATCAAACTTAATAGTTTTTATACCCTCTGGTAATTCCGGAAGCTCGGGAAATTCTGGCATTTCTGGTAACTCTGGCATCTTTGGCATAGCAGCTAATTCTGGGATTTCAGGCAGTACAATAACTTCAGGTATTTCTGGTAAATCTGCCAACTCAAACTCTAAGTCTTTTAATATTGCAGTATAATCTCCTTCTCCATACAAACCTATAGCACGCGCACCATGAGAGGAAATCACTACTTTATTATTAGAACCATCAACTTTGAGATTCCAAGCCTCTAAGGCTTTTTCTAATTCTGCTTCAGATAGTTTATCGCTTTCTAAATAGGCTTCAATTTCCACGATATCTCTGTTCCATGTATCGATTTCAATTTCGGCATAACTTGTATTTAAGTCTACTACAACATCCTTATCTACCTTTATAGACTGCGATATTTTACTTAACTTTTTTTGTGCATAACCAAAAGTGGTTAACAAGCACAACACTAAAATTCTAATTGTGTTCATGATTTTTTGATTTAACTGTTCGTTTTTTGATTTATGATTTTTGATTTGATTACGTAATTTCTTGTTCAAAGGCATCGTCATTAAACTCTTCTAACTTGTCTTTTAGACGCATTACAAGGTTTAATCTCAGCTTTAAATTTTCTATAAGAGCATCTAAGGTTACAGAGTTTGGTCCATTTTCATTAAGCTCTTCTAGTAGTTTATCGTATTCTTTATTTAGCTCCTGCAGTCTTAACACATAGCCATCAAACAATTCTTTGTTTTGTGGTGTTAACTCTACTTTAGACAATTCTAAATTGATACTTGCTAAATAATAATCTTCTACTTTTTTGAGGTCTGGTGATACATCGCCAAGCGTCTTCAAATCTGTATCTACAATTTCTTGTTTTGATTCCACATCAATAGGAGTTTGAAAATACTTGTAAGCACCAAAACTTAAACCAAGTAAGACTACTACACTCGCAGCAATATTTAAGAAACTAAATCCACTAGATTTATTCTCAATTGGCAATTCTTTATCTAGCTTATCTAAAAAGCGTGCTTCATGATCTTGAGACATTTTTGCGCGCTGTGTCAACCTATCTTTCTCAAATAAATTTCTAAGATCTTGTGCCATTTCTTTCTGTTTTTAATACGGTTTGTAACTTTTGTTTTCCTCTGGATAATTGTGTTCTTGAAGCCACTTCAGAAATATTTAATATCTCTGAGATTTCACTGTGGTCATAACCTTCAATTAAATAGAGCATGACGACATATCTATATTTTTCGGGCAATTCTTCAATTGCTGATTTTACATCTTCAATAGTAATATCATCATCAACCAACCATTCATTTTCATCTTTTGCATCAACCACATTAAGATGATGCTCTTCTAATTCTACTAATCGTTGTTTTTTAGATTTTAATACATCAATACATCTATTCACTACAATGCGCTTTAACCATGCACCAAAACTTACTTCAGCTCTGTATTGATCTAATCTTGAAAATGCTTTTATGAATGCTTCCTGCACAATATCTTCTGCTTCCATAGTATCTTTTACAAATCGAAGTGCCACGATAAGCATGCCGTCGCAATATTGTCTATACAATTGCATTTGCGCCTGCCTGTCATTCTGTTTGCATTTTTCAACAATATGAATCTGGAACGTATTAATGACTAATTAGTTTTTTTTTGATTGGTTCACTTTAAAGACGACATAAATTTTTGAGTGTTGCAAAAAATTTCAAAAAAAATTGATTTTATAAGATTTGCTTAAATTTCTGCGTTCTGTTCTATAAATTTAGGGAATTGAATTATCTTTATTTTTTAAAATTTGCTGAAGTATATTCAGCACATATAAATTAGCTAAAAACTGCTTAAGAAAACTCACTATGCTAAAACGCATTCTTATTGTATTATCAATAATAGCTTTAGGTCTGTTATTGTATTCTGTTTTTGTTGAAAATATTTTTGCCTCACGCTTAAGTCCAAAAGACACTGCAAAAGTTACGCTTAATGATTTAAAGTTAAAGGTTGAATACAACAGACCTTCTAAACGCGAACGTGATATTTTTGGTGCACTTGTACCATTTAATGAAGTTTGGAGGACTGGTGCAAACGAAGCTACAACTTTTGAAACTAACGAAGACTTAATGATTGATGGTATGCGTCTTAAAAAAGGAAAATATACCCTTTGGACTGTGCCAATGGAAAATTCTTGGAAGGTAATGTTTAATACCAAGCAGTATGAATGGGGAGTTAACGAGAAAATGGAACCAATGTGGGATCCTAATTATGATGCTATTGAGATTGAAGTTCCTAAGCAAAAACTGGAAGAAGTTGTAGAAAAATTCACTATTGCCTTTGATAATAAAACAGGTGATTTAAAGCTTACTATGGCTTGGGATAAAACATTGATTGAAATACCAATGCAGACCTATCCAAAATTAGATTAACCTTAAATATTGTGGCTAAAAAAAGTGAACCATATAAATCTGCTTTACACGAACAAGACGGTATTGAGCCTCCTAAAACTTTTAGTTCTAACTCTGCTAAATTTATAAAAGCTAAACGCAAAAAACAACCATCTGTTGAGGATTTAGTAAAAGGCATCACTGCAGGAAACATTACTGACCTCAGCAGAGCTATTACCTTAGTAGAAAGCACAAATCAGACTCACACTCAAAAAGCACACGATATTATTACTGATTGTTTGCCATATGCTAACCAATCTGTAAGAATTGGCATCACAGGAGTTCCTGGTGTTGGTAAGAGTACATTTATTGAAGCTTTTGGTAGTTATCTAACAAGCATTGGCAGAAAAGTTGCCGTACTTGCTGTTGACCCAAGTAGTAGCCTCAGTAAAGGTAGTATTCTTGGTGATAAAACCAGAATGGAAGATTTGGTGAAAGATAAAAATGCTTTTATTAGACCTTCACCTTCTGGAGACTCACTTGGTGGTGTCGCAAGAAAAACCCGAGAAACTATTATACTTTGTGAAGCTGCTGGATTTGACACTATAATTATTGAAACTGTTGGTGTAGGCCAAAGTGAAACTGCTGTACACAGTATGGTCGATTTCTTTTTACTTTTAAAACTTGCTGGTGCAGGTGATGAACTGCAAGGCATAAAACGAGGCATTATAGAAATGGCAGATGCCATTGTGATTAATAAAGCCGATGGAGATAATCTCAAAGCTGCCAAGTCTGCCAAAGTAGAATTTAATAGAGCCTTGCATTTGTATCCCGAAAAAGATTCAGGTTGGTCACCAAAAGTATCGCTTTGTAGTGCTTTAAAACAAGAAGGTATTTCTGATGTTTGGGATGTAATACAAGAGTATCTTAAAATCACATCTTCTAATCGTTATTTTGAACACAATAGAAATAATCAAAATAAATTTTGGTTGCTTCAAACTATTGAAGAGCGTCTTAAATCTGACTTCTATAAATCTGAAAAAATAAAAAAGGAGCTGCCAACTCAAATTAAATTGGTAGAAGAAGGCAAAACAACACCTTTTGCTGCTGCTGAGTATTTACTTAAAATTTCAAGTTAGTTTAATTCACCCTAAAACGTCGAGAACACCAAGGTTTCTCTGTAATATTAAAAAAGCATACTTTTGTGCCAGAAATTCTAACAATAGATGAACTACAAGTTAACCATCATAGTCCCTGTTTATAACGAAGAGGATAATCTTGAGCGTGTAGAAACAGAGCTTTTAAACTATATAAATATAGCTTCGGTGCCAACATGTATATTGTTTATTAATGATGGCTCTAAAGACAAAAGCCAAACTATGATTGAGGATATTTGTAATCGTAACGACGCTTTTGACTATGTGCTTTTTAAAGAAAATAGAGGTTTAAGCGCAGCAATAAAAGCTGGTTTTGATTATGCAGACACAGAACTTGTTGGTTACATAGACTCGGACTTACAAACTTCACCAGAGGATTTTAATCTATTACTAGATCATATTAATGACAACGAACTCGTAACAGGTGTACGTGCAGACAGAAAAGATTCCTTTGTAAAAAACATGTCTTCTAAAATTGCCAATGGTATAAGACGTGCGTTTACCAAAGATGGTATGGATGATACTGGTTGCCCTCTTAAAATTATTAAAACAGAATATGCTAAACGTATTCCTATGTTTAGAGGTTTGCATCGTTTTTTACCTGCAATGATAATGCTGCAGAATGGTAGAGTTACCCAAATACCTGTACGTCATTTTCCAAGGATAGCTGGTACCGCAAAGTTCGGACTTTGGAATCGTCTTCTTGGTCCTCTTATGGATTGCTTTGCATACCTATGGATGAAGAAAAAGTACATTAACTACGATGTTGCTAAAACCAGCAAATGAAACATCAACAATTAATTATTAATTACAAATAGAAATGATAATAAGATGTTCCATGTGTCCATTAAAAGGCAATAGATATTAGCACATGAAAGACTGGATTATTTATAGCATAGGTTTTTTAGCGCAGATTCTGTTCTCGTCAAGACTACTCATTCAGTGGGTTACATCTGAAAAGCAACGTAAAGTTATAACACCAACAACGTTTTGGACCCTTAGCTTAGTTGCATCATTCTTATTATTTATTTATGGGTATTTACGTTTAGATTTTGCGATAATGCTTGGTCAGAGTTTAACGTATTTTATTTATATCCGAAATTTGCAGTTACAAGGCCAATGGCAAAAGTTTCCGAAGCTGGTTCAGATATTATTGTTCACTGTCCCTGTTCTAATTGTGATTTTTTATTACAATAATAATAAGATAGACATAGAGCTGCTCTTTAAAAATGAAGCCATACCAACATGGCTACTTATTTTAGGCATAATAGCTCAGGTTATCTTCACGCTACGTTTTGTATACCAATGGATTCATGCAGAACGACATAAAGAATCTTCTTTACCAATGGGTTTTTGGGTACTGAGTTTAATCGGTGCATCATTAATTTTAACCTATGCGGTTATTAGAAAAGATCCTGTATTGTTTACTGGTCATCTGTTTGGCATGTTGATTTATGCCAGAAACGCTTATCTAATTCGAAAAACCAATGATTAAGCTGATAGAAAAATATCCAATTACCAGCCTTTTACTTTTTGTATTGGTTATGCTTGGTTTTACCATAGATGCCATTCCTGTTAGTATTATGGAAGCTCGAAACTTTATTTCGGCCAGAGAAATGCTTACTGATAACAACTGGATTTTAACCACTATGAATGGTGAAGCGCGCTATGAAAAGCCACCCTTGCCAACATGGATTACAGCATTTTTCGGTATGCTGTTCGGAATAAAATCTGTACTCGCACTTCGCTGGCCAGCGCTTTTGTTTTTGGCAAGTATTGGCATTTCAACATATTTAATATCGAAGAAACTAGAACTGACGAAATCGCACAGCCTAGTCAATGGATTTATAGTATTGAGTTCATTCTATGTTATAGGTATTACTATTGAAGCGCCTTGGGATATATACACACATGGCTTTATGCTTATGGCTTTACTTCAGCTTTTTATTATGTTGAAGCATCAGAAAACGAGTATACTTAGTAGCCTTCTCTTTGTGTTGTTTATAGCAGGTTCTGTGTTATCTAAAGGTCCTGTGTCTTTGTATGTATTGTTTTTATCCTTTGCTATTGCTTATGGCATCGCTCTAAAACCAAAAGGCAATCTGTTGCACTTCTTAAAACTATTCAGTTTATTGATATTTGGTGTTGTACTTGGTGGTTGGTGGTATATGCATGTACGCATCGCAGATCCTGAAACCTTTGCTGCTATAGCTGCCAGAGAAACATCTAATTGGAGCAGTTATAATGTAAGACCATTTTATTATTATTGGAGCTTTTTTGTGCAAAGTGGATTATGGACTATTCCTGCATTTATAAGCTTATTGTACCCTTATTTAAAATCTCGTGTCACCGATTTAAGAGCTTATCGTTTTAGTTTCTTCTGGACTATAATTGCGGTAGTTTTATTATCTGTTATTCCTGAAAAGAAATCGCGATACCTTATGCCTGTATTAATTCCACTTGCTATAAATATTGGCTTTTATATTGAATATTTAATCCGTGAATTTAAAAACCTAAAAGACAAACGCGAGACTATTCCTGTGTATTTTCAGTTTGGATTGATCGCTTCTATTGCTTCTCTATTTTGGGTTATCTGGTTTTTTTCGAGTTCGGTATTATATGGTACTGTACTTATCAGATTTATTGTTACAGCAATTATTTTATTAATTATTGGAGTTACAATCTTTAAAAATTTAAAATCGAAAAACATTAAAAATGTATTCTATTTGGTAATAGCTTTTATGCTTAGTGTTGGTCTATTTGCGTTACCAATAGCAGAGACACATACAACGACTGACTACAAACCTATTTCAGAATTACAAGACAAGAATCTTAATTTGTATCATTTAGACTATGTAGCACCAGAAATGATATACAATTACGGTGATAAAATACCTAGTCTTAAAACAGATGAAGGCTATAATATTCCTATTGAAAAAACTTTCCATTTGCTAACTAGAACAAAGCAACCTGACACTATTAAAGTGTTGTCAGAACTATATAAAATGGAATTTATCGATACTTACGACCTTAATCGTGCTTCAAAAGATTCTAGAACGTACAACAAACGATTGTTTAACCAATTGTACAAACTTACTCGGAAATAAAACGCTTAAGGATATATTGATTAAGCTTATAAAAACCAAAACCAGCCAAGGCACCAAAAGCCATTCCGCATAGAATATCTATTGGAAAATGTACACCAACATAAATACGACTGTAGGCCACTAAAAATGCCCAAAAAAGCAGAATAAAAATAAGATTTTTAAAGTACGGTCTCAATACTAAACCGCCAAAAACAGCTGCTGCCATTGAGTTAGATGCGTGGCCAGAGAAAAAACTTCGGTTACTACTGCAACGTTCTGCTATAAAACGAATACTGTCCTTTATCTCATCGCAAGCGCATGGTCTAAAACGCAAAACTGTACGTTTAACAATATTTGTGGTTTGGTCTGTAAACAAAATCATTAATGCTATAGTCACAATGATAAACAAAAGGGCTTTCCACCCTAACTTTCTGTAAATTAAGAACAGTAATAAAGCGTAAAGCGGAGCAAAGGTAAACTCATGCGTAATAGCCAACCACATACTATCCCAAGTTGGCGAACCAAGGCCATTGAGATATACAAATAATTCAGTATCTAGGTCTAAAAGTTTATCTAGCATTAGTCTTCGTCGTAACGTGCTACTTCTCTATCGTAGAATTCTGTAGCCTCTCTAATATAGTTTTCGGCTTCGGTTTCAAGCTCTTTTTGGTCGTGTTGGTCAAATTCTTCAAACCACTCTACCTCATCGTTTTCAAGATTAATAATAAATCTAGGAAACTCAGTATGTATAACGAATATAGCATCAGGATAGTCTGTGTTATCGCCTAAAATGAATTTTGGAAGTTCCATTGGTTTAATTTGAAGTTTGAAGAACAAAAATACAAATTTAGTTATGAGTTCTTCATACTATTTTTAAGCTTTGTTATTACAATTTCCATGCGCTTCTGACCTCTCAATAAAATTCCTTACAACTCCAGAAGCACTAGAAGCGACTTAACTATGATAAATCATATAAGTAGAAATAACAACGATTCTTAATTTCATATTAAAAACGTTTTCAAAAACACTAAAAATTGTAAATTCGCTTCCTATGATTAAAACACAAATTCCAGAACTAAAAACATTACTTAGCACACCACAAGATATTGTGATTGTGCCACACAAAAATCCAGATGGAGATGCCATGGGTTCTACGTTAGGCTTGTATCATTATTTAAAAGCCTATAACCATAAAGCAACCGTTATTGCACCCAATGATTATCCAGATTTTTTAAAGTGGTTACCTGGAGATGATGCTGTTTTAATCTTTGAGTCTAACCGAGACCAGTGCGAAGCTTTAATAAACAAAGCGAAGATTATTTTTACGTTAGACTTTAATGCTTTTCATCGTACTGGTGATATGGCAGTACCTTTAGAGCAGTCGTCTGCAACCAAAATTATGATAGACCATCATCAGCAACCCGATGATTATGCCAAGTACACTTACTCTGATGTTAGCATGTCTTCTACCTGCGAAATGGTTTACAATTTTATTGAAATGCTAGGTGATTTAGATAAAATAGATAGTGCTATTGCTACTTGTTTGTACACAGGAATTATGACAGACACTGGCTCTTTTCGTTTTCCGTCAACCACAAATAGAACACATGAAGTGATTGGCGACTTAATGAAGCGAGGAGCTAAAAATTCTGAAATTCATAATAATATCTACGATACTAATAGCTACAGCCGTTTACAACTTTTAGGCAGAGCTATGCAAAACCTAAAAGTAATACCAGAATTACGTACAGCTTACATTACATTGTCGCAAGCTGAATTGGATGAATTCAACTTTAAAAAAGGAGATACCGAAGGGTTTGTTAACTACGGTTTATCATTAAAAGATGTCAAGTTTGCCGCCATTTTTATAGAAAACAAACAAGACAATATTATAAAAATATCGTTGCGTAGTAAAGGCACTTTTTCTGTGAACGAATTTTCGAGAGCACATTTTAATGGTGGTGGACACACCAATGCTGCTGGTGGACGCAGTGGAGATGATTTACAAACTACCGTTGAAAAATTTATTAGTATATTACAACAATATAAAAATGAACTGTCCCAGTAATGAAACACCTGCTCTACATACTAATTTCAGCTTTTGTTTTAGTGGGTTGTAAATCTCCAGAAGCCAGAATGCCAGAAACGGTACAGTCTGGTTCTTTTCTAAAAGAATCTGCAGAGCGCAACAAAAAACTAAACGAAAAGGAACATGAGATTATTCAGAATATCATAAAGAATAATCCAGAAAAAGACTATATCGCCTCAGAAAGTGGGTTTTGGTACTACTACAATACCAAAGCAGAAAAAGACACTATTCAACCAAATTTTGGCGACATTATTAATTTTGAATACAACGTATCTGACCTTAGCGGAAATGAAATATATGCAACGGCAGAAAGAACCTACGTTATGGACAAACAAGAGCTTTTTACAGGTCTGCGCGAAGGTTTAAAATTAATGTCTGAAGGAGATCATATCACCTTCATTTTTCCATCACAGAAAGCTTATGGCTACTATGGTGATGAAAACAGAATAGGAACAAATGTTCCGTTAATATGCGAAGTAACTTTAAACACTATAACCCAAGAAAATGATTAAAAAAGCACTTACAACGTTAATAATATTAGTTGTATTGGCAAATATCTCTTGCCAAGAGAAGTATCCTAATTTAGAAGACGGACTTTATGCAGAATTTGTTACCAACAAAGGTACAATGCTTGCCAAACTGCACTACGATAAAGTACCTGTAACTGTAGCCAATTTTGTGGCTTTAGCCGAAGGTAACCATCCAATGGTAAAAGAAGAGTACAAAGGAAAACGATACTATGACAGTATTACTTTTCATAGAGTGGTAAATAATTTTATGATTCAAGGTGGTGACCCTACAGCTTCAGGAATGGGAGATCCTGGTTATAAATTTCCAGATGAGTTTCACCCAGATTTAAAGCATGATAAACCTGGCGTTCTATCTATGGCAAATCCTGGTAGAGATGCAAACGGAAGCCAATTTTTTATCATGGAAAAAGAATGGCCAAGTTTAGATAACAGACATGCTGTTTTTGGCCAAGTTATAGAAGGTATGGACGTGCATGACTCTATCTCTAACGTTAAGGTAATTGATCCTGCAAGAAGAAATCATAAGCCTGTTGAAGATGTAGTAATTACAAAACTTAACATCATCAGAAAAGGTAAAGACGCTAAATTCTTTGATGCACCAAAGGTATTTGAAGAAGAGATGCCAAAAATGTTAGAAAAAAGAAAACAAAAAGAAGCTGAAGCCAAGAAAAAAGCTGAAGAACTAGCTCAAAAAGCTAAAGAAGAATGGCTTAAGAAAAACGAATCTTTAGACGGTCGTCGTATAGATTCTCCTACAGGAATGGCTATGATTTTTACACATGAAAGTGATGGTGTACAACCAAAATCTACAGATCGTGTAAATATAGATTGCGCTGGATTTTTTGAAAACGGAGAGTTATTCTGGACAACTTGGGAAGACGTTGCTAAGAAAAACGGAAAATTAGATGAAAGACAAGCGCAAGCTGGGCAATACAAACCATTTGTAATGCCTTATAACGAAACCGCTAGTCTAGTAGCTGGTTTTAGAGAAGCGATGTTAAACATGAAAGTTGGCGATAAAGCAAGAGTATTTATTCCTTACTATTTAGGTTATGGAGATACAGGAAGAGCACCTTTAATTCCACCAAAAACAAACTTAGTTTTTGATATTCAGATTACAAGTATTGCTGAATAAGCAAAACTCAAAAAGTAATAAAAAAGGCAGTTGGTCACTGAGCGTAGTCGAAGTGCAACTGCCTTTTTATTTTTATAAACTATAGTTAGATGCTGAAACAAGTTCAGCATGACACAAATACATTTAAGCTTTCTTAGGAATGTTTTTCAAAATCTCTAAAACAAATTCCCAGTACTTCTGTGCTGATGAAATCTGAGCACGTTCATCTGGTGAGTGAGCACCTTTAATATTTGGCCCAAAACTAATCATATCCATTTCTGGGTAATTTTGCCCTAGAATCCCACACTCTAAACCTGCATGGCAGGCTGCTACATGAGGTTTTTCTCCATTATTAAGACGCTCATAAATTGGCACCATTACTTTTAAAATGGCAGAATCCATATTTGGCGCCCAACCAGGATAACTTCCTGAGAATTCAACCTCACAACCTGTTAACTCAAAAGTTGCACGAAGTGTATTAGCTAAATCCCATTTAGAACTTTCTACAGAACTACGTGTTAAACACCCAATTTTAACCGCTCCATCTTTTACAATAACTCTGGCAATATTATTAGAAGTTTCTACCAAATCTTTAATATCCGGACTCATTCTATACACACCATTTAAGGCAGCATACAAAGCTCTTGTTAATCCTTCTTGCACTCCTAAATCCATGATTTTTTCTGGTGTTTCAGATTTAGAAATTTTAATTTCTAAGTCTGGCTCCATGGTTTTATATTCATGCTTAATGGTATCTGCCAAAGTTTTCATTTCAGCTTCAAAAGTTGCTTCATTAACTGCATCTATCGCAACAATCGCTTTACTTTCTCTTGGTATAGCATTACGTAAACTACCTCCGTCAATTTCAGAAATACGTAAACCAAAGTTTTCAAAACCATCAAATAATAATCGGTTCATTAACTTATTTGCATTACCTAAACCTTCATGAATTTGCATACCTGAGTGACCTCCTTGTAAACCTTTCACTTCAATGGTGTAACCAATTTTAAACTCTGGCGTTTCCTCTTCATTGTATGTACGCGTAGCAGTAACATCTACGCCACCTGCACACCCAACACCTATTTCATCATCTTCTTCGGTATCTAGATTCAGTAGTATTTCACCATTAAGCAAACCGCCTTTAAGTTCCATGGCACCTGTCATACCAGTTTCTTCATCTATGGTAAACAAAGCCTCTAAAGCAGGGTGTGCTATACTGTCACTTTCTAAAATAGCCATAATTGTAGCCACACCAAGACCGTTATCTGCACCAAGTGTCGTCCCTTTTGCCTTTACCCAATCTCCATCAATATACATATCGATACCTTGTGTATCAAAATCAAAAACGGTATCGTTATTTTTTTGATGCACCATATCTAAATGCGATTGCATCACAATGGCTTTTCGGTCTTCCATTCCTGCTGTTGCAGGCTTTCTGATGATGACGTTACCAACCTCATCTTCTATAGTTTCTAAACCTAATCCTTCACCAAAATCCTTCATAAATTTTATAACACGTTCTTCCTTTTTTGAAGGACGAGGTACTGCATTAAGATCTGCAAATTTGTTCCATAGTGCCTTTGGTTCAAGGCCTCTTATATCTTGACTCATATTACTTACCCACAGAAGTGGGTATCTTTTTAAATTAATACTTGATTTTCGATTACAAAAGTACAAAAAGACTTATTGTTTTTTTGTCATCCTGAACTTGTTTCAGGATCTCATATAGATATTCAACCTTCTGCAAATATAGATTCCGCATCAAGTGCGGAATGACAAGTTTTTCCTATTTTTGAGTCATGCTGAAAAACAAAAAACTCATCATTGCGCTTTTCTTGATTGTTCAGATTATTGCTATTCAAATCTTAAAGTTATTCCCTGAATTTGTAGAGCAATTTTACAGTAATGGTGTTTATGTTTTTACCTCTAAATTAATGCGCTATGCCTTTGGTTGGTTACCATTTTCAGTAGGTGATGTGTTTTATACTTTAGCTGGTATTTATATAATCCGATGGCTAATCATTAACCGAAAACGTATTTATAAGGACACCAAAAATTGGTTGTTAGACATTTTAGCAACCTTGTCCTTGGCTTATTTTGCATTTCATATGCTTTGGGCTTTTAATTACTATAGACTTCCTCTCTATAAGTCATTAGATCTTGAAGCGGAATACACCACAGAGCAATTAGTAAATTTCACAAAGCAATTGATTGAAAAATCAAATAAACTCCATAACCAATTAGCCCTAAACGATTCTACAAAAGTGGACATGCCTTTTACCAAATCTGAAGTTTTTGATATGGTAAAAGACAGTTACAAAACATTGTCTGAAACCTATCCACATTTAGATTATAATCCTGTAAGCATTAAAAAGTCCATTTACAGTATGCCTTTAACTTACATGGGATTTTCAGGGTATTTGAATCCTTTTACAAATGAAGCACAGGTAGATGGATTAATTCCAACCTACAAATTTCCAACCACATCGTGCCATGAGGTTGCGCATCAATTGGGTTATGCAGCTGAAAATGAAGCTAATTTTATTGGTTGTTTAGCCGCTATCCATAACAAAGATCTTCATTTTAAATATTCTGGTTACACCTTTGGATTGCGTTACTGTTTGGTAGAAATCTTTAAACGCGATAAAGATTTATACTACGAGATTCTTGCTACAGTAAATAAAGGCATTTTAATGAATTACCAAGAAGTTCAAGACTTTTGGAAATCTTACGAAAACCCAATTGAACCTCTTTTTGAAAAAACCTTTGATAATTTCCTAAAAGCAAACAATCAAAGCGATGGTATGAAAAGCTACAGTTACGTTGTGGCTTTACTGGTAAACTACTTCGAAAACCAGTCGCTATAAACGTTAAAAAAACTGAATTCAATTTCAAAATTGTCTTTAATCATTATCTTTAGAATTCTAATTAACTAACCATTTTATGACAAAAGTATTTTTACGGCTGCTCATGCTTATGTGCAGTTTTTCGCTATTTGCGCAAGATTACTTTCCAAGTAACACTGGTGTAAAATCTAAAAACACTAATTACACTGCGCTTACAAATGCAACAATCTACGTTTCGCCCACAGAGGTTTTAAGCAATGCCACTTTATTAATTAAAGACGGTAAAGTTGTAAACGTAGGCACTTCAGTAAACATTCCGAAAAACACCACAACCATTGATGTTTCAGGAAAAACCATTTACCCATCATTTATAGATATTTATACATCTTTTGGTGTAAAAAACCCTGAACGTGGTGGCAACGGTCCAAGATATGGCGCTAGCCGAAGTGGCTTTTACTGGAATGATCACGTGATGCCAGAGCAAGATGTGATGGCAAGCTTTAACTACGATTCTAAATCAGCAACAGAACTACATCAACTTGGTTTTGGTGTGGTTAACACGCATATGCCAGATGGTATTGTAAGAGGAACTGGTGCGCTTATTGCCTTAAATAATGATGCGGATAATTCACTTCGTGTTGTAGATGGAGAAACCACACAGCATTTTTCGTTTCGTAAAAGTGTAAAATCGCGTCAATCCTACCCTTCTTCAATTATGGGAAGTATGGCTTTATTGAGACAGATGTACAACGATGCTAAATGGTATGCAAGCGGACATGTAGACACCAAAGATCTATCATTAGAAGCCTTAAACAAAAACACATCGCTTTTACAAATTTTTGAAGCTGGTAGCAGAGCCAACCTTTTAAGGGCTGACAAAGTTGGTGATGAATCTAACGTGCAATATACCATTGTTGGTGGTGGTGATGAATATGAACGTATTAACGAAGTAAAGCAAACTAATGCTACAATTATTCTCCCAATTGACTTTAGATTGGCTTACGATGTAGAAAATGCACACTTAGCTTCAACATTATCATTAAGCGATATGCGTGCTTGGAATCAAGAGCCTCATAACCCAAGATTATTGGCTGAGAATGGTATTAATTTCGCCTTAACAACACATGGTTTAAAATCTAAAAAATCATTTAAATCTAATTTACTAAAAGCCATAGAAAGCGGACTTTCTAAACAAAAAGCGCTTGAAGCGTTAACTACAGTTCCTGCTTCATTACTAGGAAAATCTGATGTTTTAGGTACTTTAAAAGCTGGTAGCTATGCCAACTTTTTAATTACTTCTGGAGATATTTTTGAAAAGAACACAAAACTCTTCGAAAACTGGGTACAAGGTGAAGCGCATGTGATTGAAGACATGAATACCAGAGATATTGATGGTGATTACACATTTAAATTAGCAGGCGAAGATTACAAACTATCCATTTCTGGGAGTACATCAAAACCTAATGCAAAACTTGAAAGTGGTGACCATCAATTAGGCTCTAAATTGAACTACGCAAATGATTGGGTTAACCTCACCTTTAAAACTGCAGACAGTACAAAAAGTGAATTTATTAGAGTTGTAGCCAATGCTGCAAATAGCAACGGTCTAAATGGTAAAGCCATTTTACCAAATGGAAACGAATTGTCTTTCTTTGCAAGTAAGGCTAGTTCAAACGAGCAAGACGACTCTAAGAAAAAGGATAAGAAAGACTCAGAAGTTTCAAACGAAAGTATGAGTCCTATTACCTATCCTAATCTGGCATTCGGATTTACAGAACAACCAAAATCTGAAACCTTATTATTCAAAAATGCTACGGTTTGGACCAACGAAAAGGATGGTGTTTTAGAAAATACCGATTTACTAATTAAAAACGGCAAGATTTCAAAAATTGGTAAAAACCTTTCAGACAAAAATGCTACCGTAATTGATGCTACCGGAAAACACATTACTGCTGGAATCATTGACGAGCATTCACACATTGCTGCTGCTTCTATTAACGAAGGAGGACAAAATTCTTCTGCCGAAGTGACTATAGAAGATGTTATCGATGATGAAGACATTAACATATACAGAAATCTTGCTGGTGGAGTGACATCGATTCAGATTTTACATGGATCTGCAAATCCTATTGGTGGTCGTTCGGCAATTATTAAATTAAAATGGGGAGAATCTGCGGATAACCTCATCTACGATAATTCACCAAAGTTTATAAAATTCGCTTTGGGTGAAAACGTAAAACAATCGAGATCTAGTAGAAATGAGCGTTTCCCACAATCGCGTATGGGAGTTGAGCAGGTTTTTGTAGATTATTTTACAAGAGCAAAAGCTTATGACGATGCCAAAAAAAGCGGTAAACCTTACCGTAAAGATGCTGAAATGGAAGTTTTAGCTGAAATTTTAAATAAAGAACGCTTCATTTCTTGCCACTCTTATGTGCAAAGTGAAATAAATATGTTGATGAAAGTTGCTGAGCAATTCAACTTTAATATTAACACATTCACCCACATTCTTGAGGGTTATAAAGTTGCTGACAAAATGAAAGAACATGGTGTTGGTGGCTCAACCTTTAGTGATTGGTGGGCATATAAATATGAAGTTAATGATGCTATTCCATATAATGCTGCTATAATGCACAGCGTTGGTGTTACTACTGCAATAAACAGCGATGACGCAGAGATGTCTCGTCGTTTAAATCAGGAAGCTGCGAAGTCTGTAAAATATGGTAATGTTAGCGAAGAGGATGCATTAAAATTCGTGACTCTAAATCCTGCAAAACTACTTCATTTAGATGACAGAGTTGGTAGCCTTAAAGTTGGTAAAGATGCTGATGTCGTTTTATGGTCAGATCATCCGCTTTCAGTATATGCAAAAGCTGAAAAAACAATCATTGAAGGTGTAACTTATTTTGATTTGGAGCGCGATAAACAAATGCGAAAAGCCATTCAAAAAGAAAAAAGTGAGCTTATTAACAGTATGCTACAAGAGAAAAACAAAGGGTTAAAAACACAGCCTATCCAGAAGAAAGAAAAAGAATTATTGCATTGCGATTCTATGGGTGGAGAGCATACAACACATAATCATTAAAAATTATTAAGATGAAAACATTAAAACATATAAATATTGTTCTTTTAATGCTGTGTGTTACTTTAAATTTTGCACAGCAAACACCTGCACCAAAGCAAACCAAGGATTTTGCTATTGTTGGTGCCACTGCGCATATTGGTAATGGTGAGGTTATTGAAAATAGTATCATTGTTGTAAGCAATGGTAAAATAACAACGATTGGTCCTGAAGCTTCTACTCCACTGACCAGACAAGCCATGGATATCATTGACGCCAAAGGCAAACACGTGTATCCTGGATTTATAGTTTCTAACGGAACCTTAGGCTTGGTTGAAGTTGATGCTGTAAAAGCCTCTAACGATCTTTCGGAAATGGGTACTTTTAATCCTAATGTTCGCAGTATTATTGCCTATAATGCAGAATCTAAAGTTGTAGAATCTATGCGACCAAATGGTGTGTTACTTGGTCAAGTAGTGCCTCGAGGTGGACGTATTACAGGAACCTCTTCTATTGTACAATACGATGCTTGGAACTGGGAGGATGCGTCAATTAAAACAGACGATGGTTTACACATTAACTGGCCAAGTAGTTTTAGTCGTGGTCGTTGGTGGCTGGGTGAAGATCCTGGATTAAAACCAAACAAAAACTATAGCACTCAGGTTAAAGAATTATCGGACTATTTTGCTGAAGCTAAAGCTTACAATAAAGGCAGTAAAAAAGACAAACACTTGCCATATGAAGCGATGTCTGGTTTATTTGATGGTTCTAAACATTTATATATTAATGCAGATGATGCTAAAAGCATCACGGACGCTGTAAACTTTGCAAAAAATCAAGGTATAGAAAAGTTAACTATTGTTGGTGGTTACCAAGCTGGCGATGTTGCCGATGTGTTAAAACAAAATAATGTATCAGTAATGTTGCAACGTGTACATTCATTACCAGAATTAGAAGACCATGATTATGACTACACCTTTAAGCAAGCAAAAACATTAGTGGATGCTGGTGTATTAGTGTCTTTAGAAACTAGTGGACAAATGGAACGTATGAACTCTAGAAATTTACCATTTTACGCAGGTACTACAGTAGCTCACGGGTTAACGAAAGAGCAAGCGCTTCAATTAATAACACTAAATGCAGCCAAAATAATGGGTATTGACGATATGTATGGAAGCTTAGAACTTGGCAAAAGCGCAACACTCTTTATTAGCGAAGGTGATGCCTTAGATATGCGAACTAACAAATTAACTCATGCATTTATTGATGGTAGAAACATTAGTTTAGAAACACATCAAACTAAGCTCTGGAAGCGTTATTCTGAAAAATATGAGAATCAGGAAGTCAAGCAAAAGTGATTTATATTAAAAATGCAAAACGTAATTAGTTTCATTTTAGATCTCATATCTCAAGTTTTTGAAAGCAATACTAAAATAGCCATAACTGCAGCAATTTTAATAATTATCATTTTTATTATAGTTCTTGTTTAACCATAAGTTTCTAAAAGTTAAAACTAAAAAAGTGAGCTGAAAAGCTCGCTTTTTTTAGTTGATGTCATTCTGAACGCGTTTCAAATCTAGAACATAAATGAGAATCTGAAACAAGTTCAGATTGACAAATTTTTATCATTTTACTACAGTTGCTCCTTCTGGCATTTTAAACATTGTGCTATCTGGTGCTTCTTCAGATAGCAAAACATCAATAAATTCTACTGTACTTCTTTTTTCTGTTGGCAGGTTGTTTTCGTACTTATACCAATCTACTGATTTAGGTAATTTCAAACCATTAATGGTTTGCCAATTGTTATAACGAATAAAATGAAAATCTTTACTCTTTTCATCCTTACCGAAAGTTACCGTATATCCTAACCATGACATTTCGCCTGTGGCTTCATCATAGTAAATTTTATATTGGTCGTCTGGAGACTCACCAACTCCAGATTCGTAAGAAATTAGAATTCCTTTGTAAGTTTTTCCTTCAAAAGTAAGTGGTTCAATATCTTCATACATGATGCCATCATCGCCTAAAACAAAAGGCATTGCATAAAAATAAAACATTAGACCTTTGTAAAACTTAGCATTGCCCTTGTATGGTTTATTATCCTTCTCTAAAACCCATTGTGTAGTGCCATCGTAACCCATTTTATAATCAGGATTTTCAATAACTTCGGCTCTGGTTTTTAGATTTAAGGTTGTTACTTCTTTTCCGTTTGGTTTTTCTAATGTAAAAGAAAGTGACTTCATGGTATTCCAAGTATCTATTCCACCGTGTGCATTAAACACTTTAGTAATTGACTCTGGATAAATACTTGTTGTAATGTCTTCTTTTGCTACTTCATTTATAACTGTAGATTCTGTTTGTTTTTCGTTTTTACAAGCTGAAAATAATACGGTAAAAAGTAAAAGATAAATTGCTTTTTTCATGGTTAGATTTATTAATTGTTGAATTGGACGAAATCTATTTTTAAACATTACAAAAAAAGCTTCAGAATTAATCTGAAGCCTTTTTGAAGAATATTTTTATCTAACTTTTATTCAACAATCAACTTTTCAATAATTAAGTTGTTTCCGCTTCTAAGCTGGATAAAATATAAACCAGCATTTAAAGAGGAAACATCTAACTCCACAGTACTATTAAATTTCTTTTTAGGAATATTAATCATCTTACCTTGAATGTCTACCAAAGATACCGTTGTTGTATTTAAAACATTTTGACTTAAAGTAACCTTTACTTTGTCTTTTGCAGGGTTTGGATAAACCTGCACTTCAACATTATCAAGGTCATTGATAGATAATGGTTCTACAAATTCAGAATCAAAACGGTTGGTTATAACTGGTGCATTAAAATCAAAATAAATAGCTGCAGTATTTGGTATAATATCACCAACTGCATAACCTGAAAGAGGCTTTATTCTAAAGTACACAAAACCAATACTTCCTGCCGCATCATCTTGCTCTGCTGGTAAATTAATATTGTCAAAATACCACTCTAAATCTCTTCCTGTTCTTGTAACAACATAATCGTGGCTAGATCGCAACATTTGAAATGTTGACTCATCTAGTTGAGCATTTAAGGCATCTTCAATTCTAACAAAAATGGCTTCTGCTGTTCCTAAGTTTTGGAATCGTATCGTGTAATATAACCACTCATCTGAAACTACAAAATCATCATATACTATATCTGGTCCGTGAGCTTCCATTTTATCATTTGGATCCCAAGACCCAACTACAACCTCAGACAATGTTGAGTAATTATTATCTGGTACTAAATCATTAGTATCAGTAAGATATGTTGCAGTATTTGTTACAATATCATCTAGTGCTACACTTGCAGGACACGTTATTGAAATTCCAATACTCTCAACGTCTCCTGGTTGTAGGTTTACAAAATCTACCGTAAAACCATTGGCAGTATTTGTTATGGTGTAAGCAGGATTTACACTAAATGTATTATTAAAAATTAGTTGAGAATCTAGAGTAAACTCAACAGATCCAGAAGCTATAGTCGTAAAGCCTAAA
Source organism: Winogradskyella poriferorum (assembly GCF_036553625.1). Lineage (NCBI taxonomy): Bacteria > Pseudomonadati > Bacteroidota > Flavobacteriia > Flavobacteriales > Flavobacteriaceae > Winogradskyella > Winogradskyella poriferorum. Next base: position 118,526 of record NZ_JAZHOU010000007.1, read on the forward strand.
TTCTCTAAATACAAGTAATTAGTGTGAGTAAATCCAGGTCTTGGAGGTGCCCAATTATTGATTAGGTATACCGCTAAGTCTTCACAACTTTGCTCTTCAACAACAGGAAAATCTACAGTTACAGTGCTACCATTTGCCACAGAAACACCGTTAAAACTCGTTGTAGTTATATCATAACAAGCTTCTGATTCATCATATAAATTAAAGGTAATATCATATGAATCTGTTTCGTTAGCACTAATTATTTGAAAACTTCCGGTTGAAGAATTTACTGTATTAATTACACCATCTCCATTAACTTCATAAGTAAAATAACCGTTAGTAAAACCAAACTCGTTAATATCAAAGACACTATTAGTATTGGCATCTACAAAGGCATTAACTTGAATAAAACCAACAGATGAAGCGCAAAAGACATCAAAGTCAAACTGCGCAGTACAACAACTACTACCAGACGTACAACTCACTGTACCATCGGTATCAAATCTAATAGATAAAGTATCACCTGAGGAGGTATATGTTAATCCTGCAAAATCACCACCATTACCATATGGTAAATCAGGGTTTAATACTGTGCCATCAGAATCTTCAATATAAAGTTCGTCCCAATTAACCTCAATACCACCAGTATTAAACACTACTGTTAGAGGCTGACCATCCGAACTTTGAAAATTGAATTCTGTAGTATCATTATTACCATAGCAATATGTTGTATTTACAGGTCCATCCTGACAAATAATTGTTTGATTTGGATTAGCTCTGGTCGTAAAACTAAACTCACTACAATTTTCGGCCGGACCATTTGTATTGTAAGGTACAACTGTTACATAATACGTAGTTTCATAATCTAGTGTTTCTAAATCATACTCATACACTGCACCTACATCTACATTATCAAGAACTTCGGTTCCACCAGAAGTAAGACCAACAGACACTGTATAGCCTGTTACAAAACCAACTGCTGGACTCCAACTTAAATCTACATTTTCACTAACATCAATGGCACCATCTAAGGGTTCGGATAAGGCTTGTAGACAATCTGGAATTGCGCTTGTATCTACACAAGACACTTCGTACGTTATAGATGTAAAGTTTTGAGTTTGACATGAGATACTTCCATCAGCCTGAACGAAAATAGTGATATTATCTCCTGAAGAGGTAAATACTAAACCAGACAAATCACCATTATTACCATACGTTGTTTCGGATGGGTTAAGATTAGTAACACCATCAGAATCTAAAATGACTAACTCATCCCAATTGTTTTCTACAATTCCTTCTATAAAATTAACTTGAAGTGGAGTTCCATCAGTACTTTGATATATGTATTGTATTTGAGTGTTATTTTCGTAGCAAAAAGTATTTGTTATTGGTCCTTCTTCACAACTAAACTCTAATGGACATGATGCATCAGTAGATATATTAAAGCTAGAAATTGAATAACAATCGTCATTTAGATTTTGAACTCTAACATATATTATCTCTAATGTAGATTGCAACGAATAACTTTCTGGCGAAGCAATAGCATTGTTATTAGTATTAGCTAAAACAATATCATTGAAATACCCAATTATAAATTGAGATGCGTCTAATCCATTTAAAATTTCGGGTAAATTAGAGGTCAAATCAAAAACAGCATTAGGCTCACAACTTGTTAGAGCAGTTGCTACTTCACTTATTGACGGAGAGTCAGTTACTACAACCTCAAAAGTTACAGTCTCCGAACAACTTTCTTCTGATGAACGTACTTCTACAGTGTAGATTCCGGCTTCACTTACAACAATTTCTGGAGTGGTTTGAAATGTACTCCAATCAAAAATCCAATTTCCATTAGAGTTTGGCGCAGGATTCAATACGACCTCTTGCCCATCACAAATCGTATAGGTCGTGTCTGAAATAACTTCAGGTATTTCTAATATATTTAATGTTATTGTAGTTAAATCATTATCACCCGTTGCAATTTCTTCAACCCTTACATGAATAGTTTGAGTACTATCCGTATTCATATAATTTGTAGGATTGGCAATTTCATTTATTTGCGCTTCTGCATCAGTCTGAGAAGTAAAATACGAAAAGAGGAAATTTGACACATCTGCTCCATTAACAATTTCAGAATTTAAAGATGTTAAATCAAAAGTTACGATATCGTTTATACTTTCTGAACATTCATTCATCGTAACAGCACTCAGTGAAATACAATTAACATCTGCAACAAGATCTAAAGGTAATATCTGATCGCAATCATCAAAAACAGGACTTATGTGAACATATATTGTTTGGTTGAATTGAACAATATTTGAATAATATTGACCTAATGCATTCGTAGAATTTTGAGCATCTACTAAAGTTTCATGATACGTAAGATTAAAAGCATTCGCATCTAACTGACCAATAATTTCTTCATTCTTTGAAAATAAATCAAACACTTCAAATCCATCATCATCCAAGTCGCATACAATTAATGGTGTTGGCTGATTAAACTCATGCACATCACTTACATTAAGATACAGATTATTATTAGAACTCGCAGTAGAGCAACCTGTTACGTCATTCTCTACTCGCACATATAGCGTTTGGTAATAAGGTGAAGTGTTTGTAAAAGCTTGTGGATTGGCAATTGGATTAACATTAGTAATAGCATCTTGAGCAGTTAAAAAGTATGAAACTGTCAGATTAGGTTCGCCACCCATAAACACAGCAGAACTTTGTGTTAAGTCAAAGACAGCAAAACCATCCACACCACACAAAATCTGCTCTACGCCAATGTTACCTACAGGACTTGGGTTTACTCTAAGATTAAAATTAGTTATCTCATAATTTCCTGTAGATAATTCAAAAACGCGTGCATAAATAGTTTCTGGGTTCGATGTATTTGTGTATGGACTCGATAATGCATTAGTTTGATTAGTAGCATCTGTTAATGTTAAGTGATAAGTCAATTCATAAGAAACAGGATCTAAACCATTTAGTATTTCAGCATCCTTTATAGTTAAATCAAAATCATATACCTCATCACTATTATCATCACAAACCTCGTAATCTGTAGGTTGATTAATGCCTATTTGGCTGTAGGATTTTAAAGAAAATAAAAGGGGAATGAGGAAAAAGAGTAATGTTTTTTTCATGAATGATTGATTTTTAGTTTAGCTAACTAAAGTTTATAGCACCTTAATATAAGACATCTATTTGACTTACAGATACAAAACAGATAAACACATAAAATTCCTACCTGTGATGTAGGCTTAGATTTCTAATATTGAAAATTTGTTTATAGTAATTATTACTTCACAATCAATTTTTCAATAAATGAGTTGTTTCCGTTTCTAAATTTTACAAAATAAAGCCCTGAATTTAAAGAAGATACATTCAATTCAATAGTATTACCTAACTCCTTTTGTGGAACATTAATCATTTTACCTTGAATATCAAACAATGATAAATCAGTAGACTTTACTACATTCTGATTTACCGTAATAATCACTTTCTCTTCAGCTGGATTTGGAAAAACACTTACTTGTGTAGCATCCAACTCATTAACTGAAAGTGTCTCTACAAAAGTTGTATTAAATGTGTTGGTTATAATTGGTGCATTAAAATCGAAATAAATTGCCGCATTGTTTGGAATAATATCTCCTATAGCATAACCTGGCTTAGGCTTTAATCTAAAATATACAAAACCTACACTACCAGCAGGATCATCTTGTTCTGCAGGTAAATTTATGTTATCAAAATACCACTCTAAATTATTACCAACTCGTGTTACAGAATAATCATGACTTGATCGCAACATCTGAAATGTCCTTTCATCTAACTGAACATCTAATTCATCTTCGATTCTAACAAAAATGGCTTCAGCAGTTCCTATATTTTGAAAACGAATGGTGTAATATAACCATTCATCACTATTAATAAAATCATCATAAATCAAACTGGGACCATGGGACTCCATTTTATCATTAGGGTCATATGAACCAACAACTGCTAAAGTAAGACTAGAATTATTATTTATCGGATTAAAATCGGTCGAATTTGTTGTATAGGTAGCATTACTACTAAGAATAGTACCTAATGGTACATCAGAAGGCAATAAAAAATTAAAGTCTACGTAAACTTCTTCTCCTGCTTCTAAACTGGTAAAATTTACACTAAAACCATTAGTTAACGGTGTGGCACTTAAATTAGGACTAGAAAAACTCATATCCTGAAACAAAAGCAGATCTCCATACAAAAATTCCACATTCCCATTTTCTACTGTAGTTGTATGCTCATTAGAAATATATAGTCTATTTGAATAGGCAAAACCAGGTCTTGGAGGTGCAGAAATTCTTACAATATCTACAGAGATATCTTCACATTGCGAACCATTGACTATTAAATCTAATTCAACAATTTCCCTACAATTATATTCAACCGGAAATGGGTTAAGAGATACACACGCAAATATAGTTTGATTATTAGGTGTAACATTTGTGTATTCTAAAGGTAAAGGATTAATTAGATTAATAGCGTCATCATATGTTTCATAAAATGTTAAATAATTACCTAAATCTGATGGTTCATATATAATTTCTTGACTTTTTGAATATAAATCAAAAACCGAAAAACCCGAGTCATCAAATTCACAATTAAATAAAGGCGTAGGCCAATTTGCCGTAGGTGCTGTTCCAATAATTAAAGGTTCACCTGCAATCAAAACATTATGCTCTTCACTATTAATAGGATCAGCTCTTCTGTAAATATCCTGGTATTCAGATGCAAAAAAACTTTCTGCATTAAGAGCATTAGCAGAATTTAAAGCATCTTCTTCACTTAAATAATAAGTTAAAGGGTAATAATTAGAAGCTTCACTTGATGTTATACTGCAAAAATTAAATGGAAAAATCTCACTTAAATCTACCAAAACAACACCATCTAAATCTTGGTCGCAAATTACTATTGGTGTTATACCACAAGGTGGTGGTATTTGAGCATCTGAATTAAAAGTAATTAGAATAAGCAATAAGATATTAAGTAGTTTTATCCTCATTTTTAAAGTATTTTTACTCTTTAAATTTATAACAATAATATGTCAAAAGTTATAAACAGTGTTAATAATCCACTTATAAAGCAACTTTATCAGTTAAAGGAAAAATCTAGACAACGAAAAAAAACAGGTCAGTTTTTAATTGAAGGTAAGCGTGAGTTGTCTTTGGCGATAAAAGGTGGCTACAAGATTGAAACACTTTTATTTTTCCCAGATTTATTTTCTGAAAGTGAAGCAAAAGCCATGTCGCAATATGGTATTGATATTATTGAAATTTCTAAAGAAGTTTTTCAAAAATTGGCACATCGAGACACCACAGAAGGTGTTATTGCTGTCGTAAATAGTAAAGCACACCAACTTGAAGATTTAAAACTCACTAACAAAAACCCTTTAATTTTAGTTGCTGAAGCACCCGAAAAACCAGGTAATATTGGTGCTTTATTAAGAACTGCTGATGCTGCTAATGTAGACGCTGTGATTATTGCCAACCCAAAGTCAGACTTATACAATCCAAATATTATACGCTCTAGTGTTGGTTGTGTCTTTACAACACAAATTGCGATGGCAAGCACTACTGAAGCTATCGATTTTTTAAAGCATTACAATTTCAACATTTTCTCTGCTATTCTGCAAGAATCTGAGCCTTATCATACGCAAGATTACACCTTACCAACAGCTATTGTGGTTGGCACAGAAGCCACAGGACTAACCCAGGAATGGCGAGATGCAGCTACACAAAACATTAGTATACCAATGCAAGGTGTTATCGACTCTATGAATGTTTCTGTTGCTGCAGGAATTCTTATTTTTGAAGCAGTTCGCCAAAGGCGAATTAATGAATAATGATTGATGAAGAATTAGTAATGAAAGAGAATATAATTGCAACCAAGTCTTATAATTTTGCTATCAAAATAGTGCATCTCAGTAAAACGCTAATTACCAATAAAGAGTACGTATTATCAAGACAACTATTAAAATCAGGAACCTCCATTGGTGCCAATGTTGAAGAAGCTATTGGAGGGATTTCTAAAAAAGACTTTAGAGCAAAAATGTCTATTTCATATAAAGAAGCGAGAGAAACTCACTACTGGCTTAGAATACTAAAAGACACTAGCTATATTACCATAGAGGAATTTGAAGAATTAGAAAAAGAACTCTTAAGCATCCTAAAAATATTATTTAAGATTATACAATCTTCAAAGGAATAACTAAATTATTAATCATTCATTATTAATTACTAATCATAATGACAGCGCAAACCCTTTTCTACATCATCATAGCCATAATCCTTATCAACTTTATAAAGGATAAAATTCTAGATGCGTTAAATGCCAAACATTTTAACGATGTTGTTCCTTCTGAAATAAATGATGTTTACGATGAAGACGAATACAAAAAATCGCAAGCTTACAAAAAAGTCAATTACAAATTTGGTGTATGGTCTTCTTCATTTTCATTAGTATTAACCTTAGGTTTTCTGTTTTTAGATGGTTTTGAATATGTAGACAATATAGCCAGAAAATATTCTGATAACCCTATCATTATTGGATTAATTTTCTTTGGAATTATTATGATTGCTAGCGACATAATTACTACACCATTTGCTTATTACAAAACCTTTGTGATTGAAGAAAAATTTGGCTTTAATAAAACCACAAAAAAGACATTTATCTTAGATAAATTAAAAGGCTTAGTAATGATGGCCATATTAGGTGGTGGTATCATTGCCTTAATTATTTGGTTTTATCAAATTACAGGGAATCAATTTTGGCTGTATGCTTGGGGAATTGTAACCGTATTCACGGTGTTTATGAACATGTTTTATTCTAAGCTCATTGTACCCATGTTCAATAAGCAAACACCTCTAGAAGATGGAGATTTACGACAAAAAATATCTAATTATGCTGCTTCTGTTGGTTTTAGCCTGAACAAAATATTCATCATTGACGGTTCTAAACGTAGCACTAAAGCCAATGCGTATTTTTCGGGTTTTGGAAGTGAAAAGCGTGTTACACTTTACGATACTTTGGTCAATGATTTAGACGATGAAGAAATTGTTGCAGTTTTGGCACACGAAGTAGGGCACTATAAGCGCAATCATATTATTTTCAATTTGATTGCTTCTGTTTTACTTACAGGATTGACATTATACATTTTATCGATTTTTATTTCAAATCCATTATTATCTTATGCTATTGGTGTAGAGCAACCTAGTTTTCATGTTGGGTTAATTGCCTTTGGATTGCTCTACTCGCCCATTTCAGAAATTACAGGTTTGATTATGAATTACGTTTCAAGAGTTTTTGAATATCAAGCGGATGATTATGCCAAAAACACCTACAAAGCTGAGCCACTAATTACGTCTTTAAAAAAGCTATCAAAGAACAGTTTAAGTAATTTAACTCCTCACAAAGCTTATGTGTTTATGCATTATTCGCATCCAACGCTTTTGGACCGTGTAAAAAATTTAAGGAAATTAAAAGCTTGATTTTATAACAGAAAAAGCCGAACTTGGTTATCTTATAATTAAGCATTAATCAACAATCTGAGGCTAACAATGATAAAAGAAAATCATATTTCGAGAATAATACTAACTGTTTTAATTACACTTTTCAACTTGAGTTTAGTTAGCATTTATGCTCAAGTTGCTAAAAACCCTGTTATATGGGCAGATGTTCCAGATGTTAGCACCATTAGAGTTGGTGATACTTACTATATGAGTAGCACCACAATGCATATGAGTCCAGGGTTACCAATCATGAAATCCAAAGATTTAGTCAACTGGGAAATCGCTGGTTATGCATACGACCGTTTAGTAGAGAATGATATAATGAATCTTGAAAATGGTCAAGAAGCATACGGAAAAGGGTCTTGGGCTAGTAGCCTTCGTTATCATAATGACACATTCTATGTTTCCACTTTTTCCGCTACATCAGGCAAAACCCATGTTTACAAAACAAAAAATATTGAAACAGGACCTTGGGAGTCCCATTCTTTTGAACCTGTTCTTCATGACAACTCTCTCTTTTTTGATGATGATGGTAAGGTATATATGCTTTACGGAGGTGGAACTATAAAACTTGTTGAATTACTTCCAGATGCCTCAGCAATAAAACCAAACGGTATAGAAAAAGTAATTATAGATAATGTCAACTTAGTTTTTGGAAAAGATGAAGTTGGAGGTTTGCCTGGTGAAGGCTGCCAAATACACAAAATAAACGGAAAATATTACCTTTTCAATATAGCGTCACCTAAAAGTCATTGGGCACGCACAGTAATTGTGCATAGAGCTGATAAAATTACCGGTCCTTATGAAGGTCGTGTTGTACTTCAAGACCAACATATTGCACAAGGTGGATTAATTGACACTCCAGACGGAAATTGGTATGCCATGCTTTTTGGAGACCGAGGAAGTGTTGGTAGAATTCCCTACTTAGTTCCTGTTAAATGGGAAAATGATTGGCCTGTTTTGGGAACTAATGGTAAAGTACCTGAAACCCTAGATTTACCAGATAATTCAAATGGTATTTTTGGCATTGTAGCTTCTGATGAGTTTGAACGAAAAGAAAATGACCCAAAACTTCCGCTAGCATGGCAATGGAATCATAATCCTGATAACAAAAACTGGGCTATTCTTGAAAATCCTGGTCGACTGCGTATTACAACAGGTCGTATAGACAAAAATGTATTATTCGCAAAAAACACACTTACCCAACGTACGTTTGGCCCTAAATCTTCAGCCACAACCTTAGTGAATGTTAGTAAAATGAGAAATGGCGATGTTGCAGGTCTTATTGCCTTTCAAAACAAATTCGGTTACGTCGGTGTAAAGAAAGAAAATAATAAAATGTTCATTGTAATGACGCAGTCTAGATTGGGTTTTGAAGATGAAGACCAAAAACAGGGCATCAAAATGATAAACAAATTAAGTGAGTCGTTCAAAGAGATAGAACGAATTCCTCTTCATCAAGAAAATGTGTATTTTAAAATAGATTGCGATTTTGAAACTGATGAAGCCTATTTTTATTATAGTCTCGATGGTGAGAACTGGCAAAAAATAGGCAATACTTTAAACATGGTATATACCTTCACCAAGCACTTTATGGGTTATCGCTTTGGGTTATTTAATTTCGCTACAGAAGAGGCTGGTGGTTATGTTGACTTTGATTATTATCGCATAAATAAGAATGATTAGAAGGTTACAAACCTTTACTTCATGCAGAGCCAATAGTCAAACTTCCTCAACTTAATACATAAGTTATTAGATTACGGTGAGACGCTCAATGTAACAAAAACACACACCTTTCGTCTCTATAAAACAAACCAATCAGAAAACCAAATGCTTAAAAATCCATCAGAAAGAAAAGAAGTTTGGAAAACAATCTTTCTATTTATCGTACTGGTTTTTGCTCTAACGTTCCCTTTTCATTATGCTATTGTAAACTTATTTCCCTCAAGAATATATGTTGGTGCCATAATGTGGTGTCCTGCAATAGCAGCATTTATTACCTTAAAAATAAAAGGGCGCAAAATTTCATCTTTAAATTGGAATTGGGGAAATTGGAAATACATCCGACTCTCATATTTTATTCCCGCATTATATGCCATAATCACTTATTTACTTATCTGGATTTTAGGCTTTGGAAGCTTAGCCAGTAAAGCATCCATTACAGAATGGGGAAAAGAACTTGGTTTGTTTGGTATTGGCACATTAAGTTCAACATCTATCACAATCATAGCTATCATCTTATTAGGAACCGTAGAAGTAATAAGAGCATCGGCAACAACATTAGGAGAAGAAATCGGTTGGAGAGGCTTTTTTATCTACGAATTAAGAAAAGTACTTTCCTTTACAGGTGTATCTGTTTTTAGTGGAGTTATTTGGGCAGCTTGGCATTGGCCGCTACTTGTCTACTACAGCAATAATGTACTATTAGAATTTACAACATTCTTTATCGTAATTATTTCTATGTCTTTTATTATGGCCTACTACACTTTTAAATCCAAAAGTCTTTGGCCTGCAGTACTATTTCATGCGGTAAGCAATGTGTACATACAAAAAATACTACCACCTCTAACAATTAAAACCCAAGGTGCAGAACATTGGCATGGCGAAAACGGAATTATGTTCGCTATTGTTACCTGTGTTTTTGGAATTTACTTTTGGCGAAAAGCCATTAAAGAAAAGTTGTAAAAAAAATATTACTTAGCTCATAGACTTGACTTTATGAAATAAAAAGTCGTTCTTCGTTATTAGTGATATTTATCACTGAAATGGATTAATGCTCTAAAATACTTACCAACAATAAAAAAACATTGAAATGAATAGACAACTATTAATTTTAGGAATACTAACAATCTTTATTTCTTGCTCAGCAACTAAGGAGGCTTCCAAAAACACAGCTCAAATTCTTCGTGATAGTAGTACATTTTTGGTTACAGAAATATCTACAGATAAAACTTATGGCTTCTCACCGAAAAATCCAGTTGAAGTTGGTGGAGCTAAAAACTCTGAAGGTCCAAGAAATGAAAGAAGATTTCTTAATGCATTGGCAGGACCAAATGGTGAAAAGATTTCATATTATAGAGCTGGGAGTTGTTGCCCAATTAAAAGTGATAATGATCCTTATGGATTTGGTAGCGTAATGCTAGACAACTATCGTGTTACTTGGGAAAACGCAAAAGATACCGTTTCTATATACATTAACATGTACGACTCCTCTAAACTAAAAGCACCTGTTGGGTTTACTATAAAGAAATAAAAGGCGAACTTCGTTACAACTGTTGGTAGACCCTAATATGTGAAAGAAGAATCTTTGAATTAATTTATATCTATGAACCCTATGTTGTTTTAACATAATAATGACTAAAGTATTTTTGAATTTATTGTTAATTAATTTTCTATTTCTGGTTTTAGGATGTAACACTAAGAAAGAGAAAATAGTAGTAGGCGCACAACCAAACAACTGTGAGAGTCCTACTGATGCAATAATAAAATTTATAAAATCGACAGAAAGTGATGTTTCAGAAAGTGTTTTGGGCTATATCGAAAGTCAGTCTATAAAATTTAGTAATTCTGAAGAAAATCAAGTTTCTGATTGGATTAATAATTTTGTCTTTAGTGAGAAAAGAGGTTATTCAGAAGTCAAAGAGTGGAATATAAACGATAATGACATTTGCTTTACGCAACATGTAAAAATAAAATCTACCTCTGATTCTACTCAAGTCTCGGAAGTTGATGTTAAAATATGTAATTCGATTTTAAATAAAAACGTCTCTGCTGGAAATTATTGGGAATTCGAATCGAAAAATTTCAGAATTTCTCTAAAGTATTGTTTTGATTCTTTAGAATACATAAAACCCGTCGGTTATTATGAAGTTGTTGAAAGAAATGGACAGTTAGAACGATCAATAACAACTGATTTAAGAAAGTATAAATGTGTAGTCCATATTAACTTAGTATTTTGGGACAAACACAACCACTCAGAATATAACAAGCGAATTTTATCTGACAATGGATACTTATACACTGATTTTAGAAACTGGAAATAAAAATCTATATCTCTGCATAACTAAGACTTAAATCAGTAATTGTAATCCAATGTTATTTTGTTTAACCGCCTAGCGATTATGACTTAAAATCTCACACAAAACGAATATCAAACCCAAAAAATTTCTTCCAAAAAACCCATTGCCTATCTCATAGACTTTGTTTACTTTAGTTCTTATGACAGAAGTAGACATTGAAAAAGAAAATGCAGCCATTGCAAAAGCCTACAAAGAGTTACTCAGAGTAAGCTATCAGACCTTAAGCAAAGACGATAAAAAACTCATTCGTCATGCTTTTGAGGTAGCTCTAGATGCGCACAAAGATCAACGTCGTAAGTCTGGTGAGGCTTATATTTTTCACCCAATTGCTGTGGCTAAAATTGTGGCACAAGAGATTGGCTTGGATGCGACGTCTATTGCTGCTGCTCTACTTCATGATGTGGTTGAAGACAATCCTAACTACACCATTGATGATATGGAGCGTCTTTTTGGCGAAACCGTTGCTCGTATTGTAGACGGACTTACAAAAATATCTGTCCTTAATAAGGAAATGGATGTATCCCTACAAGCAGAGAACTTCCGTAAAATGCTGCTAACGCTAAACGAAGATGTGCGTGTTATCATCATTAAAATTGCAGACCGTTTGCATAATATGCAAACTATGGACTCTATGCGTGCAGATAAACAAGTAAAGATAGCATCAGAAACCTTATACATTTATGCTCCATTAGCCCATAGAATTGGACTTTACAATATTAAGACCGAACTAGAGGATTTAGGATTAAAATATACCGAACCCGAAGTCTACAATGACATACTAGAGAAAATGCAAGAAAGCAAGGAAGAACAAGATGCTTACATTAAAGCCTTTTCTAAAGTCATTGAAAAATCCTTAAACAAAGAAGGTCTTAATTACGAAATTAAAGGACGACCAAAATCCATTTTTAGCATAAGACGAAAAATGGTAAAACAAGGAGTTTCGTTTGACGAGGTGTACGACAAGTTTGCTGTTAGAATTATTTATAAATCAGATTTTGAAAACGAAAAGTTTCTGGCTTGGAAAATTTATTCTATCGTTACAGACCACTTTACACCAAACCCAATTCGTTTACGCGATTGGATTTCGTCACCTAAATCTACAGGCTATGAAGCGCTTCATATTACTGTTGTAGGACCAAAAAGCCGTTGGGTAGAAGTACAAATTCGTAGTGAGCGTATGAATGAGATTGCCGAGAAGGGCTATGCAGCACACTACAAATACAAAAATGCCAACGATAAAGAAGATAGTTTAGACCTATGGATCAACAGACTTCAAGAAGCTTTAGAAAATAACGAGGCTAATGCTGTAGATTTTGTTGAACAATTCAAACTAAACCTCTACTCAAAAGAAATCTTTGTTTTTTCTCCAAAAGGAGATTTAAAGTCATTACCAAAAGGAGCTACTCCACTAGACTTTGCATTTAGTATTCATACCGAAGTTGGTATGAAAACTCGTGGTGCAAAAGTCAACGGCAAATTAGTACCTCTTAGTCACGAGCTACAAAGTGGAGACCGTGTAGAAATATTAACCTCAGAAAACGCCAAGCCAAACGCTAACTGGTTAGACTACGCCACAACTGCAAGAGCACGTAGTAAAATTAAATCGGCATTAAATGCACATACCAAAGAAATAGCCGAAGAAGGCAAGGAAATTCTTAGACGTAAGTTAAAGCAACTCAAAATTACACTCAATGAAAAAAGTGTGAATGAGTTGGTCAACTATTTTAAGCTTAAAACATCTTTAGATTTATTTTATCGTGTTGGTATTGGCACTATAGATAACGCTAAACTCAAGGCCTTTGCTTCATCCAGAAGCAACGCCTTTATGAGCTATATAAAAAGCAAAATCCGTAAACCAGATGCGCCAAACAAGGATATAGACAAGGAAGAGATTACTTCCAAGTACGATATGTTGGTTTTTGGTAAGGAAGAAGAACGTCTCAACTACACACTTGCTAATTGTTGCAACCCAATTCCTGGAGATAAAGTATTTGGATTTGTTACCATAAATGACGGAATAAAGGTTCACAAAAAAAACTGTCCAAATGCAGTAAGTTTGCAGTCTAACTATGCCTACAGAATACAATCTGCTAAATGGATAGATTCTAGTCAACGCGCTTACACTTCTCATATTAAGTTATCTGGAATAGATAATCTTGGGTTAGTAAACGATATAACAAAACTCATTTCCGAAAACCTTCATGTTAACATGAAAAGTATAAGTTTTTCTAGTGACGATGGTATTTTTAACGGCGACATAACGGTTGAAGTAAAAAACCAAGCTATGCTTAAAAATCTCATAGATAAACTTAAAACAATTAATGGCATAGACAAAGTAGTAAGAGTTTGATTTTTACAGATTAATAGTCTTGAAAACTTGTTCATTTCTTTCAACTATAATCCAAAATTAAATCATTCTTATCCTATATTTTTATGTAAATTTGCACCTTAATTATGAATGCAACAACAGAAGAAAGTAATCAGGAAATTGTAAAACGAGTTTTTACACAATTCCTTGAAGATAAAGGCCATAGAAAAACACCTGAACGTTACGCCATACTTCAGGAAATATACGATAGCGAAGAACATTTTGATATCGAGTCTTTATACATTAAAATGAAAAATAAAAACTATCGTGTAAGTAGAGCTACACTTTATAATACCATAGAATTACTTTTAGAGTGCGCATTGGTACGCAAGCATCAATTTGGCCAAAGCCAGGCACACTATGAAAAATCATATTTTGATAAGCAACACGACCACGTCATTCTTACCGACACAGGTGAAGTTATAGAATTCTGTGATCCACGCATTCAATCTATTAAAAAGACCATCGAAGAGGTTTTTAACATTGAAATAACTAATCATTCACTATACTTTTACGGTAACCGTAAAAAAGAAGACTAACTAATTTTTTAAAATGGCAGTAGACTTACTACTTGGATTACAATGGGGAGATGAAGGCAAAGGTAAAATTGTCGATGTATTCACCTCTAAATACGATATTATTGCACGCTTTCAAGGTGGGCCAAACGCTGGTCACACCTTAGTTTTTAATGGCAGAAAGCATGTTTTGCACACTATACCTTCTGGTATTTTTCATGACGACACTGTAAACCTAGTTGGTAATGGTGTAGTTATAGATCCTGTTATTTTTAAAAAGGAATTAGACAAGTTAGATGAGCAAAATGTTGATTATAAAAAATCCCTTTGCATCTCGCGTAAGGCACATATCATTTTACCTACGCATCGCTTATTGGATGCTGCGAGTGAAGCTTCAAAAGGAAAAGCAAAAATAGGTTCTACTCTTAAAGGAATTGGTCCAACATATATGGACAAAACCGGAAGAAATGGTATTAGAGTTGGAGATATTGAATTAGCTGACTGGAAAGAAAAATACAGAGCTTTGGCAGATAAGCACGAAGCTATGATAGACTTTTATAATGTAGACATTCAATACGATTTAAAGGAATTAGAAACTGATTTCTTTGAAGCTATAGAAACTCTAAAAACACTAAAGTTTATTGATTCTGAAGAGTACGTTCACCAAGCACAACAGTCTGGTAAAACTATTTTAGCTGAAGGTGCTCAAGGATCGCTTTTAGATATTGATTTTGGAACGTATCCGTTTGTAACATCATCAAACACAACTGCAGCCGGTGCATGTACAGGTTTAGGTGTTGCGCCAAATCAAATCGGAGATGTCTTTGGTATTTTTAAAGCCTACACAACACGTGTTGGTTCTGGTCCTTTTCCAACGGAATTATTTGATGAAGATGGAGAAACTATGGGACGTGTTGGCCACGAATTTGGAGCAACAACAGGTCGTGCAAGACGTTGTGGATGGTTAGACTTAGTAGCACTTCGCTATGCTTGTCAAGTTAATGGTGTTACTCAATTAATAATGATGAAAGGTGATGTACTGTCTGGTTTTAAAACCTTAAAAGTATGTACAGCCTACAATTATAAAGGTGAAACAATTACACACCTTCCATACAATATTGAAGAAGAAAACGTATCACCAATTTACACAGAAGTAAAAGGATGGTCTGAAGATTTAACTGGTATGACAGAAGCATCTCAATTACCTGAGGCTTTTAATGCTTATGTTGAGTTTTTAGAAAAAGAACTTAATATCCCTATTACAATAGTATCTGTTGGTCCTGATCGTAAACAGACGATTGTTAGAAAAACAGTGTAATTTTTGAATTATAGATTCTGTTAAAAAAACTGTTAACCCATACTAAAGCTAATCTATTAGTGTTATTTTTTAAAAACCATATGGCTTTGAATAGTTTAAAGAATCTAATTTTAATTATTACGCTTTGTATTTCTTCGTTTAGCTTTGCTCAAGACAAGCAAAAAATAGTCGTAGAATACTCAGGTATTACAACATCAAATCCAGATGTAGAAGATGGTGCTTTAATTTTTCTTAGAGATGATTCTCAGCAAGTACATTTTATTCACAAAGGTGTTAATCTTTGGTGTGATAAAGCCGTGTACTATCAAGACCAAGATTATATTGAAGCCTACAGCGGTGGTTCTGGAAAGGTATTAGTTAAGCAAGGCGACTCTATTAATATGGTTGCCAAATATGTAGAATACAGTGGTAAAACCGAGTTAGCATTTGCTCAAGGAGAAGTAGTTTTAACCGAGCCAAATTCGGTATTAACTACAGATAAATTGTATTTTGACAGAATCCGCCAACTAGCCTATTATGACACTAGTGGTAAAGTTGTGAGAGATTCTTCCGGAACCATTACAAGTCAAATAGGTCGTTATTACATGAACAGTAAAAAGTATCAGTTTACTAAAGATGTGGTACTTGTAAATCCTGATTATACTTTAAATACTGAACGCCTAGATTTTTTCCCTGATAATGGACATGCATATTTATTTGGACCTTCTACCATCGTAGGAGAGGAAAGTAAAATCTATACAGAGCGTGGTTTTTATGACACTAATGACAATACAGGCTATTTTCAACGAAATGCAAAAATAGACTACGACAACAGAAGAATTGAAGGCGATAGTATCTATTTTGATCGTGACAGTAGTTTTGCATCAGCAACCAATAATATAAAGGTTACAGATACCATAAACAATAGTATTGTAAAAGGTCACTACGCAGAGGTTTGGCGCGATAAAGATTCTGTTTTTATTACCAAACGTGCTTTAGCTATCACTGTACAAGAAAAAGATTCTGTGTATTTGCATGCAGACACCTTAATGGTTACAGGCAATGAAGATAATCGTATTACTAGAGCTTATTACAATGCCAAACTCTATAAAAGTGATTTGGCTGGTAAGGCAGATTCTATTCATGTAGACCATAAAACTGGATTAACTGAACTCATAAACCTAAGTAGATATAGCTCAACAGATGCTTTTGCAACAGCTCGCAAACCTGTGTTATGGAACATTGGTAACCAAATGACAGGAGATACCATTCATCTAATTTCTAATACCGAAACTGAGAAACTAGACTCTCTAAAAGTATTCAATAACGCATTTTTGGTGAGTAAGGATACTATTAGTGAAGATGGTTATAACCAAATAAAAGGTCAACAATTAATTGGTCTGTTTAGAGATAATGAACTCTATAATGTAGACATCATTAAAAATGCCGAGACTATTAGATACATGCGAAATGAAACCAATGAACTCATAGGAATTCAAAAATCTAAATCTGGTAGTATTAATATTCAAATTGTAGAACAAGCTATTGAAGAAGTAAGATTTATCAATCAGATTGATGGTAATATCTTTCCAGAACCTGATTTCCCTAGAAACGCCAGGAGATTAAGAGGTTTTGACTGGAGAGGTGAAGAACGCCCAGGATCTGTAGAGGATCTATTTAAAGATGATCCGCCTCTAGACTTACCAAAAATATCTGGTTTAGATGATTACGTGCCACCAGAAGATTTCTTTGATGATAGTATTATTGAACGTGTTGAAGAAGCAGGCAAGGACACACCTAATAAACCAAATAAGGCTGCCCGAAATCTTCCTAAAGAAGAAGATAAAGGAGCGACTAATCCTAAAGGAATTAAGCAAAAAGTAGAGTCACCTGCAATGAAAGCAAAAGCAGATTCGATACCAAAAAGCAAACCTGCAAAAGTTTCTGATAAGACTAAAAAACTGAAAGCAAAAGGAGGTCAATAATTGCAAAACGAATTTTTTAAATATCAGGCTCAAACATCTCCTCATCCTTTGGCTATGGAAATAAGCCATGCTAAAGGCTCGTATATTTTTGACAAAAACGGAAAGTCATATTTAGATTTTGTTGCAGGTGTATCAGCATGTTCATTAGGACATTCCCATCCTAAAGTTGTTAACGCTATAAAGGAACAAGCAGACCAATACCTTCATGTAATGGTTTACGGAGAATACATTCAAGAACCTGCTTTAGAGCTTTCTAAACTTATTGCCAGCCATTTACCAGAACCATTAGAGAGTACTTATCTTGTAAATTCTGGTACTGAGGCCATAGAAGGTAGCTTAAAACTTGCTAGACGCTATACAGGTAGAACAGAAATTATTGCAGCAAAAAACTCCTATCACGGCAACACTATGGGTTCGTTGAGCCTTATGGATTATGAAGAACGTAAAGCTCCTTTTTTACCTTTAATACCAGATATTAAGCATATATTTTTTAATTCTGAAACTGACCTAGAACAAATCACTGATACAACAGCTGCTGTAATTTTAGAAACCATACAAGGTGGTGCTGGTTTTATTGAACCAAAGAATAATTACCTTCAGAAGGTTCAAAAACGATGCAATGAGGTTGGTGCTGTTTTTATTTTAGATGAAATTCAACCAGGAATTGGTAGAACAGGCAAACTATTTGGTTTTGAAAACTATAATTGCCAGCCAGACATTGTTGTTACAGGCAAAGGTCTTGGAGGAGGATTACCAATCGGAGCGTTTACTGCATCTAAAGACATGATGCTAAGTCTAAGCGATAATCCAAAATTTGGACATATCACAACCTTTGGAGGCAATCCTGTAATTGCTGCTGCAGCACTTGCTACCTTGAAAGAAATCACAGAATCCAACCTTATTAAAGAAACTCTTGAAAAAGAAAAATTAATAAGAAAACACCTTAATCATAAACATATTAAAGAAATAAGAGGAAAAGGATTAATGCTTGCTGCAATAGTAGAAAATTCAGAAATTGCTAACGAGGTTATACTCAAAGCCCAAGATGAAGGCTTGATTCTATTTTGGCTACTTTTTGAACCTAAAGCCATAAGAATTACACCTCCACTTACTATTTCAAGCAAAGAAATTATTGAAGGATGTAAAATAATCACGTCAATTTTAGATAACATTTAATATTCCCACCTTAACACAAACCTCTGATTTACAAGCAAAAACAAACTTTAACCTAAGTTTAAATCAATGTTAATTAATTTGTTAAAAACAAAAACGCATTTAACAAAGAACATTTGATGATAACTGTAATTTAGAGTAGTGAATCTTAAAACCGCTTATGAATTATAGTCACGAAGACGAAAACTATCCGCTTACAAGATTTGAGTCCATGCTAAAGACAAATGATATTTTGTTTTTCGATTCAAATGAATTTGAGAATATTATTCATCATTATCTTGAAAATGGTAAAATTGCCTTAGCAAAACGCGCCATTAAACTTGGATTAGAACAACACCCAACTTCAATCAACCTAAGATTATTCCAAGTAGAAATATTGGTTATTGAAAATAAATTCTCAGAAGCAGATGAAATTTTAGATATGCTTCATGATATTGAACCTAATAACGAAGAGATTTACATTCAAAAAGCCAATGTACTTTCTAAACAAGATGAGCATGAAAAAGCAATTAACACGCTTTTAATTGCCATAGACATCTCTTCTACTCCAGAAGATGATTCGGATTTATATGCTCTTATAGGTATGGAATATTTATTCTTGGATCAGTTTGAAAATGCTGTGATTTACTTCAAAAAGTGTTTAGAAAGTGACACTTCTGATTACTCAGCATTGCATAACATTGTTTATTGCTATGATTTTTTAGACCAGAATGAAGAAGCTATAAGCTATCTCAATAACTTTTTAGATTCTAATCCTTATTGCGAAGTGGCTTGGCATCAGTTAGGACGTCAGTATTTCACCATTAAGGATTATGCAAAAGCAAATGCAGCTTTTGATTTTGCAATCATCTCAGACGATACTTTTGTAGGCGCTTATATTGAAAAAGGTAAAGTTTTAGAAAAACTAAAGCAATACGAAGAAGCTATAGAAAACTACAAAGTAACTTTAGCCCTTGATGAACCTACATCATTCGCTTTACTTAGAATTGGATATTGTTATGAAAAACTTGGACAAGATGATATGGCAGTACAATTTTTTAATAAAACCATTAAAGATGATGCGTTATTAGACAAAGGATGGATTGCTATTACTAAGTTTTACATGAAACGCTTAGACTACAACAAGGCGTTGAAGTTTATCAGCAATGCCGTAAATATTGATGGTGAAAATGTGTTGTATTGGAAACTTTATGCCACAATTAATAAACGTTTAAACTTCCTTGAAGAAGCAGAAATTGGCTACAAACGAACCTTGGAGCTTGGTAATTACGAACTAGATACGTGGTTGGATCGGTCAGATATTTTAATTGCTTTAGGTGAATATGAAGCTTCTATTTATAATCTTCTGCAAGCTGCTGAGTTCTATCCCGAAAATCCAGAAATTGAATACAGACTTGGTGGCTTATACTTTACAACACATCAAACGCAAGAAGGTCGTTTTCATCTAAAAAATGCATTGAGACTTAATATAGATTATAGTTTTATTGTTTCTGAACTATTTCCTTTGCTTGTTGACAGACCAATGGTTAAAGCCATAATTTCGGAAGCAAAGAAGGCTTCCGACTAAAAAAATCCATACCTTAGCGTTTCTTATATTTAAAGAAATGCAACGACGTTTTTTAGACTATCTTATTATTGCTTTTAAAGGTGTAGCCATGGGAGCTGCCGATGTTGTACCAGGTGTTTCTGGTGGGACTATAGCCTTTATTTCTGGTATTTACGAAGAACTTATTGAAAGTATAGATAAAGTAAATCTAGGTGTTTTTAAAGTATGGAAACAACAAGGTTTTAAAACCGCCTGGAAATCTATCAATGGCTCATTCCTTTTGGCATTATTTTCTGGAATTGCCATTAGTATTTTATCCTTAGCCAAACTTATAAAGTGGCTTTTGCACAACGAACCTATTTTATTATGGTCTTTCTTTTTTGGATTGGTACTAGCAAGTATTCTATACATAGCAAAACAAATAAAAGGATGGTCACCAAAAATAATCATTGCTATTATAGCAACTTCTGCTCTATCCTATTACATAACGTTAGCAGAACCATTTGCCTCACCAGATAGTCCATTTTATTTATTATTCTGTGGATTCATTGCCATCATTGCTATGATTTTACCAGGTGTTTCAGGTGCATTCATCCTACTTATTTTAGGTGCTTATCAGACTGCAATTGACACCATAAACAATTTACGAGATGGATTGGTTACAGGTAATATGGAATTATTTAAAGATGCCTTTTTAAAGTTTGTATTGCTTGCTATTGGTGCAGTTGTTGGATTAAAAGTATTTTCAAAAGCACTTAACTGGATGTTTAAACATCAAAAAAATCTTACGCTTGCCATTTTAACCGGCTTTATGATTGGCTCTCTCAACAAAATTTGGCCATGGAAAAAAGTTTTAAAAACCAGAGTTAATTCCGAGGGAGAAGTAGTGACGCTGTTAGACCAAAGCATCTTACCTTCAGCTTATGAAGGAGATAATCAAATGGAGTTAGCCGTTATATTTATTGTGGTTGGTTTTGTAGCTATATTAATTTTAGAACGTTTAGGAGATCAAAAGAATAAAATCTAATGCAAAGCACCAGAACTTTTAAGGATCGTATTTTTTTGGTCATTAAAGGGTTGGCTATGGGAGCTGCCAACAAAGTTCCTGGTGTTTCAGGTGGTGTTGTAGCCTTTGTAGCAGGTTTTTACGAAGAATTCATTTACTCGCTTCAACGAGTCAACAAAACTGCTTTCAAGCTTCTTTTCAATGGTCGTTTTAAAAGTTTTTATCAGTATATCAATGGTAAATTCCTAGGGCTTTTATTCTTGGGAATGGTAGTTAGTTATTTTAGTGTTTCTAAAATACTTGATTACCTCATTGTTAACTTTCAGCTTTATGTTTGGAGCGCATTTTTTGGGATGATACTAGGCTCTATCTATTACATCAGTAAAGATTTTAAAGCCTGGAATAGCAAAACAATTATCGCTTTAATCCTTGGTGCAGTTGTCGGTATAAGCATTAGTTTTTTAGATCCTGCAAAAGAAAACGATAATCTATGGTTTGTATTTTTCTGTGGTATTATTAGTGTTTCTGGTATGACGCTTCCGGGTTTTTCAGGTTCATTTATTTTAATTCTACTAGGAAATTATGTACTCCTTCTAGTAGACTCTGTTAATGCGCTTTACGACACTATTTCAGATATATTTACTGGTAATTTTGAGTTTATTAAAAATGAAGATCGAATTAGAATGCTTAAAGTGCTTGGCATATTTACGTTAGGCTCTGTGACAGGTTTGGTGACCTTTTCGCACGTATTAAATTACATTTTACACCATTACAAAAATATTACACTAGCAACTATTGTTGGTTTTATTATTGGGTCTCTTGGTGTGGTTTGGCCTTGGAAAGAAACTGTCTATAAAACAAATATTGATGGCAGCTATATTTTAGATTCTACTGGCAAACAAGTCATTGCAAATTACAAGCGTTTTTTCCCTGAAGCGACTACCGAAACTTATATTGCAATTGCGTATATTGGCTTAGGAATTCTCATTGTTTTGGGATTAGAATGGTATGGACAACGCACAAGACAAATCAAAGCTTAAATTCGGACTGGTAGGAAAAAACATTTCCTATTCATTTTCAAGAGGGTATTTTGCGGATAAATTTTCAAACGAAGGTTTACCGCATTCTTATGTGAATTTTGATTTAGAATCAATTGATGAACTAAAGGAAATTATTGAAAATACTTCAAACTTAAAAGGTCTTAACGTTACAATTCCTTACAAAGAAGAAGTGATTCCTCTACTAGACAAATTGAATAAACGTGCCAAAAAGATAGGTGCAGTTAATACTATAAAAATAAAAAAGGGTAAGTTAATCGGTTTTAACACCGATTATGATGGTTTCAAAAACTCATTAAAGCCACATTTAAAAAAATGTCAGAAACGCGCTTTAATTCTGGGTACTGGTGGAGCTTCTAAAGCTATTGCACATGCATTAAAGAAACTTGGTATTAAATATCATTATGTATCACGTACCAAAAAAGAAGGTGTTACCTATACCTACTCTGAATTGACTGAAGACATCATTACGTCATTTCAAATCATTATAAACTGTACACCAATCGGTACTTTTCCCAATATAAATGAATGTCCTGACATTCCTTACGATGGCATAACAGATAAACATATTTTGTATGATCTTATCTATAATCCAGAAGAAACCAAATTCCTTAATTGTGGGAAATTAAAAGGAGCTACAATTATTAATGGTTTAGAAATGCTAAAACTACAGGCCGAAAAATCTTGGGAAATCTGGAATAAGTAGTGATTAGTGAAACTAAATTCTAATAACCTTTATTTAAAGTCTTCAACATTCTTATTATCCAACTATTAAACAAATAAACACATCAACGATTAAACAATTACACAAATAAACTTCACCCTTTTATTTGCTTTGTAATTCAACGAGTTGTTAGTATCTTTAACCTCCTAATAAATATTTTGACATATGTCTGAGAATGATAACCTGCAAGATGCAGACGGAAAAAAAGAAGTAGAGTTACAAAACAATGCTCCGCAAGAAGAATCAGCTCCACAAGTTGAAGAAACTACTGAATTGAAAAATGAAAATGAAACTGCTGAAGATTCTAACAATGAATCTAAAGTAGATGCTGATGCGCATTCAGAAATTGAAGCTTCTAATGCAGAGGACGCAGAAGATGAATCTAATGCAGAGCGTCATGAGGTAGAAGAAAAAGACTACCATGCTATGTCTATGCAAGATTTGGCAGAAGAGCTCAACAGACTTTTAAAGCATCATAAAATTCAGACCATCTCTAAACAAGTCAATGAAATTAAAGCAGAATTCAATGCTAAATTTGGTGAACTTTTAGAAGAAAAGAAAGAAGAATTTATAAACGATGGTGGTAATGAAATAGACTTCTACTACACCAACGATACCAAAAAATTATTCAATCAACTTTATAAAGATTACAAGCAATCTATAAGTGCTTATTACAAAGAACGTGAGCATAACCTAAAGCAAAATCTAGAAAACAGATTGGCTATTATTGAAGAAATTAAAGGCCTACTTTCCGTTGAAGAAAACATGGGAAGCACTTATAAAACCTTTAAAGAGCTTCAAGAAAAATGGCGAAATGCTGGGCCAATACCTAGAGATAAATATAACAATGCCTGGAACACATATCATCATCATGTAGAGCGTTTTTACGACTTCTTGCATCTTAATAACGACTTGCGAGATATGGACTTTAAGCACAACTATGATCAAAAATTAAAGATTATAGAACGTGCCGAAGAATTGGCGAAGGATGATAATGTAAATCGTGCTTTTAGAGAACTGCAAGTACTACACAAACTTTGGAAAGAAGAGCTGGGTCCAGTAGCTAAAGAACACAGAGAAGAAATTTGGGAGCGTTTTAGCAATGCTACAAAAACCATACATGATAAGCGCCAGGCTTACTATGCTGATTTAGACAAAGCTTATGAGAAAAATCTTGAAAAGAAAGAAGAAATCATAGCAAAAATTCAAGCCATTGCAGACGACAAAGCTAATACTCATAGTGCTTGGCAAAAGAAAATTAAAGAAGTTGAAGCACTACGCGAAGCATTTTTTAATGCAGGCAAAGTACCTTTAAAAGTAAACGAATCTACTTGGGCAAAGTTTAAAGATACCGTTAGAAACTTTAATCGAGGTAAAAATAAATTCTATAAAGATTTAAAGAAAGACCAATATGAGAATCTTCAAAAGAAGAAGGAACTTATCAAAATTGCTGAAGAAAACAAAGACAGCGACGACTTTGCAGTTGTTACTCCTTTAATGAAGAAAATTCAAAACGATTGGAAAAAAATTGGTCATGTTCCAAGACGCGATAGCGACAAAATCTGGAAACAGTTTAAAAATGCTTGTAACCACTACTTTGATAGAATGCATGCTCAGCGTAAAGCTGAAAACCAGCATTTGTATGATGCTTTTGATAAAAAAGTAAAGTTACTTGATGATCTAAAAGCAATGGAACTAAGTGGCGATAACAAAGCTGATGTAGAAAATTTAAAAACCAGAATTGCTGAGTGGAAAGAAATTGGTTATGTACCACAAAACAAGCGCTACATAGATGGTAAATTCTATAAAGCAATTGACGATGCTTTTGATAAACTAAAAATGGAGAAGTCTAAGTTAGAGATGGTAAAATTTGAAAGTAAGCTTGAAAATTTAGCCAATAATGACGATGATACCAGACTTTTAGATAACGAACAAAACTTTATCCGCAAGAAAATTGGCGAGGTAAAATCTGAAATAACGCAGCTTGAAAACAACTTACAATTTTTCACTAATGTAGATTCTGATAATCCATTGGTAAAAGATGTACATAAAAATATTGCTAAGCACAAAAAAGAACTAGAAACATGGAAAGCTAAGCTTAACAAGATTCGTGGGATGTATTCTTAAGATTCTTATAATCTCTTTTTTTATATAAAAATCAAAACCCATCTGCTACTAACAGATGGGTTTTGCCCTAACTAAACTAAATTAACCTTAATTACAACCGCTTAATAATAATTAAGATTTCCTACTAAGAATATAAAAACGTTGTTGTCTTTATATACCTTATTTACGTGAGAAATTTCTGTTTGGATCTTAAGGATTTTGATTTAGGATAATTTTAACATATCTCTCTTTTGTCATTGCTGCGAAGGCAGGAATCTAAAAATCGGTAGTGTAAAGGTGGATTCCGCATCAAGTACGGAATGACAAAATATAAACTAAAGAGATTTCGCCTCTTCCCAAAAGACATCCATCTCAGATAAGGTCATGTCTTTTAGTGGCTTATTAAGTTCTTTAGATTTACTTTCTAAATATTGAAAGCGTTTTATGAATTTTTTATTGGTACGTTCTAAAGCATTTTCAGGATTTACTTTTAGAAAGCGTGCATAATTAATCATAGAAAATAAAACATCACCAAACTCGCTTTCAATAGCATCTTGATTACCTTTTGCTATTTCAGTTTTTAATTCGGCTAACTCCTCTTCTACTTTTTCAAAAACTTGTTCTGGTTGTTCCCAATCAAAACCAACTCCTGCTACTTTGTCTTGTATTCGGTTGGCTTTTACCATTGCAGGCAAACTTCTTGGCACACCTTCGAGAACGCTTTTCTTACCTTCTTTGAGTTTTAGTTGCTCCCAATTGCGTTTTACGTCTTCTTCGTTTTCAACCTTAACATCTCCATAGATGTGAGGATGACGATCTATAAGTTTATCGCAGATGCTATTACATACATCTGCGATATCAAAATTATTTGTTTCACTTCCTATTTTAGAATAGAAAACAATATGTAGTAACACATCTCCCAACTCCTTCTTTACCTCATCTAAGTCATTATCTAAAATGGCATCACCAAGTTCGTAAACCTCTTCTATGGAGAGATGACGCAGCGATTCCATCGTTTGCTTTTTATCCCACGGACATTGCTCTCGCAACTCGTCCATAATAACAAGCAAACGTTCAAAAGCTTTTAGTTGGGCAGTTTTATCCGACATTGTTAATTTATAGCTATATAAAATTCATCAATTCGAGTGAATTTTATGATTGAAATGAATGAAATTTTTACCGAGAATAAGAATTTCTAACTTTGAAAATGTTCTCGATACAATTCCTCATTCTTCGGAATCACTCGAACTGACGTCTGTAATTATTCTTCTTCGTCAGAAGCAGTTACTTCTTCTTCAGTTTCAAGAGATTCTAAAAGATTGTTTTTATGAAGTAAATTGTACCACTGGACCACCTTTTTAATGTCTGAAGCATATACACGATCTTCATCATAATCTGGTAAAACTTCGAAGAAATATTCTTCTAAAGTATCTTTTCCATCTTTATGGCTAATCGATGTTTGTTCACCATTCTCTTTATCTTTAATCTTCTTAAGCACATCTTTTAGAGGCACTTCTTCTGTTAAAGTATAAATAGCAATTTCACTTAAGATACTAATGTTACTATGTGCTCCTACAGTGATTCTCTTTTTATCAATTAAAGATTGTACAACAGCACCTGTTCTTGTTTGTGTTACAATTTCGTATAATCCTGGCTTTCCAGAAATAGCTAATATTTTATCTAAGCTCATATATTTTGTATTAACGTTTTTTGCTCATTGCAGGAAAACGCATTTTATAATCTATTCTTATTTTTCCTTTTGAAATATTTGTCAATTTACCTTTAATCAAACGCTTTTTAAACGAAGATAGTTTGTCTGTAAATAAAATTCCTTCGATATGATCGTACTCATGCTGAATGACTCTGGCGATTAAACCATCATATTCTTCAACATGCGTTTCAAAATTTTCATCTTGATATTGAATCTTTATTTTTGGCTTTCTAAATACATCTTCTCTAACATCTGGAATGCTTAAACAGCCTTCATTAAAGGCCCATTCATCTCCTTCTTCTTCTAAAATCTGAGCATTGATGAATGTTTTCTTAAAATTCTTCATTTGTTCTCTATCTTTTTCAGACAAATCTTCATCGTCTGAAAAAGGTTCTGTATCTACCAAAAATAAACGGATAGGCAAACCAACTTGTGGTGCAGCTAAACCAACACCATAAGCACCATACATAGTCTCGTACATATTTTCTATCAACTCATTAAGCTTTGGGTAATCTTTATCGATTTCCTTAGCCTTTTTCTTTAATACGGCATCTCCATATGCAACTATTGGTAATATCATAACTTTGTTGTTTTCGGGTGCAAAAGTACAATTCTTATTTAAAAATTTGAAGCCAAATAACTCTGCAATATTAAGGTTGCACTTATTTCATCTACAAGTGCTTTATTCTGTCTTTGTTTTTTCTTTAGCCCACTATCAATCATGGTTTGAAAAGCCATTTTTGACGTAAAACGTTCATCTACACGCACCACAGGGATTTGTGGAATTTCTTTTTGCAGTTTTTCTAAAAACTTCTGAATATGCACTTCACTCTCTGAAGCAGTATTATCCATCTGTTTTGGCTCTCCTACAACAAATTTTTCTACAACTTCGGAATTAACATAAGCTTTTAAATACTGAATCAATTCTTTTGTTTCAACAGTTGTTAATCCAGATGCAATAATTTGCATAGGATCTGTAACTGCCAATCCTGTCCGTTTTGTACCGTAATCTATGGCTAAAATTCTTCCCATTACTGCAAAGATAGTGTAATAAAAAACGCTTCTTAGTAAAAAGAAGCGTTTTTAAAATTAGCTATTAATTAAGTCGTTGATTTTATTACCCTCTATAAATAAATCACGTTAATTATATCTTTAAGACACCATATCTTTTAAATGGTCACATTTTTTTTCAAAAAAAGAAAACTCCTCAAATTAAGGGGAGAGGAGTTTTCATAATTAGCTATTAATTAAATCCTCAGATAAACCTATATGAAATAAATTTACATTGCATTTAATACTGTTGAGACACAACTTTTTAGAATAGGTCACAATTCTTTTTAAAAATATTTTACAAAGGCTGTTTATCAACTTATCTTTGCGAAAATTTTAGACACATGAAACAACTACAAACCGTTATAGAAAATGCTTGGGATGACCGTTCTCAATTAACCAATAAAGTTACTATTGATGCCATAAGAAGTGTTATAGACCTAATAGATGCTGGCACACTTCGTGTTGCTGAACCAACTGAAAATGGCTGGCAAGTAAACGAATGGGTTAAAAAAGCGGTAGTGCTTTACTTCCCTATTCAAAAAATGGAAACACATGAGGTAGGTATTTTTGAATACCACGACAAAATTCCATTGAAGCGCAACTACATGGAAAAAGGCATTAGAGTTGTACCACATGCTGTAGCAAGACATGGAGCTTACATTTCTAAAGGTGTTATTATGATGCCAAGCTACGTTAACATAGGTGCTTATGTAGATGAAGGCACTATGGTAGACACATGGGCAACTGTTGGTAGTTGTGCACAGATTGGTAAAAATGTACACCTTTCTGGTGGTGTTGGTATTGGTGGTGTTTTAGAACCATTACAAGCCTCTCCAGTAATTATTGAAGATGGTGCTTTTATTGGTAGCCGTTGTATTGTTGTTGAAGGAGTACATGTAGAAAAAGAAGCGGTTCTTGGTGCCAATGTGGTATTAACTATGAGCACCAAAATTATAGATGTCACTGGTGATGAACCTGTAGAAATGAAAGGTAGAGTACCTGCGCGTTCTGTGGTAATTCCTGGAAGTTATACTAAGAAATTTGCTGCTGGCGAATACCAAGTACCTTGC
Source organism: Winogradskyella poriferorum (assembly GCF_036553625.1). Classification (NCBI taxonomy): domain Bacteria; kingdom Pseudomonadati; phylum Bacteroidota; class Flavobacteriia; order Flavobacteriales; family Flavobacteriaceae; genus Winogradskyella; species Winogradskyella poriferorum. The sequence goes on from NZ_JAZHOU010000007.1 coordinate 147,749, forward strand.
GCATTAATTATTGGAAAACGTAAAGAAAGTACAGATAAAAAAACATCTCTTAATGATGCTTTACGCGAATATGATGTAGCGGTTTAAAAAAAGCTATTTTATACTACAAATATTTCCTTAAGAAGGAAAAAATAATTTTGGCATAATTAAGCTTTTCTGAATGAAAATTTTAATCATACAACAAAAAATGATTGGTGATGTTTTGGCTTCAAGCATATTGTTTGAGGCCATTAAGCATCAATATCCTGATGCAGAATTACATTACCTCATTAACACGCATACCTTCCCTGTTGTAGATCAAAATCCTTATATAGATAAGATTCAGTTTTTTACTCCAGAACACGAAAACAGTAAACTGAAACTTTTTAAAATTGCTAAACAACTTCGTAAAGAAAATTATGATGCCATCGTAGATGTTTACTCAAAACTATCGAGTAACCTCATAACCTTATTTTCTAAGGCGAAAATTAAAATTTCTATAGATAAAGGCAGAAATAAGTTATTATACACTCACTTATACAAACACAAAGCTAAGGCAGATACTAATGCCGGTTTGGCCATAGAAAACCGTCTACAACTACTTCAAACTTTAGACATAGACAACAGCAAAATAGTAAGACCCAAAATATATCTTACTAAAGAGGAAGAATCTAAAGCTAAAGCGTTTTTAGAATCAAGTAACATTGATACTAACAAGCCACTCTACATGATTGGTGTTTTGGGAAGCGGATCTAACAAAACTTATCCGTTTGAATATATGGCTTCTGTAATTGATACAATTGTAAAAACGCAGCCCGAAAGCCAGATTTTATTCAATTATATCCCTAAGCAAGAAGAAGATGCTAAAGCCATTTTAGAGCTTTGTGCACCTGAAACTCAAAAACATATTCATTTTGAAGTATTCGGTAAAAGTTTGAGAGATTTTTTAGCCATAACACAGCATTGCGATGCACTAATAGGAAATGAAGGAGGTGCTATAAACATGGCGAAAGCTTTAAGCATTCCAACATTCACTATATTCTCTCCTTGGATAAAAAAAGAAGCTTGGAATATGTTTGATGATGGTATAAAGCACGTTTCGGTTCATCTAAAAGATTATGACAACCAACCATATTTAGATATAAAACACCCAAAGGAATTAAAATCTCAAGCTTCAGAATTGTATTTAAAATTTAAACCTTCCCTTTTTGAAGAAGACTTGATCAAATTTTTAGAAAGATTATAGACCTAACCTTTCTTAATACCGAATTCGGTCCACTTTAAATTTTCTTTTTTCACTTTAGCTCTAATGGCTAAATTTCTATCTAAAGATTCTTGTGTTTTATAACCACGCGCATGATCTAGATGCAAACAAATAGCTTTATATCGTATTTGTTTTGTCTTAATGCCGTTATTTACCAAACGTTCACCCAATTCTCTATCTGGCCCACCATATTGCATACGTTCGTCATAACCATTGATTGCAATTAAATCAGATTTCCATGCTGAGGAATTACAGTTGTTAAATGTAGCACCTGTTGGAGTTACCACATCCAAGAAGTTAGCCAGGCCATTTTTTGCAGAGAGCTTTAGTTTGTTTTTTCCACTAAGTTCACCTTGTTCTTTAAGCCATTTAACCTCAAAACAACGCTTAGATTTTATATCATCTTCAGCAATAGTTTTGCTAATATCCATTGGGAGTTTACAGTAGCCACCAGACAAAAAGTAACCTTTTTCTGCATGTTTAGCATGAGTTTCTACAAAATCTTCACGTGGAATACAATCTCCATCTGTAAATAAGATATAATCATTTTTTGCCATGACTATAGCTTCATTTAAAATTTTTTGGCGTCTGTACCCTTTATCTTCATGCCAAGCGTGCGTAATTTCTACAGGATAATCTTGTTTAAACTTATCAATTAAATTTTTGGTTTCTTCTGTAGAACCGTCATCAGCAATAATAATATCAAAGTCTTTGTAGGTTTGTACACTATAGCCATACAGCACCTTCTCTAACCAATCGGTTTTATTGTAAGTAGCAATAATGACTGTAATTTTTGGTAACGCCATGAATCTTTTATCTCTTAATACCAAACTTGGTATATGTTGATTTATTTTTTTTTGTTTCTTTTCGAATTTTCAGATTTAAAGTCTCTGCTTCTTCGTTTTTATAAGGTCTTTCGTGATGCAAATGTACGCAAATAGTGCTATACCTCACTTGCTTGAATCTTACACCGTTATTCATCATACGCTCGCCTACTTCCCTGTCTTCACCTCCATATTGCATACGCTCATCAAAACCATTTACAGTTAAAATATCTTTTTTATGACATGATACATTCATACCATCAAAAGTAGCTTTTGTTGGAGTTAATGTGTTTAAGAGGTTCGCTTTCAATTTAGACTTCGTTAACTTATTTAGCTTAAAACTTTTAGCCTGACCTTGCTTTAAAAGCCATTGTTTATCAAAACATTTTTGACCATCTATGATCTCTTTAGTAATACTTTGAGATATTTTTTCAGATAACTTAAAATACCCTCCTGATAGCGCACAACTCGTTTGCTTCAACCTTAAATGTGTTGCTACAAAATCTGCTCTTGCAATACAATCTCCATCCGTAAATATGAGATATTCTGCATTTGAAGCTATTATGGCTTTATTAAGAATTTTGGTTTTCTGAAAGCCTTCATCCTCTTGCCATACGTGAGTAACATTTATGTTTGACTGCTTAGAAAACTCATCAATTACAGTCTTTGTTCTATCATCAGAACCATCATCTGCTATGATTAATTCGAAATTAGATTCTGTTTGAATACCATAACTATGCAACACCAACGCTAACCATTTTGGCTGGTTGTAAGTGCTTATGATAACTGAAGCCTTTAGTGATGATTTCATTAGCACAAAAATACTATTTTTACGGTAGTGAAATCACAACTATGCTAAAACTGTCTGGTGTTATTATTACCTTTAATGAAGAGCGAAACATAGAGCGTTGTTTAGAATCCTTAGTAAATGTGGTTGATGAGATTGTGGTTGTAGACTCTTATTCTACGGATAACACTAAAGCAATTTGCCAAAAATTTAATGCAACGTTTATTGAGCAAGAATTTTTGGGGTATATAGAACAGAAAAATTTTGCTCTAGAACAAACCACCTATAACCATGTGGTTTCGCTTGATGGTGATGAAGCCCTTTCTGAAACACTTCAAAAATCCATAATTGAATTAAAGACCAATTGGAAATTTGATGGGTATTATGCCAACCGATTTAACAACTTTTGTGGTCAGTGGATAAAATATAGTGACTGGTATCCCAATAAAAAACTACGCGTTTTTGATAAAACCAAGGCGAAATGGACAGGCATTAATCCACATGATAATGTACAGTTTCATGATAGTAAAACCAAGAGCGGTCATTTAAAAGGTGATATTTTACATTGGACCTATCAAACTTACTCTGAATTCAACAAGAAAACGGAATATTTCTCAACCATCGCTGCAAAAGCCTATTATGACAAAGGTAAAACGGCACCGATATGGAAAATTATCTGGAATCCTACCTGGGCGTTCATTAAGTCCTATATTTTAAGACTTGGATTTTTAGATGGTTTTAATGGGTTTGTTATTTGCGTACAAACTGCAAACATTACCTTTTTGAAATATTCTAAGCTGCGTGAACTATATAAAAAGAAAATTTAGTTTTTCTTTTTTCGCCAGAAATAATACTTCTTTTTAAAAGCCTCTTTCTTTTTAAAGCCAGACGAAAACTTTTGTGAAAAGTGATACATACGTTCTCTAACTTCATCATGAGGTTTGTTAATCAATTTGGCATATTCATCACTAATGATGTCTAGCATATAATCTTTTGGAGATAAACGTGCAAAATTTGCCATGCGCTCATCATAAGTTAACGTCTTAAACTCCATACGATTGAGATCTACTAAATAAAAATCGTAGCCAGTACTTGTCTTTTTTATAAGTGTATTACCTGGCGAATGATCTAAAAAGTGAATACCATTTTCGTGTAACTTATACGTAAACTGTGTAAACTGTCTGAGAATATTATCGTAGTCATCACACTCTGGCTCATCAATAAGTTTTCTGATTGTAAAATCGTATTCTAATTGTTTACTTATATAGTAACTTTTTCCAAATATAAATAGCGATTTATACTCTATATAAGCTTCAGGTGAAGGTGTAAGAATTCCCAAGTCCAATAAACGTTGACCATAAAGAAATGATCGCTCTGCTTTACTTTTTCTGAAAAAACGATAGACAATTTTATTGACTAGATTAGGAACCTTAAATTCCTTGATATTATACCGTTGCCCATCAATCGTTAGAATTTTAATGACGTTTCGGTAACCATTACCAATCATTTCTCCTTCATGGTCAAAATTCTCAATAGCTTTCATTAAGCTGTCTTTTGACAAGGCTGAGTTTTTGTGTATTTTAATGGTTACTGACATAGGTTAAAACATATCTAACAATGATTTGCAAAAGTAGGTATTTATAGCGTGCCTTTCAAATTAGCAAACTAAGGATGTAGAAATATTATTTCTTTAAATTTGCCTATCAAACAACAGCAAGAAGATGTTTAAACATTATCTCATTACACGTTTTAACCTCAAAAATAAAAATTGGGAAGTAACTAAAAATAACGAAACGCTTTTAACACGTGAATGGATGACACATCGCATTGGCTTGTTTAGCAATTTCTGTCTACCTTCAGTTGCTAGCCAAAGCAACACTAAGTTTGAATGGCTATTGTTTTTTGACACAAGTACAGATTCTGATTTTAAGGATGAAATAGAAACTTTACTAAAACCTTATTCGCATTTTAAATCCTTCTATATTGATGGCATGGACGCTTTTCATTCTTCCATCAAACAGTATATTGAAGAAGATAGTAAGGATACTCCATACATCATCACCTCTCGTATAGACAATGATGACTGTATCCATAAAGATTACATCAATACAATTCAAGAGCAATTTAAGTCACAAGATTTTATGGCTATTGATGTCTTAAAAGGGTATTCGCTTCAAATTTCACCTGAAATAATGCTAGGTAAAAAAGAGCATATTTTTAACCCTTTTATAAGTCTTATCGAAAAAAATGAAGCTCCAAAAACAGTTTGGTTTAGCGATCATAATATGTGGAAAAAAGAATCTAGACGTGTTGAAATTTCAGACAAACGTCTTTGGATGTCTATAATACACGAAAAAAATAAAGTTAATGAGTTTGATGGTTATGACAATGTAGATTGGGACGATATAAAAACTCAGTTTATAGTATCTGAAACTATTGAAGAAAAAATATCTAAAGAGATTATTCCGCATAAAAAATGGCGAAAATTAAGTCTAAAGAATAAGCTCTACGTTAATTATGTTCTTGCAAGTAAAAAGTTTAAAAAAGCCTTGGGACTCTATAAAATAAAGTAACCTTGAAAAACCTTACTTTTGTTTTGCTAAAAACACTTTAAATGCGGTTAATACAATTTACAGCCTCTAATGGTTGGCGTGGTCACGAACAAAAAATCATCTACTTATACGAAGCTTTTAAAGCAGAAGGCTATGTAGAAGACCAATGGATTGTTTGCCCTATAGGCTCTGAAGTAGAACGTATTGCAACCGAAAAAGGCATGCAAGTAATTCCTTTTGAATACAAATCTGAATACAGTTTATCTTACGCAAAAGAATTTAAAAAGTTAGCCCAAGAAAAACAAGCTTCGGTAATTTTCATTCATAGCAGTAAAGCACATACTATAGCGGTTTTAGCACATTTTTTATTCGGAATGAAAGTACCTTTAGTACTTTGTAGAACACTAATAAAACGAGTAGATACCAATTTTTTCAGAAAGTGGAAATACAATTACAAAGGCATAAAAAAAATTATTTGTGTCTCTCAACCTGTTGTAGAATCTTTAAAATTTGCAGTTAAAAACCATAGTAAATTAACTGTAATAGGTAGTGTTACTGATGTAAATAAATTCAAAAAGCAAGAAGGCACCGGAATTTTACATGAAGAATTCAACATTCCAAAAGACTATAAAATAATTGGTAATATTGCCGAATTCACAGGTTTCAAAGATCATTATACTTGGGTAGATACTGTTGAAATTTTAGTTAAAGAAAATGCTATTAAAGCCAAATACATACTTGTTGGCAAAGGTAGCATGGAGCAAGACATCAAGAATTATGTAGAAGAAAAAGGCCTAACAGAGCACATTATTTTTACAGGTTTTAGGAGAGATGTTCCTGAAATTTTACCAGAATTTGATTTGTTTTTATTCACTTCAAACAACGAGCCTACAGGAGGAGTTCTTTTAGAATCTTATGCTTGTAAAGTTCCTATTGTAGCTGCAGATGCTGGCGGTATTTCTGAAGTCATTGTAGATGGCGAAACTGGTCTTTTAGCTAAAGTAGGCAATCCTAAAGATTTTGCAGAAAAAGTAACTTTATTAATGCAAGACAAAGGTTTACAAGATAAATTTACAAAAAATGGGTATCAATACTTATTAGATAACTTTACCAAGAAAGTTATTGCTAAGAAAATGCATGATGAGTTATCTAAGCATGAAATCTAATATTCCATAAATCATGAAGCCCACCAAAGCACTCTTTATAACTTTTGATTTAAGCGGTTATTACAATTGTATTTTTGAAGAACTAAAATCTCATTATGACGTTGTAGACTACTATAATTTAGCCGATTACAAAAATCAACCATACAAAAATATCGGACAAAGGATTTCATCTTTTTATCTAAAAAAAACTAAAAATCTAAAGCTAAAAAACTACTACAAATACAATCCGGTAATTGAGGATATTAAAGATAAATCTTATGACTTTACACTCATTATAAGACCCGATTTATTTTTTGATAAGCAATTAAAAATTCTCAGAAAAAACAGTAAAAAATTAATCGCCTATTATCATGACTCCATAAATAATATTCCGCGAAAAAAAGATGTGATTCATTTTTTTGATGAGGTTTACTCTTATGAAAAAAGAGATGTTAAAGATTTCAACCTTAAATTCATTCCAAATTTCATCTATCTAAATAATTACAAAGTTAATGATGCAACTAAAACACAAGTTTTTACTGTTATTTCCAAAGATTATAGATTTAAAAGTCTCATTAAACTAGCTACCTTTCTCAAACAAAATAAATTCGAATACAAATTTCTCGTTCATTCAGACAAAGAGCAACCTAAGTCTGATCTCATTCAATTTATTACAGAAAGAAAGACAAATTCTGAAGTTTTAAAGGAAATAAACCAAGCATCAATCATAGCCGATATTCATAAATATGGTATTCAAGATGGACTAACATTTAGAGTTTTTGAAAGTATTTATTTTAAAAGAAAACTTATCACTTCGAATACAGATATTAAAAATTACGAGTTTTACAATCCTAACAATATTCATGTAATTGAAAATTTTGATAATATCAATATTCCTAGAAATTTCTTTTTAGAGCCATATCAAGATATTCCTGAAGAAATTTATAAAAAACACCTCTACACCACTTGGGTAAAAACTATACTCGGAAGAGCATAAAAAATTAGCCTTATGTAGTATCTTTGCAAAACCATTTTTATTTCATGAAAGTGAATCACAAACAAGCCTTAAAGCACCATATTTTTAAAATCATTTCGCATTCAGCCGAAGAATTGCAGCTAGATTGTTATGTGATTGGTGGCTTCGTACGCGATTATCTTTTAGAGCGTGGAGATGCCAAAGACATCGATGTGGTTGCTGTTGGTAGTGGTATTGAATTGGCACAACAAGTTTCCAAAAACCTAGAAACAAATCCTAAGGTTCAAATATTTAAAACCTATGGTACAGCAATGTTGCGCTACGATGACATTGAGGTTGAATTTGTAGGTGCTCGAAAAGAAAGCTACCATGAAAATAGTAGAAATCCTATTGTTGAAAACGGAACTCTACAAGATGATCAAAATCGTCGTGATTTTACAATAAATGCACTTGCCCTTAGTCTTAACACATCTAACTTTGGCGAATTATTAGACCCTTTCAATGGTATAAAAGATCTAGACAAAGGTATTATTCGTACACCTCTAGATCCTGATATAACCTACAGTGATGATCCGCTTCGTATGATGCGTGCTATTCGTTTTGCTACGCAATTGAACTTCAAAATTGAAGAACAGTCTCTAAAGGCTATTACTGACAATAAGGACCGAATAAAAATTATAACCAAAGAGCGCATTGTTACAGAGTTAAACAAAATTCTGGAAAGCGATAAACCTTCCATAGGATTTAAACTTCTGGAAAAAACAGGACTTTTAGATTTTATTTTACCAGAACTCACAGCACTCAAAGGTATTGATGAAGTAGAAGGCCAACGGCACAAAGACAACTTTTACCACACCTTAGAAGTAGTTGACAATATTTGTGAAACCACTGATAATCTTTGGTTGCGTTGGGCTGCGTTGCTTCATGATATTGGTAAAGCTCCAACCAAAAAATTTAGCAAAAAAGTAGGCTGGACATTCCATGCCCACGAATTTGTTGGGTCTAAAATGGTTTACAAACTTTTTAAAAGATTAAAAATGCCATTAAATGACAAAATGAAATTTGTTCAAAAAATGGTATTAATGAGCTCTCGACCAATTGTTTTGGCTAGTGACGTTACTGATTCTGCAGTGAGACGCTTAGTTTTTGATGCTGGTGAACACGTTGATGATTTAATGACACTTTGCGAAGCCGATATAACGACTAAGAATCCTAAAAAGTTTAAAAAATATCATAACAACTTTAAACTTGTAAGAGATAAAATTGTAGAGGTTGAAGAACGTGATCGCGTACGTAATTTTCAACCACCTGTTTCTGGAGAAGAAATAATGAAGGCTTTTAATTTAAAGCCTTCAAAAGAAATTGGAATTATAAAAGAAGCCATAAAAGAAGCCATTTTAGAAGGTGATATACCAAATGAACATGAGGCTGCATATCAATTAATGATAAAAAAAGGAAAAAAATTAGGACTTACTGTAGCAGTATGATTAGGTTAAAAAGAACTGATTCTTCAGATAAAGATTTTGTTAATCTAGTTAACCAGCTCGACGCCTATTTAAGGATTACAGATGGAGATGAACACGATTTTTACAATCAGTACAACGCTATAGAAAATCTTAACCATGTTGTTGTCGCTTACACAGAAAACAAATCTGTAGGCTGTGGAGCTTTTAAAGGTTTTGAAAATAATAGCGTTGAGATAAAACGCATGTTTACTTCAGAAAAACATAGAGGAAAAGGCATAGCCTCTTTACTCTTAAACGAACTTGAAAAATGGGCTTCTGAACTGAACTATGATTCTTGCATATTAGAAACAGGCATAAGACAAATTGAAGCTGTTGAATTTTATAAAAAGAACGGTTATACTATAATTTCTAATTACGGACAATATAAAGGTGTTGAAAATAGTATTTGCTTTGAAAAAAATATTGAAAAACTGAAAAAGAAAAAAGACAATGAAAAAGGATAACAAAGCTGTAATTTACTGGCTACTCACAGGTTGTTTCTTAATTTTTATAATGGTAATTGTTGGTGGTATTACCAGACTTACACATTCGGGATTATCTATATCTAATTACAAGTTAATCTCTGGAACAATTCCTCCAATGAATGAGATTGAATGGAATGAAGCCTTTGAGCTTTATAAGCAATATCCTGAATACCAAAAACTCAACAACCACTTTACTTTAGAAGACTTTAAAGACATTTATTTTTGGGAATGGATTCACCGTGTCATTGGTCGTTTTATTGGTTTAGTGTTCATTATTCCATTTATTTATTTTTTAATCCGAAAGCAACTTTCAAAACCTACCATCAAAAAATCTATTGTTCTGCTCCTTATGGGAGGTTTTCAAGGTTTTCTTGGTTGGTATATGGTAAAGAGTGGATTGGTTGACAGACCAGATGTAAGTCATTATAGGCTAGCTGCACACTTAACCACAGCCTTTTTAACTTTTGCTTACACATTTTGGGTCGCTCTGGATTTAATGTTTCCTAATAAAAAAAATGTAGACACTAAGCTTAGAAACTTTATTAGAATAGGTCTTGTTATACTAATCATTCAGATAATTTATGGTGCATTTGTAGCAGGTTTAGATGCAGGTTGGATCCACAACCACTGGCCTTTTATGAGCGAAGGTAAGCTTATACACGAAACTGTGTATACAGAACAAAACCCAACCTACCTCAACTTTCTGGAAGGAAAAAGTGGAGTACAGTTTGTTCACAGAACATTAGCCTACGTAGTGGTTATATTTATTTTAGCAATTTGGTACAAAGCTACACGCAACGACATTACAAAATGGCAATCGAAAGGTGTTAATAGTCTTCTACTTGTAGTTGGTATACAGTTTTTGTTAGGTGTACTCACACTATTACTTGCTGTGCCAGTTTGGTTAGGTGTTTTACATCAGGTTGTTGCTTTTATTTTATTGAGTTGTATGGTTTTTACACTGCATCGTTTTAGTAAGTAGTGAGATGTGAGATGTGAGATGTGAGATGTGAGATGTGAGATGTGAGGAAGTTATTATGCTCGCAAAGAGTTCCCTAAAAAAACTTGTAAACTTTTAAACAATTCAAAGCCGATGTGCATTTTGATTTCAAAATCTTAATTAAGCATCAGTTCGAGTGATTTTGAGGCACGAAAAATTGTATCGAGAACCTGTTTAAATTGAAAAATTCTATTCTCGATACTGATTTTACTCATTTTGAATCGTAAAACCCACTCAAATTGACGAATTTTATCAAAATGCACAACAGGAAATTCAAGAAATAAATTACCGAATAGTCAACACATAAACTAAATACTTTTCACCACATAATAATTACGTTTTAAAATCTATCTTTGCAAAATGATTTACAGATTTAGAGTCATATTAGACAACGATACAGAAGACGATGTGTTTCGTGATTTAGAAATCCGCGAAACAGATACTATGGAAGATTTACATAACATCATTACCCAATCTTTTGGATTTGATGGAATGGAAATGGCTTCATTTTACATAAGCGATGACGAATGGAACCAAGGCGAAGAAATTGCTATGTTCGATATGAGTGAAGCCGGTAATGAAGTTAAAATGATGAGCACAACAATTATTAAAGACATTGTACACGAGGCGTCACCAAAGCTAATTTATGTGTATGATTTCTTAAGCATGTGGACATTCTATGTAGAACTTGCCGAAATTGTAGAAGAAGCTCAAGGTACAGATTACCCTAACTTAATGTTTGTTCACGGACAAATTCCTGATGAGGCTCCTGATAAGACTTTTGAAGCTGAAGAAGATGATGCCTTTAATGAATTTGATGATGACCTAGACATTGATGATTACGAAAATCTCGATTTTGACGAGAATTGGAATTAACTATCAAAAGAAATTTTTCATATTAATGCCTTGGTAATTTCGCTTTACGAAATCTAAGGCATTTTTTAATATACCACCCATATTATTGCAGCGTCTAAATTCTAAATCGTTGGTATAGTTGTAAATTTCTTCCTTTAATAAATCAATGTGTTTTGGGATAGAAATTACATCGTTATGCATACAATCTAGTAGTTCACTTATTCTATTTTGATAACTTAACATTCGTTTTGCAATAATAGATCGTTCCTCAATTTTGTATTGGTCTATAGATTCCTTCTGAATACGATTTCTAACCAACTCTACCATTTTATAATTTTCTTTAAAAAACTGAGGCCTGTAAATTTTCAATTTTCCTTCATAGCTCTGTTGATCAAAATCTATAGCTCTTATCTTATAAACCACATGGTCAAAATCGTGAGTAGGCACAATAACATAGTTATAAGAACGCATATCTCCCAGTAACCTAATCATACAACGCTCATTAAACTTTACAAACTCTTTTGCTATCTGCGATTTTTCTGATTCTGTACGTTGCGGTAACATGTTTTTTATAAACTCATCACCAGGAATTCCTGCAATATGCTCTTCTATAAGAGTGTCTTTATAAACTAAAAAGTTTAGATTATAAGGAGATAACATGTGTTCTAACTCTAAACCATAGACTCTTGAAGCATCACCTTTTTTTATATAGAAGTATGTGTAGTTATCGTTCAATATATTTCTCACCTTTACTCTGAAAGGTTTAGAGTTTCCGAATGTACAATAATCAACAGCATCTACATTGAGGTACTTAAAAATGTCTTCATTACCATCAGATATTAAAATAGAGTAGACAAGCTTTAGGCTACGGTCAATTTCTTCCCTCTCAAATTCATTATAATAAACACGTACCCAAAGTGTATCTTCTTCGTTTTTATCATAAACCACAACTGAACCTTGAAAACGTAGCAAATCATCATAAAAAATAGGCAATCGAATATTCCTATTATAGGTCTTTAGATAATTATGCAACTTATCATTAATTGGATAAGATGGCTTCTTTTTAGAAATTTTTAAATCTTCCATATCAACTAATTAGTACTAAAGTAAGGTTTTATATCGTTACTTTGTAACAAATATTTTAAACACTCGTCTTACATACATAACCAATCTATACTGTATTTTCAGTATAAAAAAACCAATCAATTTTGGAACAACCCATTCTTACAATTAACAATCTTACTAAAAGATTTGGAGCGCTTACAGCTGTAAAAAATTTAAGCTTTACAATAAACAAAGGCAACGTATATGGCATTTTAGGACCTAACGGAAGTGGTAAATCTACTACTTTAGGCATTGTTCTTAATGTCGTTAATAAAACCAATGGAGATTTTAAATGGTTTAACGGAAACACCTCTACACATAATGCTTTAAAACAAGTAGGCGCTATTATAGAGCGACCTAATTTTTACCCTTATATGACTGCAGAACAAAACCTTAAATTGGTCTGTAGAATAAAAGGTGTTGACCACAGTAAAATTGATGAAAAACTTGAAATAGTTGGCCTTTTAGAAAGAAAGCATCATAAGTTTAAAACATATTCTTTAGGAATGAAACAGCGCTTAGCCATTGCTTCTGCCCTACTTAACGATCCAGAGATTTTAATTTTAGATGAGCCTACTAACGGTCTCGATCCTCAAGGAATTCATCAAATTCGTCAAATCATTAAAGACATAGCGGCTGGTGGAACAACCATTCTATTAGCTTCTCACCTTTTGGATGAAGTTGAAAAAGTATGTTCTCATGTTGTAGTCCTTAGAAAAGGTGAAAAATTATACTCTGGCCGTGTTGATGAAATGATTAGTAGTCATGGCTTTTTTGAGTTAAAAACTGACAAAAAGAAAGAGCTCGTTGCAATTCTAGAGTCTCATCCAAATTTTGGTAAACTAAAAATTGAAGACCAATTAATTACCGCCTTTTTAAACGAACCTATGTCTGCATCTGACTTTAACAAAATGATGTTTGATAAAGGTATAATCTTATCGCATTTAGTAAAACGAAAAGAAAGCCTTGAAGAACAATTCTTGCAACTGACAGATGAAAATGAGATTAATCAAGAAATAGGAAAATTAAATTAAAACTAAGCACAACCAACCACATCATGTTAAGATTATTAAAAATAGAATTTGATAAATTAAGATATAATAAAGCAAGTAGAATACTTATACTTACATACTTCATTTTACTTGTACTCATAGCTCTTTTTGCTGTAATAAAGTTTGATATTGGTCCTGTTAAATTTCATTTAGCTGAAATGGGCATTTTTAATTTCCCATATATTTGGCACTTCAACACTTTTGTAGCAGGATTATTAAAGTTTTTCCTATTACTGGTTATTGTCTCAATGGTATCCAATGAGTATAGCAATAAAACCTTAAAACAAAACCTCATTGATGGTTTAAGTAAAAAAGAGTTTATACTGTCTAAGTTTTATATGGTTTTAGCATTCTCGCTAATATCTACAGCTTTTGTATTTATTGTATCATTAGTACTAGGTTACATCTACTCAAGCTATACAGAGTTTTCTATAGTTTTTACAGATTTAGAATACCTACTCGCCTTCTTTGTTAAACTTGTTGGTTTTTTCTCTTTTGGTTTGTTTCTAGGTGTGCTTATAAAGCGATCTGCGTTTGCAGTAGCAACAATGGTTGTTTTATTTTTAATAGAGTTTATAAGTTGGAGTGTAGTCTCTGCCTATAACAGAGGTACTGACCTTGCTGATAATATTTACCAGTATATGCCTTTTAAATCCTTATGGAATTTAATTGACGAGCCTGGCTCTAGATTATCAGCCGTACAAGCATTAGCCAATCAAATAGAAGAAGATTTATCTTATGATTACGCAGTACATTGGTACGAAATTGCAATAGTATTAGGCTGGTCTGCACTTTTTATCTTTTTATCTTATCAATTATTAAAAAAGAGAGATTTATAATAGCTTTGTAGTAATTGCTATGTTATTTTAATACTAAATCTAGGAGTTTTTGAGTTCTAGTTGTTATATTGTATTAAAGTGTGTAGTGTACATTAAAGCAATTATGAAAAAGAAATACGCCTTACTGTTTGCATTTTTTTATTGTGTTTTTGCATATGCACAAGAAGAAACTACAAATTGGGCTTTTGGAAACAATGCAGGTCTAAATTTTAATCTAGCAACAGGAAATGTTGTACCCATTTCAACATCAATAAGTACTAACGAAGGCTGTTCTACTATCTCTAATGAAGATGGTGTTTTACAGTTTTACACAGACGGACGTACGGTATGGAACCGTAACCATCAAATTATGCCAAACGGTAATTATTTTGGTGGTACAGGTCTACTTGGTGATCCATCCAGTACATCATCTGGTGTCATTGTGCCACATCCAACAAACAATAACTTATACTACATTTTTACTGTAGATGAGCCTCATCATAATAATGCTTGGGCTTCACCTAACCAAGGTCCAGCAGACCAAAATGGGAATCCAATAAATTTTTACGAAGAAACCTTTGGAGACTTTCAAACTGTACCTAATGATGATGATGGCTTTAATAATGGTTTTAATTACTCTTTAGTAGATATGACGCTTAACGGAGGTTTTGGTGATGTCGTACCTTCTGAAAAAAATGTTCATCTTATAACTTATGACACTTCTCAACCAGACCAAGAACTATATAAATGTGCAGAAAAAATAACCGCTGTTCAAGGAGCAGATTGCGAAACAATGTGGGTTATAACCCAATTTGTAGACACGTTCTATGCTTTTAAGATTGATGCAGACGGCTTTAATAACTTAACGCCTGTTACCTCAACTGTAACACCCAATATTAGTACACTTGGCTATAGAAGAAATGGAATTGGTTACATGAAATCCTCACCAGATGGTGATAAAATAGCAGTTTGTCATGCTCAAAACGGTGTATTACCCAGTGATGACAATGCAGCACCCAATACAGGTAGCTTTTGGATTTATGATTTTGATAATGAAACAGGGCAAGTTAGCAATCCTGTAAATTTAATTTCCAATATTCAAAGCTATGGTACTGAATTCTCTGCTGACTCTAAAAAACTATACGTAACAAATGGTACTGTTGTAAGACAATTTGACCTAGACAATAATAATGCAGAAACTATAGTTTTTCAAGGAACACAATTTATTTCATCGATGCAATTAGGACCTAATAACAAAATTTATGTTTGTAATGGAGCAAGTCCAAACAGCCTTGATGTTATTGAAAATCCTGGTGAAGCTGGTTTAGCTTGTAATTATAACCAAGGTGGACAACCCTTAGCCAACGGCACTACTGCTGCTCTTGGCTTACCACCTTTTATTACATCCTTACTCGGTTTTGAAATAGATATTATTAGAAACGGAATTAGTACTTCGGAATTAAACTTGTGTGTTGGAGATAGCTATACCTTACAAGCCGATGAGATTACAGGTGCCGATTATGTTTGGTCTTTTGACGGAACACCAATTACCGGAAATAACCAAGCGCAATTACTAATAGATGCTCCTGGTTTTTATGAAGTTTATATAGAACCCAATAACGGAGATTGTCCAATAGAAGGTAGTGCAGTAGTTGGTGTTTTTGATATTCCTGTAGCCAACACCATATCTAATCTAACCGTTTGTGACGATTTTATTAACGATGGTATTGTTAGCACTTTAGATTTTACAGATCAAAACGAAGAAGCGCTCTTAACGCAGTCACCAGCCCAGTACAATGTGCGCTATTTTGAATCGATGGATAATGCCATTAATCTCGAAAATGAGATTAGCTTTCCGTATACAAATATTAGCAATCCACAAATCATCTATGCAAGAGTAGAGAATTCAGATAACACCAACTGTTTTGACATTACCAGTTTTCAGCTCGAAGTGCTTAATACTCCACAAATTGTTCAACTCAATAATATTGAATTTTGTGATAATGAAGGAGATCCAACTGATGGAATTGCCACTGTAGAATTAGATGATTTAATTCCATCTATAAGAGGAGATCAATCTGAAACAGATACAAATGTTACTTTTCATTCTACACAACAAGATGCTAATGACAATACAGATCCTTTACCTCTAACCTATACCACAAGTTCTGGTGAAATTTTTGTGAGAATAGAAAACACAACTAATCCTGAGTGCTATAGCACAGGAAGCTTTCAACTTGATGTTAATGATGCTCCTATTGCAAATGACATAAGTATTGTACAATGTGATGAAGATGGTATACCAGAAGGATTTACGTCTTTCAACATTAATCTCTTTAATGATGATGTTGTCAACAACGAACCAGACCGGAATGTAACATACTATTTATCTCTCGCAGACGCCGAAAATGGAGACAACCAAATTAATGCAGATAATTTTGAAAACTTCTTTAATCCACAAATCATTTATGCAAGGGTTATCAACACATCAACTGGTTGTGTAAGCTATAGTGAAGTTTCCTTAGAAGTAAGTACAACATCATCAAACGATACGAGTTTAGTTGCTTGCGATACAGATGGTACAGAAGATGGTTTTATGGCATTTAGTCTTATTGCATCAAACCCAATAGTCTTGGCTGGCGCACCTGCAGGACTAGACGTGCAATACTACGAAACCTATGAAGATGCTCTTTTAGAAAATAATGCACTTAGCGATACTTACACTAATACAACTCCTTATAATCAAATTATATATGCACGCGTAGAGAATTCTAACGCATGCTATGGAATAAGTGAAATAGAACTTATTGTTAATGAACTACCAGATATTGAAACTGAATTTGAAACACTATACTGTATTAACAGTTTTCCTGAAACCATTGTATTAGATGCAGGAATTATTGACGACTCACCGAGCAACTATACCTACTCTTGGTCTACAACAGAAACCACATCTACAATTGAGGTTAACGAGCCTGGCACGTATACCGTAACTGTTTTTAATAGCAACAATTGTAGCAAACAAAGAACCATAACTGTTTTACCATCCAACATAGCTACTATTGAAAACATTGAAGTTGTAGATGCTTCAAACAATAATTCTATAACAATTTTAGCTTCTGGTGAAGGTGATTACGAATATGCTTTAGATGATATTAATGGCCCTTATCAAGATTCTAATGTATTTGAAGATATTTCACCAGGTCTCTACACAGTATTTGTTAGAGACAAGAACGATTGTGGAATTTCAGAAGAGCTAGTTTCAGTTATTGGTTTTCCAAAATTCTTTACACCAAATGGTGATGGCACTAACGAGTTTTGGCAAGTCAAAGGTATTAATAATCAGTTTCAAGCTAATTCTTTAATTCTTATTTTTGACCGTTACGGAAAACTTATAACAAAACTTAATCCTCTTGGTCCTGGTTGGGATGGCAGATACAATGGTGCTAACATGCCTGCAAGCGACTACTGGTTTAAGGTAGAATTAGAAGATGGAAGAACTTTTACAAGTCATTTTGCATTAAAACGATAATATTGAAACCAAACCTATCCCTTTGTAAAAATCTATTAGCTCTAGTTATTTTATGTTTTAGTATCTTTTGCTATAGCCAAGAACCAAACGATTGTGTTAATGCTATTACAGTCTGCGGAAACTCAACACTAGAACTTGATGCTCAAGGAGTTGGCACACAAGAATTAACTGGTTCCAACACATGCTCAAGCCAAGAAAACAATAGTATTTGGTTAGAAGTTACAATTGCCAATTCAGGAACTTTAGCCTTCACTCTAACACCTGCAAGCACAAACATTTCCGAGGATTATGATTTCTTTTTGTTTGGTCCAAATGTTACCTGTGGAAATATTGGACAGGCTGTAAGGTGTTCTACCACGAATCCTCAAGCCGCAAATCAAGGCAATAATCTAACAGGAATGAGTCCAAACGACCCTGATGCTGATGAAGGCCCTGGAGCTGATGGTGATAGTTTTGTAAGCGATTTAGATGTACAGGCAGGAGAAACCTATTTTTTAGTTATTGATCGTCCAATAGGAAATAGTCCTTTTTCCATAGAATGGACTGGTACAGCTACATTTCCTGATAGTCCTTCAAATCCGGTTTTAACAAATCCAAACATTACAAGTTTACCACCATTAGAACTTTGTGATAATGTTGCTCCTTTTGATGATTTAATCACAGAAATTGATCTTACTTCACTTAGACAAGATATTATAAATGGTGAAGGTGATGTTGCTGTGAGTTATCATAACAGTGAAAATGATGCTAACATTAACATTAATCCATTAGGAGATATATTTACCAGCTTTTTTAGTACACAAATTGTTTTTATTAGAATTGAAAATACAACTACAGGATGTTTTATTGTTAATTCTATGGTTGTAAATGTTACTGCGTTTTCAAACTATAATACACCTACAACCTATGAACTATGTGATGATGATACAGATGGTGATGACCAAAATGGGCAAGCCACTTTTGATTTTGATGTAAAAACTCAAGAAATAACTAATGGCATTTTGGGTGGAAACTTCAATATAAGCTATCATTTGTCTCAAGCAGATGCAGAAACTAATACTTCTGCTTTACCTACCATTTACACGAACACTTCGGCAACACCAACTGAAATTTTTGTACGGATTGAAGATTTAGTTGGTGGCTGTGTTGGTTTTACTTCATTTGACATTGTAGTAGCTGCCAAGCCAATTGCAAATGATGTATCGCTAATTCAATGTGATGAAGATGGCATCCCAGAAGGCTTTACCACCTTCAATCTTAATGAAATATCTAGCGATATTACCAACGGAGACCCAAACGCTGACGTATCCTATTACCTATCTCAGTTAGATGCAGAAAATGAAGAAAATGAAATTAATGCTAATGCTTTTGATAATTTCTTCAATCCACAAATTGTATACGCTAGAGTTACCAATACTTCAACTGGTTGTGTAAGTTTTAGTGAAGTTTCTTTGGAAGTGAGTACCACATCTTCTAACAATGCCAGTATAGCTGTATGTGATGACGACGGTAATGAAGATGGTTTTGCTGTTTTTAATCTTAATGACACCAATGCCATTGTGCTTGCTGGCGCACCTGTTGGCTTAGATCTTCAATATTTTGAAACGTATGAAGATGCTTTAGTAGAGTCTAATCCGCTTAATGCTAATTTTACCAATACCATTCCTTATAATCAAACCATCTATGCTCGTGTTGAAAATTCAAATGCTTGTTACGGAATAAGTGAAATTGAACTTACGGTTTACGAACTTCCTGATATTGAAACCGAATTTGAAACGCTGTACTGCCTTAACAATTTCCCCGAAACCATTGTTTTAGATTCAGGTATCATTAATGACTCACCAAGCAACTATATTTTTGATTGGTCAACTGGTGAAAATACAGCAACCATAGAAGTTGATACGCCAGGTACATACAATGTTAGAGTTAGCAATGTTAATGGTTGTTTTAAAGACAGAACAATTACTGTTTTGCCATCTAATATTGCAACTATTGATGCTATTGAAGTTGTTGACGCTTCTAACAACAATACGATTACAGTTTTGGTATCTGGTGAAGGTGATTATGAATATGCTTTAGATGATGTTGATGGACCTTACCAAGATTCTAATATTTTTGAAGACGTATTACCTGGATTATATACTGTTTTTGTAAGAGACAAAAACGACTGTGGCATTGCCGACGAATTAGTATCGGTTATTGGTTTTCCTAAATTCTTCACACCAAATGGAGATGGTACAAACGAATTTTGGCAAGTCAAAGGAATAAGTAACCAATTTCAATCTAATACCAGCATTCAAATTTTTGATCGTTATGGTAAATTGCTGGCAGAACTCAACCCTCTTGGTGGTGGTTGGGACGGAACTTACAATGGAAAAAAAATGCCAAGTAGCGATTATTGGTTTAAAGTGCAGCTAGAAGATGGTCGAGTCTTTACCAGTCATTTTAGTTTGGTGCGATAGATTTTAATCGTAATTTAGAGCTAACCAATCCAAGCCATTTGAAACAAGCACATTACATACTTTTTATGCTATTTTTGGGCTTAGTATTGCCGTTATCTGCTCAAGATATTTCTTTGTTTGAACAATTTAATGGTAGATACGATTATACTGCAATTGGGAACACTTTAAATCAGGCTGAAAATAACATTGACCAGAGTTTTTGCTCGCTTTTAGAATCCTCTAGTGCTAACTTTACATTAGATGCAGATAATCAAATCGTGAAAGCATATTTGTATTGGGCAGGCTCCGGATTTGGTGATACAGAAGTTACACTAAACGGAACACAAATTACTAGTGAAGAGATATATACCGTAACCTACAGTGATATTTTTAATGGACAATTAGAATATTTTTCCTGCTATGCGGATGTAACCGATTTAGTTATTAGTGAAGGTAATGGGACCTACATGTTTTCAGGCTTGGATATAAGTGCAGACTTAATGTCTAATCCTGGTTATTGTAATAATAGAACAAATTTTGGTGGTTGGAGTATTTATGTTATCTATCAAAATGAAGACCTCCCTTTAAATCAAGTTAACCTATACCAAGGTCTAGAAATCATAAACCGAAACGTACAAGAAAAAGAAATTATTCTAGATAATATTGATGTTATTGATAATATCGGTGCAAAAATTGGCTTTCTGGCTTGGGAAGGAGATAATAGTTTAAACTATGGTGAATCATTATCTGTAAACAATAATGTATTATCTAACCCTCCTTTAAATCTTTCTGACAATGCGTTTAATGGCACCAACACCTTTACAAATTCTACCACATTTTACAATGCAGATTTAGATGTGTATAATTTAGAAAACAATATAAATATTGGCGATACTTCTGCTTCTATAAAGTTAACAACAGGAGGTATCAATGAAACTGGAGGTTTTAGTGCCGATCTCATTATTCTAAACAATATTATAACAGTACTTAATAGTCAATTACCAGATGCTACTATAGAGGTCAATGACTATATAGTAAATTGTGGAGATAATAGCGTTGAGTTATTTTATACGGTCAATAATTTTAATAGTACAGATGTTTTACCAGCTAATACACCAATTGCATTTTATTTAGACAATCTTCTGCTAGGCCAAAGCCAAACCGTAAATGATTTAGATATTGGAGAGTCAGAATCTAGCTCCACTATTGTAAACATTCCTGAAGATTCTGACCCAAATTTAACAATAACAGCTATTGTTGATGATGATGGCACTATGTCTGGAGTTGTAACAGAAACTAACGAAGACAACAACATTAACTTTATTGATATTGAGTTACTAGTAATACCAGATATTATAACTTTAGCAGGACTTATTGGTTGTAACGAAGGTTTTGAAACAGCAACTTATAACTTGTATGAGGCCTTGATTAATCTGCAATATGACGAAAGTAATGTTTCTTTCTATCAGTCGCTCCAAGATTTAGAAACAGCAACCAACCCTATTTTAACACCATCTAATTATAACAACACATCAAATCCTGAAACCATTTATGTAAGATTAGAAAGTCCACCTTGCTACGAGGTATATCAATTTCAACTTTATATAGAAAATTGTCCACCTTATGTACCTGATGGATTTTCTCCAAATAACGACACATTTAATGATTGGTTTAACATACAAGGTCTGTACGACATTTTTACTGAGCATCAATTAAAAATATATAACCGCTATGGTGACATTATTTTTGAAGGCAATAATGATAAGCCTTGGTTTGGAAAAATAAACAGAGGATTAAACAATCATGGTAATTTTGTCCCAGTTGGAACATACTATTACATTTTAAATCTCAATGATCCTGACTATCGACCAATGGTAGGTTGGGTGTACGTAAATTACTAGATTTGTTAAGATTTTTGTCCGTTTATCTTTTTCATTTGCAGGTAAGATAATCATCAATTAATTTTAAGTAGTGTGTATAGATTTCAATCTCCCTCTAACCCATTATAATTGCACACTTCCCTCTAAATATTATTATCGAAAGCTATGTTTTTCCAATTTGGAAAACAACAATACGGAGTTTCAGGTTAAAAAACATTATTTGTTGAGGCTGTAATGTTTTTCGAAATTTCAATTTGGGAGAAAGACCTCTTTTTAGAGGTCTTTTTTGTGCGATTAAGAATACAAAACGACTCAAAAATGTTAACATTTAGTGTTATTCGTCGTATTTTTTTGTATTTCGTCTTTATTAGATATACTTTTCGGCAATATAAGGTACAGAATATCAGCCCCAAATAGATAAACTTGTACAGTTTAAACTTAACCTAACTTATGAATTTTATTAACCGCTCCCTCCTACTAGTCGCATGCTTTATTTGCAGTTTTTCTTATACACAGCAAATCACCGTAGATAATTCAGTTAGCCCTCAAAACCTAATAGAAAATAATCTTATTCAAGGTTGTGTAGAAGTTTCTAACATTAGCTCTCCTTCCAACGGTAGTGTTGTTGGTTTAGGTAGCTATGGCTATTTTGAAAGTGGTGACTCTAATTTTCCTTTTGAAAATGGTATTATTTTAAGTACTGGAGATGCAAATTCGGCAGGAAATTCTCAAAATGCTGCAACGCTTAATGAAGGTAACAGCAGTTGGGGAACTGATACTGATTTAGAAACAGCTCTTGGTATAACAGGTACATTAAACGCTACCTCTTTAGAGTTTAATTTTGTTTCCATTTCAAATCAAATTCAATTTAATTACATTTTAGCATCAGAGGAATATTTTGGAAACTTTCCTTGTCAATATTCTGATGGGTTTGCTTTTTTAATTAGAGAAGCAGGCACTAATGCACCTTATACTAACATTGCTTTGGTACCTGGTACAACAACACCTGTAAATACAAATACTGTTCATGATGAAATTGTTGGATTCTGTGAAGCTTCAAACGACCAGTATTTTGAAGGTTATAGTTTGGGAGACACCAATTATAATGGTAGAACAACAATAATGTCTGCAACAGCTTCTATACAACCTAACGTAGAGTATCAGATAAAATTAATCATTGCAGATCAAACCGATGAAAATTACGATTCGGCAGTTTTTATTCAAGGAAATAGTTTTAATGCTACTGTAGATTTAGGTGAAGACTTTTCAACTTGTGCAAGCGAAGTTACTTTAGATGGAGATATTGGCAATCCGCAGGCAACATACAATTGGTATTTAAATGATGTCTTAATTCCTGGAGAAAACCAAACAACACTTAGTGCAAATGTTACTGGCAACTATCGTGTTGAAATAGAAATCCCTTTGTCTGGAAGCTCTTGTACCATTGAAGATGATATTACTCTTACTCTAAGCTCAACTCAATCTTCAGACCCAATTTCGGATTATGAGCTTTGTGATGATACCAGTAATGATGGTATAGAAACTTTTGATTTGACAACAAAAAATACTGAAGTTTTAGCTTCTGTGCCTTCTTCAAACTATACTATATCATATCACTATTCTAACATCGAAGCTCAGAGTGGCGTTAATTCTATCACCAACCCTATTCAAAATACAACAAATCCTCAAACTATACATGTTAGAATTGAAGACACTAACAATGGTTGTTTAGCATTTTCTACGTTTAACCTCATTGTTAATGCCTTACCAAACATTAATGATCCTTCACCTTTAGAGGTTTGTGATGATCAGGTTGCTGACGGATTCACTGCGATAGACCTAAACATTAAAAATGATGAAATTACTAACGGTCTCACCAACTTAATAGTTACTTATCATAGTACACCTGCAGATGCTGCTAGTGGTACTAACCCTCTACCAATGCCTTATGTAAATACTAACACAAATGAGCAGGTATTTGTAAGTGTTAGAAATGAGTTTACAGGTTGTATCAGCACAACAACATTAGATATTACAGTTTTAGACAATCCTGTTATAAATACAGAAGACCTATACATAGACGCGTGTGACGAAGATCATGATGGCTTTGCTAATTTTGATTTAACAAGTATTATCCCAGATGTGTTACAAGGTCTAACTGATGTTACTGTCACATTTCACGAAACCAATGAAGACGCTTTATCTGGAAGTAATCCTATAATAGATGACACCAATTATACAAACATCACTTCTGAAGAACAAACCGTTTGCATTAGAGTTGAAAATAATACAACAGGTTGTGCTACTATAACAACTGTAGAACTACACACCAATTTGTTATTAACCGCTACAGCCATTAATGATGTATCACTTTGTGATATTGATAATGATGGTGTTGAAGAATTTAATTTTTCAGGAATTGCTACTAATATAATTAATGAACTACCTGAAGAATTTGATATCTCTATTGATTTCTATTTAACTGAAAGTGATAGAGATAATCAGGTAAATGCATTAGATCAAACCACTCCATTTATACCAACGAGCAATCCTCAAACTATTTATTTAGGTTTAAGTAGTGCTACCTGCTATGATATAGAGCAAATAGATTTAATTTTAATTCCTGTCTATGAGTTTGAATCTATTATTAGTCAAACCGTTTGTGATGAAGACCAGGATGGTTTTACAACAACAGATTTATCTCAATTTGACACACAAGTTACAGATGCTTTAGATGGATTTAGTGTTACTTACTTTTTAACAGAAGACGATGCCAGAAACAACACTAATGTTCTGCCAAACTTTTACACCAACACTACAAACCCGTTTACCGTTTATCCGAGAATAACCTCAAATGAAACAGGTTGTTCTGATGTTAACTTTTTTGAAATTACGGTTTTAGAAGCTCCTATTACTTCTACTCCATCAGACATTGTTATCTGTGATGATGATCAAGACGGTTTCTTTATCGTTAATTTATTAGATGTTATTCCAGAAGTTGTTAGTAGTACTACAGATAGACAAATAACATTTCATCATAGCCGAAATCAAGCCAATAATGGTACCAATACAATAAATAACGAAAGTAGCTACAACGCTCAAACAGAAACTGTTTTTATCAGAGTAGAAAACACAAATACTGGTTGCCATTCTGTTGAAGCTTTAAGCATAACAGTAAACACATTACCAGTATTCTCGGCAATTGAAAACTATAAAATTTGTGAAGACAATAGTGATGGTTTCGCCGAATTTATTTTCAGTACCAAAGACACTGAGATTTTAAACGGACAAACAGGGAAAGAAGTGTCATATTATTTAAATCAGGACGACGCTGATAATAGAATAAATGCAATAGACAAAGATGTAGCATACCAAAACACCACTACTCCACAAACAATTTTTGCCAGAGTAGAAAACACATCAGATCAAGATTGTTATGACACTACCAGCTTCATTATAGAAGTAGGAACAAACCCGCTTTTTAATGAACCTGCAGATTGGTTTGTATGTGACGACATATCTAACGATGGTTCAGAAACTTTTGATTTATCAACTAAGATTACAGAAATATCAAATGGTATTTCAGACAACCTAACTGTAACGTTTTACACCTCATTAAATAATGCTGAAAACAGCATCGACCCATTACCTCTTGAGTATACTAATACCGTAAATCCTCAGACTATTTTTGTTCAAATTGATAATGGAACAATATGTAATTCTATTACGTCTTTTGAATTGAATGTTATACAAGTACCTGACGTAAATCCTTCTATACCGTTAATAGGTTGCGATACAGATTATGATGGATTCACTGAGTTTGATTTAACAAATGCCGAATTTGATATTTTAGATGTTAGACAAGACAACATAGAAATCACCTACTTTGAAAACTACGAAGATGCCGAAGACAATACTAATAATATTACTAATCCTGAGGCTTACACCAATACAAGCAATCCGCAAACGGTATACATTAAAATAAATAATACCATCTCAAACTGTTATGTTTTGGTCCCAATTGATTTAAGTGTAAATATGCCTCCTGTTATTAATAATTTTCAGTCATATGATATTTGTGAAAATGAAAATAACAGTTTCGACTTAACTGAAATTGACGAAGTTATCATGGACGAAAGTTTTAATGTATTATTCAGTTATTACTCAAATGAAGCTGATGCTTACGCTAACGAAAATGCATTAAATACAGATTATACATATGTAACCAATAATGACACTCTCTATGCACGAGCTGAATTCAGTACAACACATTGTTTTACAGTGTATGAATTTAACCTCATAGTAAATCCACTTCCTGTTGCCAATCAACCAAGTAATTTAGAGGGATGTGATGATGACTATGACGGATTGTTAGATTTTGATTTAACACAGCAAAATGCTCAAATACTAGGTGCGCAAAACCCAGCTAATTTTACCATAACCTACCATAATTCTGAAGATGATGCTAACACTAATTTATCTGCTGTAGACACAGACTACATAGCTTTTGATTCTGAAATTATATATGCTAGAGTTGAAAATAATACAACAGGATGCTACGCTGTAACACAGTTTTCTGTTATTATTCATTCATTACCTGTTATCGATATTGAAGATCAGGTTATTTGTTTAGATAATTTACCATTAATTGTTTCTGCAAACACCAACAACTCTACAGATCAATATATTTGGTCTACTGGTGAAACTACACCTGAAATTACAATACCTGAAATTGGAACCTACTGGGTTACTGTTACGACACAATTTGGTTGCGAAAACACAAGAGTTTTTAGTGTGGCAGAATCTGAAGCAGCAACTATAGAAGCGACTGAGATCATAGACTTTTCAGATCCTAATAATATTACAGTAACTATTAGTGGAATTGGTGATTACCTATATCAATTAGATGATGGTGAACCTCAGGAATCTAACTTTTTTGATAACGTAGGCATGGGTTACCACACAGTAACTATTATAGATTTAAATGGTTGTTCTGAAGTAACGAGAGAGGTTTTAGTAATAGATATTCCCAAACATATGTCTCCAAACGGAGATGGTCGTTATGACACTTGGCATATTGTTGGTGTAGAAACACTTCCAGGAACCATTATTCATATTTTTGACCGTTATGGTAAACACTTAACGACACTAAGACATGATAGTCCAGGTTGGGATGGTACTTTAAATGGTTTAAACTTACCTGCAAGCGACTATTGGTTTGTTGCTAATGTGGCAAGAGGCAATCAGTCTTTTGAGGTAAAGGGTCATTTTGCTATACGTCGTTAAAAACTTACCTAAAGCAATTAGTCAATTAATATTAACGAAAGCATAAGGTTTTTCCTATCTTTGATTATAAGAGACTTATAATAAGTCTCTCATAATTAGCTATGACAAGGAATAGAACATATACTCTTCTCCTCTTTTCGTTGTTTGTAAACTTTTTGTTTTCCCAACAGATTATTACAGACAACACGCTAACTCCGCAACAACTTATCCAAAATTTAGTAGGCGATAATTGTGCTACTGTCAACAGTATTTCTTCACCTTACAATGGTAGTGTAAACAATATTATAAGCTATGGAAATTTTGACAGAGGCTCTTCCAGTTTTCCTTTAGAAAGTGGTATTGTTTTATCTACTGGAAGCATAACTAATGCTGGAAACTCAGTTATAACCAACAACCTTAGTGATGGTAATATCAATTGGGAAACGGATCCTGATGTGTTGAATGTTCTTGGTATAGACCAAACTCTCAATGCCACTTCCATTCAGTTTAATTTTAGTACTGCTAATAATTTTATAGCCTTTAAATACCTCTTTGCTTCCGACGAATACCAGCAGGAATACCCTTGTAATTTTAGAGATGTATTTGCCATTCTTATTAGACCTGCTGGTAGTGCAGATCCTTTTGTAAATATTGCTTTAGCTCCAGAAACCACAACAGAAGTAAGCACCTATACCATTCACCCAAACATCAATGGGTTTTGTGAGGCTATTAACGAAGATTATTTTCAAGGTTACAACTTGCCTGGTACGAACTTCAATGGTCAAACTAACGTATTAACAGCCAATACCGAAGTTATTCCCAATGCAGTTTATGAAATTAAATTTGTAATTGCAGACCATATTGATCAACGTTTTGATTCTGCTGTTTTTATTGAAGCGGAAGGCTTTGGTGGCTCTATAGATCTTGGACCTGACCAATTGGTTTGTGGTAGCAACCTAACTCTAGATGCTGAGATTAATAATCCTTCTGCCGTGTATTCATGGTTTTTGGATGGTAATCTTGTTACTGGTGAAACAAACCCTACGCTTCTGGCTGAACAATCTGGTACTTATAGTGTTGAAATCTCAATTCCCAGCACTACTAACAACTGTGTCTTGGAAGATAGTATTGAAATTGAAATAATCCCTTATCAAGAAGCGGCTCCTATTGATGATCTTTCCGTTTGTGATCCTACTCCTAGCGATGGAATTTATCAGTTTGATTTTCCGTTATTGAAAAATGATGAAATTTTAGCTGAGTTGCCTTCAGATAATTACAACATCTCTTACCATCTAAGCTTGGATGATGCTCAAAACAACGTCAATCCTCTGGTTGGTATATATCAAAACACGGAGCAGGATGAAATCATTTTTGTAAGAATTGAAAGCTTAAATGGAGACTGTCTGCAAATTGGTAGTTTTAATATTTCTGTATACCTATCACCAGAAACCAATGAAATTACAGTTGAAGTTTGTAATGGTAACATCACAGAAATAACGTTCACAGACCTAAGCTCTTTAGATCTTGTTGTATCTAATTATCAATTTGAGACAACAGTTACTTATTACGAAACTGAGGATGATGCCATAAACACTATAAATCCAATTACGGATTTTCCAGACTTAGAAAATGAACCTGAAGTTTTTTTTGCTAGAGTAGAAAGTGATTTTAATGGTTGCCCATCAATTGTTCCTGTTAATTTATCCTATGTATCATCTCCAGAGATAACCAATGTCATAATTAATCATTGTATAGACCCTAATTATAACGAAACTGTAAATGGCGAAACTTTTGACTATTATAGCTTAACAACAGATTATAATGCTATTGATATGAGAGATGCATATATAAACGCTAATCCTGAATATGAAGCTATCATTTCTCTAGATATAATAGAGCATCCTGATTTTCCTGTTTTACATATTTCTGATCCTGCGTTTAATTTACCTATCACTGTTAGATATGTTGATGAAAATTGTCCAAAAACCATATCCATAGAGATTCATAAAAACCTACTTTTTAATGTTCTAGGAGAAGAAACTCTAATTTCTCAATGTGATGACGCCTCTAATGATGGAGTTATTGATGTAGATTTAGCTGAAATTACTGAAGATCTAAAAAATGGTTATGAAGATATAGAAATTACATTTTACGAAACAGAAGAAGACAGATCCTTATTAACAAATGCATTAGATCAGAACGCTCTAACATCTGTATCTAACGATCAAAGCCTTTACATAAGATCTACCTACCAAGGTTGTACATATAATACAAAAATTACTTTTGAAATTGAACCACTTTTTATTCCTGAGCCCGTAACAATAGATTATTGTGGAAATACCAACTTGGATACAAATACCACCACAATCTCAATTCCACCTTTGATTGATGAAATTCGTTTAGGTTTAAATACAAGCCTGAACTCCGCTACAACTGTAGAATTATACTTAACTCAAGAAGATGCGGAAAACCAAGAAAACCCTCTTGAAGAAGAGTATGAAATTAATGGAGATAATCATTTGTTTTATGTTAGAGTTACAGATATTTTTTCACCTAATCAATGCTATAATTTTACCACAGCACAAGTAAACATAAGCAATTCAATAAATGCTGTAAATCCAAGCCCAATTGTTGTATGTGATGAAGATCAAGATGGCTTTTCTAACGTTAATCTACTAAGTGTCATTCCAGAAATAACAGACGGAACTGATAACCTTGTATTTACCTTCTTTGAAAGCTATGACAATGCTACAGATAATCTAAACCCAATTTTAAATCCTGATAGCTACACTACAGACTCTAAAGAAATTTTTATTAGAGCCGAAATAGATGGAATGAGCTGCTTTACGGTATTCCGATTCGACGTCCTCATCTACGCAGACCCACAGTTAGATAGCGTTTCCAATTTTATAAATTGTGAAGTCAATCCTAATGTACCATCTGAGTTTATTTTTGAAGATAATGACGCCTCCATCATCGGCAACCAACAAGACATGCAAGTCCTCTATTTTGAAACTGAAGACGATGCCATTGACAGAGAAAATGCTATTGATAAAACAGCACCTTATTTCAATACTTCAAATCCTCAGACCATTTATGTTAGACTTGAAAATGAAGCTAAAAACAGT
>NZ_JAZHOU010000008.1:0-127935 GCF_036553625.1 Winogradskyella poriferorum
AGGGATGGGACGGAACGTTCAACGGTAACAATATGCCATCGAGCGACTACTGGTTTACAGTAGAATACGAAGAACCCTTTACCAACCAAATTAAAGAGTTCAAAGCTCACTTCACACTTCGACGATAAGTATGAGATAATTATAGAGAAAAGCCTGAACATTAAGTTCAGGCTTTTTTATATGCATCAGTTTTTGTTGTAATAATTTGTTTATAGATGTTTAGTTATTACTAATGCTTGTTATTGTGGTTTTTAATATTTTGTGGTTGTATTGATTCATTTTAGATATGATTTAGGGGTTTAAATGGATTGGATGCAGATTAAAGTCTAGCTTGGAGTTATCAGATAGATTAAAACTGAATACACTTTGTTTTGTATTCAGTCAAATAGATTTAATAAAGAATATTGTTATAAACAAAAACACTCAATAGCTAACAGCTATTGAGTGTTTTCCTATTCTATAAGAGTGTTAGTCTTTTATGAAGTACGACTAAATTTTAAATCCTAGAGTTAAAATAACATCTGTAAATTTTGATTGAAACTCTACTGAATCAGTAAGCCCAACATTGTAAAGTTGGTAATTTGTGTCTCTTTCAGCTTGGCTAAAAGCCATATCTAGATTAAAACTCCCAAAGTTATAACCAAGCCCTAACGAGTAGCCAGTTAAATCTCCATAGAATGAATCATTTTTATAAGGACTTTCTTCAAAGCGATAACCACCTCTAAAACTCAATTGTTTGTATCTATATTCTCCACCAACTCTATACGAATTTGCTGTGTCTAAAGCATTGCTAATACTATTGTTTATTTCAGAAAAAACAATATCGGAAGTTGGTCTGAATTTAGATCCACTATAATCTTTAATAGAATAATCAAAACTTAGTAAACCTTGCTTTCCAAAGACATAAGCTAGGCTTCCTGTAACTTTAGAAGGTGTTTGTAATCTATATTCAGGAAAAATATTTATGACATTAGGATTTACAATAGCACTACCTTCAGGACTATCTGTTGCTAAATATTGAGATGTTTCTTCAGATATTCTATACCAAGTAGGTGAGTTGTATGATAAGCCAACTCTAAATTCTTCGGTAACCTTAGCAATTCCTCCTAATTGGAAAGAAAAACCACTTCCGGTAGTTAAAAGATTGTTTTCGAAATCAACACTAGTTATAGTTGAGTTTTCGTTAGAATTAATTTCACTCAAAAATGTGCTTCTTTCATAATTAATGAAATGCGTATTAAGATTTATGCCTAAAAATATTTTGTCTTCATAACTAGTGGCGAAGTTGAAAGCTAGTTTGCCATTGTAGCCTCTACTAGCATAATAATATTCTTGGTCAAAATCAGTCCCATTAATGTTAGAAGTGTAGGCTGTGTTTTCATCTGTATCTTCAACCGGATCAATAATATAACTCTCATACCCTAAAAAAGCTTGCTGATTTTCATACCCATAGAAAGAACCAATTTCAGAATATGCTTGAGATATTGTTTCTCCTGGAAGTGCAGAAATTTCGTCTAACCTTAAGCCTTGTCCGTTGACTCCATTAGCATATCCCAAAAAGTAACTTCCAATAGAGTTATTGGGATTTATACCTCTAGCCATCCAATCATCATCAAAGTCAGCTGATCTATCATAAGCAGCACTTAATGTGAATTTTTTCCAAGGTGAACTTTCATTTCTATTAATAAAAACTAATGTTGCACCAAGTTGATTTAAATCAAAATTTGAATTAGACGATGTTGTAAATCCATTAAAATAATTGATATCATCATTTTTACTGAAAACACCAATAGAAACTGAAGCATGACTATTATTAAATATTGCAGATCCAGCCGGATTTATATTTACGGCAGACATGTCTCCGCCTAGTGCGCCAAAAGCACCACTCATGGATCTAAAACGAGCTGTTCCTTGAATTTCATCCATAGAGTATCTAACTGCATCGGTAACGTCTTGGGCTAAAATATAAGTTGAGCTTGCTAAGCCTATGCAAAGCATAAGTAATTTTTTCATAAGTAATTTTTTAAAAGAATTTTGCTATAAGAGAGTATTGCTAATTAACCTCTACCTCGTCTGCTACTACTACCTCCCGACCTTGATCCACTTGAAGAAGATCTAGAACTACCAGAAGAGCGTACACTACCTGAAGATCTTGAAGAAGAGCTTCTAGATGATCTAACTGAACCCGAAGAAGATCTCGAACTTCTACTAGACCTAATCGTACCCGAAGAGGATCTTGAACTCCTGCTTGATCTAATCGTGCCAGAAGAAGATCTTGAACTTCTTGTTGATCTTATAGCTCTTGATGATCTATTAGTATTTGGTCTTGATATTCTACTGCTAGAAGAGTTTCTTACAGTACCGTTTCTCGATGTTCGTATTGCTGAGTTAGATCTGCTTGCGCTTGATCGTGTTGCGCTGCGAGATAATCTGCTTGTAGAATAATTTCTTCTTGACAATGCCGATGAGCTTCTGCTGGCTCTGTTTAAATAGCTATTATTAATTACTGAACCTCTTCTTCCTGCATTGTAAGCATATCGATTACCTCTGTAGTAACCATTCCAGCCCCAATTGTTCCAGCCATAACCCCATCCAGGTCCCCAGCCCCAATTATTCCAGCCATAACCCCAACCAGCGTTCCAGCCCCAGTTGTTCCAACCATAGCCATAATTCCAACCGTAATTCCATCTCCAAGGTCGTCCCCAACCCCAGTTATTCCAACCATAACCCCAACCAACGTTCCAAAGCCATGGATCATTCCATCCATACCAACCATTGTCTATAATGTTAATAGTTATACTTTCATTATTTTGTCCCCAACCACCATAAACAGGTCTTTCTTCTATAGTATCTTGAGCTTTTTCTAAGTAATTCCCTTCATAAGAATCTATATCAGTAAAAATCTCATTATCTTCGATAACCGCTTCTAATTGAGCGGAAGTGTCAGCAAAATAATTTTTATAGTATTCAGAATCATTTGAGGAGGTTGTAGCTACAGGTTGTTCAACATCTGTTGTGTTATAGTCTTCAGAGGAGTAAATTCCGTCGTTATCATAGCCTACATATTGAAAAGAACCACATGAAGTTAACACGGTCATTAAACCGAGTGCAACAAAAAATGGCAATTTGTGCTTAGTAATGATTTTAAATTGCATATCTGTTATATTTTATTGTTGAACATAGCAAAAATAGTTAGTTTTGCCCAACTATTTTTTTATTTAACATAGTCACAATATTTGTGCCAAAACACAGAAAATGAGTAAAAATCTTACTACTAGAGCTGAAGATTATTCAAAATGGTATAATGAATTGGTTGTAAAAGCCGATTTAGCTGAAAATTCTGCCGTACGTGGATGTATGGTTATCAAACCTTATGGTTATGCAATTTGGGAAAGGATGCAGGCAGAATTAGATAGAATGTTTAAAGAAACTGGACATCAAAATGCTTATTTTCCTTTATTTGTTCCAAAAAGTTTATTTGAAGCTGAAGAGAAAAATGCAGAGGGTTTTGCAAAAGAATGTGCTGTAGTAACTCATTATAGACTTCAGAACGATCCTGATAATCCGGGTAAGCTTAGAGTAGATCCTAATGCCAAACTAGAGGAGGAGCTTGTTGTAAGGCCTACAAGTGAAGCGATAATTTGGAATACCTATAAAGGATGGATTCAAAGTTATAGAGATTTACCAATTTTAGTAAACCAATGGGCAAATGTTGTGCGATGGGAGATGAGAACAAGGTTATTCCTTAGAACAGCTGAGTTTTTATGGCAAGAAGGGCACACAGCACATGCAACAAAAGAAGAAGCAATAGCAGAGACTGTACAAATGAATAATGTCTATGCTCAATTTGCTGAGAATTTTATGGCTATTCCAGTTATTCAAGGTGTAAAAACAGAGAGTGAACGTTTTGCAGGTGCTGAAGATACTTATTGTATAGAAGCATTAATGCAAGACGGAAAAGCTTTACAAGCTGGTACATCACATTTTTTAGGACAAAATTTCGCTGAAGCATTTGATGTAAAGTTTACAAATAAAGAAGGTAAGCAAGATTATGTGTGGGCAACATCGTGGGGAGTTTCTACAAGATTAATGGGAGCTTTAATTATGACACATAGTGATGATAAAGGATTGGTGTTACCTCCAAATCTAGCACCTTACCAAGTAGTAATTGTTCCTATTTATAAGAATGATGAACAATTTGAGGCTATAAAGAAAGTTGCTGATCAAATTACTAGTGATTTAAGAGAGTTAAATATTAGAGTTAAATTTGATGGTAGAGATACGTTGCGTCCTGGTGCTAAATTTGCGCAACATGAATTACAAGGCGTTCCACTTAGAATTGCTATTGGACCTAAAGATTTGGAAAATGAAACTGTAGAATTAGCTCGAAGAGATACTTTTACTAAAGAGACAGTAATTTTGGATAGAATTAATGTGGTTGTTGAAGATTTACTTGAGGAAATACAAGAGAGCTTATTCAATAGAGCTTTAATTTTTAGAGATTCTCATATTACAGAGGTTAATGATTTTGAAGAGTTTAAAAAGGTATTAGAAACCAAAACAGGGTTTATTTCTGCACATTGGGATGGTACAGCAGATACAGAACAAAAAATAAAGGAGTTAACAAAAGCCACTATTAGATGTATACCTTTAGATAATAAAAAAGAAGCTGGAAAGTGCGTTTTTACTGGTAATCCTAGCACGCAACGAGTGCTTTTTGCAAAGGCTTATTAAAATTTTTTCAAAAAAAATTAATTTGTTGTTGCAACATTTAAAAATAGTTGTATTTTTGCATCCGCAATGGAAACATTGTAGGTTCATTAAAGAATGATAATAACCAAATGGCCCGTTCGTCTATCGGCTAGGACGCCAGGTTTTCATCCTGGTAAGAGGGGTTCGATTCCCCTACGGGCTACAATTTTTAATAAGAAAAAATAAAATGGCAAATCATAAGTCAGCTTTAAAAAGAATTAGAAGTAACGAAAAGAAAAGAGTGCTTAACAGATATCAGCACAAGACTACTCGTAATGCTATTAAAAAGTTACGTGAAGTTAGTGATGCTAAAGAAGCACAAACAATGTTGCCATCTGTTATTAGCATGATTGATAAACTAGCTAAAAAGAATATTATTCATACTAACAAAGCTGGTAATTTAAAATCACAATTGACTAAACATGTTGCTGCGTTATAATTGCGGAAACTACTAAGAATATTTAAAAGGCTTTCGGTTTCGAAAGCCTTTTTTTTATTTTCTATATTATTCATTTGATGCTTAAACATAAAAAAGCCCTGAAGTTTTATTTCAAGGCTTTTTACATCATTATAATTCTTTGATTTTTTCCTTACCCATTCATAGAGATTAGGAATTCTTCATTGTTTCTAGTTTGTTTAAAACGATCATTTATAAACTCCATTGCTTCCACAGGATTCATGTCTGCAAGATATTTGCGCATTACCCACATTCTTTGAATCGTATTATCGTCTAATAATAAATCATCTCGTCTTGTACTAGAAGAAGTAAGATCTATAGCAGGGAAAATACGACGGTTAGAAATCTTACGATCTAACTGTAATTCCATATTACCAGTACCTTTGAATTCTTCAAAGATAACTTCATCCATTTTAGATCCTGTTTCTGTTAATGCTGTAGCTATGATTGTTAAAGAACCTCCATTTTCAATATTACGAGCAGCTCCAAAGAAACGCTTAGGTCTATGTAATGCATTAGCATCAACACCACCAGATAAGATTTTACCTGAAGCAGGTTGAACAGTATTATAAGCTCTTGCTAAACGTGTAATTGAATCTAATAAGATGACAACATCATGTCCACACTCTACTAATCGTTTTGCCTTTTCTAAAACAATATCTGCAATTTTTACGTGCTCGTGAGCTTCCTTATCAAAAGTAGAAGCAATAACTTCACCACGTACATTACGTTGCATGTCTGTTACTTCCTCAGGTCTTTCATCAATAAGTAATATCATTTGATATACTTCAGGATGATTAGCAGCTATTGCATTAGCCACATCCTTGAGTAACATAGTTTTACCAGTTTTAGGTTGTGATACAATCATACCACGTTGCCCTTTTCCTATTGGAGAAAATAAATCCATTATTCTCGTAGAAATAGTGCTTTGTTTTTCTGCAATATTAAATTTCTCTTTAGGGAAAAGAGGAGTTAAGTGTTCAAAAGCAACACGATCTCTTACTACATTAGGATCCTGACCATTGATTTTACTTACCTTAATAAGAGGGAAATACTTTTCACCTTCTTTAGGTGGTCTTACATGACCAAGAACAGTATCACCTTTTTTAAGTCCGAATAAACGTATTTGAGATTGCGATACATAAATATCGTCAGGTGAGGTTAAGTAGTTATAGTCAGATGATCTTAAGAATCCATAACCATCTTGCATTATATCTAAGACTCCTTCACTTTCAATAATAGCATCAAACTCAAAATCTGGCTCACGATAACGGTTTCTGTTATCCTTATTACCATTGTTTTTCTGATTGTTATTATTGTTATTTCGGTTTTGTCTATTATCGTTTTTCTGATTGTTGTTGTTAGAACGTCTATTGTCTTCTTTACGATCGTTAGACTTATTGTCTTGACGTTGCTGATTTTGCTTTTCGTTGTTAGACTTATTCGATTTTTGTTCTTTTGGCTTAGCGTCCTCTTTTTTATCTGAAAACTCCAAAGATTTTTGATCGTTAGTTTCTTTTGGTTTTCTCTGTACTCTAGCTCTTTTTTGTTGAGGCTTATTTTGTTTTTGCTCTGGTTTTTGGTTAGAGTCTGTTTCAACCTTTGCTTTTACTGCTTCTGGGTTTGCAGCTTGATAATCTAAGATTTGATATACCAAGTCTAGCTTTTTTAGTGAGCGATACTTAGGTACATTTAGTTGTTTAGCTATATCCTGTAATTCAGGAAGCTTTTTAGCTTTTAACTGTGAAATTTCAAACATTCGTATGTTATATAATGTATTACAATTTGATATTATTAATTCAATATTTTCTAAATGAAATAAAAAGAAAAAAAGTGAAATTAATTTGGAAGATAGAATGATGCAACTCAGTACGTTGCCACATTCTATTGCAATAATACAATTTTATTTTAAAACAATTTCTATCTTTTTAAAAAATAAACTACTAATTTTGCCGAGCAATTTTTAATTGAAGATATGATTCAGCGCATACAAACACTTTATTTATTTTTATCTGTAGTTATTTCTGCTGGACTAATATTTGTGTTTCAATTGTGGACTAACACTGAAGATGTGAAAGTTTTTGCAACAGATAATTATTTGTATTTGGGCTTGTTTTTAGCATCTGCTTTATTATCTTTAATTTCGATTTTTAGTTTTAAAAATAGAAAGTCTCAATTTGTAATGGGACGAGTTAATATAATATTAAACTTTATTTTACTAGGAATCTTTGTATATCAATCTCTAAATATATCTGGAGAAACGAATGTTTCTGAGAAAGGTATTGGGATTCTTCTTCCTATTTTTTCTATTGTGTGTTTAGTCTTGGCAAACAAGGCTATTAAAAAGGATGAAGATCTTGTAAAATCTGTAGATAGATTACGATAGAACCTAAAATCTTAGTAGTATTAGTGCGAAAAACCCAGACGCTGCCGTCTGGGTTTTTCATTTTTACCTTTCAAATTCTATAACTTCGAGATCTTTTATTTGTTTACCATCAATATTAAATCGCAACATTGTTCTTTTATGGTGAAATCCATGCTTGCCAATAGCACCTGGATTCATGTGTAGTAGGTTTAATTTTTTATCTGGAATTACTTTTAAAATATGAGAGTGGCCACAAATAAATAAATCTGGAGGATTATTCTGAAGTGTTTCTCTAACCCGACCGTTATATTTTGAAGGATAACCACCAATATGTGTTATCCAAACATCAATTTCTTCACATTTAAAACGTAGATTTAAAGGAAATTCGGCTCTTGCTTTTGTGTCATCAATATTACCGTAAACGGCTTTTAAAGGCTTATGTTTTTTTATTTCATCGGTTACTTTTAAATCTCCGATATCACCAGCATGCCAAACTTCATCGGCTTGCTTCACATATTTAATAATAGTGTCATCAATGTAACTATGTGTGTCTGATAAGAGCAGTATCTTTTGCATTAAGATAATATTGTGATTTTAACTACCGATTCTATGTATCTTTGTGACTTTAAAAAGCAAAAATAGCCAATCTTTTGAGATATTTTTTAGAGTTATCATATAATGGTAAAGCCTATCATGGTTGGCAAAATCAGCCAAACGCCATTTCGGTACAAGAAGTTATAGAAAAAGCGTTAAGTACTATTTTAAAAGAAACTATCAATATCGTTGGTGCAGGAAGAACTGATGCAGGTGTGCACGCATCGCAAATGTATGCTCATTTCAATTTTGATGGAGATTTTAAAGAAAAAGATCTTACTTATAAGTTGAATTCTTTTTTACCCAAAGATATAGCTATTCATGATATTTTTAGAGTTACACCTAATGCACATGCAAGATTTGATGCTTTGAGTAGAACATATCATTACAAGGTTTCAACAATAAAAAATGTATTTGATTACGATTATTCATATCAAATGCATTTACCTTTAGATGTTGATGCAATGAACCAAGCTTGTAAAATTTTATTTGAGTATAAAGACTTTCAATGCTTTTCTAAGAGTAATACAGATGTAAAAACTTATAATTGTAATATTATGGAAGCGTTTTGGACTCAAAATGATGATGAACTTTTGTTCACCATAAAAGCCAATCGGTTTTTACGAAATATGGTTAGAGCTGTTGTTGGTACTATGATAAACATTGGTTTAGGAAAATTAAAACCTGAAGATTTACACCAAATAATTGTATCAAAGGATAGAGGCAAGGCAGGATTTTCAGTTCCTGCACATGGATTATATTTGGTAAATATTGAATATCCAGAAACGATTAAAATTTAATAAGCATTTATAGAGCTAATTTTGGCTTACGATGGCAGAAAAAAATAAAAAGAAAATATTCGATACATCGCTTTTTAAGCGATTACTACATTATATAAAACCTTACAAAACAGTATTTGTAATCTCCTTAATTTGCGTTATTGGTTTGGCTGTTTTTGGTGCGTTAAGACCAAGGATTTTAAAGGATGCCATAGACATAAAAATAGCTAATAAAGAGTATGGAGGTTTTGTGTTTTACATGGGCATTATGCTTGTGCTTCTTGTTTTGGAGGTTGTGTCTCAGCTACTATTTATATATTATGCAAGCTGGTTGGGTCAATCAGTGGTGAAAGATATTCGTGTTAAACTTTTTAAGCATATTCTAAAGTTTAAAATGACGTATTTTGATAAGTCGTCTGTAGGTGTCCTTATTACCAGAGCTGTAACAGACATGGAGCGTATTGCAGATATTTTTGGGCAAGGTTTGTTCATGATTTTTAGTGATATTCTAAAAATGTTGGTTGTGGCGATTTTTATGGCATTTATCAACTTAAAATTGAGTTTGATCGTTTTTGCAACGATGCCAATTATTATAGTTGCTACTAAGATTTTTCAGAAGTATATGAAGAGAGCTTTTGAAGATGTGCGAACAGAAGTCTCTAACCTTAATTCTTTTGTGCAAGAGCGCGTTACAGGAATGAAAATTTTGCAATTGTTCACAAGAGAAGCAACCGAATATAAAAAATTTAAAGAAATAAACGAACGTCATAAAAAAGGCTGGTTAAAAACTGTTTGGTATAATTCTATTTTCTTTCCAGTAGCAGAGTTTGTGTCTTCGCTTACTATGGCCTTGGTGATTTTAGTTGGTGGGTTTACAGCTATAAACCAAGGGGCAACTACAACCTTGGGTGATTTGATTTCATTTACAATGTTTATACCAATGCTTTTTAGACCATTGTATCAAATTGCCAACAAATTTAATACGCTACAAATGGGAATGGTAGCTGCTGATCGTGTGTTTAGAGTATTAGATACAACCTCTAATATAGATGATTTTGGTACAATTGAAGCCAATCATTTTAAAGGTGAGATAGAGTTTGATAATGTAAGATTCTCATATGTAAAAGATGAAGAAGTTTTAAAAGGCATTTCTTTTAATGTAGAGGCTGGAGAAACTGTCGCTATAGTGGGTGCTACAGGAGCTGGGAAATCTACAATCATCAACTTATTGAATCGTTTTTATGAAATAAATTCGGGTCATATTAGAATTGATGGTACAGACATAAAGGATATGACTTTAAGTTCGTTACGTAATCAGATTGCAATCGTATTGCAAGACGTATTTTTATTTGCGGATACCATTCTCAATAACATCACGCTTAATAATGAATATATTACAGAAGACGATGTTGTCACTGCGGCAAAAGCTATTGGTATACACGATTTTATAACAAGTCTTCCTGGTGGATATCACTATAATGTAAAAGAACGTGGTGTAATGCTCTCTTCTGGTCAGCGTCAACTGATTTCGTTTTTAAGAGCTTATGTTACAAATCCGAGTATTTTAATTTTGGACGAAGCGACTTCCTCTGTAGATTCTTACTCTGAGCAATTAATACAAGATGCTACAGATACAATTACCAAAGGAAGAACTTCAATTGTTATTGCGCACAGATTAGCGACTATTCAACAAGCAGATAAAATTATTGTTATGGATGCAGGACAGATTGTAGAAATGGGAACACACAAATCTTTACTTAAGAAGAAAGATGGTTATTACAAAAACCTTTATGAAGTACAGTTTTTAAAAGCTGAAGCTATATAAATTATGTTTTTGGCTTAAAGCTATTTATGTCATATGAGCCTAAAAGTAAGCCGACAACAAAAGAAATTACACCAATAATTATATAGCTAAGCAAGAAAATAACTAAGAACAAAAACGTCTTTAGAAGTAATTCAGAAAACGATAATTTAAAGATTCGTTTTAATACATAACAATGATAAATAAGTATTACGGGATAGCTTAAAAATATAAATGATATATAGTATGTAGGTGCTATAATCAGAATTGCTTGCCCAATAAGTATACTTATTATAGAATACAAAGACATCGTGTATATGTAAATAACAATATGCTCTGTAAGATTATATTTTTTGTTGTAGAAAACAATACGAGAAATAATACCAAAAACAGGAATTATAGCAGAAAATATAAAGGAACTATATTCCATGCTATCACTTGTAGAGTAGCTTTCAAGTGCACGCTGTGAGTATTCATTAGAAAAAATTTCGAGACTCATCATCCAGGCTTTTAAGTCAAAATATTCTAGATAAAATTTTTTGATTAAAAAAACTGAAAGTCCAGCAAGTGTTAAGGATAAACCCAAAAAACTAATCGGATTAATATAGCGTTTTCTAACTCCATCTACATAATTACAAATTACGGCTTCTGGTTTTGTGAAAAGAGAGATAATGGTTCTTAATAACTTATTGTCGTAATTAAAAAATGTTTCGCTTAGAT
This sequence comes from Winogradskyella poriferorum, assembly GCF_036553625.1. Classification (NCBI taxonomy): domain Bacteria; kingdom Pseudomonadati; phylum Bacteroidota; class Flavobacteriia; order Flavobacteriales; family Flavobacteriaceae; genus Winogradskyella; species Winogradskyella poriferorum. The sequence continues at coordinate 11,469 of NZ_JAZHOU010000008.1, forward strand.
GTTCAAAAAGATGCTTTAAGGTTAAACGTTTTCTAATTACTTTGCCACCGCAGCTGTTGCAATAGTTGTATGTTTCTTTAAGTTGGGTATGGCAATTTTTACATTTCATTTTTGTGCTATTGTAATTACAGCTAATACAAGTGCAATTAGTATCATCAAAATTAGTAATGAAGACATATAAATAAACATAGTGAGAATGAACTTAGCTAAAGTATTTAAAAAGTTTTCCTTAAAAACGCGCTTTAGTACATAAAATAAATAAATGAAGATAGGCAGTGTAAGTATTGTTGAAACAATTAAATAGTTTAAACCGAATAATAAAAATAAAATACTGAAAACGGCAGTGATAATGATTATCTGAGCAGAATAATAGAGGTTCAAAATAAGATGTTCAGTATAGTTGTATTTTCGCTCTCCATTTATAAAATAAGCCAACCATGAACCCACGGCAGAAAGTGGTACAGTTAAAATATAAACTAATCCTTGATATTTGGTAAGCATATCATAAACAACACCTCCAAAAGGATTACTTTCTTGATTGGCTATATTTTGCGCATTTCCTGATACTTCAGAGCTAAATTCAAAAGCATCTTTAAAAAATGTTGTCATTAGAAATACCTGTATACCAGCTAGAGTTAAAGAAACAGCAAAGTATTGTAAGACATCAATATATCTTTTTCGTGTACCATTTATATAACCTGTAATTACATCTTCAGGTTTTTTAAAAAGATCAATAAATGTTTTTAAAAACTTGTTATCAATAGATAAAAACTGTTCGTTTACCTGTGCAGCTATTACTCGAGGTGTTAAGCGATTCTGTATAATCTTTGCACCGCATTCATCGCAATACTTCTGAGTATCCTTAAGGGCGTTATTACAATTTTTACAGTTCATTTAGTTTAAGTCTTCTTTAATCTTTTTTACAAGATCATCTGTGTCTTTAAACATCACAAATTCACCATTTTTAATATAGGATATTTGCCCTGTTTCTTCGCTCACAGCAATGGCAAGTGCATCTGTTTTTTCGGTGATACCAATGGCAGCTCTATGTCTTAACCCAAAACGCTCAGGTATGTTTTTTTCGTTGTTAACTGGTAATATAACACGTGTGGCTTTTACCACATTTTTATCAATAATAATAGCACCATCGTGCAACGGACTGTTTTTAAAAAAGATACTTTCAATAATAGGTTGAGATACTAAAATATTCATCTCATCACCAGTATTAGTTAAAAAGTCGAGGTTGTTGTTACGTTCAATAACGATTAATGCTCCAGTGTTTGTAGCTCCCATTTTGTTGCAAGCCGTTATAATTGCATCGACATCTGTAGAGGTTTGGTCGTCGTTTTTTAAGAATTTAAAATTTTTGAAAATTCCCTTTTTACCACCAATATTTGTTGATCCAACGAGCAATAAAAACTTTCGGATTTCGGGCTGAAAAACTACAATAAGTGCAATAATACCAACCTTCATAAAACCATCAAAAATGCTGTAAAGCATCTGCATTTGCAGGTAGTCTGTAAGTCGCCAGGCAAAATAAATAATAAGAATACCAATAAAAATATTGATAGCCACAGTACCTTTTACAAGCTTGTAGATGTAATAGAGTAGAATAGCCACAAGGAAAACATCTACAAAGTCTATAAATCTAAATTCCCAAAGTTGAAGGTTTTCCAAGGTTAGTGCTTTTTGCTAATTTAATAATTTATGTTAATAAATGAATTCTTCATTCACAATTACATTTTTTCGGTTTATGAAGTAATTCATTTTTTCTCTAATCGATATATATTTCTGAAAACTCATTTTCTTATCAAATGATAATATGACTGAAATTTTTTCATTTGTTCTACTATATGGAAAGAAATACTTAAAGTTAAAATGCTGCTTAAGATTAACTTTATCGCTCTTTACTTGTTCGTCGCCCATAAACTCATTTAATGTAAAATTGTCATCATTAAAAAAATGAATTAGAAGTGTCCGATGATTGCCTGTATTCTGATTTTCATCTAATTCTACATCAGTTGTATAATTCACATCTGTAAATTCAAAAAATCCTAAACTCCTAATACTTTTATCATTACAAGTAAAGTAATTCTTTGCGGCTTCATTCTTGTGCATAGAAGCTTTTTTACGTTTATCTTGTAGATATTGAATATGAGGAATAGCTTGTTTTAACGTTAAGCGCTTATCTACATTAACCAACCAATTTGTAGTGCCTATAAGATTTTTTCTATTAAAGAGCGTTGAGTCAGGTTGTGTTTCATCATAAAAAATGTAGGCCGGTGAAACGTCTAAAACTTCAATAATTTCTGCACTTTCAATTTCTGGTAATTGTAGTACACGTTCGTTGTTGCAGCTTAAAAATGCAGTTGCCAATAAGAGGTATAAAAGCTTTTTCATTTATTTCTGCTTTAATTGATTAAATAAAGTTACACACTCCACGGCTTCTTTTACATCATGCACTCGTAAGATTTTTGCTCCTTTTTGCAATGCAACCATGTGCAAAGCGGTTGTGCCATTAAGTGCGTTTTCAGAAGTTGTATTTAGTGTTTTGTAAATCATAGACTTTCTAGATACGCCTGCTAAAATAGGTTTGTCAACTATTTGCAATAACTCCATATTGTTAAGTAGCTCGTAATTTTGTTCTGTTGTTTTAGCAAAACCAAAGCCAGGATCTATAATTATATCGTTGATTTTTGCAGCATGCGCCTTTGCAATACGTTCTGCAAAATAGCTGTTAATGTCTTTAATTAAATCGTCATAATCAGTTTGCTGTTGCATGGTTTTAGGATTGCCTTTCATGTGCATCATTATGTAAGGCACACCAAGTTGTCCAACGGTTGTAATCATGTTTTTATCTAAATGACTAGCCGAAATATCATTAATAATTGCCGAGCCAGCTTCAATACTTTTTTTAGCAACTTCACTTCTAAACGTGTCAATAGAAATTAGGGTTTCAGGATAATGCTTCAGAATAAGTTGTACAACAGGCACCACACGATTTAATTCTTCAGCTTCATTTACGTAATCTGCACCAGGACGCGAACTATAACCACCAATATCTATAAAAGTAGCACCTTCCTTCAGCATGGTTTCAACCTGTTTTAAAATGGAAGATTCATCTTTGTATTGTCCACCATCATAGAAGGAATCTGGTGTTACGTTAAGGATTCCCATTACTTTGGGAGTAGAGATGTCAATGAGTTTGCCTTTGCAGTTTATGGTCATGCTAGAGTTGTAAAATTTCATTTTAAAAAAGGCAAAGTTAACATATTCATAAACTTTTAAGTCCGAAATAAATGAATGGATACAGAACTTTGAACTTTAAACTAAATAAGCGAAATTTACAGAAATTTTTACGGAATTATATGCAAGATACATCAAAACAATACGATGCTGTTATAGAAAAGTGCAGAACACTTTTTGTAAATAAAATGAGCGATTACGGAAGTGCATGGAGAATATTAAGATTGCCATCGCTTACCGATCAGATTTTTATAAAAGCGCAGCGTATTAGAGGGTTACAAGAAAACGATGTAAGAAAGGTTGATGAAGGAGAAGTAAGTGAGTTTATAGGTATCATTAACTACTGTGTTATGGCATTAATTCAGTTAGAAAAAGGTGTTGTAGAGCAGCCAGATATGGGCACGGAAGAAGCAACAAAATTCTATGATGAAAAAGTGGCACTAACCAAAGAATTAATGATGAACAAAAATCACGATTATGGTGAAGCTTGGAGAGATATGCGTGTAAGCTCGTTAACCGATTTAATTTTACAAAAACTATTACGCGTAAAGCAGATTGAAGACAACGCAGGCAAAACCATTGTAAGCGAAGGTATAGATGCTAATTATCAAGACATGATAAATTATGCTGTTTTTGCCATGATTCATTTGGGAGAGGGAGAATAAATAAATAAATGAGTGTCTGGCAGAGCGCAATCGAAGCCTTAATAATTTAAAATAAATTCCTACTAACATAGGAATGAAAAAAACATGAAATACATCACACACATTAGCAGAATATTTGTTGGAGTTTTATTTATAATCTCTGGGTTTATTAAACTGAACGACCCTTTAGGGTTCTCCTATAAACTGCAAGAGTATTTTGGAGCAGATGTACTAAACATGGAATTCATGATTCCTTACGCCTTATTGCTTTCTGTTTTTGTTGTAGTTTTTGAGGTTGTTTTAGGTGTGTTTTTACTCATTGGTTACAAACCGAAATTTACAGTTTACAGTTTGTTGGCCATGATAGTTTTCTTCACATTTTTAACTTTTTATTCAGCATATTTTGATAAGGTAAAAGACTGTGGTTGTTTTGGTGATGCGTTAAAATTAACACCTTGGGAAAGCTTTACTAAAGATGTCATTTTATTAGTGTTAATATTGATTTTGGTAGCAGGTTTAAGACATATAAAACCATTATTTACTAAATTACCGACTACAGTTATTGCACTACTCAGTTTTATTGTGTCTTTATGGTTTGGTTACCATGTGTTAATGCATTTACCAGCTATCGATTTTAGAGCTTATGCAATTGGAAAGAACTTACCAAAGCAAATGGAAATTCCAGAAAATGCAGCAAAACCAGTTTTAGAATATACATGGACATTTAACGTTAATGGTGAAGAAAAAGAGTTTGTGACCAACGGAAGCTATCCAACTGTAGAAGGCGAATATGTTGGTGTTGAAACAAAGACAATAGATGAAGGTTATGTGCCACCAATCCAAGATTTTTCTATTGAGTCTGAAGATGAAAATCTAACGACTTATTTTATGGAAAAAGATAAGCTGGTAATGGTTGCAATGTACAATATAACAACTGCCGAGTCAGATGGAGTTGCTAAATTAAAAGCCTTTACAGACCAAGCTATTAAAAAAGGATATACTGTAATTGGTTTAACCTCTTCTGGCGAAGCTGAAAAACAAAAAGTGAAACAAGATTATAATCTTAATTTTGATTTCTACTTATGTGATGAAAAGGTGGTTAAAACAATTGTCCGCGCAAATCCAGGTATCGTTATTTTGGAAAAAGGAACAGTTGTAAATAAAGCACATTGGAATGATATTGAAGATATAGAGCTTTAATTTGATAAGATACTTCGTAAATAAACTATTCTACGCATTCATCACCTTATTAGGTGTAGTTACTGTTATTTTCTTTTTATTTACCATTCTTCCAGGTGATCCAGCAAAGATGATGTTGGGTCAAAATCAATCCGATGATCAAGTAAAGGCTGTTAAGAAAAAATATGGTTTTGATAAACCAATCGGAACACAGTTTTTGTACTATTTAAATGACTTATCTCCAGTGTCATTTCACTCTAATAACACAGAAGATTATACGTTTTTAAGCACTAATAAGTATAATGCAGCAAGGTTATTTACAATCGGAAATACTACAACGGTTGTAAAAACCCCTTACTTAAGAGAATCCTTCACTAAGCAAGGCAAAAAAGTAACAGATGTTATTGGTGAAACTATTCCCAATACCTTTGTTTTGGCCGTTTCAGCTATTGCAATAGCCATAATTCTTGGTATTATCTTAGGAATAATTTCAGCATTATATAGAGATACATGGATAGATAAAACCATACAAGTGCTAAGTACGTTTGGTATGAGTGTACCATCTTTTTTTAGCGCAATTCTGTTTGCATGGTTGTTTGGTTTTGTTTTGCACAAATACACCAATTTAGAAATGACAGGAAGCCTTTACGAATTAGATGATTTTGGTGAAAAAATGACCATAAAATGGAAAAATTTAATACTTCCTGCCATTGTTTTGGGTATTCGTCCGTTGGCTGTCGTTATTCAACTCATGCGTAACTCGCTATTAGATGTAATGAGTCAAGATTACATAAGAACCGCAAGAGCAAAAGGATTAAGCGAGTTTAAGGTGATAAAAAATCATGCTGTAAAAAATGCATTAAATCCAGTGGTTACAGCAATTTCAGGATGGTTTGCTTCTATGCTTGCAGGAGCTGTTTTTGTAGAGTATATTTTTGGTTGGAATGGTTTAGGAAAAGAAATAGTTAATGCATTAAATACTCTAGATTTACCAGTAATAATGGGATCGGTTTTAATTATTGCAATTGTCTTTATAACCATCAATATACTTGTTGATATTATTTATGCTTGGCTAGATCCAAGAGTAAAGTTATCTTAACAATTAACTGACAATTATCAATCGGCTTTCTTCTTTAAAGTCTTATTTTTGTATACTTCAAATTAAGTTGAATCAATTTTAAAAAAATCATGAGAAAACATATTGTTGCTGGTAACTGGAAAATGAATAATGATTTATCGCAAACTGAAGTTTTAATTAATGCTATGAAAAAGCAAGTAAAAACTTCAGATGCAGAGGTGATGATAGCGCCAACATTCACCAACCTATGGCAGGCCTTTCAATCCACTAAAGATTACGATGTAGAAGTTATAGCACAAAATATGCACTTCGCAGAAAGTGGAGCTTATACAGGTGAGGTGAGTGCTTCAATGTTAAAAAGTATAGGTGTAAATACTGTTATATTAGGCCATAGTGAACGCAGAGCCTACTTTAATGAAACCGATGAAACCTTAGCGAAAAAGGTTGATGCAGCATTAGAAAACGAAATGCGAGTTATTTTTTGTTTTGGCGAAGAATTAGCAGATCGTAAGTCAGGAAAAGAAGAAACTGTTGTAGAAAATCAAATTAAAAACGCATTATTCCATTTAGAAGCAGATGCTTTTAAGCATATTGTTTTAGCATACGAGCCAGTTTGGGCAATTGGTACAGGTGAGACAGCAACACCAGAACAGGCACAAGATATGCATGCGTTTATTAGAAAAACATTAGCAGCAAAATATGGTACTGAAGTTGCAGATTCTGTGTCTATCTTATATGGAGGAAGTGTAAAGCCAAATAATGCTCAAGAAATTTTTTCTAAACCAGATGTAGATGGTGGACTTATTGGTGGTGCTTCGCTTAAGGCTGAAGACTTCTTTGCAATTGTGAATGCATTTTAAATGACAAACCCAATTTACATAGGCTACGAGTTTAAGGTAGAACCACTTCAACCTGCTACAGAAATTTTAATTGCTGAGCTAGGTTATGCTGGTTTTGAAAGTTTTGTAGAAGATTCTGAAGGTGTTACTGCATACATTCAAAAAGACGATTGGAATGCATTTATTTTAGATGAAATTGAGATTCTTAATTCTGATGAATTTAAGATTACCTATGAGTTTGATGAAATAGAACAAACCAATTGGAATGCTGAATGGGAAAAGAATTTCAATCCAATAGTTGTAGACGATTTGGTAACTGTACGTGCTCCATTTCATGATAAACCAGATACAAAATTTGACCTCATTATAGAGCCAAAAATGAGTTTTGGTACAGGTCATCATGAAACCACACACATGATGATTCAGCATATTTTAAAAAATGATTTTAAAAATAAATCAGTTTTAGATATGGGTTGTGGTACTGGTGTTTTGGCCATTTTAGCAGAGAAAGTAGGTGCTACAAAACTAGATGCTATAGATATAGATAATTGGTGTTACCTCAATAGTTTAGAGAATGTAGAGCGAAATGATTGCGAACATATTTCGGTATACGAAGGAGATGTAAAGCTTTTAGAGAATAAACACTACGACACAATTATAGCTAATATTAACAGAAATATTCTATTAGCAGATATACCAAGTTATGCTAAGTGTTTGAATGCTAATGGAGAGTTGTATCTGAGTGGTTTTTACGAAGAAGACATTACAATGCTTGAAGATCTATGTAATAAACACATGTTAAAATTGAAAGAAACCCTAAAAAGAGGTGATTGGGTATCGTTAAAATTCATAAATTAGTGTAATTAAAACGAGAAATCCTCAAATCCGTTTGTAGTTATGACGAAAGAAAAATTATCTGAAGAATTACTCCTCGAAGAAGAAGTACTGAAACAAAATGAGATTGTTTTATTTAATGACGATGTGAATACCTTTGATCATGTAATAGATACACTAATCTACGCATGCGATCACACACCAGAACAAGCAGAACAATGTTCTATTATTGTACATTATAAAGGAAAGTGTACTGTAAAAACAGGTGCTTACGAAGATTTAAAGCCACGATGTTCCAAGCTTTTACAAGCAGGACTTAGTGCAGAAATAGTATAAAAAAGAAATCCCTCAATCGAGGGATTTTTTTATTTTGTAATTCTTCCAACCGCGCAACTCACAAAAGATTTAGCCTTTTTAGGAAGTGAGTTTTGCTCGCCAACAATTGGGTAACCAAGGTCTGAAAGTTTTGTTTTTACAGTTTCAAATTCTTTTTCTGAATTGTAATTAAAACTTACTTCGTCTGTGTCATTGTTAACTGAAACATCAGTTATGCCGTCTAGTTTAGATAATTGCGTTAGTATAGTATTAGCACAACCTCCACATTTTAGATTTTGTACTTGTACAGTCGTATTCTTCATTTTGTAATTATTTGCGTTTACAGGTATTCCATCCAAAAGGTAAATAAAGCGGACAGAAACTAATAAAACTTGTCAGTAAGAAAACAATAGCCAATGCCATTAAAACATAAGCCAGTGTACCTTCAATTACATTAAAATAATACAATAAGGCTATGCCAATTGCAATTACAATTCTAATGCCTTTGTCTAAACTTCCCATGTTCTTTTTCATAATAAAAGAGTTTTAAAGTGTTGATGGACAAACAAAATCGGTAGTAGGTAAGTTTGTTTTCTTAATAGCACCAAATCCGCCAGCAATGTCTACCAAATTATGATAACCTCTTGCTTTTAGGATAGAAGCTGCGATAACAGAACGATAACCACCTGCACAATGTACATAATAGGTTTTGTCCTTGTCTATTTGATCCATTTGATTGTTAATATAATCTAGTGCAAAATGCTGAGCATTTTCTAAATGCATGCTTTTATATTCACCATCTTTACGTACATCTAAAACATTTAATTCTGATGAGTTTGCTCTCTTTTCAAATTCTTCAGCAGAGATAGATTCTAAGGAGTCTATTTCTTTTCCTGAAGCCTTCCATGCGTCTATACCACCTTCAAGATAACCTAAGGTATTGTCGTAACCAACTCGAGATAATCTGGTAACAGCTTCTTCAGATTTTCCTTCTGGGACAACTAATAAGATAGGCTGTTTTATATCTGTGATTAAAGCACCAACCCAAGGGGCAAATTGTCCGTTTAATCCAATAAAAATAGAGTTAGGTATATGTCCTTTGATAAATTCAGACTGTGGTCTTACATCTAAAACAAGAGCAGATTCATGATTAGCCAATGCTTCAAACTCTTCAGGAGATAATGGATTGTTTCCAGTTTTAAGAATGTCATCAAAAGCATTATAGCCCATTTTATTCATCATGGCATTCTTAGCAAAATATTGTGGAGGTGGTGCAATACCATCAAGCACTTCTTCAACAAACTCTTCTTTGGTCATATCTGCACGCAAAGCATAGTTTGTTTTCTTTTGATCGCCTAAAACACCAACGGTTTCTTTGCTTAGATTTTTACCACAAGCAGAACCAGCTCCATGAGCAGGATATACGATAACATCATCAGCCAAAGGCATAATTTTTGTTCTTAATGAATCATATAACATGCCAGCTAAATCTCGTTCTGTAAGATCTGATTTTATGGCCAAATCAGGTCGGCCAACATCACCTAGAAAAAGGGTGTCTCCAGAAAAAATAGCATGGTCTTTTCCGTTTTTATCTTTAAGCAAATACGTTACAGACTCAAGTGTGTGACCTGGTGTGTGTAATACTTTTATAGTAAGCTCACCAAGTTTAAGTTCTTCGCCATCAGTAGCAGAATGAATATTGTATTCTGTTTGTGCACCTGGTCCAAAAACGATAGTAGCACCTGTTTTTTCAGCCAAATCTACATGACCTGAAACAAAATCTGCATGAAAATGCGTTTCTAAAACATACTTAATTTTGGCATTATTAGACTTTGCTTTATCTATATATTGTTGGGTTTCTCTTAATGGATCTATGATTGCAACTTCTCCTTTAGATTCAATATAATAGGCACCTTGAGCCAAACATCCTGTATATAATTGTTCAATTTTCATTAGTTGTAATTTTTTATTTAAACAGAAGTGAAGTCTGTGTAAAACCTTCTTACTCTTATAAATTTACGCTAAATTATAAAAGCAAAAAAATCTTAATGTACTATTTGTTACATAGGTCGCAGACTAATGCGGAAGCTTACGCTTTAAAAGTCCGTATACAAATGTGCCCACTAGTGTGGCAGCTATTACAATTAGTATAGAAAAAACACCTGTTCCTACCAAAATATACATTGGTCCTGGGCAAGCTCCGCAAAGTGCCCAACCTAGTCCAAAAATACTTCCACCAGCTATGTATCTAATAAGTCCTTTGTCTTTTAAAGGAACTCGCAAATAGGTGCCCTGGGTAGTTTTAAGGTGTTTCTTTTTTGCAATTAACAATAAAATAATACCTGTAAAAACAGCAGTGCCAATAATACCGTACATGTGGAAGGATTGAAACTTAAACATTTCATAAATACGATACCAGGAAACGGCTTCAGACTTAACTAATACAATTCCGAAGAATATTCCAACTAAAAAAAACTTTAAAAAATTCTTCATCTTAAAATAGTATTGGGAATATTAAATGAATCATTATTAAACCACCAATAAAAAAACCAATAACGGCAACTAAGGATGGTAGTTGTAGGCTGCTTAAACCTGTAATGGCATGTCCTGAGGTGCAACCGCCAGCGTAGCGTGTACCAAAGCCAACTAAGAAGCCTCCAACAATTAGTATGGTAATACCTTTAAGAGTTAACACATTTTCCCAAGCAAACAATTCCGGTGGTAAAAGACTGTTTCCTGCATTTTTAAAACCAAGCTCATTTAGATCTTTAACAGTCTCAGCACTGAGATTCATATCTATAGGGTTTGAAAGAAAAAAATGCGCAATAAATCCACCTGTAACAGCACCTAAAACAACAATGAGATTCCATCTATGGCTTTTCCAATCAAACCTAAAAAATTCAGAATATTTTCCAGCTCCACCAATAGCACACATGGTTCTTAAATTAGAAGACATGCCAAAAGTTCTGCCAAAATAAAGCAGTAAAAACATTGTAATAGCTATACATGGACCAGAGACATACCATGGCCAAGGTTCTTTAATTAGTTCCATTTAATTTTAAAATTTAAATTATTAAGGGATTTTTTTGAATAGATTAAAAATCTATAACATGAATTTTATTTCTTCCAAGAGTTATCCGTTCTTGTTTTTCAAGCTGTTTCAATAATCTTGAAACTACAACTCTAGAGGTATGCAAATCTTCTGCTATTTCCTGATGAGTAATTTCTAAATCTGTAGAAGCAGAAAGTTTTACCTTGTCTGTAAGATATTTAAATAGTCTTTCATCCATTTTCATAAATGCCAATGTGTCTATAGTTTCTAGCATTTCATCAAAACGTATTTGATAACTCTGTAAAATAAAACTTCTCCAGCTATCGTTGGTGTCAAACCAACTTCTCATCGTATCTATTGGTATCATAATAACAGTAGTATCCTCATCTGCAATAGCTCTTATCTTACTCACAGATTTAGCCATACAGCATGTTAGAGACATTGCACAAGTATCGCCAGATTCTAGAACATAAAGTAATAATTCACTACCTTCATTGTCTTCCCTTAATACTTTAATATTACCTCTTATTAAAAGTGGGACATATTTCAGTTCTTGACCAATATCAATAATGATATCGTTCTTTTTGAAGGTTTTGATATCTGCGACTTGAGATATGTTCTTGAGAATTTCTTCATCAAACAAATATGAAAACGGTTCTAAAATGTCTTTTGAAATCATGTTTCAAAAATAATCATTTAGATTTTCAAATAAATAGTTTGGTGATTTTTTAATAAAAGTTATATATTTGCAGCCCTTAAATAGGCCACGTGGCGCAACTGAATAGCGCATCTGATTACGGCTCAGAAGGTTGCAGGTTTGAATCCTGCCGTGGTCACTACAGCGGAGAATTAATCGTAAAAGATAGGTTCTCCGCTTTTTACATTTAGGCAATTAGTTTAGTGTTGTGGAGGTTGCTGTAAAATGATCTGCTTTTACGTAAAGATTAGTTAGTTTAATCAGTTTTTCATCTTCGTTTATATTTTCTTTTTCTGAGAAGTACTCTACAGATCATTTATGGAATTTGTCATTTTTTTTGATGTTTTAAGAAATCCAAAATTAGAAAATTCACTAAGTCGGGCTATTTCATATTAGAATTAAGTATTATCTTTCTCTCAAATTAAAATTTTAGCTTAAATATTTAAAAACACTCTTCGACAGAATCAAACCCATTTAACGTGTGCTTGATTAAAATAAGAACATTTTAGCTTTGTGAGTAATATTTATTTACATTTGTAAGTGTGTGAATAACACTTATAAGTGTAGTTTAAATGTTTTCATCGTTACTTTAATTATAAATAAAAAAACTCATTTGATATGAACAAAAAAATAGACCAGTTAGCAGTAAATAATATAAGGGCTTTATGTATCTCAATGGTAGAAAAAGCAAATTCTGGACATCCGGGAGGACCAATGGGTGGTGCAGACTTTATGCATATTCTTTACTCTGAGTTTTTAAATTTTGATCCATCGGATATGTCATGGGAATTTAGAGATCGTTTCTTTATGGATGCAGGTCACCTTTCTACGTTGCTTTATGCTCAATATTATTTGTTCAATAATTATTCAAAAGATGATATCAAAAATTTCAGACAATGGAATTCGGTAACTCCAGGACATCCAGAAGTTGATGTAAAACGAGGTGTAGAAAACACATCTGGACCCTTAGGTCAAGGTCATGTAATGGGTGTTGGAGCTGCAATTGCGGCAAAGTTTCTAAGTGCTCGTTTTGGAGATTGGATGAATCATAAAATATATGGATTTATTTCGGACGGAGGTATTCAAGAAGAAATTTCGCAAGGTGCCGGAAGAATTGCAGGTCATTTAGGTTTAAACAATTTTATAATGTTCTACGATGCTAACGATGTGCAATTATCTACGATGACAGATGAGGTAACTAGTGAAGATACAGCTATGAAGTATGAGGCTTGGGGATGGAATGTTATTACAATAGATGCTCATAACCATGATGAAATTAGAAGTGCTTTAAAACAAGCCAATGAAGAAGAAAAGAGACCGACTTTAATCATAGGTAAAACGATAATGGGGAAAGGTTGTGTTACTGCGGATGGTGAAAGTTATGAAGGACACTGTGAATTGCACGGAAAACCAATTGGAGATACTGGAGCTGATTATGAAGCTACTTTAAAAAATTTAGGAGCAAATGTTGAAGATTCTTTTGCCAAGTATGAGGATGTAGAGAAATTCTATTTAGAACTCATAGAAGATAAGAAAGAGAAGGCTGCAGCAAAAAAGAAGGAAATTGAAGATTGGAAAAATTCTTACCCAGACTTAGCTAAGAAATTAGATAGTTTCTTTTCAGAAGATTTACCAGAATTAGATTTTGAATCTATTGAATACAAAGAAGGTTTAGCAACACGTGCAGCATCTTCTGCAGTATTAGGTTATTTAGCACAACATGTTGAAAACATGATTGTCTCTTCTGCAGATTTATCTAATAGTGATAAAACGGATGGATTCCTAAAGCATACTAAATCTTTACAAAAAGGAGATTTTTCTGGTGCATTTTTACAATCAGGTGTAGCAGAATTAACTATGGCCGCAATGGCAAACGGAATGGCTTTGCATGGAGGTGTAATTCCTGTGGTGGCAACATTCTTCGTGTTTTCGGATTATATGAAACCAGCTATACGTCTGAGTGCTATTCAGGAATTACCTGTTAAATACGTTTGGACTCATGACGCATTTAGAGTTGGTGAAGATGGGCCAACACACCAACCTGTAGAACAAGAAGCTCAGATAAGGTTGTTAGAAAAGCTTAAAAATCATAGCGGACACTCAAGCTTCTTAGCTTTAAGACCAGCTGATTCTGCTGAAACCGTAGCATCATGGAAATTAGCTTTAGAAAACAAAAACACACCAACAGGTTTAATACTTTCTAGACAAGGAATAAAAGATTTACCAACAAACGGCGAATCTAGATATAAAGATGCATCACATACATCAAAAGGTGGTTATGTGGTTAAAGATGTTGAGAATCCGGATGTGGTTTTAATAGCAAATGGCTCTGAAGTTTCGACGCTGATGGAAGGTGCTAAACTTTTAGAAGAAAAACTAAGTATAAAATCAAAAGTAGTCTCTGTACCGTCTGAAGGATTGTTTAGGCAACAATCAAAATCTTATCAAGAAGAAGTCATTCCATCTGATGTAATTTCTTTTGGTTTAACAGCCGGATTACCTGTTAATCTAGAAGGTTTAGTAGGAAGAAACGGTAAAATATTTGGGTTAGATCACTTTGGGTATTCAGCACCTGCGAGTGTATTAGATAATAAGTTTGGGTTCACGGGAGAAAATGTTTTCAATCAAGTAAAAGAACTATTAAATAAATAAAAGAATGAAGTTTTTTATAGATACAGCAAATTTAGGGCAGATAAGAGAAGCTCAGGATATGGGAATTTTAGATGGTGTAACAACAAACCCGTCTTTAATGGCAAAGGAAGGTATTACTGGCCATGATAATATAATGAAACACTATGTGGATATCTGTAATATTGTAGATGGTGATGTTAGTGCAGAGGTCATTTCAACAGATTTTGAGGGTATGGTAAAAGAAGGTGAAGCATTAGCCGAGTTACATGAGCAGATTGTGGTAAAATTGCCAATGATAAAAGATGGTGTTAAAGCATGTAAATATTTTAGCGATAAAGGCATAAGAACCAATGTGACTTTGGTGTTTTCTCCAGGTCAAGCATTATTAGCTGCTAAGGCTGGTGCAACCTATGTAAGTCCTTTTATTGGTAGGTTAGATGATATTTCTACAGATGGGTTAAATCTTATTGCAGAAATAAGACATATTTATGATAATTATAGTTTTGGTACAGAAATATTAGCAGCGTCAGTACGTCATACAATGCATGTTATTGATTGTGCAAAACTTGGAGCGGATGTTATGACGGGACCTTTAAGTTCTATCGAAGGGCTACTAAAACACCCTTTAACCGATAATGGTCTGGCTAAGTTTTTAGAAGATTACAAAAAAGGAAATCAATAAAGGTGTTAATTAATGGACTATAATTTCAGATAGAAATCATTAGTCTGTTTTGCATCATACTTTTCCTGATCGAAAATATAGAGATATGATCCCTTGGTAGAAGAGGTCATATCTTTTTCATTTAACTTTATTAATATATCCATTGACTTTATTTTATTAACAAAGTTTCTTTTATCCAATTTCTTGTCTAAAATAGATTCATATAGCTTTTGAAGCTGACGCATCGTGAACTTTTCAGGCAATAGTCCAAAACCAATTGGGCTGATTGATGTTCTTCGGCGTAAACGTCTAGTAGCCTTGGCCAACATTTCATTATGATCAAAAATCAAGTGTGGTGCTTCAGTTAAGCTAAACCACTTTGCATTATGGTGTTCAGTGAGTTTTTCATTGTACTCCTGAATGTTTATAATGGCATAGTATGATGTTGAGATTGTTCTTTCTACTGGGTCACGGTCAATATTACTCCATGTATAAAATTGTTCCATATAGATATCATTTACTCCAGTTAAATTATGGAGAATACGATTAGCGGCATCATTTAAAGTCTCCTCCTTTTTTAGAAAACCACCAATTAAGGACCAATTACCCTTTTCCGGTTCAAAATCTCTTTTTACAAAAAGTACTTTTAAATCTTCGTTGTCAAAACCAAAAATAATGCAGTCTACAGCTAGTAGAACTTTGTCTTGTGGATTATAGGCGTTCAATAGTTTAAATTTTTATAAAGATATTCATTTTTTGTTTATATTTACTAAATGTAAAAAATACACTTGTAAAATGAAAAGTACATTCTCAATACTGTTTTCTTTGATTTTGGCATCTGCTTTTAGTCAAAATATCATTGTAGAAATTGACTCGGAACAACCCACAGATACAATTAGTAAACATATTTATGGCCACTTTGCCGAACATCTCGGTAGATGTATTTATGGAGGTCTTTACGTTGGCGATGATAGCAAGATACCAAACACAAGTGGCGTTAGAAACGATATTATTGAAGCGCTAAAAGAACTTCAAATCCCAAACCTGAGATGGCCAGGTGGTTGCTTCGCAGACACCTACCATTGGAAGGATGCTATTGGGCCCAAAGACCAACGTAAGCACATAGAAAATTATTCTTGGGGCAATGTAAGAGAAGATAATGGTTTTGGTACTCATGAATTCTTGAATTTATGTGAGCAAATCGGAGCCGAGCCCTATTTAGCTGTTAACATGAATTCTGGTACAATAGAAGAAGCTGTGGAATGGGAGCAGTATGTTAACAATGCAAACGGTTCTAGCAACTTAACGGATTTAAGGGCTGAAAATGGTAGAGCCAAACCTTGGAACGTAAAATATTGGGGCATTGGAAACGAGTCTTGGGATTGTGGTGGAGATATGACTGCAGATTACTATTCCAATCTTTACAAGCGGTACGCCAGGGCGATGACTAGCTATTCCAATACAGAAGGGTTATACCGAATTGCGGTAGGTCCAGGCTGGGACGATTATGACTGGACGGAAACAGTTATGAAGAACATTCCGCTGAAATCAATTGAAGGTTTATCCGTTCATCATTATTCTGTTTTTAATTGGGAAAATAAAGGCTCTTCATTTGATTTCACAGAAGAGGAATACTTTAAAACTATGCAGCGTGCTTGGTTTATGGAAGAATTCATAACAAAGAACAGTGAGGTTATGGATAAATACGATCCTGAAAAAAAAGTAGGCCTTATAGTTGATGAATGGGGAGGTTGGTACAATGTAATGCCAAACACAAATAATGCGTTTTTATATCAGCAAAACACCATGCGCGATGCTATGATTGCAGGTTTAACACTTAATATTTTCAATAATCATGCAGACCGCGTTCATATGGCTAACTTGGCTCAAACGGTAAATGTTCTTCAGGCAGTAATTTTAACCGAAGGCGAAAAAATGATATTGACTCCAACGTATCATGTAATGAATATGTATAAGGTACATCAAGATGCACTTTTATTGCCAACTAAGATTGAAAACAATCCAGATTATGGAAACGTTCCTGCTATTTCTGTCTCAGCATCAAAAGACAACAATGGTAGAACATATATTTCCTTGGTAAATATTGATATTAAAAAGGATTATGAAGTTACCATAAATGTGGACAACTTAAAGCCAAGATCCGCTACAATACTGTCTTCAGAAAAGATTCAAGATTATAATACATTTGAGAATCCCAATAAAATTTCACCAAAAGAATTCAAAGATTATAAATCTAAAAAGAATCAAATAACGTTAGATATTCCTGCATTTTCTGTGGTTGTTTTTGAGGCTAATTAGTAAATGGAATGATGATTTTCAAAAAACTCAAAATAAGCATCTTTTTCAGTCTTGTCTTTATTTGTTTCAATTGTAAACAAGAACCAAAAGTTGACGGTCAAAAAGAAAAATATAAAACTGAAAAAGGTTATACAATAGAACCCGTGGATATACAACACGTAAAATTATCCGACGAGTTTTGGTTGCCGATTATAAAGCGGGTACAGGAAAAAACCATAGAATACGCTATTGCTAAATGTGAAGAAGAAGGTAGGCTAGATAATTTCTTAGTTGCGGGAGGAGATAGAGAAGGCGAAGTAAAAGGCGAAATGCCCTTTGACGACACAGATGTATATAAGATTATAGAAGGTGCATCAAATTCTTTGATTAGCGCAAAAAATGCTACGTTAGAAAAAGTTCTAGATTCATTAATAGATATTATAAAGGTTGGTCAAGAAAAAGACGGCTATTTAACAACTTGGAGAACCATCAATCCTGCTAAACCACCAGCACCATGGGTTGAGGTCAAAGAAGGCAAACGATGGGAGTCCTTGGCAGCAAGTCACGAGCTGTATAATGCTGGCCATCTTTATGAAGCAGCTGCTATTCATTTTAAGGCAACTGGTAAAAAGAATTTTTTAAATATTGCTTTAAAGAACGCAGATTTAATGGTTGAGACATTTGGGAGTGAAGAAGGAAAAATACATACTGTACCTGGACATCAGATCATAGAGACAGGCTTAATAAAACTTTATCAAATAACAGGAAAAGAAGACTATATTAAACTTGCTAAGTATTTTTTGGATAATAGAGGTAATTCTGAAAACCACGAATTATTTGGTTCTTATTCCCAAGACCATATACCTGTTGTACAGCAAGATGAGGTTGTTGGTCATGCTGTAAGGGCAGTTTATATGTATGCGGCTATGACAGATATTGCTGCACTTCAGGACGACAGTTCGTATGAGGCTGCTGTTAATGACCTTTGGGATAATATGGTATCAAAAAAAATGTACATTACGGGAGGGCTGGGAGCAAGACACGATGGAGAAAGCTTCGGAGAAAACTATGAGTTACCAAATCTTACTGCTTATAGTGAAACGTGTGCGGCTATTGGTAGTGTGTACTGGAATCATAAGTTGCATAACCTGTATGGAGACACAAAATATTTTGATGTAATTGAGCGTACGCTCTACAATGGATTAATTTCTGGTTTATCCTTAGATGGCATTAACTTCTTCTATCCAAATGCGCTGGAATCGGATGGAGAATATAAGTTTAATCGTGGCTCTTGTACGCGTCAAGCTTGGTTTGATTGCTCTTGTTGTCCTACAAATGTTATTCGATTTGTTCCGTCTATTCCAGGACTTATGTATTCAAAAGGAAACAATACGGTTTACGTTAATTTATATGCATCAAACACAGCCACTATCAATCTAAATGATGATAAAGAAATAAAAGTGACGCAACAAACATCTTATCCTTGGGACGGAACGGTTAAAATGACAGTTGATGCAAAATCGGAAACCACGATAAAATTTAGAATTCCAGGATGGAGTAGAAATAAAGTAACACCTAGCGACTTATATGCCTACGTAAACAAAATGGACAACCAACCAGAATTGATTATTAACGGCAACAAAGTAGATGCCAAAATAAACAATGGTTATTTTGAAGTAACAAGAGAATGGAGCAACAGTGATAGTGTGGAAATCTACTTTCCTATGGAAGTAAGAATAGTAAAAGCTAATGATAAAGTAGAAGAAGACAAAGGGAAACGGTCTCTGGAATATGGACCACTGGTGTACGCAGTAGAAGAAATTGATAATCTAAGTTTTAATGAGATTTCCATCTCAGAAAATGAAGAATTCAAGGTTCAAAATGAAGATATTTTAAAAGGTATCAATACCATTTCAAACCAAAAATTTAAAGCTATTCCCTATTATGCATGGTCAAACCGTGGTGTAGGAAAAATGAAAGTTTGGTTGCCTATTACAAAAGATTAATATTTATGAAAACATACGTTATAGGTCTAGACTATGGTTCAGATTCTGTTAGAGCGGTTTTAATAGATACACACAACGGAGCCGAATTGGCTTCCGAGGTATTTTGGTATCCAAGATGGAAAGAGCAAAAGTATTGCAATGCCGGGACTAACCAATTCAGACAGCATCCATTAGATCATATTGAAGGTTTAGAATACACCATAACTTCTGTAATTTCTCAAAGTGGAGTATCGCCAGAATCTGTTGTGAGTATTTGTATAGATACTACAGGTTCTTCGCCTTTGCCTTTAAATAAAGATGGTGTGCCTTTGGCCTTGGTAGATGGTTTTAAAGACAATCCAAATGCTTTAATGGTGCTTTGGAAAGACCATACTTCGGTAAAGGAAGCCAATGAAATTAATGAATTAGCCAAAAGTTGGGGAGGAGAAGATTTTACCAGGTTTGAAGGTGGTATTTATTCTTCGGAATGGTTTTGGGCAAAGATTTTACATATCGCAAGACAAGATAGCGCAGTAAGAGAAGCTGCCTATACCTGGATGGAGCATTGCGATTATATGACGTATTTGTTGGCTGATGATAAAGATTTAAAAACCTTTAAACGAAGTCGTTGTGCAGCAGGTCATAAAGCAATGTGGCACAAAAGCTGGAATGGTTTACCTTCAGAAGAATTCTTATCACAACTACATCCTTATTTAGCTGAATTAAGAGGAAATTTATACGAAGACACTTATACTTCAGATGAAGTTGCAGGTCATCTCAATGAAGAATGGGCAAATAAATTAGGCTTAACTACAAAGACTGTTATTGCAGTCGGTACTTTTGATGCGCATTCAGGTGCTGTTGGTGCAAAGGTTGATAAAAATGCATTAGTTCGTGTAATGGGAACTTCAACGTGCGACATTATGGTCGCTGATGAAGAAGTTATTGGTGCTAATTGTGTAAATGGCATTTGCGGACAGGTAGACGGTTCTGTAATTCCTGGAATGATTGGTCTAGAAGCTGGTCAGTCGGCTTTTGGCGATGTGTTGGCTTGGTTTAAAAGTGTATTGGATTGGCCAATTGATAATTTGGTAATGACTTCCAATTTACTTTCAGACGATATTAAAAAGCAACTTAAGGAAGAAGTTGAAGCAAAATTTATAAGAACATTAGCAGCGCAAGCTGAAAAAATTCCAGTAACTGAAGCTGTTCCAATCGCTTTAGATTGGGTTAATGGCAGACGTACACCAGATGCTAATCAAGAATTGAAAGCAGCAATTTCAGGTATTTCATTGGGCACAAAAGCACCACATATTTTTAAGGCTTTGGTCAATGCCATTTGCTTTGGAGCAAAAATGATTGTGGACCGTTTTCAAGATGAAGGTGTTGAGATTGATACTGTTATTGGCATTGGTGGTGTAGCTCGTAAGTCGCCTTTTATAATGCAAACCTTGGCAAACACCTTAAATATGCCAATTAAAGTGGCAGAATCTGACCAAGCGCCTGCATTAGGTGCTGCAATTTATGCTGCAGTTGCTGCTGGTATTTACGAAAATGTTATTGAGGCAAGCAAAGTAATGGGTAGCGATTTTGAAGCAGAATATTTCCCGCAAGCGGATTATGTAGAAACCTACGAAAAGCTAATGGATGCCTACAAAGTATTAGGAGAATTTGTTGAAAATTCCATCAAAACAAAAAAGTATGAGTTCCAAGTATAAGTCACTTAAAGAAGAATGTTACGAGGCCAATATGCAGTTAAATGCATTGGATTTGGTAGTGTACACCTTTGGCAATGTTAGTGCTGTAGATAGAGCCAATGGCGTGTTTGCTATTAAGCCAAGTGGAGTGCCTTACGAGACCTTAAAGCCTGAAGATATTGTGATTTTAGATTACGATAATAACGTGGTTGAAGGTACAATGCGTCCATCGTCAGACACTAAAACACATTCATATTTATACAAAAACTGGGATGATATTGGAGGTGTAGCACATACACACGCCAAATTTTCTTGCGCTTGGGCTCAAGCACAAAAAGACGTTCCAATTTTTGGAACAACACACGCAGACCATTTAACAGCTGATATTCCTTGTGCACCGCCAATGAGCGACGAGCTTATTGAAGGCAATTATGAGCACAATACTGGAATTCAAATTTTAGACTGTTTCAAAAATAAAAACCTATCACATCAAGAAGTGGAGATGGTTTTAATAGGAAATCACGGTCCATTTACTTGGGGAAAAAATGCTGCAAAAGCAGTTTACAATAGCAAGGTGCTAGAAGTGGTGGCTGAAATGGCTTACTTAACACTTCAGATTAATCCTGATGCACCACGATTAAAAGATTCATTAATAAAAAAGCATTATGAGCGTAAGCACGGAAAAAACGCGTATTACGGTCAATAAATACATAGATTAAAATGATAGATATTTCAAATAAAGAAGTTTGGTTTGTAACAGGAAGCCAGCATTTGTACGGTCCGGAAACTTTGGAACAAGTTGCCAAAAATTCGGCTGAAATTGTAAAGGCTTTAGATGCTTCAGAAGGTATTCCTGTAAAAGTAGTTTACAAGCCAACAGTTAAATCTACAGAAGAAATATACGACACGTTAACTGCGGCAAATCAAGAAGAAAATTGCATTGGTGTCATCACGTGGATGCATACGTTTTCGCCAGCAAAAATGTGGATAAGAGGTTTAACTGCACTTCAAAAACCATTGTGTCATTTGCATACGCAATTCAACAGAGATATTCCTTGGAATTCTATTGATATGGATTTTATGAACTTAAATCAAGCAGCCCACGGAGACAGAGAGTTTGGTTTTATGGTTAGTAGACTGCGTAAAAACAGAAAAGTAGTTGTTGGGCATTGGTCTGAAAATTCAGTACAAAAAAGTATAGGAGATTGGACACGTGTTGCTGCAGCTTGGGATGATTGGCAAGGAGCAAAATTCGCGCGTTTTGGAGATAATATGCGTTTTGTGGCAGTGACTGATGGAGATAAGGTTGAAGCTGAAACTAAATTCGGATTTTCAGTAAATACCTATGCTGTTGGAGATTTGGTTGAAGTGATTAATTCTATAACAGATGCTGAAATTGATGCTTTGGTTAAAGAATATGAAAAGTCTTACAATATGGCAGATAATCTGCTAGAAGGTGGCGACAAACGTTCATCATTAATTGAATCTGCTCGTATTGAATTAGGCTTGGAGAAATTCTTGGTAGATGGTGGTTTTAAAGGATTTTCAGATACGTTTGAAGATTTACACGGAATGAAACAATTGCCAGGAATTGCAGTACAACGCTTAATGCAAAAAGGTTACGGTTTTGCGGGCGAAGGCGATTGGAAAACTGCTGCCTTGGTAAGAGCAATGAAAGTTATGGGTTCTGGTTTAGATGGTGGTAATGCCTTTATGGAAGATTATACTTATCATCTAGACCCAGAAAAACCAAGAATTTTGGGCTCACATATGTTAGAGGTTGACCCAGTTTTGGCAGCAAACAAACCATCGTGTGAAGTTCATCCTTTAGGTATTGGTGGTAAAGAAGACCCAGTACGTTTGGTGTTTAATGGTAAAGCAGGCGATTCTTTAGTAGCAGCCTTAATGGATTTTGGTAGCCGTTTTAGATTATTGGTTAACAAAACCGTTGGAGAAGAAGTTAAAGAGGAACTACCAAAATTACCTGTAGCGAGAATTATGTGGAAACCTTTGCCAGATTTTAAAACCGCCTGTACAGCTTGGATTTTAGGTGGTGGAGCACATCATACTTGTTATAGTGAAAATCTGTCCGTAGAGCAATTAGAAGATTTTGCAGAGATGGCAGGTATTGAATCTTTGGTCATAGATGAAGACACCACAATTAGAAACTTCAAGGAATCTATTAGAGCTAACGAAGCTTACTATATGTTTCAATAAACTGACTGAAATGAAAACGCTAAAACAAATTTTATTGTCTATTTTAATGCTTGCTTTTGCAAGTACATTAATGCAATGTAAAGACGAGAAAAAAGACAAATCAACAGAAGAAAAAACAGAAACTGTGATAGATAATACATTGAAGATAGAAAAATCAGAATTTGGTAAAACCGAAGATGGTACAGCAATAGAACAGTACAGTTTAAAAAACGCCAATGGTGTAGAGTTAAGCGTTATTACTTATGGCGGAAGAATTACATCCTTAAAAGTGCCTAACAAAGATGGCAAGCTAGAAAATGTGGTGCTTAATTTTGATAACATTAAAGATTATGAAAAAGACAACCCATTTTTTGGTGCATTAATAGGTCGTTATGGCAACCGAATTGCTAATGGAAAATTCACTTTAGAAGGAAATGAATATAGCTTGGCAACAAACGATGGTAAAAACCATTTACACGGTGGTGTTAATGGATTTGATAGAGTTGTTTGGACTGCAGAACCTATGGAAAGCGACAATGGTTCCGCTTTAAAATTATCCTACAAAAGTAAAGATGGCGAAGAAGGTTATCCAGGGAATTTAGGTGTTGAAGTGGTTTATACCTTAACAAATGATAATGAAGTTGAAGTGTCTTACAAGGCTACAACAGATAAAGCCACAGTTGTTAATTTAACCCAACACGCTTATTTTAATTTAACAGGAGATTTTTCAAAAGATATATTAAATCACGATGTAGTAATTGCAGCAGATGCTTATTTGCCTGTGGATGAAACGTTGATTCCGACAGGAGAAATAAGAAAAGTTGAAGGCACACCTTTCAACTTTAATACTTCTAAAAAAATAGGGCAAGAGATTAATGTTGATAACGAACAATTAAAACGTGGTAAGGGTTACGACCATTGTTGGGTTTTAAATGGAGAAAAAGGAGATATGCGCTTGGTAGCTTCGGCTTATGATGAAACTAGTGGACGTTTAATGGAGATTTTTTCTGAAGAACCTGCTATTCAATTTTATACAGGAAACTTTTTAGATGGTACGTTACCAATGCCAAATGGTGGCACTTATGCGCACCGAACAGGATTTTGTTTAGAAACGCAACACTATCCAGATTCGCCAAATCAGGCTGAATTTCCATCAACAGTATTACAACCAGGAGAAACCTATTCAACTAAAACAACATTCAAGTTTTCGGTAAAATAACTAACTAAACTAACTAACTATGCAAACGCTGGATTTATACGACTGGATTGCTATTGTCTTTTACTTTCTGATTTTAGCAGGTATTGCTGTTTGGGTCATTAGAAAGAAAAACGACAATACTGAAGATTACTTTCTCGCAGGTAAAAATGTAGGTTGGTTTGTAGTTGGTGCTTCCATATTTGCTTCTAATATTGGGTCTGAACACGTTGTTGGTTTAGCAGGTGCAGGAGCAGGAGACAAGTTACCAATGTTGATTTACGAAATCCAGGCTTGGGTGGTATTAATGTTAGGCTGGATTTTCCTTCCGTTTTACGCCAGAAGTGGTGTGTTTACAATGCCAGAATTCTTGGAAAAACGTTTTGATGCACGTTCGCGCTGGATACTTTCCATCTTCTCAATTGTAGCTTATGTATTGACAAAAATTTCGGTAACTATTTATGCAGGTGGAATAGTAGTCTCTGCTTTATTAGGTATCGATTTTTGGACAGGTGCCTTGGCAACTGTTATTCTAACAGGTATTTATACGGTTTTAGGTGGAATGCGAGCTGTGGTTTATACCGAAACTTTACAAGCTGTTTTATTAGTTGTTGGAGCAGCAGCATTGACAATTATAGGTTTAGATAAAGTTGGTGGTTGGGAAAGTATGACACAAACCGTAACACCAGAATATCTTAATATGTGGCGTTCTATGGACGATCCAAATTTTCCTTGGTTGCCATTGTTGATCGCTAGTACTATAACAGGTATTTGGTATTGGTGTACAGATCAATATATTGTACAACGTGTGTTAACAGCAAAGAACATAAAAGAGGGAAGACGAGGAACTATTTTTGGCGCCTTTTTAAAATTATTGCCAGTATTCTTATTCTTGGTGCCTGGAATCATTGCCTTGGCTTTAAAAATGCGTGGAGAATTACAATGGGAAACGGCTGATCAAGCATTTCCTGTGTTGATGAGTAATTTACTGCCATCAGGCTTACGTGGTTTGGTTGCAGCAGGTTTATTGGCTGCTTTAATGAGCTCTCTGGCTTCTGTGTTTAACTCGTGTTCGACACTGTTCACTATTGATATATACAAGAAATTACGACCAAACACACCTGAGAAGAAGTTGGTAAGAACAGGTCAAATCGCTACTGCAATAATTGTTGTTATCGGTATGGCTTGGATTCCTGTTATGGCTAATATTTCTGGTGTATTGTATGAATATCTACAAAGCGTACAATCGTATATTGCACCACCAATCACAGCTGTATTCTTATTGGGTATTTTCTCAAAACGTATCAACGGAACTGGTGCTTACGTCACTTTAGTAGTTGGCCTCATAGTTGGTGCAATAAGAATTATTTTAGAATTAGTTAAAGATTCATTTAGCACAGATAGCATCTTGTATAAGTTTGGCGATATGAACTTTTTATCATTTGCATCGTGGTTCTTCTTATTCTGTATGATACTAATTGTAGTTGTGAGTTTAGTAACAGGAAAACCAGCTAAAGAGAAAACAGATAATTTAACCTTTGGAACTATTTCTGAAGAGGAAAAATCTAAGAATAAGAGCAGTTACAATTGGGTAGACGTTGCAGTTTCTCTTTTAATTGTTGCCGTAGTTGTAGCTGTAATGATATTTTTTAATGGTGAGTAACTAACTTTTAAAATTGATTGATGAAAAAATCGGGACTATAATTTATCCCGATTTTTTTTAGACTAAAACTTAACAACAAAGCCATCATTTCGTTTTAACTGAATCTTTGTTAAGCTATCGCTATTAATCGTTTCTCTGTAGAACTCATTGTCCTTTTCAGTATATAAAATTCCTTTACTGTTTTTAATGAAAGAAAGGTCTAAATCAAGCGTTTTAGATTGATCTTCGCCATTAATACCTACAACAAACCAGTTGTCACCTTTTCGTCTTGCCATAACCACATCCTTACCAGGAA
This sequence comes from Winogradskyella poriferorum, assembly GCF_036553625.1. Lineage (NCBI taxonomy): Bacteria > Pseudomonadati > Bacteroidota > Flavobacteriia > Flavobacteriales > Flavobacteriaceae > Winogradskyella > Winogradskyella poriferorum. The sequence continues at coordinate 37,974 of NZ_JAZHOU010000008.1, forward strand.
AACCTGATATAAATTTAGACTCGTCCCAATTTGTTGGAATGTCTTTTAAAAATTCAATAATAAAATCAGGTTGCTTTTCCATACCAGCTGGTGTTTCAGCAATATGTTGAATGCCTGATAAGAACAAAATCGGAAGTGCCAGCTCAAAACTTTTGGTTGTTTTTCGTTGTATACCAGGAATACTATCAAGCACCATTGGTGTAAAATCCATTGGATCAAAAATGTTTCTGGTAAATGGAAGCATAGCACAATGACTAGCTTGTAGATCTGCATTTTCTTGATCAAAAGTAATGAATTCTTCGCCTTTAATGGCTTCAACAGTCATTAAATGAGGATAGGTGCGTTGCCATCCACGAGGTAATGTGGCACCGTGAAAATTGACCAATAATTTATTTTTGGCTGCATCTTTTAAAATATCGTGATAGTAAGCAATCATTGATTGTCCGTCGCCACCAAAGAAGTCTATTTTAACACCAGAAATGCCCAAATCGTTCATTCGTTTAAACTCTGTTTCTCTTCCCTCTTGCGTTAAAAGTTTACTTTTTGGATGATAAGGTGTCGTGTTCCAAGAACCTGATGAATTATACCAAACAATCAATTTTACATTTTTAGAGTTGGCATAATCGGCTAGTGCTTTCATTTTTTCATCGCCAATAGTCGTATCCCAATTCACATCGATTAAGCAATATTTCCAATGCATATCTGATGCATAATCAATGAATTCTTTTGTAGTTTCATAATTTACAGAATCGTCTTTAAGTAGTGCCCAACTCCAAGAGGCTAAGCCACTTTCAATAAAAGAGGTGCCCATTTCTATGGCTTTATTGGCTAAATCTGTTCCCAGAGTGCTTTCGGTAACGGTTTTAAGGTCACCAATGGTAATTATCCGCCAAGGTGTTTCCCAAGGTGTTTTGGACTCAGGCTTTAGTTCGCCATTAGGAAAAATTTCTTCTTTTTGAGGGAATGTTACCTTTAATGCTTCATCTTCTTCATTGTACATTAAACGTGTGCCACAATAGTTGGCTTTGAGTCCGGTTTCTGAAACAACTAACCAAGTATCATTTGCCTTGAATAGCGCAGGATATACCCAACCCTCACCAATAGGTGATTTTTCATCAACCGAAATATTTGAAATATAATGCTCTTCATAAGATGGATGTACCTGTTCCCAACCAGTTTTAGCTCTAGACATTGGCTGTAACCAAGCTTTGGTGTTTGATGTAAAGTTGTAAGTGGTTTTTTCGTCTTCTATTTTAAATATAGAATCGGAAGCTTCAGGAAATTTGTATTTAAAAGCTACACCATCATCAGAGATATTGAATATAATATTGATGCGTTTTTCATTTTCATTTTGCAATTCAACGATATACTGATTGGCTTCATATTCAATGTTTTTCTGCTTGCCTTGATGCATTGTGTAATGGTCCTTAACTAGTTTAGGTTCAGAAATAGTAATGATTTCAAGGTTGTTGTAAAAACTTTCGTCCTTTCTTTCTATTCCTAATATCGACGAGTCTAAGACAATTTTGTTATTGTATGAGACTTTGTAAAAAGGCGCTTTATTGTTATTTAATCCAAAATTGACTTTTATGGTTTCGCTAGGATTAGTAAATAATCCAATATTTGATTTTTCATTGCAAGATTGAAGAAGGGAAGTACAAATTAGGATAAGAGCAAAGACATGATTTTTCATAAATAAGTGTTTTTTATACACTTATAAAAGTAATAATTTTTATCTTTAAAAAAAATACGCAAAAATGCCGTCTAGTAGAACCACGTTGTCAACGATGTCTAAAGCGCTGAATCTTTCAATTTCAACAGTTTCAAAAGCGCTTTCTGGCAGTCATGAAATTGGTGATAAAACCAAAAAAAGAGTTTTAGAGTATGCAAAGCAGAGCAACTATGTACCAAATTCATTAGCATCAAGTTTTAGAAGGGGAACGACAAACACTATAGGTTTAATTTTACCGAATGTTTTAAATCCGTTCTATGCTAAAGTTCTTGTAGGTGTGGAAGCTTATTTATCTGAAAAAGGCTATAAGTTAATCACCGCAATATCCAATGATTTTATTGAGAAGGAAACCAAGAACCTTTCTGTTATGTCTAGTGGATTTGTTGATGGACTAATTTTATGTGTATCGAGAGAGGCCGTACAGAAGAAAGATTTTGAACATATTAAAACTCTTATTGATAATGGGACACCAATAGTAACATTTGATAGGATTTGTGAAGAAATTGATTGTGATAAGGTCATCACCGACGATTATAAGGCAGCTTTTGATGCGACACAATACTTAATAACCCAAAGACATTGTAAACATATAGTTATCACCTCAAAGACAAAAACACTATCACATTTAACGCTTAGGAAGAAGGGGTTTATAAAAGCGGCAAATATGTATAAGTCTAAGGTGAAATATACGCTTATTACAGACGAGAGATCTATCGGATTAAAAGATAAACTCAGTAATCTACTAAAGGAAGATCCGAGCGTAGATGGAATTTTTTGCTTAAATGAAAAAAGCGTTTTACACGCTATATTAGTAACTAATAAGTTAAAAAAGGAAGATTGTAACATATCCATTGCTGGGTTTTGTAATGATATGCAATCTAAGTATGATGCCACCTTAACTGTGATTAATCAAAATGCAAAGGAAATGGGAAGAGCATCTGCCAAACTTCTGCTGGATAGAATAAAAAGTAAAGATAACCGTTATAATTTTTCAACAAAGACCATAGATGTAAGTTTGAACACTAAAAATTTACATTAAAATTACATTCATTCCTGTATTTTTGCTACTTAAAGTTATAAAATGGATTTATCTAGAGTTAAGCTTGTGGTTTCCGATATGGATGGCACGCTTCTTAATGAAAAGAATGAGGTAAGCACTCGTTTTTTTGAGCAATTTAAAGAACTACAAAAAAGAAATATTCACTTTGCAGCAGCTAGTGGAAGACAATACCAAAGTATTCTAAGCAAGTTAGATTGCATTAAAAACGATATTAGCATTATTGGAGAAAATGGTGGTATAATGCAATACCAAAACCAAACCAAAGTGTTATTGCAACTTACTAATGAAGATGTAGTAAAATGTGTTGAATTGCTTCGAACTGTCAGAGATTCTTACATTGTTTTGTGTGGAAGAAAAGCTGCTTACGTAGAGACTAATAATTCTAAATTTATAGAGCACCTCAGCAACTACTATTCAGTATATGAAATTGTAGATGATTTAACAGACGTCTTGGAGGATGAATTTCTTAAAATAGCAGTGTATCATTTTGATTCTTCTGAAGATTTTATTTATCCAAGTTTAGATTCATTAAAAAGAGACTATCAAGTCATTGTTTCTGGCCAGAACTGGTTAGATATTTCACATATTGATGCCAATAAGGCTTATGCCTTAAAAATTCTTCAAGATAATTTAGGGGTTTCTGAAAAAGAGACTTTGGCCTTTGGCGATTATAATAATGATTTACAAATGTTGAAATTAGCAGAGTATAGTTTTGCTATGGCAAATGCGCATCCTAATGTAAAATCCGTAGCGCGTTATGAAACTATGAGTAATTCAGAAGAAGGCGTCGAGTTTATAATTGATAAGTTATTGAACTCAATCTAATTAATAAGAGTTATATTAGTGATAAAATAGAATCTTGCTCTAAGATTTCATCTTGCCAGTAATGTCGTCAATTTTCAATAAGAAGACAATAGGTGTTTCCATATTATAAATTTTACTAGAAAATTGACTTATATAGTCTAAATCTTTGTGCTCTTTTTTTAGAACAAGGTTTTTAATGCCTAATGAAAACTCATGTAAATATAGCTTTGCTGTACCTCCATCAATTTCGGCATATTCACCATGCGCCATTACAGATTGCCATTTATTATTGCTAAAAATTTCTGCAACGGTCATACAAATTGAGGTTTGCTTTCGCATAGATTTAACCTTGTGTCCATTACCAGAATAACAGATGATATAATCTTCTTCATCATTGTAATAGTAGGTAATAGGAACCGTGTAAGGTCTATTTCCACTTATGTAAGATAAGTAACCTATATAATTGTTTTTTAAAATCTCGGAGCACCTTTTTTGTTCTAAACTTTTAATCATGGCTATAAAATTTGTTCTATAAGTTACTAACTAGGTCGTTGATTTTTAATGATTTTAGTCAGCTTTATCAAGAAAAATATTATAACTGTTAGCTACCTAACATTTTAGGTCAAAGATGAGCTCTAGTTTTGCTATATAATATTTTAAAAATAACAAGCGATGATTAAAAAAACATTTTTAGGACTACTAGCATTGAGTGTATTTGCTGTATCCTGTAGCAGTGATGACGATAATAACACGTCAACAACGTCAGATTTAACATTAAACCTACAAGGTTTAGAAGCATTAGGAAGTGATTATGTTTATGAAGGTTGGATTATTGTAGATGGCCAGCCTGTAAGTACAGGTACTTTTAGTAGTGTTGCATTTCCGCAAACATTTCCTGTTAACACAGAACAACTTGAAAACGCAACAACATTTGTGCTTTCCATTGAGCCAGCAGTAGATCCAGATCCTGCACCAGCAGCTACAAAATTATTAGCTGGTGATTTTTCTGGCAATGTAGCCAATGTTAACTCAGATAATATTGTTGTTGGTTCAGGAAGTGCGGTTTCTTCACTTGGAGCTTCAACAGGCAAATATATCTTAGCAACACCTACTGATATGGACGATACAAACGAATCTAGTGGTGTTTGGTTTTTAGATAATACAAACGCACCAAATCTTGTGCCTGGACTAAACCTACCAACTTTGGCAGATGGATGGAAATACGAAGGTTGGGTTGTGTTTGATGGTACACCAATAAGTACAGGAACATTTACAAGTGCTGAGGCTGCTGACGATAACGCAACAACATCTATATTTAAAGGAGATGCAGGAAGTGGTCCAGGCTATCCAGGTGAGGATTATTTACAAAATGCTCCAGCTGGATTAACATTTCCAACAGATTTAAAAGGAAGAACTGTTGTTATTTCTGTAGAGCCATATCCAGATAATAGTACTGCACCATTTACTTTAAAACCCTTAGCTCATATGGTACCAGCAAATGCCATGGATCATACGGTTATAGATATGGGAGATGGTCCTGTGGAAACCCTAATGGGTTCTGTAACAAGAAACTAATGTTGAAAAAGAGAATTTACCGCTAATGCGATAGATTAAATTGAGTTTTTTAAAAGGCTGCCCAAGAGGCAGTCTTTTTTAGTCTAAAGCATTTTTAGTGACGTACACACGCCAACCAATTATAGCAAGCTGTAATTTAGTTGCTTTACTAAGGTCTAATTGTCTTTTAGAATAACTTGGAAGTATCGCTTTGTTAATCTTTGCAATAATCTTAAAGATAGATGTCTTCATGTTTATTGATTTTACAAATGGGTGATTATGCCTTTTGCATGTTGTGTAAGCGATAAAAATAGTAAAACTTATTCTAGAACTAAGTTTTACTTGTTTTTTGATTGATTATTTTTTGATTGGTTGAATTTAGAATATCGAAAAAATTATATCGATAATCAGTTTTGCTAAAGTCATCATATTTTTTTGGTTTAGAGGTTAATTATTGTTTTAAATTCTTGATTGAGTTTTCAATATATATCGATAAACATTAGTCTTCCAAACGATTTTGTGAAAATCGGCGAATTTGCATTTACATTTATAACTAAAAAAATAAAATATGTTACTAAATAATGTGACTTGTCTTTGTTAAAGTTTCTTTTTGTAATTAAAAACACGTTTTATTATTATAGAATTATATGTTTGTAGAGGGTTTTTGAGAGCTTTTTTAAAATCGTAGAGGCTTTTTATCCTAAAAAAGTTCAAATTTTAACTTTTCATCTTTTTTGCGTAATTCATAATTGATAATTATCATAGTATTATTCAGTTCGTTTTTGTAAATAATTTTTAATTAACATCAATAGATTTTTTTACACGTATCTTTGAAAAAAATTAGAATATGAAACGTTTTTTAATTGTATTGGTGTTATTCCTATTTCATAATGCTTGGAGTCAAGTGTTAATTATTAATGAATTAGATCCGGATTCTCCAAGTACAGATACAGCAGAATTTATAGAGTTAAAATCACAGACACCAAATTTTTCAACTGACGGTTATATTTTGGTGTTCTTTAATGGGTCTTCTAGTGGTGGCGATTCGAGCTATATGGTAATTGATTTAGATGGTTACCAAACCGATAATAATGGTTTATTAGTAATTGGGAGTACAGGTGTATATCCATTTCCGCAATTATTAATATCAGAAAATGTTATCCAGAATGGAGCAGATGCTGTTGGTATCTATCAGGCTTCTGTTAATGATTTTCCTGAAGGTACTTTAGCTACTCAAACCAATCTAATAGATGCTTTGGTTTATGATACTAACGATTCGGATGATACTGTTTTGATGGGATTATTAGGAGAAACAATGCAGTATAATGATAATGGTACCAATTCTACACAGAGGTCTATACAACGCTTTGTGGATGGTATGGGAGTAGAATCTTATTCAACTGCTACACCAACACCAAGACGAGAAAATGATGGCTCTGGGATAGAAATAAATCCTATTCAGATTTCAGTTGCAGAAGCACAATATGATGAAGGTTCATCTTTTGATATTACATTTACTGCAGAAACCAATGTTACTTCAGATTTAAACTTTACGATTAGTCTTACTAATTATGGGTTTAATACTTCAGATTATACTGGGAATATAAACCTTACAATTTTAAGCGGAACCAATTCAATATCTACAACCATAACGCTAACAGACGATTCTGATGATGAAGGTGATGAGGTTTTAAGAATTCAGTTTTCAGATTTAGAAGAGCCAATAGTTCCTGGTAATAACTTTGTAGAAGTTAGAGTAGTGGATAATGACTTTACGGTTGCAGCTTGGGGAACACCTATTAACCCTACCACAGGAATTGTTCAAAGTACACAACCAGATGGTTACTATGATAGTTTAGATGGTTTGGCCGATACGGCTCTGAGACAAGCGTTACAAGATATTATTGCTGACCCGAATGTGGTAAGAGCACAAACCTATGCAGATGTTATTGATATTTTAATGGAAGCGGATCAAAATCCTGCAAATAGCAATCAGGTGTGGTTGCTTTATACCGAACAAGGTAGAGCTAAATTAGATATACAAACAGGTAGTAGTAATGCAGGTAAATGGAATAGAGAGCATACTTTTCCACGTTCAAGAGGTGGTTTTGATGATATAGAAGAAGATGAAATTGCTGATGGAGTAGACGTGTTTTGGACAACAGAGGCAGACTCTTTGCGTCACGGAAATTCTGACGCTCATGCATTGCGCGCAGCTGACGCTGTTGAGAATAGTACACGTGGTAATCAACATTATGGACAATATATTGGGCCAAGCGGAACATTAGGTAGTTTTAGAGGTGATGTGGCACGAAGTGTATTGTATATGGAAATTAGATATAATGGACTTGAAGTAGTAAATGGATTTCCAACAGTAACGGGACAATTAGGTGATTTAGCCACCTTATTAGATTGGCACAGAAATGATCCGCCAGACGATTTTGAAATGAACAGAAACAACGTAGTTTATACATGGCAGTTTAATAGAAATCCGTTTATAGATCAACCTGAGTTGGTGGAGTATATTTGGGGAAATAACGTTGGAGATATTTGGGATCAGTCGCTTAGTTTAGATGAAAATAAATTACAAGGTGTTTCGCTGTATCCAAATCCAACATCTGGAAGATTGTACATGAATGCAAGCAATGCAGTAAATGTTGAGGTGTACTCTGTGGAAGGAAAACGATTAAAACAATATAACGCTGTAGATAGTTATGTAGATATAGATTTAGCTTCTGGTTTGTATTTGGTAAAGCTAACTAACAGCGAAGGCTCTTTAACCAAAAAGATAATTATAAAATAATAGGTGTTTTAGTTAAATGATAATATCTATTAAGGAGGCACAGACTTAATACCTTTTAGAATTTACATGTTCAAGATAGTAATATTAATAATAGTAGTCATTATAGGGTTTTTAATATTTAGATTACCCCATTTTTTTCCTGATACATTTACACATGATAACCCATATGAAGATGATGGTGAAGACTATGGAGGATTTTTTGATTAAGGACAAAATAAAAAAGCCAAACTCAATATTAATGTTTGGCTTTTTCCGTTTTGATTGATTGATGAAACTTTAATCCTTTTTGGTTTTTATAATAATTACACCATTTTTGGCCTTTTCACCATATTTTTTAATAGCAGACTCATCTTTAAGAACCATTACAGATTCAATGTTGTTTGGTTTTATGGTCGCAAGTTTATCTTTGGAGACTTCCTTGTCGTCTATAATGTATAAAGGGTCTTTTCCACTAGATGTTGAAATAGACATATTTTCATCATCATATGCATGTTGAATAATAATTATATCCTCTTCTTTTTTTATGTCGTCATTACTTATCCATACATTGTTTCCTCTTTTTTCTTCTAAAATAACCTCAACTTCGTCATCATCTTCAGAAATGACTTCTATAGTTTTTGCACTTTTGTTTTTATCTACCACAACATACATGGTATCTGCTTTAACTTGGTTAACTTTCTCTTCGCTAATTACAAACACATTATTACTGCTTCCTGTTTTTTGAATTTTGTGCTTACCTCCATCTTCAGTTTTTATGATGTAAGAATGCTTTTTTGTTTTGCGATCTTCGTTGCCAATAGTAATAGTGTTGTGCTCTTTGTCTAAAGCAATGTGTATTGGTTCTATGGCTTCGTCATCAGAGCTTATTTGATATTTAGTGCTTGAGTTGTTGGATTTAGCTTCAATTTTTATAGCTCTAATTTCGCCTTTTTTGTTGCGTTTAATCCCTTTTATTTTTAAGGTAACACCTTCTTGTTTGAGCTTTTCTTTTATGCTTTCTAGTTCAGTATCTGTGGTGGATTTATTTATTGTTGTTATGATAAACTCTTTTTCTGAAGCAATTGACTCTTGTTTTACTTTTTGTTTTTCAGACTTTGCAGATTTTTGTTTTTCTTCTTTTTTAGTTGAAAGTTCTTCATGTTGCATACCAAGAGATTTCATTTTAGAAATAGCTCTTTTTTGTAGTGCTCTATAGTCAGATTCATTTTGTTTTTTGTCAATATCAAAATGAAAAGTAGCATTTTGAGGACTGCCTACATAGCCAGCATAGTCATCAAAAAACTCTTTGTAAATAATAAAATCTTCAATTGGAGTTTCTGTATTTCCCCCTCCATAGCTACGATTGTAGAATTTTACAAAAATATCAATAAGCTCATCATTAGAGTTTCGTTTTATTTGGCTAAATACAAGTGTTCCTCCTTTGTCTTCAATCGCTTTAGACATGGCTTTTAATTCTGTGTCTGTTGTGTTTTTAGTGACTAAAAATTCGAGCGTTTCATTTGTGCTTTCAGTTGTGGTGGTATTGTTTATATACACTTTTTCAGTGTTCATACTCATTAATAAACCTGCCAAAAGTGGAAGAATTAATAAGTACCTCCATTGTTTTTTACGGTGAGATTTAGATGTGTGTAACATAATGATTCGTTTTTTGATTTGTGAATTATAGAAATTATTTGATAATGAAATATTAGTGTTGTGTATACTGGTTTTTAGTAGTAAATGCTGATAAGCTTTTTCATTCTTTGTAGTAGCTTGCGTTTCACAATCTGCGATATATTCCAGATTTTGATGCACTTCTTTTTTGTAGAACCATATAAGTGGGTTGAACCAAAAGATTACGCATGCTAGTTGAGAAAAAAGAACGTCTAAAGAATGCATTTGGTTAACGTGTACTTTTTCGTGCATTAATATGAGTTCTAATTCTTCGTTGTTAAAGTCTTTAGGGTTAAAAACAATCCATTTGAAGAATGAGAATGGTGATATTTTATGATTAACGGTTACATAGGTATATATACCTTCTTTGTTTTTGGGATTTTTGATTAGTAACCATATTAAAGACCCAAACTGAAATAAAAACTGGAGAAATAAAATGCCAAAACCTATGGCATAAATAATTGGTAACAATGATGACCATTCAAATTGCTTTTTTGTAATAATATTGCTTAGTGAGGTGATAGCTACATTATTTGTTTGAAACGTAGTTTCTGGTGAAGCTACTGTTTCTACAGGAATATAAATAGGAATGACAACAAGAGGAAACACTAATGCTATTATCAAACCAATAATTAAAAACCAACGGTTATGGTTAAAAAAAGTTTCTCGTTTTAATAACAGCTGATAGCATATATAGAATACACAAATTACAGCTGATGCTTTTAATAGATATTCCATGGTTACTTTTTGTTTTCTATGATTGCAATAATCTCCTTTAGCTCGTCAACACTAATTTTTTCTTCTTTAGCAAAAAAGGACACCACGTTTTTATAAGAACTGTTAAAGTAGTTTTCAATAGCGGTATTCATAAAACGTTTTTTGTAATCTTCCTTAGAAACAATAGGGTAGTATTGATGTGTTTTTCCGTAGGCATTATAACTCACGTACCCTTTTTCTTCCAGGTTTCTAATTATGGTAGATAAAGTGTTGTAGTGTGGTTTGTCTGTTTCTATTTCTGCTAATACATCTTTTACAAAAGCTTTTTCTAGCTTCCACAATATGTGCATTATTTCTTCTTCTTTGTTAGTGAGTTTTTGCATTTTGGAAATATTAAATCATTATTCTAAAAATCAAATATAACTATTTTTATAGTTAATCAACTATAAAAATAGTTATTTAACGAAAAATTTAGTTTTTGTTTGCTTTGAAAATGAAATACTATCTTCGCAATTCTTAAAAAATATGAATTAAATATTTGGGTTGTAGATGAGTGTATTTCTTGTTATAGCTGGCTTAGCTTTGTTGGTTGTTGGTGGTGATTTTTTGGTTAGAGCTTCTGTAGGTTTGTCCTTTAAGCTAAAAATATCTAAGCTTGTTATAGGTATGACAGTGGTGTCTTTTGCAACATCAGCACCAGAGCTTTTAGTGAGCTTACAAGCAGCATTTGACGGTATTACAGATATTGCATTGGGTAACGTTATAGGATCTAATATTGCTAACATAGGTTTGGTTTTAGGGATAACAGCAATTATTTCTCCGCTAGCTGTAGATCGAGATTTTTACCGGCTCAATTGGCCAATGATGATGTTGGTATCCTTTGCGTTATATTATTTTTTGAAGAATGATGAATTGCTCTCTGCTTTAGAAGGAGCAATTCTTTTTATAGCCTTAATTGTATTTTTGGTTATACTCATTAGGAGCTCTAGAAAAACGATAAAAGCAAATTTAGATGAGGTTGATGACGCTTTAGCTGAGGTGTCTAATTTTAAGATTGTAGCTTGGTTGATTATTGGTGCTGCAGGCTTATATTTTGGGTCAGAGTGGCTTGTAGAAGGCGCAAAAGATCTTGCAAAAGCGGTTGGTATAAGTGATTATGCAATTTCTGTAACGGTTATTGCAATTGGTACTAGTGTGCCAGAATTGGCAGCATCTGTTATAGCGGCTTTAAAACGAGAAAAGGCTATTTCTTTAGGAAATTTAATTGGTTCTAATATTTTTAATATTGCTTCTGTATTGGGTTTAACATCTATAATAAAACCTATTGCAGTAAATCCTGAAACACCAGAGATATTATCGACCAATATTTTTTGGATGATAGCGTTTGCGGCAATATTAGTGCCACTAATGCTTATTCCAAAACGATTTATTATTGGACGCTATAAAGGTATGTTGTTATTTGGTGCTTATATGATTTTTATCTTTTTGGCTTTAAAATAAGACACAAAAAAAGCTCATAATTATTATGAGCTTTTTTTTATTTATAAATTAATGCTGTTGATTAAACTTCAGCACTTTTTACTGTCTTTACAATTCTACCTGCAACTTTGTAAGGATCTGCATTAGAAGCCGGACGACGATCTTCTAACCAGCCTTTCCAACCTTTTTCTACAGTAATAATAGGAATACGAATAGAAGCACCTCTGTCAGAGACTCCATAGCTAAACTCGTCGATAGATTGTGTTTCATGGTCACCAGTTAAACGTTGATCGTTAAACTCTCCATATACTTCTATATGTTCTTTAACAACAGGTCTAAATGCTTCACAGATTTTTTCGTAAGTCGCTTTATCACCACAAGTTCTTAATATTTCGTTAGAGAAGTTAGCGTGCATACCAGAACCATTCCAGTCCATGTCTTTGCCTAATGGCTTAGGGTGATAATCTATATAGTAACCGTATTTTTCAGTTAATCTATCTAATAGATATCGTGCTACCCAAATTTCGTCACCAGCCTTTTTTGCACCTTTAGCAAACAATTGAAATTCCCACTGACCAGAAGCAACCTCTTGGTTAATACCTTCAAAATTTAATCCCGCAGCAATACATAAATCAGCATGCTCTTCCACGAAAGCTCTTCCGTGAGTATTTCTTCCACCTACAGAACAGTAGTAAAGACCTTGAGGCGCAGGATAACCACCAACAGGGAAGCCTAAAGGTAATTGAGTTTTCTTATCCATGATAAAGTATTCTTGCTCAAAACCAAACCAAAAATCATTATCATCATCATCAATCGTTGCTCTACCATTAGATTCATGAGGAGTACCATCAGCATTCAAAACTTCAGTCATTACTAAGTACCCGTTTTTTCTTGTAGGGTCTGGATAAATAGCAACTGGCTTTAATAAACAGTCAGAATCACCTCCTGAAGCTTGTCTTGTAGACGAGCCGTCAAAAGACCAGATAGGGCAGTCTTCTAATTTTCCACTAAAATCGTCTTCAACTTTAGTTTTACTTCTCATGTTTTGAGTAGGCTTATAACCATCTAGCCATATGTACTCTAATTTAGATTTACTCATCAGTTTAAGATTTATTATTTGATGCTACAAATATTATTATTTTTTTCAATGCTATCAAAAAAAATAGGGTGTTTTAGGTAAAATGTTATTAATAGTTGTTAATAAGCCCTAAATTTTAAGGGGTGTGGATTGGTAATTTTGATAATTTCGTATTTTTGAGCCAAAATTTTACTAATATGTCAACATTGAGATTTTTTGCTGTAAAAGAATCATTAAAAAGAAAACCTTTAAAAATTGAAGAGTCAAAACGACGCTCAGAAGTATTTGGCGCTAATGTTTTTAACGAGGTTGCTATGCGTCAATATTTAACTAAAGAAGCCTTATCAAGTATTATGGAGGCTGCATCTAAAGGTACCAAAATAGATAGAGTTTTAGCAGACCACATTTCTACAGGAATGAAAGAATGGGCAATATCTAAAGGAGCTACACATTATACACATTGGTTTCAGCCATTAACAGGTGCGACGGCAGAGAAGCATGATGCTTTCTTTGAAACAATAGGAGATGGAATTGCTATTGAAAGATTTGGAGGTAGTCAATTAGTGCAACAAGAGCCAGATGCCTCTAGTTTTCCTAATGGAGGCATAAGAAACACTTTTGAAGCCAGAGGCTACACAGCTTGGGATCCTACATCACCAGCCTTTGTTTATGGCACTACTTTGTGTATACCTACAGTTTTTGTGTCTTACACAGGTGAAGCTTTAGATTATAAAACTCCATTATTAAGAGCATTGCACGCTGTTGATAAGGCGGCAGTAGCGGTTTGTAAGTATTTTGATAAAAATGTAAAGAAAGTAAGTGCTTCATTGGGTTGGGAGCAAGAATACTTTTTAATTGATAATGCATTAGCAACATCAAGACCAGATATTGTACTTACAGGAAGGACCTTATTAGGACATTCGCCTGCTAAAGGACAACAATTAGACGATCATTACTTTGGGACTATTCCGTCGAGAGCGATGGCCTACATGCGAGATTTAGAGAATGAAAGTATGTTACTGGGTATTCCTGTGAAGACAAGACATAATGAAGTGGCTCCAAATCAATTTGAGTTAGCTCCAATTTTTGAAGAAGCTAATCTTGCAGTAGATCACAACTCCTTATTAATGGATGTTATGCAAAAAGTTGCTAAACGTCACAATTTTACTGTACTTATGCACGAAAAACCATTTGCAGGAGTTAATGGGTCAGGAAAGCATAATAATTGGAGTCTTAGTACTGATACAGGTATTAATCTTTTATCGCCTGGTAAAACTCCAATGAGTAACCTACAATTTTTAACTTTTTTTATAAATACAATAAAGGCTGTTCAAACTCACGAAGAATTATTAAGAGCAGCTATTGCATCTGCGAGTAACGATCATCGTTTGGGTGCTAATGAAGCTCCGCCTGCAATAATTTCTGTTTTTATTGGAGCTCAGTTAACTAAAGTTTTAGAAGAACTAGAAACTGTAACAAAAGGAAAGTTGTCTCCTCAAGAGAAAACAGACTTAAAGCTTAATGTTGTTGGTAAAATTCCTGAAATACTTTTAGACAATACAGATAGAAATAGAACTTCTCCTTTTGCCTTTACAGGTAATAAATTTGAATTTAGAGCAGTAGGTTCTAAGGCTAATTGTGCAAACCCAATGACGGTTTTAAATACCATTGTTGCCAAGCAATTAATTGATTTTAAGGAAGAGGTAGATGTTTTAATTGATAAAAAATCAATGAAAAAGGATGATGCTATTTTTAATGTTCTAAGAGAATATATTAAGACATCAAAGGCTATTCTTTTTGAAGGTAATGGTTATAGTGAAGCTTGGGAAAAGGAAGCTAAAAAGCGCGGTCTAAGTAATAACAAAACAACACCGGAAGCACTTAAAGTTAAGGTGTCGAAATCAACTGTAGCGTTATTTGAAAACCTTGGTGTTATGAATGAAGTAGAGTCCAAAGCACGTTACGAAATTGAAATGGAAGAGTATATTCTACACGTTCAGATTGAGAGTAGAGTTCTAGGCGATATTGCTCGTAACCATGTAGTGCCAACTGCCGTAAGATACCAAAACATACTTATAGAGAATGTAAAAGGACTTAAAGTTATTTATGGTGATGGGTTTAAAGATTTTGCCACAGAACAATTAAATATTATAGAGCAGATATCTAAGCACATAGAAGCTATAAACTCATTGGTAACTAAGATGATTGATGAACGTAAAAGTGTAAATTCTCAAAGCAATATTGAAAAGAAAGCTCAAGGGTATTGCAATAAAGTAAAACCACTTTTTGATGATATTAGATATCACTGTGATAAGTTAGAGTTAATGATAGATGATGAGCTGTGGCCACTAACAAAGTATAGAGAGTTATTATTCACAAAATAGTAGTTTCAAAATTTTTTTGTACGTATTTATACGTATAAAACTAGGTGTAAAAAATACATTTTGTGTCGTTTGTCGATAACAAATGTCGCATTGTCGAAAACCCTATGAATTGTTGTAAAAAAACTAGTTTTCACCATTTTTACAATGTGTTTATTTAGTATGTTTGTAGTGCTATTAATCAATATTTGTAAAAATGAAGAAGTTACTATTAAGTGTAGCTATTCTAGTGGGTGCGACCTTAATTCTTACTCAAGACAACTCTGAAGATATCAAAGATGTTGTAAATGATGAGGTTGTTAACATACAGCCAACGCTACTGACAGAATCTTAAAATTAAAACAATAACAAGGCTTGTAAGCCATTAAAATTTATAAAGGATAAAACCATATTTATGGTTTTATCCTTTTTTATTACACTTGGTCTTTTATTTTTTGACTGTATGTGAAATATTTTTCTATATTGTGCAGCCTCAGATACTTATGTGTCTTAAGTTTATTTATTAATTAAGCCTTTATGATTATTGCAAATAAAAATCAAATCCTAACATTCATTTTTATTTTTCTAAACCTATATGTTGTAGCCGCTCAAGAAGAGGTTGATCAAGAAGAGAAAACAGAAATAAGTAACAAAGAACTTTATAAAGAATTAGATTTTCTAGAATTAAGAGGTACTCATGCTGTAGATGCGGCTGTAGGTACTACCATGATTCTTGGTGATTATCCAGATTCAGAACTTGATGTTTATTTTAGATTAGGTTACAGATATTTTGTTATTAGTAATCTTAATATCAACTTATCATTTAATAAATATAATATCGCCCTTAGCGACACGGTAAATGAAGGTTTTATGTCTTTTGATTTCAATCTTGAATATTTAGTAAGCCCATATAACGAATTTTCTCCATTCATATTTGGAGGTTACGGCTATAATGCGTCAAACTCTTTTGAAGAATCCCACACCAAAGTTCAATGCGGTTTAGGGTTAGAGTATTTAGTTATGGATGGATTGGGCGTAAAGCTATATGGAGATTACAATTTTGTGCTTTCTAATGAGTTAGAGGGTTTAGTTATGCCAGATAAAGATGAGTCTTTCCTAAGAGTTGGTCTGGGTGTAAACTTATATTTTGGTGGCAAAAAAAGAAAAAAGGAAATATTAGAGAATATAGAAACGGTAATAAATTCTAATTTAATCAAATAATTAATTTCTATTCTTACTTTTGCAGTACTAAGAATCATTAACAGTTTCAATGAGTAATTCTGTCAGTAAAAGATATGCCCAAAGAGGTGTTTCTGCCTCAAAAGAAGATGTACACAATGCTATAAAAAATATAGATAAAGGGCTTTTTCCTAAAGCCTTTTGTAAAATAGTTCCAGATTATTTAACAAATGATGAAGAGTACTGCTTAATTATGCATGCAGATGGTGCTGGTACAAAATCTTCTTTAGCTTACATGTACTGGAAAGAAACAGGAGACATATCTGTTTGGAAAGGTATTGCCCAAGACGCATTGATTATGAATATAGATGACCTACTTTGTGTAGGTGCAACTGACAATATTATGCTGTCTTCTACCATAGGAAGAAACAAGAATCTAATTCCCGGAGAAGTAATTTCTGCAATTATCAATGGTACAGAAGAGTTAATTGAAGATCTTAAAAGCTTTGGAGTTACAATACATTCAACAGGTGGTGAAACGGCTGATGTAGGTGACTTGGTAAGAACAATCATAGTAGACTCTACTGTAACTGCTCGTATGAAGCGTTCTGACGTAATAGACAATGCTAATATTTCTGAAGGAGATGTTATTGTTGGTTTAGAATCTTTTGGTCAGTCCACTTACGAGACTGAGTATAATGGAGGAATGGGTAGTAATGGGTTAACATCAGCAAGACATGATGTTTTTTCAAAATATTTAGCAGAAAAATATCCTGAAAGTTTTGATTCTTCAGTACCAGAAGATTTAGTGTATTCTGGTGATACTAAGCTTACAGATCCTGTTGAAGATTCGCCAATAGATGCAGGTAAATTGGTGTTGTCACCAACCAGAACTTACGCACCAATCATTAAGAGTATTCTTAACAAATATAATAGTGATACTGTTCACGGTATGGTGCATTGCAGTGGAGGAGCACAAACCAAAATCCTCCACTTTGTAGATAAGCTACATATTGTAAAAGATAATATGTTCAAAATTCCTCCGTTATTCAAGCTAATACAAGAGCAATCTAATACAGATTGGAAAGAGATGTATCAAGTTTTTAATTGTGGTCATCGTATGGAGTTGTACGTTAAGCCAGAGATTGCAGAAGATATTATAGCAATTTCAAAATCGTTTAATGTTAATGCTCAAATTATAGGAAGAGTAGAAGCTTCTGAAGAAAAGAAGTTAACTATAAAAAGTGAATACGGAACCTTTAATTATTAAGCCATCAGCCATATGCAGAATATAAAAAAGTATGTTTTAGGTTTTACGTTTTTATTTAGTTTATGTGTTTCAGCACAACCAGATTCTTTGTTTTTAAGAAAGCCACAATCAAAGTTAAGTTTAGGTTGGAATACTGAAAAGGAAGTGGGTTTTTTTCTTAATCAGGTTTCTTTTTCTAATTGGAATGCAGGCGGTACAAACTCTATATCTGCTATTATAAGCGGGAAAGCTTCGGCTAAATACAAAGAAGAAACTTACTTTTGGAATTCTTCACTTAATCTGCGCTACGGTTTAAATAAGCAAGAAAAGCAATCACTGTTTAAAACAGAAGACGTTATAGAAGTTGTTTCTAATTTTGGATTAGAAAAAAGTTTGGAGAGTAATTGGTTTTACTCAGCAAGGTTTAGTTTTAATACTCAGTTTGCAAACGGATACAGTAGTCCAGATGATGAAAACCCTATTTCAAGATTCATGGCGCCAGGTTATGTGTTTTTAGGAGCAGGTATGGAGTATGGTAGACATATAGAGCGGTTTTCTGTATATGCATCACCATTAACTTTAAAAACAACTTTTGTACTAGATGAAGAGTTGGCTAATCAAGGTGCTTTTGGTGTAGATCCTGCGATATACGATATGGAAGGTAATATTATAAAAAAAGGTGAAAACACGCGTCAGGAGTTTGGTGTCTTACTTACAGGACAGTTTGAAGATGAGGTTTTTGATAATATAAAACTAAATTCACGCTTAAGACTATATACAGACTATCTGGTAAACTTTGGTAATGTCGACGTAGATTGGGAAGTTAACTTAGATATGAAGGTTAATAAATTTGTTCAAGCTACATTAGGATCTCATTTAAGATATGATCATGATATTAAGTCTGAGATAGAGACCAATGAAGTTACTAACGAAGAAATAGTCGTAGAAGGTCCAAAAATTCAATGGAAACAGTTACTTGGTGTTGGTGTTGTGGTAGATTTAGAGAGTATAATTGCTGGTAGTTAATCATTCTACTTTTATTTCAGTACATTTTCATTGAGATACCTGTAACTTTCTAATTCCTTTAAATTTTTAATTTCTTTTGTAGTTGCATTTTTTAGCAAATAGATCTTGTCTGCACTATCAATAATGTGTTGGTACATATGGTCAGATACAATAACTATTTTATTTCTTTTTTCTTCTTCAATTAAAGTTTTAATAGCTTCAATATGTATTGGTGCCAAATGCGAAAAAGGTTCATCTAAAATAGTGATTAGGCTTTTAGATTTTAGTGCCAAATAAGTTTCTATAACACGACGTTCGCCTCCAGAAAGCTTACCCATGCTATAGGATTTGTAAGTTTTAAAAGCATTAAAGCTTGATGCAAATTCATCCCAACTTACACCAAACATGTTAAAAGCAGATTTAACAACCATACCATTTGGAATAAAATGATATTGCGGCAGGTATTTTATAAATCCGGTTTTGTACAGTGGTTTTAGAATAGGTTTATTGTCTATTCTAATTAATTTATACTTAGGTTTTAAATTGCCAAAAATAATGTCTAGTAAGCTACTTTTACCACATCCATTACTGCCTAATATAGCTATTACTTTACCTGTTTCGGCCTTTAGGTAAATACCGCTTAAGATGCGCTTGTTTTTAAAATTCAATTCTATGTTGTCTACTTCAAGTATCATATTCTGTAATTAAAGTAGCTTAAATAAAAAAAGAATGAATACCGTAAGCAGGCTGTCTAAAACAAACATAGAAATAAAGAGCGATTGTATTGAGAATCCTAAATTTTTATAGAAAGTTAATTTGCGTTTACTTGCAGTTTCGTTAGTAAGATACCAGGCAAAAACAGTTAGAAATAATTTAGTTAAAACAGCAGGAATATAATGCGAATCAACAAAACCAAGTAAAAGAGTAATGATAAAAGACCAAGCGATATAGGTTTTGTAAAAGTGAAAGAAAATCAAAAGGTGTTTCATAAAATTAAGGATGAGTTTCTTTATATAAAACCTTTTATCAACGAAAGAAAAACACTGGTAATTAAACTGTCTAGCAAAAATATGATACTAAAAAACTTAAGGTTAGACACACCTCTTATTTTATAAAAATTTAAGCGTTGCCTTAATTTTCTATCACTAATCATTATCCATAGCAGAAAGACCAGGAATAATTTAGTGCAAAGCGCTAAAATCAATTCCGGATTAATAACCGTAATAGCAATGGTCACTAAAAACGACCATAGAGCAAGCGGCTTGTAGTAGTTTAGTATAGAGGTAAACTGCTTTCGCATACTACCTACAACGCTAAAAGATTAAAAAATATTTTTTAAAATAGTCGTAAAATACATTTTTGATAAAATCTATAAATTCAGAAATAAGTTTCTAAAGACTTAAATCTCCATAATCAACTAAAAAATTGTACTTTTGATTTCCAATTTTTTGAAGAGAGATGTTAGAGAAAATACAGATTGTAAAACAACGATTCGATGAGGTAAATGACCTCATAATTCAACCAGATATTATTGCAGATCAGAAGCGTTACATTCAACTAAATAAGGAATATAAAGACCTGAAAAAAATAGTTGATAAAGGTGACGTTTATAAAGAATTATTAGATAATATTTCTGAAGCTGAAGAGATCATAGCAGATGGCTCTGATGCAGAGATGGTAGAAATGGCAAAAATGCAGTTAGATGAAGCTAAAGAGGATTTGCCTAAAATTGAAGAAGAAATTCGTTTCTTATTGATACCAAAAGATCCAGATGATGCCAAGAATGTTGTAGTAGAAGTACGAGCAGGAACAGGTGGAGACGAAGCTAGTATTTTTGCTGGTGACTTATACAGAATGTATTCAAAATACTGTAGTAACAAAGGCTGGAAGGTAGATGTAGTAAGTACAAGCGAAGGAACATCCGGAGGTTTTAAAGAAATTATTTTCGAAGTTTCTGGAGAAGATGTTTACGGTACTATGAAGTTTGAAGCAGGTGTGCACCGTGTACAACGTGTACCACAAACAGAGACACAAGGTCGTGTGCATACGAGTGCAGCAACTGTGGTAGTAATGCCTGAGGCAGAAGAGTTTGATTACGAACTAGACATGACAGAGGTTCGTATAGAACGTACTACATCAACAGGTCCTGGAGGTCAGTCGGTAAATACAACATACTCTGCAATTAAGCTACACCACGAGCCAACAGGTATGATTGTAAGTTGTCAAGATCAGAAATCATCGCACAAAAACTTAGAAAAAGCCTTAAAGGTTTTACGTTCGCGATTGTATGAAGAGGAATTAAGAAAGCGTCAGGCAGAAGCTTCAGAAAAGCGTAAAAGTATGGTAAGCTCTGGAGATAGAAGTGCTAAGATTAGAACATACAACTATCCTCAAGGTCGTGTAACCGATCATAGAATTGGATTAACCTTATATGATTTATCAAACATCATAGACGGAGATATTCAAAAAATAATAGACGAGTTAATGCTTGCAGAAAACACTGAGTTGTTAAAAGCTAGCGACGAAACAATATAAATTTTTAGGCCTCTTTTTTGAGGCTTTTTTTTATAACATGACAACACAACAACTAATCACTCAAATCAAGAAAAAACAATCCTTTCTTTGCATAGGATTAGATGTAGATTTAAATAAAATTCCTCAACACCTTTTAGAGGAAGAAGACCCAATATTTGCTTTTAATAAAGCTATAATTGATGCAACACATCAGCTTTGTGTGGCATACAAGCCTAATACTGCTTTTTATGAAGCCTACGGAATTAAAGGCTGGCAAGCTTTAGAAAAAACCATAAATTATCTCAACGACAAGCATCCGGAAATTTATACCATTGCAGATGCAAAACGAGGAGACATTGGTAACACAAGTACAATGTATGCAAAAGCTTTTTTTGAAGATTTAGGTTTCGATAGTGTTACTGTAGCACCATATATGGGCAAAGATTCGGTAGAACCTTTTTTAGCTTTTGAGGATAAGCACACCATTTTGTTAGCACTAACTTCTAATCAAGGAGCTTTCGATTTTCAAACTCAAACCGTTGATGGAGTAGAACTTTATAAGCAGGTTTTAAAAACTTCAAAAACTTGGAAAAATTCTGAAAATTTAATGTACGTGGTTGGTGCCACAAAAGCAGAGTTTTTAGCAGATATTAGGCAAATCATACCAGATAGTTTTTTGTTGGTGCCAGGTGTTGGTGCACAAGGAGGTAATCTTCAAGATGTTTGTAAATACGGAATGACTGATGCTGTAGGTTTGCTTATCAATTCTTCTAGAGGAATAATATATGCATCTCAAAACGATGATTTTGCACAGGCTGCAGCAGCAAAAGCTAAAGAGTTGCAGTTGCAGATGAGTGAAATTCTGAATGCTTAAGTTTTTTGTCATTTGAGAAAACTATCGTGAAAATTAAAATTGTATATATAATTCTAATATTAATTCTGCTTGTAAGCTGTAATCAACAAGAGAAACAAATTGATACGTGGAACAACTTAACTGCGGAATATCAAGTAGAAACGGAAAAGAACGAATTCGGCTTAATTTTAGATACTTTAGTTTTTAATCAAAATATGAAAAGAAAAGAATTGACTGAAAAGTATGCCTTTGGTCAATCAAAATTAAAATTTTATAAGCAATTCATTTCTGAAAATTTAATAACGAAAAAACAAATATTGACCGATGAATATGCTAAAACTGAAATTACATACTTGGGTAAATTAATGGATTTGGATAATCAAAATTACTATCACGTAATTACTAGTTTTAAAATTATCGGAATCGGAGAAATGGAATCGCCTCGTGGAATGAGTAATATTGCTTTTATCAATAAAAATGTTGATAAAGCAATAATCTACCAAGTGGGAATGCCTGATGAATTACCAGAAAAAATTGAAAACAAAATATTATATTTTACTCATAAATCTGAAAAAATAGGTGTTTCAATACTTGGAGGTTTACCACCAATGTTGTGTATTCCTAAAATTGGATGTAATTAAAAAAAATCGGATACATAGCTATCGTGTATATAGTTCATTACAGCTTAATTGGAGATAGAAAATCAACCTTATTAGCTAAATCAGAAAATCTGATGTAATTTCAATAATAAACTATATACGAATATACCATTCTGAACTCATTTCAACATCTCAAGATGAAATACTTAGATCAGTTAAATAGAAACGTTGAGCTAGAGCATACACCGAAACGAATTGTATCTCTAGTGCCTTCGCAAACCGAATTATTAGTTGATTTAGGACTAGAAAACGACCTTGTAGGTGTTACAAAATTTTGTGTACACCCAAATCATCTCAGAAAACATAAAGCGGTTGTTGGAGGTACAAAACAAATTCATCTTGATAAAATAAAAGCGCTTCGGCCAGACATTATACTTTGTAATAAAGAAGAAAATACAAAGGAAATCATCAGAGATTTAGAAGATGTAGCTCCAATACATATTAGTGATGTAGATACTGTAGAAGATTGTTTAGAGCTTATAAAAATGTATGGTACTATTTTCAATAGTTCTAAAAATGCTTCAGACTTAATTGAGGCTATTAAAATTGAAAGACAAAAATTTCAATCTGCTTTACAATCTAAAAGTAAGAAGAAAGTAGCCTATTTTATTTGGAAGAATCCTTGGA
This sequence comes from Winogradskyella poriferorum, assembly GCF_036553625.1. Lineage (NCBI taxonomy): Bacteria > Pseudomonadati > Bacteroidota > Flavobacteriia > Flavobacteriales > Flavobacteriaceae > Winogradskyella > Winogradskyella poriferorum. The sequence continues at coordinate 61,300 of NZ_JAZHOU010000008.1, forward strand.
TGGTTGTAGCTTCAAATACGTTTATAAACACAATGATTAATGAGGCTGGTTTTAGTAATGTTTTTGAGAGCGAAGCACGTTATCCTGAAATAGATTTAGAGCATTCAAAATTAAAAGAAGCCGATTTAATATTCCTTTCAAGTGAGCCATATCCTTTTAAAACTAAAGATATAGAGGGTTTTAGAGAGCAGTTTCCGTTAAAAGATATAAGTATAGTTGATGGTGAAATGTTTTCGTGGTACGGAAGCCGATTGTTGAAGTCTTTCAAATATTTTAAAGAAACATTTTATTAAATAGAAAAGTCGGTACCTAACTAAAATACCGACTTTCATCTAACTAACTTGTTCTAATCTCTTTTAAGACTTAATCTCTTTTGCGGTACAAAGATGTTGACTTTCTAGCTTTTAAATGTTATGTTAATATTAGCTTATAATTAAATGTAGTTTAATAACTTAGGGTAAAACAATATCAATCATGAGAAAATTTTTACCATTTTTTGTTGTTGTATTGTTCTCCATCTCACTAGTTGCGCAAGATTCTAATTGTAAATGTTGTACAGAAAAGCACTCAGAATTTGATTTTTGGGTTGGCAGTTGGGAGGTTACCAATGCTAATGGTACAAAAGCTGGAGAGAATACTATAGAAAAAAAACAAGGCGATTGTGTATTGCAAGAAAACTGGATTAGTGCTACACCAGGATATACAGGTACAAGTAATAATTTTTATAACTACAAGACAAAACTGTGGGAACAAATCTGGGTAGATAACCAAGGGCAAAGTTTACATCTCAAAGGAAATAAGGTTGGTAACCAAATGATTTTAAGAACAGATGACGAGAAGAATGCTGAAGGTAAAACTTTTTTTTATCGTATAACATGGACCGACAATGATGATGGAACAGTAAGGCAACTCTGGGAAACTATTACAGATGGTAAAGATGTAACTGTGGCCTTTGACGGGTTATATAAGCGTAAAAATTAGTTGACTTGTAAATTTGTATCTCCGATAACAAACTTAAGTTTGTTGAGTTGATGCAAAATCTTTGTAGCTTTAAATTCTGAAAAATCACTTAGTGCATGGTCTGTTTGCCTCAGGTTGTAAGCGTCCTCAATAAGTCGTAGGTATTCTTGTCTTAATTTAAACCTTTTTCGGAGCAAGTGTTCTGAGTTCTGCACGATATAAGATATTAGTTAGTCTTCTAAGTTACTAAAAATTAAGCAAATAACATGCGTTTTGAATAAGAAAAATTATGTTAAATAATTAATCTTGTAAAGCAAAGACTTTCTTAAGCAAATCCGTAGTTCTAGATGAAACTTTAGTTCTTATTTCTTTCTCTTCAACAGCAATCATGGTGTAGACACCTTTTAAAGCTTCATTAGTAACATAGTCCGTTAAATCAGGATTTACGTTATTGGTAAGCGGTAAATTATTGTACTTTGTTATAAGATTATTCCAAATTTGATCGGCACCTACTTTACCAAAAGAATTGCTAATTACAGGCTTAAATTTGTTGTATAGTTGTGTTTGAGTTTTGGAAGTTAAGTATTCTGTTGCAGCATTATCCTCGCCAAGTAAAATGTTTTTTGCATCATTAAAGGTAATGTCTTTAACGGCATTAACAAATATAGGAGTAGCCTCTTTTACAGCATCTTCGGCAGCTCTGTTAAGTGCTTTTATGCCTTCGTCTGCCAAACTACTCAATCCTACTTTTCTTAAAGCGTCATCTACTTTTTGTAATTCTTCAGGTAATAGAATTTTAACCAGCTCATTTTTATAAAATCCATTTTTTTGAGTTAGCTTAGTTACTTGTTTGTCAATACCAAAGTCTAATGCTTGGCGTAAACCAGCAGCCATATCTTCGTTACTTAATCCACCAGTTTGTGGTAATTCATTTATTACATTTTGTAATTCTGCGCATGCGCTTAAGTTAAAAACCACAAGTAAAGCAAAAACTCTTTTGATCATAATTCAAGATTTTAATTTTAAACAAAGATATTTTAAAAATAAGGTGTTATAAAATTACAGGCAATTTTAATACCAGAAATAGTATTGTTATTTATTAATTATTTAAAATTCTTATTTTTAGCATAGTATTTGATTATCCATTTGAAAACGATAAAGTTCATTATGAATTGTTTCAATAAAAAGAATCTCTTAGCAATCGTAATTTTCCTTGTGATGGTTAATTATGGCTATAGCCAAGTAAAAGTTTCAGAATTTATTCAAGAATCTAAAATAGCTTCTCCTGAAAGTAACAAATTATATTTTGTTGATTTTTGGGCAACTTGGTGTGTCCCATGTATTACAGCAAAAGAGCATTTAAAAGTTTTGCAAAATCAATTTCCTAATGATTTTTATGTTGTGTCACTATCAAGTGAAAATCCTCTTAAAGTAGAAAGATTCTTAAAGAAAAAACCGAATGATTTAGCGGTTGCAATTGACTATAATAAAGAGACATTTAGCAAGTATAATGTAAATGTTCTACCTGCAGGTGTTTTGTTTAATGCTAATGGAAAGGTGCTTTGGGAAGGCGGAGCTCCAGACCTAAAGAAAGAGATGGTAGCAAGGTTTTTAAGACAGCAAACAGCGAGGACATCATTAAGTTCGTTTTTTAATGTTGTTAGCATAGAGGATGAAACTTTAAACGAATATATCCCAACGGAAGTCATGGAGGTTAAGTCTTTACAAAGTGGTTTCGAAGAGTTAAGCGTTGTGGATAACGACCACTATTTAAAAATATCAGGATCATTAAAATCAATCTTGGGTTATTTAGCTAAAATCTACAAGAACCAAATAGTAATTGCAGAAGACTTAGATACCAATTACGAGGTGTATTTTAAAAAACCACTAAATACAAATGAGAATTTAGCATTTAAACTTATTACAGAATTAAAACTAAGTGTTGATAGAAAGTATGATGAAGGTGAAGGTATTAGTTTTACTATAGATACACCTAAGTTTTGGGATACCAATCAAATAGATTGGGGCACTAACAATTCTAAATATCTTATAGGAGATTCCCAAATACAAGGTGATAATGTGTCGTTAAAAGATATAGCATATCAACTGGCTTATGTGTTAGATATGCCAGTTATATTTCCTGATGATTCAGATGTAATTCTGGGGTTACACGATTGGGATTTTCATTATAAGTTTTTTCAGTTGATGCAAACAGATCTAGAAGATAATTACGGCATTAAAGCTGAAAAGAAAACGATAAGTTATCCTGTATATCACATACAAAAAAAAGCTCCTTAATAGGAGCTTTTTTTATTTTTATAATGTAATTCTTAGTTAGATATAACTCTAAACTCAGTACGTCTGTTTCTTTGGTGTTGAGCCTCAGAACAGTCAACTCCGTTAGAACATCTGTTAGTCAATCTTGTTTCACCAAAACCTCTTGCAGTTAATCTGTTTCTAGAGATGCCTTTAGAAACTAAATAGTTTACAACAGAGTTTGCTCTTTGTTGAGATAAAGACATGTTAAAATCATCATTACCTCTAGAGTCTGTATGAGACATAATTTCGATGCTTACATTACTATCGTTTAGGATAGGTAATAAAGTGTCATCTATAGTCTTTTTAGAAGAAGCAGTTAATCTAGCGCTACCTAATTCATAAAAAACAGGTAATACATTAGGGTTTAATAACTCACAATCAACTTCTTCCCAAGTTGTAATACCTCCTTTTTTGTCTAATACAGTTCTTGTAACTGTTTGGTATTGTGCAGGAATAGTAGTAGTTTCAGTTCTTGCAGGTGTGTCAACAACTCTTCTTTTAATAGTTGTGTACTCAGCAGGAATCTCAATCTCATCCATTCTAGCAGGAGTTTTAATAACTCTTTTCTTGTAAGTTGTAGTTTGCTCTGGTACTGGTACAGAGTTAGTGCTAGCGTCAGATGCTAAAGTTGTAAAACTTACGTCTCTAGATTGAGCAGGATACTCAACAAAACAAGCAGCAACACAATCATCCTTATCTACAGAAGGACAATCCTCTAAAACTTTATACTCCCAACCAGAAGTCTTTGGGTAAATTTCAAAAGTTCTAGAATCTCTTCCAAATGTTGCAGGAACAACTTTTAAATCTGTGCGAGCTTCTTGCTTTACATAAGGTACATCAACAGTTTCGTAAGTTGCAGGTACATAAACAAACTTTTTCGATGCTTCTTTTACTAAAACACGCTCTTCAACCGTTTTGTAAGTTGCAGGTATTACTTGTAGAGTAGTGTAAGCTGGGTAAGTTTGAATTGTTTCTTCAACTTCTTTAAACTCGTCTTTAGTAATACATTTTACATAACATTTACCTGGTTCTGGGTTTGTTGGTAATCCTTGTGCTTGAGAAAATCCTATCCCAGCTACAAAGCAAACTAGTAATAATAGTTTTTGTTTCATAAGAAATAAATAATTAGTTAATGGTTATAGTTTATTTTTATCGTAAGAATTATCCTCCCACGTGTTTTCATTAGACACGGTTAATTAGCAAGAGTCACTATTAACTTAGAGGTTAGGGAATAAGTCAGTGAATAGAATTAGGATTAAATAATTAAAAATTTAATCAATATGTTAAAAATATAAAAAATTCCTAAAATATTAACGTTTTTATTGAGTTATTATCTTGTTAACTGTTTTAAGAACTTTTTTCTAAAACTACTATTTTCATTCAAAATCTTAAATTAAGAAACTATTATGGTTACGTTATTATATAAGTTGAAGCAGTATATACAATCTTTTTTATAATTTGTTTATTATACTTTAAATGAGGTTTATTCTCTTATAAATTAATGATCACAAATATTTAGTGTTTCGATTTGTTATATAATTTGCAACCAACCATGATATTTTTTGAATATTCAGTAAATTTGCACCTCATTTAAGCAATTTTATTACGAATGGAACAAATCACACCATATAAACCAAAACATAAAGTACGAATTGTAACTGCGGCCTCTCTTTTTGATGGGCACGATGCAGCCATAAATATAATGCGTCGTATCATCCAGGCAACAGGAGTAGAGGTTATTCACCTTGGGCACGATAGAAGTGTGGAAGAGGTTGTAAATACAGCCATACAAGAAGATGCTAATGCTATAGCAATGACATCCTATCAAGGTGGACACAATGAATACTTTAAGTATATGTACGATTTGTTGAAAGAAAAAGGTGCAGGCCACATCAAGATTTTTGGTGGTGGAGGTGGAGTAATTCTTCCTGAAGAGATTAAAGAATTAATGGATTATGGTATTACCAGAATCTATTCACCAGATGATGGTAGAGAAATGGGCTTGCAAGGAATGATTAATGATTTGGTTCAAAAATCAGATTATGCCATAGGAGATCAATTAAATGGCGAAGCAAATACACTTCACGAAAAGAATCCAAAATCTATTGCGAGAGTTATCTCTGCTGCCGAAAATTTCCCTGAAGTAGCCAAAGATGCTTTAGAAACTATTCATACTAAAAATGAAACTTCAAAAACACCAGTCCTCGGAATCACAGGTACAGGTGGTGCAGGTAAATCGTCGTTAGTGGATGAATTGGTACGTCGTTTTTTAATCGACTTTCCAGAAAAAACCGTTGGGTTAATTTCTGTAGATCCTTCAAAACGTAAAACAGGTGGTGCATTATTGGGAGATAGAATCCGAATGAATGCCATCAACTCACCTCGTGTATATATGCGCAGTTTGGCAACACGTCAATCGAACCTAGCGCTTTCTAAATATGTAAATGAAGCAGTAGAAGTTTTAAAAGCGGCTGAATACGATTTAATTATCTTAGAAACGTCTGGTATCGGACAATCAGATACCGAAATATTAGAGCATAGCGATGTGTCACTTTATGTAATGACACCAGAATTTGGTGCAGCCACACAGCTTGAAAAAATCGATATGTTAGATTTTGCGGATTTAGTAGCGATTAACAAATTCGACAAACGTGGTGCTTTAGATGCCTTACGCGACGTGAAAAAGCAATATATGCGTAACCATAATCTGTGGCACGAAGATCCAGATACAATGCCTGTTTTTGGTACTATCGCATCTCAGTTTAACGATCCTGGAATGAACACGCTTTACAAAGCGATAATGGATAAAGTTGCTGAAAAAACTGAAGCAGACTTAAAATCGACTTTCGAGATTTCTAAGGAAATGAGCGAGAAGATTTTCGTTATTCCACCATCACGAACACGTTATCTGTCAGAGATTGCAGAGAATAACAGAGCTTACGACAAAACAGCAGATGCTCAGGTAGAGGTAGCTCAAAAGTTATACGGAATTTTTAAAACCATTTGTTCAGTTGGTAATGTCACTTTGAGCGCAGTTGAAAAGTCTTTTATAGGAAAACAAGGTTTAGACCAAAATGAGATCCTGAAACAAGTTCAGGAAGACAAAAAGGATTTCATTAAAATGCTTATCGCAGAATTCGATCGTGTAAAGCTAAACTTAGATCCTTACAATTGGGAAATCATCACAGGTTGGGATGATAAGGTAAATCGTTATAAAGATCCTATTTATAGATTCAAAGTAAGAGATAAAGAAATTAAGATAGAAACACATACTAAGTCGTTATCACATTCCGATATTCCAAAGGTAGCTTTACCAAAATACCAAGCTTGGGGAGATATTTTAAGATGGTGTTTACAAGAAAATGTACCAGGAGAATTCCCGTATGCTTCAGGATTATATCCTTTTAAAAGAACAGGTGAGGATCCAACGCGTATGTTTGCAGGCGAAGGTGGTCCAGAGCGTACCAACAGACGTTTTCACTATGTAAGTTTAGGGATGCCAGCAAAGCGTTTATCTACAGCTTTCGATTCGGTAACCTTATACGGAAATGATCCAGATTACAGACCAGATATTTATGGCAAAATTGGTAATGCAGGTGTAAGTATTTGTTGTTTAGACGATGCTAAAAAACTGTATTCAGGATTTAATTTGGCTGATGCTATGACGTCGGTAAGTATGACTATTAATGGTCCTGCACCAATGTTACTAGGCTTTTTTATGAATGCAGCAATAGATCAGCAATGCGAGATTTATATCAAAGAAAATGGTTTAGAAGAAGAAGTTGAGCAAAAGATAAAAGTTATTTACAAGGACAAAGAACGTCCTAAATACAATGCTGAAATTCCTGAAGGAAACGATGGTTTAGGTTTAATGTTATTAGGTGTTACAGGTGATCAGGTATTACCAAAAGACGTCTACGAAGACATTAAAGCAAAGACCATTGCTCAGGTAAGAGGAACGGTTCAGGCAGATATTTTAAAAGAAGATCAGGCACAGAATACTTGTATTTTTTCAACAGAGTTTGCACTTCGTTTAATGGGTGACGTACAAGAATATTTTATTGAAAATAATGTACGTAACTTCTACTCAGTTTCTATTTCTGGATATCATATTGCTGAAGCTGGTGCAAATCCAATTTCACAGTTAGCATTTACGTTGGCTAACGGATTTACGTATGTAGAATACTACTTAAGTCGAGGAATGGACATCAATAAATTCGGTCCGAATTTATCATTCTTCTTCTCAAATGGTATTGATCCAGAATATGCTGTTATTGGTCGTGTAGCACGTAAAATTTGGGCAAAAGCATTAAAGCATAAATATGGTGCCAATCCAAGAGCACAAATGTTGAAGTATCACATTCAAACATCTGGTCGTAGTTTACACGCTCAGGAAATTGATTTCAACGATATTAGAACAACACTTCAGGCACTTTATGCTATTTACGACAACTGTAACTCTCTACATACAAATGCGTATGACGAAGCTATTACAACACCTACGGAAGAATCTGTGCGTCGTGCAATGGCAATTCAGTTGATCATAAATAAAGAATTAGGTTTAGCTAAGAATGAAAATCCAATACAAGGCTCTTTCATTATTGAAGAATTAACCGATTTAGTAGAAGAAGCAGTATTAACTGAGTTTGACAGAATCACAGAGCGTGGTGGTGTACTTGGAGCTATGGAAACGATGTATCAACGTTCAAAAATTCAGGAAGAAAGTTTATACTACGAAACCTTGAAGCATAATGGTGAATTCCCAATTATTGGTGTAAACACATTCTTAAGCAGTAAAGGTTCGCCAACAGTACAACCTGCGGAAGTCATTAGAGCAACTGAAGAAGAAAAAGAAGATCAAATTAAAACGCTTCAAAATTTACATAAAGCTGCAGATACAGGCGATTTATTAAAAGACTTACAGAGCAAAGCCATTAACAATCAAAATATTTTTGAAGTCTTAATGGACGTTTGTAAAGTATGTAGTTTAGGGCAAATCACTTCAGCCTTATTTGAAGTTGGTGGACAGTATAGACGAAATATGTAAGCGGGTCGCCAAATTTTTCAACTGTAAGGAAGAAAAAATTTGAGCAGACTGCTTATCCCAAACTTGTTTTGGGATCTCATAAAATTATAGTCACTTAATTACTTTAAAAAATTGTGTGAATCGATTATGCTGAGCGTAACCGAAGCATCTTATAAAATGATTACAAACAACCATTCCAATTGAAAACGGAATGGTTGTTTTATTTTTTATAAAACCTATAACATACTTTCAGTAAAACACCCAATAACTTTGCATTCTATTCAAAAGATTAAATAACGTTATGACAACATATCCAAAACGATTTTCGCACATTGGTATTACCGTGCCAGATATTAATAAAGCTGCTAAATTTTATTCAGAAGTGATGGGTTGGTACACCATTATGCCACCATCTTTAGTAAAAAAAGAAACCGATACTGCCATAGGGCAAATGTGTATTGATGTTTTTGGTGATGATTGGGAAACCTTTGAAATCGCGCATTTAGCAACGTCTGATGGTATAGGTGTAGAGTTGTTTAGTTTTCCTCACGGTAAAAAGGAAGCGCCAGAATTTAATCCATTTAATACAGGTTTGTTTCATTTCTGTGTGCAAGATCCAGATATTGAAGGTTTAATTGAAAAAATTGTTGCAGCTGGTGGAAAACAGCGTATGCCAATTAGAGAATATTACCCAAACGATAAGCCTTATAAAATGTGTTATGTAGAAGATCCTTTTGGGATTGTTTTCGAAATTTATACACACAGTTACGAGTTAACGTATTCGTCTGGTGCTTATGCAAATGAAGACAAATAAAATGTTTTAAAATGAAAAAGTTATTCATAGTATTACTATCTGTTGTATCATTTTTCGCTTGTAAAAACGATACCAAAAAAGAAACAGAAGACATTAAAACTTCAGAATCAATTTCTGAAAATAAGCAAGATGTTATTGAAGTTGCCAGTTTTAAAGGTCAGCAAGTTACAGGTGTTACGGTAACACAAAACGGTCGTGTGTTTGCTAACTTTCCAAGATGGCGAGATACGGTTAAATATTCTGTAGTTGAGGTGTTTGAAGATGGTTCATCTAAGTCGTATCCAAACGACATTTGGAATTTATGGCAACCAGGCGAGCAGCCAAAAGACGATCAATTTCTAGGTGTGCAATCTGTAGTTGCTTTTGAGGATAAATTGTATGTTTTAGATACGAGGAACCCTAAATTTTCAGGTGTTGTAGATGCGCCAAGAGTGTTTGTATTCAACTTAAATACTAATGTTTTAGAGCAAACGTATAAGTTAGATAAGGACAGCTATCATAGCGATTCTTACATTAACGATTTGCGTGTAGATAAAGCAAATAACAAATTGTATTTTACAGATTCTGGTCACGCAGGATTAGTTGCTTTGGATTTAAAAAGCGGAAAAAGTACTCGAATTTTAGATAACCACAAAAGCACTACAGCAGAAGTCTCTGAGCTTACGTTTGATAACAAAGTTTGGAAAAATACAGTACATTGTGATGGAATTGCGTTTGACCAAAATAATCAACGCTTATTTTACCAAGCGTTAACAGGTTACAGTTTATACTCTGTTCCTGTGAGTAGTTTCAATTTGAAAAATTCAACTGAAATTGAAGCTTCTGTAAAATTTGAAGCCAAAACAGCAGCACCAGACGGAATGATTTTTGACCAAATTGGTAATCTGTATTATGCCGATTTAGAGCACAATAAAATTGATTATATCACACCAAATGGAACTATCAAAACTTTAGTTGAAGGCGATAACGTAAAATGGGCAGATACTTTTAGTATTTACAATGGGTATTTATATTATACCAATTCTAGAATTAACGAGGCTTCAGGCGATATAAGCAACTTAAATTTCACTATAAATAAAGTCGAATTACCAAAATAGCGTAACAATTATGCATCTTTTTTAAAGTTTTATCGTCTATTAAGTGAACCCTAAAAATTTATTCACTTATGAAAACAGATAAATCATGTAATTGCAATTGCGAACCTTGTAATAACGGAAGATGTACAGACTGTACTTGTCAAAATTGTACATGTAGTAATTGTAATTGTTAAACCTAAAATCAGCTTGAGTTTTTTTGAAAATTTAAGCTGATTTTTTTATATTAAAGTATGACTACAAAATACGTTTGGGATACATATGCGCAGGATATAAAACGTTTTATCTTAAGTAAAACTAAAGATGAAAGTATAGTGGATGATATTTTGCAGGATACCTTTATAAAAGTACATACCAAATTACAGACTTTAAAGGATGATGATAAGCTAAAATCGTGGTTATTTTCTGTGGCGCGTTACACACTTATGGACTATTTTAAAACAAAAAAAATTAAAGTAGAACTAAATGATTTTGAAGTTGCAGATACTTCTGAAACCCATCAGCATACCGAAAAAGATTGCTTAAGAGGTATTTTGGTCAATCTACCTAAGAAATACAGAGAACCCATTTTCTTGTCAGACATTATGGGTTTAAAACAAAAAGAAGTAGCTGAGCGTTTAAACCTTTCCTTGCCAACAATAAAATCTCAAATACAACGTGGCAGAAAACAAATAGCACAAGGCTTTATGGATTGTTGCGGCTACCAAATGAACGACGAAGGTCATTTAGTTGGCGAGATAAAAGATAAAGAGGATTGTAAGGTCTGCAATTAAAGCGTTAGCATCCAATTGCGCTTCAACCTTCTAAAGGCTCTGATTTCACCTCGAAGAAGTGGTAAGTAATCTTTACCATTGCTTTTAGAGCGTTCCAATCGTCTGCAATTGCTATACAATCTGCTTGTTAAACGTTCTAAACTTTCCAGGTGTTTGTGCTTCTTATCGGAATGGCGCTCGCGTTCTGCATTGATAATTTCTGGTGCCAGGTTTGTGGATTGTTGCACAATATCGCCAGAAAAGTAAATGTCGCTATCTTCTGTACCATCTTCGTTCAAATATGATAAATCGTGATTGATGTATGTCGAGATGCTTCTCGAAAGCATAATAATATCCATTGCCTTTTGATATACAGGCAAATCCGACAAATGTGATGGTAAGTGGTAACTCATAATTTCAATAGCAATTGTTACGAAATTACCCAAGAAAAATGAGATTTAACTTTAATATTTAAGGTTAAATATTATATTAGCTTTAATATTTGTGTTATTTTAAATTATTTCTTTAAATGGTTATTGATAAACTCAATTGGAAGATTTTAAAGTGTTTACAACAGAATGCACGTATGTCTAATACAGAGATTGGAAGACGCGTTGGTATTAGCTCACCTGCTGTGAGTGAACGTATTAAAAAGATGGAAGATGCCGAAATCATTCAAGGATATACCACTTTTGTTTCACCTTTTGAAGCTGGCTATCAGTTAAAGGCATTAATTACTTTGAGAGCATTTATGGGAATGTTGAAACCCTTTCTGGAAAAAGTAAAAACCTACGACGAAGTTGTAAACTGCTACCGAATTACAGGAAACGAAAATATTGTAATGGAAGTGGTCTTAAAAAATCAAAAACACTTAGAAACGTTCATAGACCAATTAATTACTTATGGAGAAACTAAAACACAGATTGTATTATCTCACGTGGTAAAACATAGTGAGATTAAGCCTTTAAAGTAATTCTAATTGATGCGCCAAGGTGGATTTTTTCTATTCTTACCAGCTGTGTAAATTATGATTGGGTTTTGGTCTGGGTCTTTCAATTTTATTTCTGTCCATAACCAAGATTGTTCGCTAATTTCTGTGTCGAAAATGATACCTTTTTGTTTGAGCATATCTACAGTTTGGGTAAGGTTGTCAACTTCAAAATAAATGATGGTTTGATTATCGTTAGATAACTTTTCAACCTTATGAATAGAAAACGTTGCATCACCATCAGGACATAAAAACCTAACATATCTTGGTGCTGCATCAACAATGAGTTGCAGTCCGAGAGTTTTATAAAATTCTACAGATTTTGCAACATCTAGCGATGGTATGGTCACTTGGTTTAAATTCATAATCCCAAATTATTAAATCGTATTTGCAATATGTTCTGCAATCATTTTAGCATGAATGCGAGAGTTTTCAATAAACCATTTGTGTGTTTCCATTCCACCACAAATTACACCTGCGAGATACAACCCTTTTATATTAGATTCCATTGTTTTATCGTCGTAGAAGGGAATATGACGTTCGTCTTTAGAAAATTCAATTCCTGCTTTATTCAAAAACTTAAAATTAGGTTGGTAACCCGTTAAAGCCACAACATAATCGTTTGGTAAAATGATTTCGCCATCCGGCGTTTTAACGGTAATCTGGTGTTCTTCAATTTTAATAATTTCAGAATTAAAATAGGCTTTAATGCTACCTTCTTCAATTCGGTTGAGAATATCTGGCCTTACCCAATATTTTACACGCTCGCCAATACTTTCGCCACGTACAACCATCGTGACATTTCCACCTTTGCGGTATATTTCTAAAGCAGCATCTACAGACGAATTACTGGCACCAACAACAGCAATGTTTTGCAAAGTAAAAGGATGTGCTTCCTTGTAATAATGAAACACTTTTGGTAAATCTTCGCCAGGTACATTCAGCAAGTTTGGTATATCATAAAAACCAGTCGCTATAATGACTTTTTTTGATTTGTAATGGCTTTTGCTGGTTACGACTTCAAAATGATGTTCGACCTTGTTAATAGTTGCTACTTCTTCATACAATTTAATATTCAATTTATTTGAAGTTGCCACTCTTCGGTAGTACTCTAAGGCTTCGTTTCTGGTTGGTTTAGGATTGTTGCTTATAAAAGGAATATCATCAATTTCCAGCTTTTCAGAAGTTGAAAAAAATGTCATATTCAAAGGGTAATTAAAAAGTGAATTGGTTAATGCACCTTTTTCAATGACAGCGTAGTTCCAGTTATGTTTTTTACATTCTAAGGCGCAGGCAATTCCAATAGGTCCTGCGCCAATAATTATGATGTCTAAATCTGTTGTTTTCATAGGATTTATAAAGGTAACGCAATTCAAAATTTTAACTCAAATTACGCTCGTTTATTAACATTCTTTTTAAATATAATAGCAGTAAAACACCAACAAAGCTCAGTACTAACATAATAAACCAAGTAGTGTCGTACCCTAGATTATCAACTAGTCTTAAACCAATATTATGTCCAAAAATATGAGCGATGGAAAAGGTCATTACATACATAGAAAGATACTCGCCTTGCTTTCCTTTTTTGGCGCGTTCCATCGCAAATGCGTTAGAAAACGGAAAGGCAATCATCTCGCCAACAGTCATAAATAAAATACCAATGACCAATACGCCTGTCCACGAGGTTAGGTTAATGACCAAAAAGCTAATCGCTGTAAGTAATAACCCGAATAAGGTTAAGCCAATTTTTGAACGTTTTAACTGCTCTAACCAATGGATTAATGGCATTTCTAATAAAAAAATGAACAAGCCATTTAAGCCTAAAAGCAATCCAATTTTAACAGGTGTTAACGTGTGTACTTCTTTGTAATACAAAGGCATTGTAGAAAAATACTGCAAAAACACAACGCCAAAAATTACCATAGCTACAAAAAATACCCAAAACGGTTTGTCGCTGTAAACAGATACAGGGTTTTCAACTTTAGTTTCGTCTAACGGTTTAGCTTTTCTAGGATTTAAAACTGAAATCAATAACAGTGTTGCCAATATACAAGTAACACCATCTACCCAGAATAAACCACCATAACCCATTGTGGAAATGATTAATCCACCAACAGCAGGACCAGCCGAAAAACCAAGATTTATTGCAAGTCTTATCAAGGTAACAGAACGTGTTTTGTTTTCTGGTTTACTGTAAACACTCATAGCCACAAACATTGCTGGTCTAAAGGTGTCTGCAACAAGCATAACAAAAAATATACCCAAACAAATACCAGCAAAAGTGTCTAAAAACTGTAAAGCAATAAATAAGATACCAGTACTAAAAAGGCTTCGTGTCATAACCTTGTAGTAGCCAATAGAGTCAGTAAGTTTTCCGCCAATCCACGTACCAACAACAGAGCCAAGTCCAAAAGCACTCATTACCCAACTGATTTGTGATAATGATAGACTTTTGTCTTCTTCGAGATATAAGGTTAAAAACGGAATGACCATTGTGCCTGCACGATTAATAAATGTAATGAGCGCAAGCCACCAAACTTCTTTAGATAAACCATTAAAGGTTTTAAAGTAATTGTTGAATAATGTTTTCATTTTGATTGATTGTTATAAAAATAAAAAGTCCGACGTAACCGTCGGACTTTTAAATATTGTTTAATAGTATATAGGAATAGCTACAATAGATAATACGTCCGAATGATTTCCGAAGAAATTGTCCAGTATTGTTTTGTACATCTATTGACTTGAAACATTATTTTAATCGTTTAATGGCATAAAGCTACAATAATTTTCCATAAGTTGTATTTTTGGGTTTTAAATATTTAATGATGAAAAACTTTTTTTTAATTTTTTTATTGGTGTGTACAGTTGCATGTGCACAAGACAAACAAGTATTAAGTGGTGAAACTGAATGGCAAAAAGAAATGAATGCTGATTTTAAAGATGCTAGTAAGTCGCCATTAAAGAAAAAAGATTTAAAAAAGTTTAAAGGACTAGATTTCTTCAAATTTGATTCTACTTATGTGGTTACTCCAGAATTTACTAGAACGCCAAAGGCAAAGAAGTTTAAGATGGAAACGACCACAGATCGTCTTCCCGAATATGTGCAATATGGTGTTTTAAAATTTACACTTAAGGGAGAAGAATATGAATTAAAAATATATCAAAATATAAACCTAATAGAACGAGAAGGATACGAGGATTACTTATTCTTACCATTTTTAGATGATACCAATGGTGAAGAAAGTTATGGAGGTGGAAGATACATTGAGGCTAGAATCCCAGAAGGTGATACTATGGAAATAGACTTCAATAAAGCCTATAACCCTTATTGCGCTTATAACGAAAAGTACTCTTGCCCAATTGTACCTAGAGAAAATTATTTGCCACTAAAAGTTGAAGCAGGAGTAAAGGCATTTAAGAAGTAGTTTTGTTAGAGGTTAGAGGTTAGAGGTTAGAGGTTAGAGGTTAGAGGTTAGAGGTTAGAGGTTAGAGGTTAGAATTCTGTATTGAAATAACCAATTGATCATAGTACTTCAGCCGAAGCACTAAAAACCAAACACCAAATACTACAAACTATTTACTAGCAACTAAATACTACTTAACCAAATACATGCCTAAGAAAACAGCTAAAAACCCAACAATAAAACTAGCAATTGTATAAATCGCAAAAGTCATAAAATCACCTGATTTTAAAAACACATGATTTTCATAAGCAAAGGTTGAAAACGTGGTAAAACCACCACAAAAACCTGTTGCAAGTAACAAGGTTTGGTTTTGCGTAAGACTATCATTTTTGGCAGCAAGTCCGAGTATAATCCCAATTAATAAACTACCAATAATGTTGGCGGCAAAAGTACCGTAAGGAATTCCGGTTTGGTCACTGTTTAGCCATTTTCCAATGAGGTAACGAAGTGTGCTTCCAAATCCACCACCAATAAAAACGAGAATGAGTTGTTTCATTTATTTTATAGGAATGTAGATTTCAGTAACCCAATCCGCAGGATTTGGATAGTTTCCTGGGTCAGTGGTATAAATTTCAAAAGGCTTTTCTTCAGATTGCTCTAAATTATTTTTAACTAAGTAAGCCATAGTTTCTTCCCAAGCTTTACTAAGATTGGTATAATTACCTTTTAAGGTCGTTTTTAAAACCTTCATATTTGGGATGAAATTAATAGACACATCAGAACCTTCTGGTAATGCTATTTTTTCTTTTACAGGAATTCCATTACTCATTATTACATCAGCAGAACTCATATCGTTGTAAACTGTTAGTGGCATTCCGGATTGTTTAATGTTATTTTTGCCCATAAACATCATAATGGTGCCGAAATTTTCGCCCATTTTAGCACTTATGTTTTGAGAATTGGCATTAGTAGTTTTGTATAGGTAGTAGCCACCACCATATTCAGTGACGCCATTTATTGTGACTTCAAAACGCTTCATATCTTCTTGTGTAATGCTATCTAATTTTTCTAAACTACGTTCATAATTAGGACCAATTAGTTTTTCCATACCTCCCATAAGAGTGGAAACAAGTTTAAAACCAAAGGGTAGATTTTTCCCAGAGATAGACCAGGTTACATCTGTAGAACCATCTTCTTTAGGTTCCAGCTTCCATGATACATCAGATTTAGGAAATTCTGCAATCTGCATTTCTTGGGTAATAGAGTTGTGAGGATTGGCAGCAACAGTTGTCATAGTGCCAACACCATCTTTGTCTTCCCAAGAATATGAGCCTCCAATACCTTCGTGTTTTTCAGGGAAAGTTAGTTTCATTTCAGGATCGGCTTCAATCCAAGATGACCAGTCCTTCCAAGTTTCAAAATCTATAATTTTATTATACAGTACTTCTTGAGGTGCTTTTATGTTTCTGGTTCGTGTAACTTCAAAAGAATTTGGCTGTACCGCAATGTAAATTGAAAATCCAATAATGAGGATTAACAACAACAGAAGAATATATTTAAGAGTCTTCATTTTAGTATGATTTAGTAGTTATCCAAAGATAGTAATTTGTCTTATATGTGTTACATTTGTGAGAATTCAAAAAAAACTAACTTATAATATGAACTTAAAATCAATATTTGCAATTTGCCTTATAGCCGTTTTTGCTTGGTCTTGTAAAAATGACAGCAAAGAGCCTGTAAAGGACGATACTACAGAAAAAGTATCAGAAGAATTTGATTTTAATGTAGAGCAATTTGCTGACATTAAAATCTTACGTTATCAAATTCCGGGATGGGATAATTTAAGCTTAAAAGAACAGAAACTAGTATACTATTTAACCCAAGCAGGTTTGGCTGGTCGTGATATTATGTGGGATCAAAATTATAGACACAACCTTAAAATTCGTAAAGCTTTAGAGAATGTTTATGCTAACTATTCTGGTGATAAAACTTCGGATGATTGGAAAGCTTTTGAAGTGTATTTAAAGCGTGTTTGGTTTAGTAATGGTATACATCATCACTACTCTAATGACAAGTTGAAGCCAGAGTTTTCTAAAGATTACTTAAATGAATTATTCAAAGTAACGAACACAAAATTAGACGGTGTTGCTTTTGATGTCATCTTTAATGATAAAGATTCTAAGAAAGTTAACCAAGCTAAAGGTGTGGACAATGTTGCTTTATCTGCTGTAAATTTTTACGGACCAAATGTTACTAATGCAGATGTAGAAAAATTCTATGCAGCTAAAAAATCACCAAATCCAGATCAACCTTTGTCTTATGGACTTAATTCACAGTTAGTAAAAGAAGATGGTGTTTTAAAAGAACGTGTATATAAATCTGGAGGACTTTACGGTTCTGCAATAGATGAAATCGTTAAGTGGTTAGAAAAAGCACAAGGTGTTGCTGAAAATAAAGCACAAGGTGACGCTTTAGGACTGTTAATCGAATATTACAAAACTGGAGATTTACAAACCTGGGATGATTATAATGTGGCTTGGACGGCAGCTACCGAAGGTAATGTAGACTACATTAATAGTTTTATAGAAGTATATAACGATCCGTTAGGATATAGAGGTTCTTATGAGACAATTGTACAAATCAATGATTTTGAAATGTCTAAAAGAATGAAAGTATTATCGGATAATGCGCAGTGGTTTGAAGATAATTCTCCTTTAATGGATGCGCATAAAAAAGATAATGTAGTAGGTGTTACGTACAAAGTTGTAACGGTTGCAGGCGAAGCAGGTGATGCATCGCCAAGTACTCCAATTGGTGTTAACTTACCAAATGCCAACTGGATTAGAAAAGAAGTTGGAAGTAAGTCTGTATCTCTTGGTAACATAATTGAAGCTTATGCAAAATCAAAAGGTTCAGGTCGTTTAAAGGAGTTTGTACATGATGAAGAAGAGTTACAACTTGAAGAAAAGTATGGACAATTAGCAGACAAGCTTCACACAGCATTGCACGAAGTTATTGGTCATGCATCTGGTCAGTTAAATCCAGGAGTAGGAGAGACCAAAGAGACTTTAAAGAACTATGCATCTACTTTAGAAGAAGGGCGTGCGGATTTAGTAGGTTTATACTATTTGTACGATTCTAAACTTCAAGAATTAGGATTAGTTGATGATTGGAAATCTGTAGGAAAAGCAGCTTACGATGGTTATATCAGAAATGGTTTAATGACACAATTAATCCGTTTGAATTTAGGTGACGATGTAGAGGAAGCGCATATGAGAAACCGTCAGTGGGTTTCTGCTTGGGTTTTTGAAAAAGGAAAAGCAGACAACGTTATTGAAAAGGTTACCAGAGATGGAAAAACATATTTTAATATTAATGATTACGATAAGTTACATGAACTATTTGGTCAGTTATTAAGAGAAACACAGCGTATTAAATCTGAAGGAGATTATGCTGCCGTTGAAGCTTTAGTAGAAGGTTATGGAGTTAAGGTAGATCAAGCTATTCATGCAGAAGTTTTAAAGCGTAATGAAGCTTATCCAGATCCACCTTACAGTGGTTTTGTAAATCCTGTTTTAGTGCCAGAGGTGGATGAAAACGGTGAAATTACTGCCATTAAAGTAACGCAGCCAGTAGGATTCCCAGAGCAAATGTTAGAGTATAGCAAAACGTATAATTTTTTACCAGAGGTAAACTAAATATACGTTTATACTGAGTTTTAAAAGCAGCCTATTTGGGCTGCTTTTTGTTTGTACTAAAAAATAATAGAAGTCCGTTTATTACTAACAAAATTAAAATAGAGTAAATAATTGTCATAGCTTTTATATATATAACAGTTGCAAATCGAAAAGTCCTACTCCTTTAATATTAAAAATTAATCTTGATGAATTAACAGAGTACTATTAATTGGATTATGGTTTAGTTTCATTTTGTAGTTTATAGATTATAGCAAAAACCATAAGGCTGTCTTTTCCTTTTATTTTTAGTTTTTTTCTAATGTTTTTACGGTGAGTTTCTATGGTCGATTTGCTAAGATTAAGTTCATGGGCAATGTCTTTATTTGGTAAGCCTTGACCAATTAGTAATACCACTTGCTTTTCGCGATTAGTAAGGTTGCTTCTGTTATGTGAATTATTGTTAGACTTTAGTTTTAAAGAATTAGTAAGTGCTGAAACAATCTCAGGGCTTTTACAGATGCATTTCATGTTTTCTAATACGACAATTAATTCATTTGTGGTCAGCATTTTCCCTTCATTTTCAATAATTGAAATGAGTTTTAAAAGCTGATTTTTTGCAGTTTTAGATGGGTAGTACATATTATAAAAGTATATGTATAAAGGATATAAAAAAATCCCCTTTAATGGGGATTTTTGGTGATAGCTGGTTAATATTTTTACCCTAAAATTTATAGCAACCTAACTATCCTAATAAACAACTAACTAATGTTTTATGAAGCGTTTTGTAATTGTTGAGGTATCGGTTTTAAATACAATAAAATATAGGCCTCTTTCTAGAGAAGTGATATTTAGTTGCGTTTCACTTGAATTAATAACAAAAGTGTTTACTGACTTACCTGTTATATCTACTATAGAAGCACTTATATCTTCATGATGATTGTTAAGGCTTATTTTGATTTCGTCTTTTGCTGGATTTGGAAAAATGGATGCAGTAATGTCAATAAAATTATTTAAACTTAATGTGTTTTGAGGGGTAACTCTAAAATCGTAAGATCCAGTTTGGTCCGTTCCTGTGATAATGAAATAGTAGTTGCCAGCATTAAGGTTAATCGTATTAGTTGTTCTTGAAGAATTAGTACCATCATGATTAAGTTGAAAAACTTGATTGCTATTAACAGCATCATATACAGTTAATGATGCATTATTATTTAATCCTTCAAAGGCATTTAATTGAAATTCTACATCATCATTTTGAGATAGTGAGAAACTATAATAATCCTCAGTATCACTGCCAGAGCTATAATAACTTAGTCTTCCTTCATAATCTTGATTAAAATTGATAGCTGTTGTCTCAAATTGCGAATTGTTTGGTTCTGTGTCATTTTCAGCTGTAAAATTTTGATTCCATCCGTACAAATCATAATCTGTACAACTATTACCAGTTATTCTTAAGAAATAGTTTGAGCTAGATTCAATATTGTTATAAGTGAGTGATGTAATTGATCCAGAGTTTTGATCTTGAGTAATACTTGTAAGCATAGAAAAATCGTTTCTCAATTCTACTGTAGAATCACCATATAGGTCAAAATAAAACTCAATAGGTGCTGAGTTTGAAATAGGAATATCATAATAATCGTAATTGTCTAGATTAGAAATGTTTCCATAGCCAACCTGTCCAAATACATTGTCGTACTCTCCTAGAGTTTGAGAGTCATTAGTTGTGTTGTTAGGTTCCAATTCTCCATTTTCACCCGAATAAGAATTTGTTGCATACAATTGGTATGACGTACAAGATGCTGAATAAAGTGCAAGATAATATGTTTCTCCTTCAGCAGCGCAAGGAATACTTACAGATGTAACTTCACCATTAGTGTTGGTGTTAATATTGCCAACAGAAAAAGGGATACCTTCGTAATAATAGAAAAAAACTGTACCAATAAAGGGTTCGCTAAAGCTGATCTCTAAAGCACCGTTATATATAGGTTGTATTAAATAATTGTCATCATAATCTACTACATCAGATATTCTATAGCCAATTTGTCCATTAAAGTTTGTGTTAAACGGTAAGTACTCAGCTGTACTAAAATCATTGTTAGGTTCTGTTTCATCACTGCTGTAGTTGGTAGGATTCGAAAATGTGTACGATATAGAATAGGTGCTACAACAATCCTGGCAACTTCCATAACCAGGAATCCCTAATGGTGATGAGGTGTAATCCTTCACCATAACATAGTAAGTACCTTCTACGATACAATTAAAATTGTATATAGGGTCGTCTGGTCCACTGTTTTCAAAGTAAATTGGAGTTAATGTACCATTTTCTTCCTCATAAAATGCTTCTGTGATATAGACAAAGTTTTGTGAAGCATTTAGAGTTATGGTAGCATCACCAGACTCTACAACATCAAATTTATACCAATCAGAATCATCGTCTAACGCATATCCATTAGAATCTGGTGTAATACCATAACCAATATTTCCATACTTGGTTTCATTTAAATTTATTGTTAATGCTTGTGAGTCTAAGTCATTTGGTTCGTTATCAATATATCCAAGAGGTTCTTGCATATTCCAATACATTTGATAACTATTGTCATTTCCAGCTATTTTTAAGAAAATAACATCTCCTTGTTTAAGGCAATAGACAGAGGCTAATAGTAAGCCGTTTGTATCATTACTTTCATAGCCAATGCCTGTTACTGTACCATCATTATTTTGCCTTAACATTTGAAGGCTTGTGGAAAAGTACCCATCAATCACAGTATCGTGGTTTATGGTAACGTTTAAGGTACCATTGACAGGAACGGTTAACTTGTACCAATCTTCACTTTCATTGATATTGTTTACTGCATCAGGAATAAAAGAACCGTGACCTTCATAAAATGTATTTTCAGTTGTGTTGATGGCTTGAGTGTAATTATCATTTGGTTCTGGGTCATTATTGTATGTGGGAGGTATAACATAATAATCTATGTTGTATCCACCACTTGAAGCATAAGTACTACTAAAACTAGCGCCAATATATACATCAACAACTGTCCCTGCCAGAAGTCCGCTAGTTTCCATCTCAATGAGAGGACCAGTTTCATTTTGAACCACACCCACGGTCTGACCTGCATTATTACCTTCAAAAGTCATATAATCGATATATGTATAAATTGAAAATGTTACAGGGTTAGGGCTTGATGTAGTACCGTTAACTGTACCTGTAAATACAATTTTGCCATCATAAGGCATTACAATCTGATAGGAATTTTCGGTATTAAAACAACTTGTTGAGGTATTATAACAAAGATCATTTGCGGTAAAATTACCTGAGCTTTGAGATATCCCAAAATTAGATAATGATAAAGAAATTAAAAATAGTAATAATCGTTTCATAGTTACAAGAATTAATGGTCAGTGTAAATTTACAAAACATTGATTAGCAAAGAAATACCCTTTATTGGGTATTTCTTTATTTTTATCAGAATTTATATTTCTTTTCTAAAGCATAGCGCATCAATTCACCTTTGCCTTGAAGGCCTAGAATACGTATCATATTTTTTCGGTGTGTATCTACAGTATGGACTCCGATAAATAATTCGTCTGCTATTTCTCGAGAGGTTTTCCCTTGGCCAACAAGTGCTAAAATTTCTATTTGACGTTTTGTGAGCTTGCCTTTTGCTTTTTTGTTGGTGTTGCTGTCGTCTTCTACTTTAATGTTGGCATCAAAGTAGGTGTCTCCATTGTAGACAGAACGCACTGCTTTAAGCACTTCTTCCAAGGGTGAATTCTTAAGTAGGTAGCCAGAAGCACCAGCATCTAGCATTTGGTTGATGGCATCTTGTTGATCAAACATGGTGAAGCCTAATACTTTGGTGTGTGGAAACTCCTTTATAATTTGTTTTGTTGCAGAGATGCCGTCAACTTTGGGCATTCTTATGTCTGTGATAACAACATTGGGTTGCTTTAGTCTCACGAGATGTAATAACGCTTCACCATCATTAGCTGTGCCAACAATTTCAATGTCATCTTCGTATTCTAATAGAAGTTTTATACCATCAATCAATGATTGATGATCTTCTGCAATTGCTAGTCGTATCATAATGGTATATCAATTATTACAGTTGTTCCTTTAAGTTTTTCTGATTCAATAGTCATTTTACCATCCAAATGTTCTACGCGTTTGTCAATACTACTTATGCCCATTCCCGCTTTGGTTTTTGTTACCTGATTAGGATTAAATCCTTTACCATTATCTTCTACCATGATATTGATGCTTTCTTCATGATTGGTGAGGTGAATTATACCTTTAGTAGCATTGGCATGCTTAATGACATTAGTAACTAATTCTTGAATGATTCTGAAAATTGAGATTTCTAAACTGTTATCTATTCTTTCTTCTAAACCATGACTTTGTACTTCAAATTTAAGACTGTTTGCTCCTGATGCGTTTTCAGCAAGTTTTATAACAGCAGGTAAGAGACCGTTTTTGGCAATTACACCAGAATTTTTTAAGTGTGCCATAGATCTTATTTCTACATAGGCATCCTCTAATAATGTACTTGTCTTTTTTATGAGTTCTTCTCTCATTTTAGCGTCTATTTCATCTTTTATTAAGTGCTCAAACTGAAGTTTTGCTGCAGATAGTGTAGCGCCAACACTATCATGAAGGTCTGATGCTAATTTTTGGCGTTCTTTTTCTTGGCCTCGGATCATTGCATCAATAGTAGATAATTCTAAATTTTTAAGGATTTTTTCTTTTTCATCGATTTCTTTTTGGCGCTCGTGCTCTGCCTTACGATGTTTGCGTTTTATGTTTTTATAGATTAAAAATCCAATAAGAGATATTGCGGTTAATAATACACCCCAAAAAAGGGTAAGGTTAGTCTTTTCTTTTTGATATGTTAACTCTCTTTTATACGTATTGGCTACATTTATAAGACTGTCTTCAGATCTAACGCGTGAAATTTCAAGACGTTGAAGCTTCTGTCTTGCTTTTATATCCTCGTAACTTTCAAAAGAGGTCATATTTTTTAATAAATAGCTATTTGCCATTTTATAATCTCCAAGATTTTCATATGCTTTATAGAGCAACATGTAGCAGTTTTTCTCAGAAATTTTGTCATTTTCTTCTAATGCTAATTCTAGACATTCATTACCATATTTAATTGCTCTTTTATAATCTTTAAATGTTATGTATTGCCCTGCTAATATTTGAAGACCAGTTATTTTTATGTCAATGAATCCTTCATTTTCTGCTTCAGAGATTACATTAGTAATGAGCTCTAGACCTTCATCAACTTTCTTACTTTTTAAAAAGATATTTGCCAAATTTCCTTTAGAAATTAAACTACCGCGTTTATCACCAATTTTATCTGATATGGAAATACTCTTTTCAAAATAAGGTATCGCTTTTTGAAATTTATAAACCATAAAATAAGCATTTCCAATATTTGTAAGTGATGTTGAAATTTGAATGGAATCCTTGATACTTTTACTAATTTCTAAACTGGATTCAAAATATTCAAGAGCAGTTTCTATATCCCAATTAGACTTATAGGTTCTTCCGAGATTAATCTTAGTAGTAATTAGCCCTATTTTGTCATTATATTTATTGTAAATATCGAGCGCCTTATTGTAGTTAATTATGCTCTGATCTTGAGTCCCTATCATACTTTCAATTAATCCATTAATCAAAAATATGTCTCCCTCTCGTTTTTTTAATTTATTATTTAAAACAAAGATCTCTAGCGATTTATTGAGTATATAAGCACTATCAGGTTTTGTTTGTATATAATACTTGTGAATTAATTTATTTAGTGCATCTGCTCTAGTTGTATCAGCAAGCTTGTCGTTGTTCCATTGTTTGTAGAGGTTTGTTTTTTCTTCTTGGCCAAATGATGAAATTGTAAGAGAGACCATTAATAAATTTAGAATGAGTTTATTCATTATTTAAATTGGTATATCAATTATTACAGTTGTTCCTTTATTTTTTTCTGATTCAATGGTCATTTTACCATCCAAATGTTCTACGCGTTTGTCAATACTACTTATGCCCATTCCCGCTTTGGTTTTTGTTACCTGATTTGGACTAAATCCTTTACCATTATCTTCTACCATGATGTTTATAGTGTCGTCATGATTGGTTAAATGAATGGTGACTTCAGTGGCTTCAGCATGCTTTATAACGTTGGTAATGAGCTCTTGAATAATTCTGAACAAGGTTAATTCTAAACTATTTTCTAACCGATTATCTAATCCATGATCAATAACCTCTATTTCTATTTTGTTAGAAGCTGATATTTTTTCAGCCATGTTTTCTACAGCTTTAAGTAAACCTTGCTTTGCAATAACACCAGAGTTTTTAGCATGAGCAACAGTGCGTACTTTTTGATAAGCTTCTTCTATGAGCGAGTTTGTTTTTTCAAAAAGTTCTGGTGAGTCCTTGTCTTTAAGCGCATTAAAATGTAGTTTAACTGTTGCCATAAGGCCTCCTAAATCGTCATGTAGATCATTAGCAATCCGTTGGCGTTCTTTTTCTTGGCCTTCTATCATGGCATCAATAGCAGTTAGCTCTTGTTCTTTTAAAACAGTTGCTAATTTTTGAGATTCTATTTCTTTTTCTTGTTCGGCAAGTTTTTGTTTGCGTTTGGTGTTTTTAAAGATTAAAAAAGCGATAATGCTTCCTAGAGCCAGACTGCCACCTAATGCAATGGCGATATTTTGGTTTTTGGTTTTTTGTTGTTCTAGTAGAAGATTCTGTTTTTCTTTTTTTTCTGACTCGTATTTCGTTTCGTATTCCGAGACTAATTGTAGATTTCTAGTTTGGTTCTGTACTAATTGTTGATTAAGTGCTTTGTTATGAAATATTAATGCATTTATAGAATCGCCTAAAGCATTATAATTGTAGTATTTATATAAATTGACATAGGAATCTAAAATGCGATATATATAATCGTCTCGATTAATCTTGACTTGACTAAGTTCATCGAGAGATTGATTAAATTTATTTTCTTTAAAATATAATGACGCTAGATTTATTTTAAGAGCTATACTTTTTTCGTTTTCAAAATATCCTTTTTCAACTGCAAAAAACGGCTTAGCTTTATTCAAAAAATAAAAACTACTATCGGTATTTCTTGTTATCCTATTATGATAAGCTGAGTTACTAAGATAAAGCTTGGCTGTGTTAAAATTTAAACCATCGTTTTTATATAGTGAATTGATTTTATTGTATTTTCTTCTTAATGTTTCAGTTGAATCTTGGAAAAAGAATCTCATTGTTATTTTATAGTCATAGTACTCAGCCAATTTCCTGTCATAGTTGTTATTAGCATAGTTCTTGTAATTTTCTATAACATATTTGTAGGATTTGTCATTTAAAGTAAATAGTGTTCTACTATAGATCTCGAGAAGTAACTTAGAAGTTAAACAGATTAAACTTTTGTTGCCAATCTTCTCAGAGATATTAAAACTTTCTTTTAAAAGTGTATAAGCTTTTAATTCACTGCCGTCTTTTAAGTAATATTTTAAGGCTTTATTGATATTGTTAAAAACAATAATCCGCTTATCTTTTTTTGAATCAGGAATGTATTTTAAATCTATTTGATCAAATTCGCCATATTGAATGACGTCAAGAAATTTAATAAATTCAAGTGCTAATTGACTATTCTCAACTTTATTGGCGTAATTCTTAGCTTTTTCATATTCACCTGAATTATATAAACTCAAAAAAGTGCTTTCTTCTGTTTGACCAAATAAAAAAAAAGGAAACAAAAAGAATAAAACACTTTTACTAATATGTTTTTTTAGATTACTCAAAAACACAAACATCAGGTATACAGAATCCATATTTACCCCAACCCATATCTTTTGGTGGTCTAAATTGTTCCTCTGATCCATTTCTTCTAAATGCTACATCTATATATTGATCACCATCCCTTAAGTGTGTATATGGGTTAATATATGTTGAATTATCTAAGTCTTCAGGATTGAAAAGAAAATCAGGTGGTGCAGTAATAAAGACATTGAATACTGCAATAAGGCCTGATTCTATTGGTTTTTCTATTGGGATTTGTATATTATTTAAATAATCTTGTTTTTTAAAAGGTTTTACTTCTAGGTTAAAATTTAAAATATTCTCTGTATTTCCATCTGACTCTTCAACAGCAAATTTATGGTTTCTAAAATCATTTAAGCCAATTGTAATGGCACCTCTAAAGTTTTGAAGTCTAAAACTACATTCAAAACTATAAGCTTTTTGGCCTTTAACTATTTCTATTTCTTCATAGTTATGAATCATTATATAAATCATATAAAAAGTTCCATGGTGTTGTCCGCCATAAACGGGCTGCCATGTATCGTTCTTTTTTAGGTTTAAAGTGAATTTTAAATTTTCGTGTGCCATATAATTACGGTTTATTGATTACATATTTAATTTTGCATCACCCATTGGTCGTGTTCGGTCTTCAGCAAAATATTCGATTGTAGGTAATGAGACTAGGGAGGTCATAAAATCGTTGTAATTTTGCCATTCTGTGTTTATGGAATAATTAAAAGGAAATTTCACAGGTTTTACATAAATTATGTTTTCTTTTAGTTCTAGTTGAATTGTTATTGCATAATTCTTTAAAACAGTGAATGCATTTCCTCGTTTAATTCTGTTAAAGACAGAAAGATTAATTCCTTCGTTATCAATTTTATTACCCAACAAATTTTCGTCAATATAATTTAGGTCTTTCAATCTAAAAATTGTCTTGTTAATGTAAGGCCAACAAAACGTTTTTTGTAGATTATTTTTGATGTTCTTTGTTTGGATATTGTCAATTATTAATTTGAACACCTCTTTTAACTCTGTATCGTCGTTGTAAGATTTTTTATTCAGTAAATCATTAATAAGTTGAGCTAATATTGATGGGTCTTTGTATGACAAATAAGACCAAGGGTCAAGAAGTAAAGTTCTATCGATAATACTATCTCTAGAAAAATCATAAATACTATCTTGGAATTTCTCTATAAACTCGTCAATGAAATTCAAACTTCGCTGTAGTGCTTTGTCTTCATCTAGATTATTATCTTTAACTTTAGTAGCCCATGCACTTTCGACGTTAATTTTTCGCCGAAACTCATTTATTTTGTAGTAAGTTTCTCCAATGCTATTTTGAGGGTCTGTAACTAGTATATATTTGCAATCACCTTTTTCACCGTAACCGGTTATAAGGTTCATGTGAGCACTACGGTCTATCCTTATTTTTAATACAATTGGTGATTGGCATTTTTTTAATGTAGTTTTTATATATTCAAAATTATCTAAATTAAATATTTGAATTTCTTCTGTGTCAAATCCACTTCTATCATATACTTCTACAAGGTCAGTTTCTTTTAAAGGTAAATCACAACCAATAGGTATAGTGTTGTCTTTAGTACAGCAATTAAATCTAGAGTTATCAATAAAATTAGACCTGTACTGACTTACTATTTCACATTGTGTTCTTCCAAAAGTTGATGGAGATTTAAGACCAATCACCATTTTTGATAGACAGGCTGCCCAGCACCAGTATGAAGACTCTGGTTGAGGCATATATTTCAGTTCTTTAAAACAATAAAATTTATATTCCATTCTGTAATTCCTTGATTCAAAGATGCCAAGTAGGAGTACACCAAAACATACCCAATAAGAGGTATATTTCAGTCAATAAGTTATAAAATAAATGTGAATTGATAAGAAAATTAGGTCAAACAGCCTAAAAAAATAGCTACATTAAAAGAAACTTAACAGCGGCAATCATACCAATAAAGCCAATAAAGGCAATAAGAATCCAAACAGTTCCTTTGTAATAGGCTTTATGAATTTTTAAATCTTTACGATATTGGTAGGCGACAGCTATAACAAAAGCTATAAAAAATAATATCCCGAAAATCCATTGACCAGTTGTAAACATTAGTGTATTTTTATACAAAAATAATTAAAATTAGAGCAAAATCATCACAAAATGATATTGACTAATTTTATATACGAAAAAATAACAACCTTAGTTTTTTAGTAATATGCAAGACAAAATTAATGCGGTAAAAGCATTTCATGCCGCTTTTAAAATAGGACACAGAGAAACACCAAAAGCTGATTTAGGAATAGAAAAAAATATGCTGCGTTACAAGCTTATGCGCGAAGAAAATGAAGAATATCTCGAAGCTGCTAATGATAATGATTTGGTAGAAGTTGCAGATGCGCTAGGTGATATGCTGTACATTCTTTGTGGTACAATTATAGAGCATGGACTTCAATATAAGATAGAAGAAGTTTTTGAAGAAATTCAACGTAGCAATATGAGCAAACTGGGTGAAGATGGTGAACCAATTTATAGAGAAGATGGTAAGGTTCTTAAAGGACCTAATTACTTTAAACCAAACATTAAAGAGATTTTAGAATCATAAAAAAAAAGCAGCCAATCGGCTGCTTTTTTAATTACTTTACTTCGTGTCTCCAACCATGTTTATCGTCAGATAGATTATGTTGAATACTTGTGAGTGTCTTTTTAAATAAAGAAGCGTATGAAGCTTCTAACTGCGGAATTTCAAAAACATCGTCTGCATGTTCAAATGCAGAAACAGGACTAATTACTGCTGCAGTACCAGCTCCAAAAATTTCTTTTAAGCTTCCATCTGCTGCTGCTTCTTTTATTTCCTTAACGCTTACAGGTCGTACCTCGCAATCAATACCTAAATCCTCAGCGAGCTGTATTACACTTTTACGTGTTACACCATCTAATATTCTATCGCTAGTAGGTGCTGTAATAAGCTTGTCTCCAATTCTAAAAAATATGTTCATAGTGCCAGCTTCTTCTAAGTATTTGTGAGTAGAAGCATCAGTCCAAATAATTTGATCAAATCCTTTTTTCTGGGCCAAACCGGTTGGGTAGAACTGAGCAGCATAGTTACCAGCTGCTTTTGCAAATCCGACACCACCATCTGCAGAGCGACTAAATTTTTCAGCAAACAATACGCGCACTGGTTTATTGTAATATGCCTTTGCAGGCGAACATATAATCATAAAACGATATGTTGCTGCAGGTGAAGCCGAAATAGCTGGCTCAGTAGCAATAACAAAAGGGCGAATGTATAATGAGTTGCCTAATCCTGGTTTTATCCAGTCGCTTTCCATTTTCAATAAGGTTTCTAAGCCATTAAAGAAGTAGTTTTCTGGAAATTCAGGTATAGCGAGTCTGGAAGCAGATTTATTTATTCTATGGAAATTTTGCTCAGGTCTAAACAAAAATATTTTGCCATCCTCATCTTTATAGGCTTTCATACCTTCAAATACTGCTTGTCCATAATGAAACACACGTGCAGAAGGTTCTATCGTCATTGGTTGGTAAGGCATAATCTTTGGAGTTTGCCATTTACCATCTTCAAAATCGCATACAAACATATGGTCTGTAAAAACACGGCCAAATGTTAAATTGTCAAAATCAACAGTGTTAATTTTTGAATTTTCAGACTTTACGACAACGATTTCGTTAGGGTTAGTTTCTACCATTAATGAGGTGTTTTTAATTTGTGCAAAAGTACAAAATCAATGTGGTTAATAAAAGGTAATATTATCTTAAAATTCGTAATTTTGTAATTCTAATGTAAACAATACTAAACAAATCAATAATGAAAAAAATAGTTTTATTTTTTGCAATGAGCTTAGCCTTAGCGTCTTGTAAAAACAAAAAAGAAGTTACTGAAAACAAGGTAGAAGATCTAAAAGAAGAGATTGCTTATGCCTCTTTCGGAATGGAAATTAATGATGCTGACGCATTATCTTCTGATGGTATGATGGAGCATTATAAAGGGATGAAAGCAGGTGATACAATCAATGCTAAAATGACAGGGAAAATCAACGAAGTATGCTCTAAAAAAGGCTGTTGGATGACTTTAGACATGGGTAACGACAAGGAAGTTATGGTGCGTTTTAAAGATTACGGTTTCTTTATGCCTTTAAATGCTGAGGGTGAAGTAGTCGTAAACGGAAAAGCTTTTGTTGAAGAAACTTCAGTAGACGAATTAAGACACTATGCAGAAGATGCTGGTAAATCTGAAGAAGAGATTGCTGCAATCACAGAACCTAAATTTGAATATAAGTTCTTAGCTGATGGAGTTCTCCTTAAACAATAAGGTTTTTGTCTTTGCAGTAATACTGCTAATATGTTTCAGTTGTAAGAATGAAGCTGAACCAAAACCTTTAGAAGAAGAGCAAAACGAAGAACTTATTATGTATCAACCGTCTGAGATGGCAAATCTTATGAACGGTATGTATGCATACAATTTGCAGATAAGACAACAAATAATAAATGGCGAAGTCCCAGTGTCTATGCCATTAGATCTTATGAAGTTACATTCTGCTGACATGAGTAATGGACATGCCAGAACATCTGTATGGAATAGCAAGATAGATGGTTTTATAGAAGCGCAGCAAACTATTATTGTAGATACCTTATCTAATGTTGAATTAAAACAACGTTATAATACTGCTATAAGCAATTGTTTGGCTTGTCATAAAACAGAATGTACAGGACCAATACCGAAGATTAAAAAACTTTTAATTCAGTAGTTGAAGCGAAAAATAATCACCACGTCAGATGGTTCTAAAACCATACAGATAGAAGATTGGAATGAACAATACCATTCCATTCATGGTGCTATACAAGAAGCAAACCATGTGTTTATTAAACATGGTTTGCTTTTTTATTTTCAATCTTGTCATCCTAAACTTGATTCAGATTCTCACCCAATCAACATTCTCGAAATTGGCTTTGGGACAGGACTCAATGCCTTTCTTACTTTTTTAAAAACTGAAGAACTTCAGCTATCCATAAATTATGTTGGAGTAGAGGCTTATCCTGTAAAAACCGAAGAAATTCAGCAGTTGAATTATGTTGAGTTAATTTCTAAACAGCATAAAGTTGAATTCGAGAAAATGCATTTAATTCCTTGGGAAGAGCAGCAGGATATAAGTCCAACTTTCAAGCTCGAAAAGCAAGAAAAATTTTTTAAAGACATCACTGATCAAAATCATTTTGATATCATTTATTTTGATGCCTTTGGTGCACGCGTACAACCTGAGCTTTGGACAGAAGACATCTTCAAGATTATGTACAAAGCATTAAAAGACCAAGGTGTTTTGGTTACCTATTCAGCCAAAGGAAGTGTAAGACGTGCCATGCAAGCCGTTGGCTTTAAAGTTGAGCGACTTCCTGGTCCACCTGGTAAGCGGGAAATGTTACGAGCGCGCAATATATACTCGTAACATTCAGCGAACGTAGTGAGCTAAATGCTTTTTATAAGCATGCGCTCGTAACATTCAGCGAACGTAGAGTGCCAAATGCTCACTAAACGTCACTTCGAGTGATTGCGAGGTATGAGCAATCGTATCGAGAAGTTTTGTGAGTTCAAATAGTTCTCGATACAAATTTTATCTGCTCTCGTATCTAAAATCCACTCGAACTGGTATTGAGCACACCAAACGTTAAAACCAAATTAAAGTCTCCTTGAAGCCCTAAAGCATATCGTATCTTTGTTAAGAACAAAAAGCTAAAGAAAAAGAAAAGAGCAATGACAGTTTTAATAACCGGAGCAACAGGATTAATTGGACAGGAAATTGTAAAGCAATGTCATGCACAAGAAATCACGGTCCATTATTTAACAACATCAAAATCTAAATTAAGTACCGAAGCCAATTACAAAGGCTTTTATTGGAATCCTAACACCAACGAGATAGACCACAACTGTTTTAAAGGTGTATCTGCAATTATCAATTTGGTAGGAGCAAGTATTTCAAAACGCTGGACAGATAGCTACAAAAAAGAAATCTTAGAAAGCCGAACCAAAACAACAAAACTCTTACAAGACACCATCATAAAGCATAATTACAAGATTGAATTTGTTGTGTCTGCAAGTGCTATTGGTGTATATCCTACAAGTTTAACGAACTATTACGAGGAAGACACTAAACAAGTCTCTGATACATTTTTAGGTACGGTTGTAGAGCAATGGGAAAGAGTTGTAGATGGTTTTAAAACTTTGGGTTCTAAAGTAGCTAAAGTGCGTATTGGTTTGGTGTTAGCCAAAGATGGTGGTGCTTTACCAGAAATTGTAAAACCTATTAAGTTTGGTGCTGGCGCTGCTTTTGGTGATGGTAAACAATGGCAAAGCTGGATACACGTACAAGACCTTGCAAGTATTTTTATGTATGTATTACAATACCAACTAGAAGGCATTTACAATGGTGTGGCACCAAATGCTGTAACCAATAAAGAGCTTACTAAAGCAGCTGCAAGTGTATTGCAACGCCCTTTAATTTTACCAAATATCCCAAGATTTGTAATGAAATTAGCGCTTGGTGAAATGCATATTCTCTTATTTGAAAGCCAACGTGTCAGCTCACAAAAAATTGAAGATAAAGGTTTTGATTTTACATATGCGAATTTAAGACCGGCTTTAGAGGATTTGTTGGTGTGATTTTAGAAATAGGCAAGAACAAGCAATTACTTATAGCCATTGTTATGTGCTGGTTTTTTCGGTTAATTTTATATTCAGTTGTTTTGCTAATTGCTTAACATAATTTTTATGAGGTTTTCCTTCCTCAACCGAATTATAATATTCATTAAAAATTCGCTCGCCATTTTCACGGTCAATTTCCAATTCTATTATTGCTCCACAAAGTTTTTCTCTTGGCGAGAACATAATTTCGTTAGATTCGGTTAATTCAGACACAATTTTTCTGCGTTCATCAAATCGGTCAAACCAATTTTTTACATCCGATTTAAGTTTTCTGATTATAAATTCAGCGGTTTTAGGATAATCCGCACCTAATGAAAACCAATATTCTTTTCCACTTGCCTTGTCATTTATTCTTTCTCGTATTTCACAATCATATTCTTGTATGAATGCTTTTGGTTTTTGGTTAAAAGTTGATTCATATAATTCAGGTACAAAAACTCCGATATTCACTGCAAAATTTCCGTATAGATTGGTTCTTATTCCTGGGATTTCAACTACGCTGTCAAACTCATATTTAGCCATTTGAAAATTCACGACTTGAATTAGTCCATTTTCAAGAGTTTTATTATGAGTTCGTCCTTTTTTCTTAAATCCATCAGCTTTTAATTCCAAATGAACTAATTTTTGGATTTCGTCAAGTGTTTTTTTATAGTCGATTTTGTTTGTCATTTTTTCTCAACTTGCGCATAACGGTCTCGGCTATGAGTAGTTGCGTGGGTTAGCACATAACTTTGCAAGTACACACCAAACTGAAAATCCGCGAGGATTTTCAGAAGTAGGCGAGAACAAGCAATTACTTATAGCCATTGTTGTAAAACGTATTTATTTATTCATAATTTGAGTTGCTTCCCAAACATATTCTTTTCCAAATTCTCCAAAGTAACTTATATAATCTCCATTTTTAGAAATAGCTACAAAACTGCTACAAGGATAATGATGTTCAAAAAACAATCTTTCAATTGTCTTTTCAGGGTCTTTATGCCAATTTAAAATTCCATCATATTTTTCGAGACCTTCGTTATCTTTAAATATGTATAGAGGCTTTATTTCAGCCACTTGATTTAATCCGTCTTCTAATTGTCCGTACCAACTTTTAATCCATTCTTTGTCAGTTGTTCCGCTACTGTTGCAACGGTCTTTACCTGGATAGTAGATTATTACGATAGGTTTGTCAGAATCCAATTCAAGATTTGTTGCTTTTTCAAGCATTAATTCAAGACTTTTTCTATCATTTATTTTTCCTCGTTTTTCTCTTAAAGTCAATTTTTTATGATTAATTGAATCTCCGGGAATATCCAACAATTTATTCGTTGAGCGAATTCGGTTGAATTTAGATTTACTTATTTCTACATTATTTTCATCGAAATATCTTGTCTTGTCTTTTCCAGTTTTAGTGGCAGAACAAGAGCAAATTAAAATTCCGATTATGAATGTTATCAGGACTTTTTTCATATGTTTTACAACTAGTTTTAACTAAGCAAAATATTAGGTTATCCCAGCACTTAAGCAGAATAAAACAAATACTAGCCTAACTTAAAACTCTAAAATTAAAAAATACAATAAAACAAACTATACGTAACCTTACGTATTTTTCAGACTAGTTAAGGTAAACGTTACTTACCAATTGAGAAACGGTTGGGTGGTCATTACCACCAGCAGGTTCAATGGTAATGTTTAGGGATTCGGCATGGTCTATGTAGTTCATAGCCATAAGGTTTTGGTCTTTGGCAATCACTCCCATGTTTATCATTTCGCCTTCTACATCTGCCCACATTTGGTAGTCGTGTTCAGCATCTAATTTTGGTAAGCGTTCGGTGTTAATCACCACAGATTTAGTGCTATGGTTTACATAGCTTACCACTTTACCATCTGGCATTAAGGTGTTGCCTTTTAATACGTACTGCTCAGTATCAGGATGTGCTATGGTACTAAAGAGTGCGATTTCCTCATCTATTTGTTTGTTGAGGTTGTTGAGTTTATCGTTTAATTCGGTTTTTTCGGTTTCAACGGTTTGTAGTTGGTCTTTTACCACGTTTAATTCGTTATACATCCAAAAATTACCAAGCATTAATAATGCTGCAATAGCGGCTGCAATACCTAAGTAATACTTAAGGTTGGTGTTATTCTTATTATTTTTAGTGTCTTTGGCTTCTCTAATATCTTGTATTAATTGGTATTTAATGCCTTTTGGTGGCTCAATGGCATTTTCTAAACCAAGCGTTTCAAAGTCTTTTTCAATAGCATCAAACTGCGCTTTTAGTTCGGTATCAGATGCTAAAACTTGCTCAATCTGTTCGCACTCTTGCGCATTGAGTTCACCAAGCAGGTATTGCTCTAATAGTCCGTTATCTAATATCGTTTTCTTATCCATCATCACAGCGCATTTAGTATTAGTAAAAGTACACTCAGGGTTTTGGTATAGGCTTTTCGCAATTGCTTTAAAGCTTGGCGCACATAAGATTTAAACGTGCCAAGTGGCACATCCATCTGCTGGTGCGCTTCCTTGTGCGTTAAGCCTTTAAAATAAACCAGTTCTATAGCTTTTTTATGGTGTTCTTCTAACGTGGTTATAGCACCATTAAGTTCTAAATACTTAGCATCTATACTAATAGCTTCTTCTTTACTATCATGTACACTAAAATCATCGGTTTGGATGAGAGGTTCTACTTTTCTGAGAAAATTTAACGTTTTGTTCCTTGCAATTCTAAATACCCAAGTATAAAAACGGCCCTTGCTGGCATCGTAGCTTTCGGCTTTATCCCAAACGGTCATAAAGGTGTCTTGGAGTAGATTTTGGGCTTTGCCTTCGTCGCGTACCATTTTAATAATAACACTGTAAATGGCACCAGCATATTTGTCGTAGAGTAACGATAACGCACGCTCATCCTTGTCTTTGAGTTGTTGAATAAGAAAGTTATCGTTTTGCATTAATGTTAAAGATTTCCCAAAAAATAAAGGCTTGCTCATCCAGTAGCATCAAGCCTGTGTAAATATAAATGAAAGCACTTCAAAAATGAAATAAGTGCAATAGTTTAACCAAAATTTTAAAAAAATCATGAAAAAGTTAGTATTTGTTTTAACGACAATTGTAGCCTTAACATTCTCACAAAAGACTGTGGCACAAGAAACCATTGTAGACGCAGCAGTAGGCAATGAGAATTTTTCAACTTTAGTTACAGCTTTAAAAGCAGCAGAATTAGTTGAAGCTTTACAAGGCGATGGTCCTTTTACTGTATTTGCACCAACCAACGATGCTTTTGCAAAAATCGACAAAGAAACTTTAGGCAATTTATTAAAGCCAGAAAACAAAGAGACCTTAACTAAGATTTTAACCTATCACGTTGTACCAGGAAAATTAATGGCTAGCGATGTTGTAGCTGCTTTAAAGAAGAACAAAGGAACAGTAGAGGTAAAGACTTTGGCAGGAGAGATCTTAACTGTAATGCAAAAAGACGGTAAAATCTGGTTGAAAGACCAAAATGGTAATTATAGTGAGATTACTGCGACAGATGTAAAAGGTAGCAATGGTGTAATACACGTCATTGATACAGTAGTAATGCCGTAATATGGTTTTAGTGTTAATAGTTAGCGCATTACTACAGCGTTATTAATCATTGTTTTGGTTGATGATTGTTGATTAATAGCGAAGCAATTTTAGAGATAAGATTGCTATGGAGAAGAAAAGCACTTACGGAAACGTAAGTGCTTTTTGTTATTTGTTGATTTGTCACTTCGAGTTTTGTCAGGCTGAGCGCAGTCGAAGTGTTAAACTATCTAGAAGTATTATGCTTTTTTAGCCACAAGATTTACAGTTAACTCAATGTCATCATTTATAAATTTATCACCTAAGTCATCAAAGAAAGACTTAGAGCCATATTTTATATTCCATTTAGAACGATCAATCGTAAAGGTCTCACTTTTAAGAGTCATCATATCTTCATCAAAAGAAGTTTTTACAGGGAAACTAATGTTGTTTGTCTCTCCTTTCATGGTTAGGTTACCAGAAAGCATTGTTTTACCCTCTTTGTTTTCTAAACCAGTAACTTCAAATTCTGCAGTAGGGAAACCTTTAACGTCAAAGAAATCAGGTCCAGATAAGTGGCCTTGCAATTTAGCATTACCTTCTTCGCTTTCAGGAATATCTGTAACAACAATAGTAGACATGTCTATAGTGAATTTACCACTTTCTACAGTCTTGTCATTTACTGCAATATTTCCTTCTTTAATGCTTATAGTACCTTCATGAGATCCTGTAGGTTTAAAACCTTTCCACACAATAGTAGATCTGTCAGTGTCTGCTTTAAATGTTACAGCGGTAGATTTTGCTACAGCAGCTTCTTCAGCGGCTTTTGTTTCTGCTTCTTCGGCTTTGTCTTTACAGCTAGAGAAAGCTACAAAGGCAACTAAAGCGGTAATTTTTAAAAAATTTGTTTTCATGTTAGTGTTTTTTTAAAATTTGTTTGTTGAAAAGCAAAGTTAAGGATATAGGAGTTGCTAGTATTATAAAAAAATGTTAATGACATTTTGACATTATTATAATAATGGCAGTACTTTTGCAACCCTAAATCGTAGATTTAAATTCAGATTCAAAATAAAATAAACTCAAGATGAGTAAAAAAGATAAAAATAAAGAGGCAGAAGAGCCACAAGTAGAAGATACAGCAACAGCTACAGCAGAACAAGAGCAAAAAGAAGAAAAAACTGCTGAAGAGCAGTTGCAAGACCAGTTAGCAGCAGAGAAAGATAAGTTTATGCGTTTGTTTGCTGAGTTCGAAAACTATAAAAAAAGAACAAACAAAGAACGTGTAGAATTATTTAAGACGGCTAGCGAAAGTGTAATGCTGGCTATGTTACCGGTTTTAGACGATTTTGAACGTGCTCTATTGCATATCGAAGAAGACAAAGAAGCTGAAGAGTTGCGCAAGGGTGTACTTTTAATTTATAACAAATTATTAAACACATTAGAGCAAAAAGGCTTATCTAAAATTGAAGTCAATAAAGGCGATACCTTCAATGCAGACGATCACGAAGCGGTAACTCAGATACCAGCTCCAAGTGATGATTTAAAAGGAAAAATCATTGATGTGGTAGAACGTGGCTATAAGCTAGGTGATAAAGTTATCCGTTTCCCAAAAGTGGTTATCGGACAGGCTTAGTAGATAGAGAGTATTAACGATTCGTCAGTTCGAGTGATTTTGAGGGACGAAAAATTGTATCGAGAACAATAAAAGATACCCAATTTTTTGGGCAAAAAACATGAAAGAAGATTATTACGACATACTAGGAGTAAGTAAAGGTGCTTCAGACGCAGAGATAAAGAAAGCCTACCGTAAAATGGCATTAAAATATCATCCAGATAAAAACCCAGATGATAAGGAGGCAGAGGAGAAGTTTAAGAAAGCAGCTGAAGCTTATGAAGTTTTAAGTAATCCAGACAAAAAAGCACGTTATGATCAATTTGGTCACCAAGCCTTTGAAGGTGGAGGTGGCTTTGGCGGAGGTGGCATGAATATGGATGACATCTTTAGCCAATTTGGTGATATTTTTGGTGGTGCCTTTGGAGGAGGTGGATTTAGCGGCTTCGGTGGAGGTGGCAGTAGACAACGAATGGTAAAAGGTAGTAACCTTAGAATACGCGTTAAATTATCTCTAGAAGAAGTTGCTAATGGAGTCGAGAAGAAGATAAAAGTAAAGCGAAAAATACAAGCACCAGGTACAACCTATAAAACCTGTACAACATGTAATGGTGCAGGTCAGGTAATGAGAGTTACCAATACTATTTTGGGTAGAATGCAAACTGCAACTACCTGCCAAACCTGTGGTGGTGCAGGTCAAATTATAGACAAAAAACCTTCTGATGCAGATGCTCAAGGCTTAAAAGTATCTGAAGAAACTGTTTCTGTAAAAATACCAGCAGGTGTTGTAGATGGTATGCAGTTAAAAGTAACAGGAAAAGGTAATGATGCGCCAGGAAATGGAATTGCAGGAGATCTTTTGGTTGTAATTTCGGAAGAAGAGCATCCAACATTAAAGCGCGAAGGAGATAACCTACACTATGATATGTATGTAAGTTTGCCAGATGCTGTTTTAGGAACTTCTAAAGAGATTGATACAGTAACTGGTAAGGTAAGAATTAAGATTGATGCAGGTGTGCAATCGGGCAAAATCTTAAGACTAAGAGGCAAAGGAATACCAAGTATTAATGGTTATGGTAAAGGAGATTTATTGGTGCATGTAAACGTTTGGACACCAAAGACTTTGAATAAAAAACAGAAAGAATTTTTTGAAAACATGAGAGATGACGAGCACTTTGAGCCTAAGCCAGAGAGCTCTGATAAGTCTTTTTTCGAAAAGGTTAAAGATATGTTTTCATAAAACCTTAAATGTTAAATAAAAAATACTATCTTTGAATTATCGCTAATTCTTATTAGCGGTAATTTTTCTTTTTCATAGCAATTTTTTCCCATCCTTATCTAACCATAAGGGTGGGTTTTGTTTTTTTAGACAATACAGAACATTATTTGTGTGCACAACATGTTATTTGTACAGTAAAAAAACACTTAATAAGTAAGGTCTAAATGCAACAAAATGTTTAACATTTAATATATTTACAAACTAACCGTCGTAAAAAACTACTACTCCTATGAACGATTTATTAGTTGCTGATTCCGTATCTAAAAGCTTCGGAAATTTTAAAGCACTAAATGAAGTTTCAATCGCTGTTCCTAAAGGCAGTATTTTTGGATTACTTGGCCCTAATGGAGCCGGAAAAACCACTCTAATTCGTATTATTAACCAAATAACAATGCCAGATGAAGGTTTAGTGCAATTAGATGGACAGCCTTTAAAACCTGAGCATATTAGAGATATCGGCTATTTGCCGGAAGAACGTGGGTTGTATAAATCCATGAAAGTTGGTGAGCAAGCTTTGTACTTGGCACAGCTAAAAGGTATGTCTAAATCAGAGGCTAGAAGCCGATTGAAGTATTGGTTTGATAAACTTGAAATAGGAGATTGGTGGAACAAAAAAATACAAGAGTTAAGTAAAGGTCAGGCACAAAAGATACAATTCGTAGTTACAGTTTTGCACAGACCAAAGCTTTTAATTTTTGACGAACCGTTTTCGGGATTCGACCCTATAAATGCTAATTTAATAAAGGATGAAATTCTACAATTAAGAGATGAAGGAGCAACAGTTATTTTTTCTACCCATAGAATGGAGTCTGTAGAAGAACTTTGCGATCATATAGCATTAATTCACAAGTCAAATAAAATTCTAGACGGGAAGTTAAATGATATAAAACGTCAGTACAAAACCAATACATTTGAGGTTGGTTTACAGTCTAACAATAGCGAAGCTGTTATTGCAGAAATAAAAAATAAGTTTGAAGTCTTGCCTGCAACCTTCAAGAATTTAAATGATGATGTAAAACTCAATATAAAAATTAATGAGTCAACATCATCAAACGATTTGCTATCGTTTTTAGCTTCAAAAGCAGAGGTGCATCACTTTGTAGAAGTGATTCCTACAGCGAATGATATTTTTATTCAAACTGTTCAAAATAACTAAGAATGAATCATTTACCACTCATTATAAAACGAGAATACCTAACTAAGGTAAAGAATAAGTCCTTTATTATAATGACGTTTTTAAGTCCGTTAATTATGATTGCGCTTATCGCTGTGGTGGCTTATTTGTCGCAACTTAACAATGATAAAAAACGAACAATAACAGTACTTGATAAATCTGGATTTTTAAAAGATATTTTTCAGAGTACAGAGAACACAACCTATAATAACCTGGAAGATTTTAGCTTGGAAGAGGCGGTCGCCTTGGTTAAAGAAACCGAAGGATATGGGTTACTTTATGTAGAGAAAGTTGATTCTTTAAATGCCGTTTCTGAGAAGATTAAGTTTTATTCAGAAGAAACCCCTTCTTTGACGGTTATTTCTGGATTAGAAGGTAAAATAGAAAAATTCTTAAGAGACAAGAAGCTTCAACAAGATGGTGTTTCAATAACACAAATAGAGGCAGCCAAAACAAATGTAGATATTGCTCAAGAGAGTTTTGATGGTCAAAAAAGTTCGAAATTAGACAATATTATAAAACTAGCATTTGGTGGTGTTGCAGGTTATTTACTATTTATGTTTATCATAATTTATGGTAACATGATTATGCGAAGTGTTATTGAAGAAAAAACCAGTAGAATTATAGAGGTCATAATTTCTTCAGTTAAGCCTATTCAGTTAATGATGGGGAAAATTATAGGTACATCATTAGCGGGTGTAACCCAATTTGCAATTTGGGTAGTTTTAGGTGGTGTTTTGATGATTGTTGTTTCCACAATATTTGGAATAGATTTAGCTCAAACATCAACTCCACAACAAGAGTTAATGAACCAAGCTATGCAGGCAGAAGGTGCTCAAGCCATGGCTGAAAATCTTTTAAACGGTATTAATAACTTACCTCTATTAAACCTTGTAATTGCATTTATTTTCTTCTTTATAGGTGGTTACTTATTGTATAGCTCGCTTTATGCTGCAATTGGTGCCGCTGTGGACAACGAAACAGATACACAGCAATTTATGTTGCCTATTTTAATGCCGTTGATTTTGGCTGTATACGTTGGTGTATTTACGGTTATTGAGGATCCTCATGGTACAGTCTCAACAGTGTTTTCATTTATACCATTAACGTCTCCTGTGGTGATGTTAATGCGTATTCCGTTTGGAGTACCACCATGGCAACAAATTTTGTCATTGTTACTTCTTATTGGTACATTTATGTTTGCTGTTTGGTTTGCTGCCAAAATTTATCGTGTAGGTATTTTAATGTATGGTAAAAAACC
This sequence comes from Winogradskyella poriferorum, assembly GCF_036553625.1. Taxonomy (NCBI): domain Bacteria; kingdom Pseudomonadati; phylum Bacteroidota; class Flavobacteriia; order Flavobacteriales; family Flavobacteriaceae; genus Winogradskyella; species Winogradskyella poriferorum. The sequence goes on from NZ_JAZHOU010000008.1 coordinate 103,712, forward strand.
AACCTACAAAGAGCTATTTAAATGGTTGAAGTATTAATAGCATTATGCAAGGACTTAGTGAAATAGAGGAAAAAATAACGGAAAGTTCAGCTTGGGAAAATACCAAAGAGTTTCTAAGTCTGCATATAGATTTTACTAAGGATATTAGTATTTCAATTTTTGATATGATTGTTGTTGTAACGGCTATTGTAATCACAACAGTTGTATTAAAAATTTTCTTAAGAATTATTACCAGAAACTTGCCAGATGCAGATAAAGGAAAATTTAATGTTGTCTATGGTTATTTTAGATGGTTAATCTATATCATTATTTTGCTTATAACATTACACTCTGTAGGTGTTAATGTTACTGCAGTATTTGCAGCTTCAGCAGCACTTTTAATTGGTGTTGGTTTGGCATTGCAAACGTTGTTTCAAGATATTATTTCGGGTGTTTTTATACTTATAGATCAGTCTGTGCATGTAGGAGATATCATTGAGATTGAAGGTAAGGTTGGTAGAGTAGAAGAAATTAAACTAAGAACAACCAGAGCAGTAACCATAGATAATAAAGTGCTGGTAATTCCTAACCATTTGTATTTAACCAATTCGTTATACAATTGGACACAAAATGGGACATTAACCAGAGAAAGTGTTGATGTAGGTGTAGCTTACGGAAGTGATGTACAGCTGGTAAGAAAATTATTGTTACAGGCTGCAAGCACACATCCAGACGTTATTTCAGAACCAGAGCCTATTGTTTTATTTAGAGACTTTGGGGATAGTGCCCTTAATTTTAGACTAGTATTTACGTTAAACGATAGTTTTAAAGCCTCTTTCCCTAAGAGTGATATTCGTTTTGAAATTGATAGACTCTTTAGAGAAAATAACATTACCATTCCGTTCCCTCAGCGCGATGTTCACATAATAGAAACGAAATAAAAATATATGATTTTACGCTTTAAGAAATGCCATACAATATTAGCTCTTGTTGTAGTATGTTGTATGTATTCTGCAAAAGCACAACTTACAGATTTAGCACGTTTAGAATATTCATTTATTCCTAATAATAAGTCTGAAGATCAATATACAAGACTTAGGGCGCTGTTTAATTATCCTATTGAAACGAGTAAAGATTGTTATTTGGTTTTAGGTGCAGAATATAACCGTGTTATACTAAATTTAGAAGATAACTATCCGTTTGATACGTCACTTTTAGAGACTATAAATATTATTGATGTAAGTATTGGATATACTTTTAAATCTAGTACCAAATGGCGTTTAGGTTTAAAATTTAATCCAAGAATCGCATCTACATTAACAGAAAGATTAACGTCTGATGACTTTTTTCTTAATGGCGGAGTTTTTGCAATAAATGATAGAACAAAAGACGAAAGTGCTAAAAAACCGTATCGTTTAGTTTTGGGACTTACTTACAATTCTACAACAGGTCTGCCTATTCCTTTGCCTTTTATAAGCTATTACAGGCGAGTTAACGAGAAATGGTCCTTTAATGCAGGTGTACCAAAATCTAATATTAAGTATTTTTTCAATGAAAAAAATATGCTTCAAACCTTTGTTACTTTAGATGGCTATTTTGCACATATACAACGTCCGCAACAAGTTAATGGAAAACAAGTAGATAATATATCATTATCTTTAGCTGTTGGTGGACTTGGGTACGAATATTGCTTTACAAAACACTTAGTAGCATATATGTATACAGGTTACACATTCAGGTTAAATAATGCCTTAAGAAACGAAGATAGAGGAGAAGTTTTTAAGTTAAATGATGTAAATACATTTTATTTGAGAACAGGATTAAAATTTAAAATATAGATATGTCTAAAATATTAATAATAGAAGATGAAGCTGCAATCCGCAGAGTATTGGTTAAGATACTTTCTGAAGAAAGTGATACATACCAAGTTGAAGAAGCTGAAGATGGTTTAGTCGGAATTGAAAAAATTAAAAAAGATGACTACGATTTGGTACTTTGTGACATAAAGATGCCAAAAATGGATGGTGTAGAAGTTCTTGAAGCTGTTAAAAAGCTAAAGCCAGAAATACCAATGGTTATGATTTCTGGTCACGGAGATTTAGACACAGCCGTAAATACCATGCGTTTGGGTGCCTTTGATTATATATCAAAGCCACCAGATTTAAATCGATTATTAAATACCGTTCGCATAGCTTTAGATCGAAAGGAACTTGTTGTAGAAAATAAGCGACTAAAGAAAAAAGTAAGCAAAAACTATGAAATGATTGGTGAGAGTGCTGCTATTGCTCGCATCAAAGACATGATAGATAAAGTAGCGCCTACAGATGCCAGAGTTTTGGTTACAGGACCAAACGGAACAGGTAAGGAGTTGGTAGCGCATTGGTTGCACCAAAAGAGTGAGCGCTCTAAAGGACCTATGATTGAGGTAAATTGTGCTGCTATACCAAGTGAGTTAATAGAGAGTGAATTATTCGGACACGTAAAAGGTGCTTTTACATCTGCAAATAAAGACAGAGCTGGTAAATTTGAAGCAGCAAACGGAGGCACTATTTTCTTAGATGAAATTGGAGATATGAGTCTTTCTGCGCAAGCTAAAGTGCTACGTGCTTTACAAGAAAGCAGAATTCAACGTGTTGGTAGCGATAAGGATATTAAGGTAAATGTAAGAGTTGTTGCTGCAACAAATAAAGACTTAAAAAATGAAATTGCAGATGGTAAATTTAGAGAAGATTTATACCACAGATTGGCAGTGATTTTAATAGAAGTTCCAGCGTTAAATGATAGGCGAGAAGATATTCCTTTACTTGTAGATTATTTCGCTAATAAAATTTCAGGAGAACAAGGTAATGCTAAGAAGTCCTTTTCTGACAAAGCAATAAAGCTTCTTCAAAATTATGACTGGACAGGAAACATCAGAGAGTTAAGAAATGTAGTAGAAAGGTTAATTATCTTAGGAGGTAAAGAAGTTAGTGAGGCAGATGTAAAAGCTTTTGCTTCAAAGTAGGATGTATTGAAATCAATAACTACAGGACTAAGTATTGCATTGATGGGCCTATTACTTATAATTTGGCTTAATTATGATTATTATATTTATTATCAAGAAAATTTAAGGAATATTAATTTTCCTATGCCATTTGATTATAAAGAAAACTTGAAGTTAATAGCCTTGTTTGTTGGTGTAATAGGTTTCTTTTTTAATATTTATAGTTTTAAATCAAATAAAAAAAAGGCTTTTTTAGGAATAATGATTTCTACTGTAGTTATTATTTTAAGTGATATGCCATTACATTTATTTTTTATCTTTTAATCAATTTGAATATGAAAAAAATAAACATAGAAGATTTTAGGATTAAGTCCCAAGTCAGCATTAAAGATTTACCAACAACATTAGATTTAGGTGTTAACAAAAAGAAAACCGAACGCGAACTAAGAACGGTAAGTGAAGAATTGGCAGATATTCAAAACACCATGTATGCTCATGGAAAATATGCGGTTTTAATGTGTATCCAAGGTATGGATACTGCAGGAAAGGACAGTTTAATTCGTGAAGTTTTTAAGGAGTTTAATGTAAGAGGAATTGTAGCACACAGTTTTAAAAAACCAACAGATATTGAATTAAAACATGATTATTTATGGAGGCATTATATCGCATTACCAGCTAGAGGTAAGTTTGGGATTTTCAATCGTACGCATTATGAAAATGTTTTAGTGACTAGAGTTCATCCAGAGTATTTGATGTATGAAAATATGCCAGATATTAATAGTGTTGATGATGTCGATGAAGCTTTTTGGGAAAGGCGATTTGAAGAAATAAATAATTTTGAAAAGCATATTGCAGATAACGGTACCATTATTTTTAAGTTCTTTTTGAATGTTTCAAAAGATGAACAAAAAAATAGATTGTTAAGACGTCTAGAAAAGCCTTCTAAGCATTGGAAGTTTTCTGCGGATGATTTAGACGAACGCAAACTTTGGGATCAATACCAGTCATGTTACGAAGAAGTTTTAAACAAAAGTTCAAAGCCTCATGCACCTTGGTTTAATATTCCGGCTGATGATAAACCAACAGCAAGATATTTGGTGGCAAAAATTTTGTATGATACGTTAAAAACTTACACAGATATAAAAGAGCCAGAACTTCCTGCAGAGGAAAAAGCTAATATAGGTTTGTATAAACAAGAATTAGAAAATGAGTAAAACAAAGCAGGTTACCCAAAGCATTATTTTGCTGTTATTTCTGGCTTTTAATTCTGCATTGTTTGCGCAAGATAATTCAGAAGCCATTAAATCTGATTTTGCAAACTATCTTAAAGCCATAAAGACTCAGGATTTTGAAACCTCTTTAGATTATTTGGTAGAAGATGTTTTCGAAATTATTCCTAAGGAAACTATGCTAACTCTAATGGAGCAAATGTTTAATGTTGAGGGCGTGGAGTTTACTTTTGGAGATTTTGTTATAAATGAAATAAAAGAACCTATTGTTGTTGATAGCACCTCTTATGTTATTCTTAATTATGAGAATGAGATGTCTATTAAATATACGCAGCAACAAGAAGAAACTTCTGAAGAAGACAAAAAGTTAACTCAATTGATGACGCAGTCACTGTTAGAACAGCAGTTTGGTAAAGGGAATGTGACCTACAATGAATCTACTGAATTTTTTGATATAAAAGCTATAAAAAAAGCGATTGCTATTTATGATGAGGACGAAAAGACATGGAAATTTTTAGTTGTTGAAAAAGGAAATCCGTTCTTACTAAAGTCCATATTACCGAGTTCAATTTTAGAAAAAGTTTTAACCGAAGATTAATTAAGATGAAAACCTCACTATCATTCATATTAATATTGTTTTCATATTCTTTTTGTGTAGCACAAACAGACGAAGCAGCATTAAAAACCATTTACAAACAGTCTTTAACCAATGGTAAAAGTTACCAATGGTTAGGCTATTTATCCAATACTATTGGTGGTCGTTTATCTGGTTCAACCAATGCAGAACTTGCAGTGCAATACACTAAAAAAGAATTAGAAAAACTTGGCTTAGATAAAGTGTGGCTACAACCTGTAATGGTTCCAAAATGGGTGAGAGGTGAAAAGGAAATGGCTTACTTTGTTTCTAATAATGAATTTAATAAGGTTAATATTTGTGCCTTAGGAGGCTCTGTTGCTACACCAGAAAATGGATTAAAAGCAAAGGTTATTGAGGTTGGTAGTTATGAAGATTTAAAGGATCTTGGAGAGGCGAAGATTAAGGGCAAAATTGTATTCATTAATAGAGCTTTACAGCCAGATTTGATAAATACCTTCGAAGCTTATGGAGGTTGTTCTGTGGAGCGTTACAGAGGCGCGGCAGAAGCAGCAAAATATGGTGCTGTTGGGACTATTGTACGTTCACTCAGTTCTAGGCAAGACGATTATCCACATACTGGTAGTATGAGTTACGGCGATTTGCCAATAGAAAAAAGAATACCATCTGCAGCAATAAGTACCAATGATGCTGTAAAGCTCAGTGAAGCTTTAAAACAAAATAAAGACTTAGAATTTTTCTTCGAGATGAGCTGTCAGCAGTTTGATGATGTACAATCTTATAACGTCATTGGTGAAATTACAGGAAACGAATTTCCTAACGAATATATCGTTGTTGGTGGTCATTTAGACTCTTGGGACTTAGGTGATGGAGCACACGATGATGGTGCAGGAGTCGTACAATCTATGGATGTGTTGCGTTTGTTGAAAGAAAGTGGCATTAAACCAAAACGAAGCATTAGAGTTGTGCTTTTTATGAATGAAGAAAACGGACTGCGAGGAGGACGTAAATATGCAGAAGTTGCAAAAGCAAAAGGCGAAAAACATGTTTTTGCACTAGAAAGCGATTCAGGTGGTTTTACACCTAGAGGCTTTAGCTTTGATGGTAGTGAATTAATGCTGCAAAAAATTGATGCATGGAGACCACTTTTTAAACCATATTTAATTCATTATTTTGAAAAAGGTTATAGTGGTGCAGATATTGGTCCACTAAAAGATGACGGTATTTTATTAGCAGGTTTAAGACCAGACTCGCAACGATATTTTGACCATCATCATGCTGCCAATGATACCTTTGAACACGTTAATAAACGCGAACTAGAACTTGGAGCGGCAACTATGACAGCTTTGGTGTATTTGGTAGATAAGTATGGTGTGGAAACGACGTTAAAAATGAAAGAGATAAAGGATTAAAACAGAGCTATTGAGATTTGTCAAGCCTTTGTTTTATTCTGTTTATTAGTTCAATCGCATCTTCCTTGTATTTTTGTGTTGCGCCTAAATGGTTACCGACAGCGAGCATTCTATGAGATGCTACACGTTTTTTATAATCTTCACTTGTTGTGTAATATTTTATGACTTCTTCACTTAATTTGTTGGTGGCTAAATCTATAAACCAAGGAAATTTTTCAAGTTCATAAAAATTCTTCATCACAATGGTTTCCATTCTGTCATTATTCTTGTCAATTATAGGAGTGTAAACAGAATATAGTCTGGTAATATCAGAAATAAGGCTGTCCTTTTGTGTGTTAGTTTCGTCTGTTAGTCGCTTTAACTGCTCAAAACCTTTGGTTTGTATGGCAAAAGGTTGGTAAACCGTTACAAGATTAAAACAATTTAAACAGTCCATATAGTTCTCTGGCGTAATTTCATTATTTAATATTCTATTACTGTCTTCAAGGTTTTTTTTGTAAAATTCTATAATGGTATTAGCAGATAATGTGTCTGCTTCAAGATCATAAGAAATTGTGCTAAGTGTGTTGTTGATTACTGATTTTAGCTTTCGGTTTTCGTTCCAGTTATTGACATAAAGTGCCAATAAAATACCAATCATTACCAATGCTATTTCGCCTATGGCATATACTAAGTAGCTGCTTACTTTGTTGGCGAAGAACTTCTTTCTGATTTTTCTAAAGACACGAATCATAGTTTTTATTTATCATCCTTTTTTTCTTTCTTCATCTGTAAGTATTTTGATACTAAGCGGACTCCGAGTCTGGCAAATAAGATTACCGAAATAACTATGACAATATCAAAACCACTCATATAACTTTTAATTGATGAATTACCTATTGCTTAAAGGTATAAAAAAAGCGCTGCAATTTGCAACGCTTCTCAACTTTTACATAGCAATTTCAAGTTGATTTCTTAAGATATCCTCAAAGGTTTCTCGTTGTCGTATGAGTTGAGGTTTGCCTTTGTATATTAAAACTTCAGCAGGTCTGTAGCGTGAGTTGTAGTTGCTAGACATGGTAAAGCAATAGGCACCAGCATTTTTAAAACACAAAATATCACCTTCGTTTATTTCTGAAATTCTTCTGTTATTGGCAAAGGTGTCGGTTTCGCAGATGTAGCCTACAACAGAGTAAAAACGTTCTCTGCCTTTTGGGTTAGAGATGTTTTCTATTTCATGTTGAGATCCATAAAGCATAGGTCTAATAAGATGATTAAAGCCAGAATCTATTTGAGCAAAAACTGTAGATGTTGTTTGTTTTACAACATTCACTTTTGCTAAAAACACACCAGCTTCACTCACTAAAAATTTACCTGGCTCAAATGCAAGGGTTAGGTCTTTTCCATATTCTTTACAAAAACTATTAAATCGCTTTGATAGTTTTTTACCAAGTTCTTCAATATTGGTTTCTATATCTCCTTTTTTGTAAGGGACTTTAAAACCAGAACCAAAGTCAATAAACTCTAAATTTTTAAAATTCTTAGCAGTTTCAAACAAAATTTCACTGGCATACAAAAACACATCAATGTCTAAAATATCACTACCAGTATGCATGTGTATACCGTTTATGGTCATGTTTGTATTTTCAACAATACGAAGCAATAAAGGTATCTGATGAATTGAAATACCGAATTTACTGTCAATGTGACCAACAGAAATGTTAGTGTTTCCACCAGCCATAACATGCGGATTTATTCTTATACAAACTGGGATTTTTGGATGTTTAGAGCCAAATTGTTCTAAAATAGAAAGATTATCAATATTAATTTGAACACCTAATTCTGCTACATTTTCAATCTCTTCAAGAGAAACACCATTAGGAGTATAAATAATATTTTCTGGTTTAAAACCTGCTTTTAAGCCAAGTTGAACCTCTTGAATAGAAACTGTATCCAATCCAGAACCCATAGTATTAAATAGCTTTAGCACAGATATGTTAGATAGTGCTTTAACAGCATAATTAATTCTTAAGTTGTTTACAGAATTAAATGCTTTGGTTAAGCGCTTGTATTGTGCTGTAATTTTTTCTGCATCATATACATAAACTGGGCTCCCGTATTCTTTGGCAATTTGTAATAACGTATTGTTGTCCATCAATTTTTTTAAATAAAGTCACAAACATAGAGTTAGATACTTTATAATGGAATTTATTGTTGAATATTTACTAATTTTACACATTAAGTTAAATAATTAACAAAATGAAGACAATTGCATCTTGTGTAGAGCGTATTGTATTAGAGCAGCCTTTTTTAGAAGAAGGTCTGGCAAAAGAAATTATTAATTATTCAGCACTAGCAGAGGCCTTACAAGATGAAGTCTCCAAGAAGTTAGGGAAACCAGTAAAAACAGGGGCTATAATGATGGCATTACGACGCTTTAAAGATCGTTTGGCGGTCAGTAAACCTTATTATAAACTAGATACACTTCTAGGGCAGTTAGGTGATATTACGTTGCGTTCTAATTTAAGTGACTTTACGTATAAGAACTCTAACACCTTAATAGATAGTCAGGCAGCAATTCTCACTAAAATAAAAGATAAGAGTAATGTGTTTTACACTTTCACCAGAGGTATTTTAGAAAGTAATATCATCATTTCTAGTTCAGAAAAGTCTTCTGTACAAGAAAGTTTTAAGAATGAAGAGTGTATCGCTGTAAAAGAAAATTTATCTGCCATCAGTCTAACATTACCAAAGAGTAATACGACTGTTGCTGGTTTATACTATCAAATTTTAAAGCGTTTGGCATGGCAAAATGTGGCCTTATATGAAGTGATTTCTACAACCAACGAATTTACAATTGTAGTTGAAGATGCCTATGTAGATAGTGCATTTTCTATTATAAAAAACCTGAATAAAAAGTAAAGTTTTCAGTTAAAGACAAGGATTAAAAATTCAACCCAAAAATTATTGGTTTAAACTAAGCGTATATGTATTTTTGCGTAACGAATTAATTTCAGATCACACATGAATTTACACGAATATCAAGGAAAAGAATTACTAAACAGCTTTGGAGTACGCATTCAACGCGGCATTGTGGCTCAAACTGCTGACGAAGCTGTAGAAGCAGCTAAGAAATTAACTGAAGAAACAGGCACAGGTTGGCATGTTATTAAAGCTCAGGTTCATGCTGGTGGACGTGGAAAAGGTGGAGGTGTAAAACTTGCCAAAAACTTAGACGAGGTTAAAGATCTTGCTGGTCAAATCATCGGAATGAATTTGGTAACACCACAAACCTCTGCAGAAGGTAAAAAAGTACACCAAGTTTTAGTTGCTGAGGATGTTTACTATCCAGGTGATAACGAACCAGAAGAATACTACATGTCAGTACTTTTAAATAGAGGTAGTGGTAAAAATATGATTATGTATTCTACTGAAGGTGGTATGGATATAGAGGAAGTTGCTGAGAAAACACCTCACTTAATCTTTACAGAAGAAATCGATCCTGCTTTAGGTCTTTTACCATTTCAGGCACGTCGTGTAGCTTTTAATTTAGGATTATCTGGTACTGCATTTAAAGAAATGACCAAGTTTGTGTCTTCACTTTACACTGCATATGTAAAATCTGATGCATCTTTATTTGAAATCAATCCTGTTTTAAAAACAAGTGATGATAAAATTATGGCTGTAGACTCTAAAGTTACTTTGGACGCTAATGCATTATACAGACATAAAGATTTAGCTGAATTACGCGATAAGCGTGAAGAAAACCCAATTGAGGTTGAAGCTGGTGAATTAGGCCTTAACTATGTAGACCTAGACGGTAACGTTGGTTGTATGGTAAATGGTGCTGGTTTAGCAATGGCTACTATGGATTTAATTAAGCAAGCAGGTGGTGAGCCAGCTAACTTCTTAGACGTTGGTGGTACTGCAGATGCTGCTAGAGTAGAGGCTGCTTTTAAAATCATTTTAAAAGATCCTAACGTAAAAGCAATCTTAATTAATATCTTTGGTGGTATTGTTCGTTGCGATAGAGTAGCACAAGGTGTTATTGATGCTTATAAAAACATGGGTAACATTAACGTACCAATTATTGTACGTTTACAAGGTACCAATGCAGATATTGCTAAGGACTTAATTGATAATTCTGGTTTAGACGTACTAAGTGCTACAGAATTCCAAGAAGCTGCTGATAAAGTACAAGAAGTTCTTTCTTAAGAAAACAATAAATATAGAATTAAAAAGCGCCTTAATTAAGGCGCTTTTTTATGATAAAAAACTAAAAAACAATTATTTTTTTTAGTTAGTATGTGTCTTTTATAAATGCAAACCACATTCGGTTTTAGGGTTGTTGTTCCAACGGCCACTTCTGTCCTCTCCTGGAACTGTACAATGTGTACAACCAATAGAATGATAGCCCTTAGCTACTAAAGGATGGAAAGGAAGGTTGTGCTCTTCTATAAAAGCATCTCGCTCTTCTTTGCTAACATCCAAAAGAGGGTAGAACTTTAAAATATTACCACGCTCTTCAAAGATATCTAAGGTTGCTCTATGGTCACTTTGCCACTCCATTAAACCAGAAATCCAAACTTTGTATTCTTTCTTTATTTTTTCTAAAGGTTGAACCTTGTTGATTGAACAACAGAAATCAGGGTTTTTTTTCCAGGTTTCATCTTTGGTTGTAAACTCGTGTTCTTCCTTAATTGCAGAAATAGAAGTAACATTGAGATTGTATTTTTTCTCTAAGGTAGTTTTGTATTTTAAGGTGTCGTCAAAATGATAGCCTGTATCAATAAAAAACACTTCTTGTTTATTATTAATATCAGAAACCAACTTTAATAAAAATGCCGACGTTGCAGCAAAAGAACTGGTTAGCATTACATCTGCAATATCAAAATCTAAGTACAATTGCTTTATACGTTCACTTGGAGATAAAGGTTTGTGCTTTTTATTAAGTGCTTTAATTTCCTCTGCAGAAATGTTTAGCAAAGGAGTGTAATTTGAAGAGGTTTCAAACATGCTATCAATCAATTTCTATTATGCAATTTAAAAGCAAAGAATATAACAAAAAAGGAATTTAATTATTTTTATGAAATTCTTAGCTTAAGACGTCTTTTTTTGCTTTTTTGGCATTGGACCTCTTAAATGAATAATTAAACCGTTTAGGAAATTTCTGAGTATTTGGTCTCCACATTCCATGTATTTAGGGTGATCCTCTCGCCTAAAAAAGGCATTAAGCTCACTTTTAGTAATTCTAAAATCTACAAGTTCTAGGATTTTTACAATGTCTTCGTCTCTGAGTTTGTGGGCGACTCTTAGTTTTTTAAAAATATCGTTGTTCGTCATAATTTAGTTTGCTTTAGTAAATAACCATTCATATGCTGCTGAAAAATTTTCAGACCATAGTTTCTCATTGTGCTGGCCACCTTCTATAATGTGGTATTCAATTTGATAATCGTCAACGCCTTTAGTCTTTAATAAATTTACCATTCTTTTTAGATCTGGTACCATGGTGTCACTCTCACTATCACCGACTAGAAAATAGAATTTTGAGGTTGTAGGTATATTTACAGAATTTACAAGTTCAAAAATTTTTTCACTGAACCAAAATGAAGGTGAGAAAACACCTGCCTTACCAAAGGTTTCAGGATACATTATTGCAGCATAAAAGGATATAAGGCCTCCGAGTGAAGCTCCAAAAATAGTAGTATGCTCTGCTTTAGGCTTTGTTCTGTATGCAACATCTACATGTGGCTTAAGGGTGTTTTTTATAAATTTTACGTAGTTTTCACCTCGACCACCACCATATTTTTCATGCTTATAAGGTGTTAATTCGTCTATTCTTTTTTCATTGCCATGCGCTATTCCAATAATTATACTTTCATTTTGATTAAGTGTATCTAGATATTCATCTACTTTCCATTCACCTGCGTAAGAAGTCTTATCATCAAATAAATTTTGAGCATCGTGCATATAAATGACAGGATATGCTTTTTCAGAATTTTCGTAATTTTTCGGTAAATACACCCAAATTGTTTTCAGAGTATCGAGTTGAGGTGCGGCAATTGTAAAAGTTGTAACCTGTTTAGAAGCAGTGTTTTGCGCATTAATTTTAAAACAAATTAATAGCCAAAAAAATATTAAAAAATGGTTGAAACGCATACTATTATAGGCTTTAGAGCTTGACAAAAGTTTAAAAATACCGACTAAGTACATTTAATTTTTCGACAAGATACATTATATCAACGACAATAAAATAATGTACCTCTGTAACTTTACATTGATAATTAATTCACCCTAATTCCCTATATAGATGATTAATCGTGCTGAAAAATTGAGTTTGCTTTCTGAGATGATTGCCTTTGCTCAGACAGATGAAAATATGAAGACTATTGAGTATAATTTCTTATTTAGTATCGCCAAGCAATTGGATATTTCTAAAGAAGATTTTGAATATCTTTTTAGACATCCTGTTACTTATGTGCATTTAAAAACACATAGCGAGCGTATTGTTCAGTTTCATCGATTAGTACTTTTAATGAACTTAGATCACAAAGTATCACCTAAGCAATTAGTGAAAATTCATAATTTTGGTTTACGTATGGGATTAAGCCATGAGTCTATTAACAGAGTTTTAGATTTAATGGATAGTTTTCCTAACAAAATTGTGCCACCAGACTTCTTAATCGACATTTTTAAGGTTCAGTATAATTAGATACTTAAAGTTTATTGGTTAAAGTGTATATTGGTTGAATTTTAAGAAGTGTGTTGTTTAAGTTGATTTTAAACTCATTAGTTTCACTAATCACTAATCACTAATCACTAATCACTAATCACTAATCACTATTTCACTTTTAGCTTTTCTAACTTTTCTTGATAAGCTGTAATTTCATCTCTAAATTTAGCCGCTTCCATGAAGTCTAAAGCTTTTGCGGCTTGTTCCATTTGCTTACGCTTTTCTCTAATTTTCTTTTCGAGTTGCGATTTTGTCAGATATTCGCTTTCTGGTTCTGCAGCAAGCTTAGCATCGAGTTCTGTTTTGTACGTACTCACAGAATTTTTTGCCAAAGCACTATCTAAACTCTTATTAAGAGCCTTTGGAGTGATATTGTTTGCGGTGTTATAAGCAATCTGCTTTTCACGTCTATAGTTCGTTTCGTCTATGGTTTGCTGCATACTTTTGGTAATAGTATCTGCGTACATAATCGCTTTACCATTTAAGTTTCTCGCCGCTCTACCAACAGTTTGAGTAAGCGAACGGTTAGAACGTAAAAAACCTTCTTTATCAGCATCTAAAATAGCCACCAACGATACTTCTGGCAAGTCTAAACCTTCACGTAGTAAGTTTACACCAACTAACACGTCAAACAAACCTTTGCGTAAATCTTGCATGATTTCTACACGCTCTAGCGTATCTACATCACTGTGAATGTAGCGACAGCGAATAGCAATGCGTGTTAAGTATTTTACCAATTCTTCTGCCATACGCTTGGTTAATGTGGTAACCAATGTACGTTCGTCTTTCTCTACACGATCCTGTATTTCTTCTATTAAATCATCAATTTGATTTAAACTCGGACGCACCTCAATAATAGGATCTAATAGGCCAGTTGGTCTAATAACTTGCTCAACGTAAACTCCATCTGTTTTTTGCATTTCGTAATCTGCTGGAGTTGCAGAAACGTAAATCACCTGGTTTTGCAACGCTTCAAACTCTTCAAATTTTAAAGGTCTGTTATCCATGGCTGCAGGCAATCTAAAACCATATTCTACTAAATTTTCTTTACGACTTCTGTCTCCACCATACATGGCATGTACTTGCGAAATAGTAACATGACTTTCATCAACAACCATTAAATAATCATCTGGAAAATAGTCGAGTAAACAGAACGGTCTTGTGCCAGGAGCTCTGCCATCTAAGTATCTTGAATAGTTCTCGATACCAGAGCAGTAGCCTAACTCACGGATCATTTCTAGGTCAAATTCGGTACGTTCTTTAAGACGTTTGGCTTCCAGATGTTTGCCTATATCTTTAAAATAATCGTGTTGCTTTACCAAATCGTCTTGTATGTCTCTAATCGCATTTTGAAGTACGTCCGGCGATGTTACAAACATGTTTGCAGGATAGATGTTGAGTCTGTCATAGCGCTCAATCACTTCATTAGAATACGGATCAAAAGCTTCAATTTCTTCAATTTCATCACCAAAAAAATGAATTCTAAACGCATTGTCTGAATAGCCAGGAAACACATCTACAGTATCTCCTTTTATCCTAAAGTTCCCATTTTTAAAGTCAGCTTCAGTACGCGAGTATAAACTTTGTACTAATTTGTGTAGAAGTTTAGTTCTTGAAATGACCTGATCGCGTTCTAGTGTGATTACATTTTTCTGAAATTCAACTGGATTACCAATACCATACAAACAAGATACTGATGCAACTACGAGAACATCGCGACGTCCAGAGAGTAGAGAAGAGGTTGTGCTCAATCGCATCTTCTCAATTTCCTCGTTTATAGATAAATCTTTTTCAATATAAACACCAGAAACAGGAATGTAAGCCTCTGGTTGGTAATAGTCGTAATACGATACAAAGTATTCAACAGCATTATTAGGGAAAAACTGTTTGAACTCCGAGTATAATTGCGCAGCTAAGGTTTTGTTGTGTGCCAATACCAAGGTTGGTCGTTGTACTTCTTCAATAACATTGGCAACGGTAAATGTTTTTCCGGAACCTGTAACACCAAGTAAGGTTTGGTAGCGTTCACCTTGTGTAATGCCACCAGCTAATTGTTTTATAGCTTCGGGTTGGTCTCCTGTAGGTTTAAATTCTGATTCTATCTTAAAGCGCATAGCACAAATTTACGATAAAGATTGGCAGTAATCAATTATCGTTTTAAAGCAAAGTGACCTTTAATTTCGTAGTCTTTAGCATCTTGCCTAAATTTTACGATATACCAATAATCGCTTGAAGGCATAGGATTACCTTTATAATTTCCGTCCCAACTAAAACCACCAGAATACGATTGCATCATAATTTTTCCGTAGCGATCAAAAATCTGTAAGCTTTCGATTTGGTTGAGATCTGTATCTGCACCTACAATTTGCCAAGTGTCGTTAATATCATCACCATTTGGTGTAAAGAATTTAGGTATGCCAACTATCGTTATGGTTTCTTCAACGATGCCACAACCATTCCTGTCATTTATATAAATGGTATGTTCACCTTCAGGAATATTAGTAAATACATTGCTTTCTTGATAAAAGCCATTAATATCATCTATGGCATAATCGTAAAAGCCTTGTCCAGTAACATTAATCGTAACTGTATTATTTGGTGAAATACCTTCAATGGAAATACTTTCAACAATAGCAGTTTCAGATGCATTTACTGTTATGGTTCGGCTTGATGAACAACCGTTAGGATCGGTAACAATTACGGTGTAGTTTCCGGCTTCGTTGATCTCATTGAACGAGGTGTCAACGTCTGTTAAAGTACCATTAAAAAACCACTCATAGTAGTAATTGTTTGGTAAATCATTTAAAACTCCACCATGAAGTGTAATTGTTTCAGGAAACGTATTTGTGCAATAAATTAAAGTTTCGTCTGCTTCTAATACAGGAGTGTAAAGTACATTCAGATTTGCTGTTGAAATGCTGAAACACTGATTATCGTTTTTAATTTTTACAAAAATGGTTTGTGTATCAGCTGTGATGTTGGTGTAATTATTTGGTAAAGAATTGCTTTCGCTTAAAGCATTTTCGAGGGTTTCATAGTATGTTACTTGAGATCCTGTTGGAATTTGAGCGATAATGGAAGCTTCAATATTGCTCAACGTGAATGTGGCAAATCCATCCATTTCCATGCCATCACAAGCTCCCAAATCTGGAATTGAAATTGTATTGTTTGTAGTTTGCAATTCTAGCGCAACAACATCAAAACAATTTGCAGTATTAACTACACGAGCAAACACATTTTGAAACGCTTCCGTATTTTGAAAGTTTATTGGGTCTGTTATAGGATTAGCATCATTTAAGGCATCATCCTCCGTTAAGAAGAAATTTGAAACGATTAAATCAGTATTGTTATTGGTTAAATCATTTTCGGCATCAAACAAATTGTAGGTTGTTAAACCATCAGTATCTACATCGCATTCCGTTAGAATTGAATCTTGACCGAGTGGGACAGGAGCGTATTCAACAATAATTTCTCCATAAGAAATACAATCATCTAAGATGGTAACTTCAACATTATAGGTTCCTGGTTCTGTAACTGTGTAATACCCACAGTTTAAACAGTTAGGTGTTGTTTCTTGTAAAACACCATCTTTGTACCAACTGTAAGAACTTAAAGCAGGATGGTTGGCGTTGAGTTCTAGAGTTTCTCCTTCACATAATGCATTTCCAGTTGCAAGAAGCCTATTTGGACCTAAATCGGTAGATAGTTGAAAGCTACCAGCCTCAAGAAACACTGCAGAGTCGTAGCGGTAGTTTTGCTCGTCAGCAATAACCAGTTTTACATGATAAGACTGATTAGGAATAACATTTGCCGTTGCCGTTAAAACAGCTGTTTGGCCATTAAAGTTTATAGGCGAGTTGACACCATTATAAGACCCGAAGTAAGTTTCGTTTTGTGGAGGGCAAGATCCAGGAACACCAGGAGTTACAGTTGTTGCTTTTACTGGAATGGTAGTGTCTGGTACTAATGCTATATTTTGATAAGGGTTATCACCAGCTGTAGGTTTTATTAAAAACCCAAATAAATCAGAAAACTCACAACTATTAGGATTGTTTTCTTGGTATTCTTCTGAAGCAAATAAATAACGAAAACTAACCTGTGATGCAACAGCAGTAAAATCGAATTCTAATATTGTGGCATTATACGTTTGGTTTTCATTTAATGCAATTTCTAAATCGATATCTCCCGCCCAATTTGCGGCATCATCATCACTTAAGTTATCATTTGGTCCTGGAACATTTATAAGTCTGCCAGTGCTTAAAACAATACCGCTTTCAAAAGGAAAGCTTGTTCCTGTAGCATCAAAATAGCCATAACTTTGATCGTTACCACTAAAATTGCCACCGACAGCATTAGTGACATTAATATTGGTAATACAATCACTATCAATCAATATGTCTTCTATAAGTTGCTGTGGAGTATAGGTTTGGCTATCTACAACAATATTCTGGGAGTAGGTAGATAGTGATATAAGAAATACAACAAATTTTAATATTTTCTTCATCTCAATTTTTAGAGAGTGCAAAGATACGCATAGAAAATATTAAAAAGTGTTAAGTATAGGTTATAACTAACGTTTTAAGGCAAAGTGACCTCTTACATCAAAAGCTTTATCACCTCCTTTGATTTCTGCAAGAAACCAATAGTCGCTTGCTGGCATGTTATTGCCATTGTAGGTGCCATCCCATCCAGACGTACTAGAGCCAAGTTGTTTTATGAGTTTACCGTATCTATCAAAAATATACACCACACTTCCTGGTAAGGTTTCAATGCCTACAATATGCCAAGTTTCATTTATAGTATCTCCATTTGGAGTAAAGAATTTAGGTGCATCAACTACGACAACTTCTTTGGTAACTTCTGCACAACCGTTTAAATCTATTATGGTAATGGTGTGATAACCATGAGAAACATTTTCGAAAATGTTAGATTCCTGAGGATCTCCATCATCTAAAATATAGAGGTAATTACCAATACCACTTATGGTTATAGTAATGTTATTAGGGTCTGAAAAATCTAATACTTCAGTGAGTTCAATAATTGCAGATTCAGATTCTATAACATTAAATGTGCTTGTGGTTTCGCAACCATTTTCAGAAGTTACTGTAACCGAATATGTGCCTATCTCAGTTATTTCAATACTCTCTGAAATTGCATTAGTAGACCATAAATAACTATCGCTATCATAGCCTGTATCTGCTGAAACTATTAATGGCAAATTATCTATACATATTGTTTGGTTAGGAATGTTCACTAAAGGTTTGCGATACACTATGGTGTTAAACGTGGTTAAATTGTAGCAGCCTGTTGTGTTGTTTTCTACTCTGGCGATAATAGTTTCACCATCATACGCATTATATGCTGCACTATTTATCCATCCTTCACCTTCTTCAGCCAAACTCATATCATTGTAATACGATACACTATAATTTGAAGGATTTAATCCGTTTAATATTGATGAGGTTTGAGACTCTAGATTAAACACTAAAGAACCATCAAAATCATCATCACAATCCATCAAGTCTTCAGGTTGATTAATAACAGGTAATGGATTTACTTGTAGTTCAAAAGGATAAATGTGGTAACAATGTGTTGTGCTGTATTCTACGCGTACGTAAATAATATCATTTGTAGTAGTGTAAGTATAATTATCATCCAATGCATTTTCATTTTGAAGCGCATCAGATTCACTATTAAAATAGTCGATAAGTATGTTGTAAGTGTTATCGACAAGTACTGAGTCTATGGTGCTTAAATCGAAGCTATTGGTGTCATTTTCACAAATTTCGAATACCTCAAAATTGTTAATTGCAGGAGGTAAATTAACTTTCAGTTGCAGTGGTACAAACCTGTAACAGTCTGCAACTGTATTGTAAACCTTAATGTAAACAGTTTGTGGATTACTTAAATTAGTGTAATTATCTGGATTAGATATTGGATTGATATCAGCATTTAAATCATCAATAGATTCAAAATATGTAATAATATCATCTGGATCTGAAGTGGCAAATAACTCAGCTTCTGCTGTTGTTAAATCAAAATTGGTAATGCCATCATAATCAATATCGCATTCTGTTATTGGACTTGGTTCATTTGGAAACGGATTGACAAATAAAGCAAATTGAGTTAGACTAAAACACTGTGTTTCATTATTTTCAATTCTAACAATAATTGTTTGGTTATCGTTGCCGTTGTATAAATCGTCTAACGCATTTTCATCATTAGAGGCATCAATCGTATTTAAGTGATAGGACACTGTAAATTCTGAAGTACTTTGTGTCCCTAAAACAGTATTGGTTTGGGAAGCTAAGTCGAAAATCTCAAAACCATCGTTACTGTCATCATCACAGACTTCCATGTCTTCAGGTTGATTAGCTATTGGTAAAGGGTTAACCTGAAGAGTAAATTCATAAATATAGAAACAACCTGTAGTTGCGCTGGTGACTTTCACAAATAATATATCGTTGCTGCTTGTGTAAGTATAGTTTACAGAAAGTGGATTAAGGTCTGTATTAGCGTCGTTTAAGCTTGTGAAATATGAAAACACTAATCCTGTAGTGTCATCAACAATAACAGATTCAATTTCACTTAAATTAAAACTGCTGTCCGAATTATCACAAATCTCATAGACCTCAAAGTCATTGGTGGCAGGTGGTAAAACAGCATTTAATTCTAATGGAATTGTGCTATAGCAATTTGCAGCATTATTAAACACTTTAATGTACACTGTTTGAGGATTGCTTGTATTGTTATAAGCATCTGGAATTGCAATACTATTTAGATCTGAATCTAAGTCCTCAATACTTTCAAAATAGGAAATAGATACATTATCAGGTATTGTAGTATACAACTCTGACTCCGCTTCTGTAAGATTAAAAGTGTTTAAACCATCATAATCTGTATCACATATAACTAATGGACTTACAGCTGAAGGAGCTGGATACACTATAGTGTTAAATGATGTCGTAGAAAAACAACCTGTAATGCTATTTTCAACTCTGACCACAATGGTTTCGTTATTTTGGGCATTGTAATCTGTTGGTAAACTATTCTCTCCCTCTTGAGCATCTGTCATACTGTTATGATAACTCACTAAAAATATATTAGGATCCTGAGATTGCAAGATAGTTGCGTTTTGGCTGGAGAGATCAAACACTTCAAACCCGTCATTAGATAGATCATCACAGGTTTCTAAATCTTGAGGTTGCTGCGCGATTGGTAAAGGATTTATTATAAGCTCAAATGGATATGTAGCAAAACAACCTGTGTCAGTATAGGTTAGTCTTGCGTAAATTGTGTGCGACGAGCCTGTGTAAATGTAATTATTGTCTATTGGATTAGCATTATTATTAGCATCGGTTTGATTGTTGTGATAGGTAAAGTTGATGCCAGTAGTATCATCTGTAACAATAGAATTAATAGTAGTTAAATCGAAATTTGACATCGGATTATCACAAATCTCAATATTCATAAAATCATTTACAGGAGGAGGTAAATTAACAATGATATCAATAGGAACAGTTACAAAACAATTACTGATTGTGTTGTTAATCTTTACATAAACCGTTTGTGGATTTGTAAGATTAGTATAGTTATCTGGGTTTAAAATAGGGTTAAGATCATCTTCCAAATCTTCTATACTTTCAAAGTAAGAGACAACAATATCATCTTGCCTTACATCTAATATATCAACTTCTGAAAGTGTTAAATCCCATGTTAGGATTCCATCGTAATTATCATCGCAAGCAACTAATGGAGGTGCAGGATTGACAACTGGAGCTGATATAATATTAATTTCAAAAGCTGAAATACCATGACAATAATTGCCATTGTCTACACGAGCAAATAATTGTTGAGGATTGGTGCTGTTTGTGTAAATTAAATCTACAGGATCTAAGCTGTTATTGGCATTGTACTCTGAAGTATAAAACGTAATGTCTAAGGTTTCAGGACTTCCATCAGCCATAGCTGTTATCGTTTCATTAAGATTTACTGTAACTAATCCATCATTACTAATATCATCACATATGTATATGCTCTCAGCTGCATTATAAATTGGTAGTGCGCCAACCTCTAGTTCAAATGAGGAAGTACCAAAACAATTTTCGTCTGTGAAGTTGGCAACTCTAACATAAATGGTCTGAGGGCTAGAAGTGTTTTGATAAGCAGAGTATTTGTCGATAGGATTTGTGTTGGCAATGGCATCTGCCTCAGTTTCAAAATACGTTACAAATTTATCTGGTTGTCCATTTAATATTTCAGTGTCTTTAAGATAGAAATAAAAATCGGCCACTCCAGATATATCTGCTTCACAATTTTCAAAGTTTGAAATCGGAGCAAATTCAGGAAGTGTATTTATATAAACATAAAATTCAGAGATACTATGACAACCTGTGGTTTCATTTTCTACTCTTGCATAAATGTACTGTGTAGAAGTCGTATAATTATCAGGATTTTCTATTGGGTTTGTTGCGCTGAGCGCATTACTATAGTCTGTGTAAAACGTAATTTCAAACCCATCTGAAGACGCTATTATGTCTGGAATTTGGCTTTCTAGGTTTACCGTAGAAATTCCGTCCTGATCATCATCACATACCACTATTGGGTCTGGGTACATAATCTCAGGCGCATCTACAATTGTTACTTCCAGTGTTGATATACCGTAACATCCTGTTTGTGTGTTTGTAACCCTAATATAAAAAAGCTGAGGATTAGCACTGTTGTAAACGTTATCTGCTAAAATATTAACATCATCAATGGCATGTTGTTCTTCTAAATAATACTTTACGTTAGCAGGTGTAATACCTTGGCTGGCTATACTATAAAATGTATCCATTTCTATATATGTCAATCCATCGTTAGCACCATCATCACAATATTCAGCTACCTGTGGTGTTAAAATAATAGCAGGTGCAACTTGTAATACAATATCTACAAGTTCTGTACAATCATCACTAACTATTTTGGCATATATGGTTGTGCCACCGTTAGATACTGTGTATAGTATGTTTTCATCTAAGGCGTTAACATCATTTTCTCTATCTTCTTCAGTTTCGTAAAACGTAGTCTCAAATTCGTCATAACCATCCTCTAAATCAACTTCTATAGCAGCAAGATCAAAGTCTGCGATACCATCATTACTAGGGTCGTCACATTCTAAAAATGCTTCATTAGAATATACATTTTGAATAATATTAGCATGAAGTTCTATGTTGGTTATGGTGTAGCAACCAGTAGTTTCATCTTGAATTCTAACATAAATTAGTTGAAAATTTTGAATTATGTTTTGGTAGTTTTCTGGGTTTGCAATAGGATTAATGTTGTTTTGTGCGTCGTATAAATATTCATGAAAACTAACTTCAACACCAGTTAAACCTTGAAGAATATTATCTACAACACTGGTTAAATCAAATTCTTCAAATCCATCAAAATCTTGCTCGCAGGCATTTATCCATTGATTTTCGGTATTGACGGCAGGTCCAGATTGAAAAACAATATCTAAGGACGATGTGTTAGAACAACCTGTTGTAGCATCATATACACGTATGTACAACGTTTCAGAAACATTGTTGTTTGGATATGGAGAATAAATAGGATTAATACCTAAGTCTGCTTCAGGTTGCGAGTTATGATAGGATACATATAAGTTTGGGTTGCCATCCGTAATTTGGTTGTTAGCTTCCGTTAAGTCTACATAAGTTACACCATCTAGAGTTGGATCTTGACAAATAGTAATAGGGTCTGGCGCTGTAACTTCTGGTGTGGAGTTAACAACTAGATTAAATGTTGAGAATGCAAGGCATCCATTGTCTACATCTTCTATTCTTACAAAAATAGGTTGAGGAGTGCTTGTATTTTGAATTGTTCCTGTAATGGCATTGCTATTATCTTGCGCATCTTGTTGTGAGTAATGGTAACTTATATTATAGTTTGATGGCGGAACTGATGCTAAAACTTCATAGTCTTTCAAAGTTAAATCAAAATCCTCTTCACCATCATTTGAGATGTCATCACATAGTAGAAAGTCTGAAATCGTACCAGAAGATTGCTCAGAATTTAAAGTAATATCAACAGCATCTTCAATAACACAAGAGGTTTGGTTTAGCTGAATGGTTACTTCGACATGGTATGTACCAGAAGAGGTAACTTCTAAACTTGTTCCATTTTCATTTGCAATTAGGATGTCATCTTGAAACCATTGATAGGATGCTAAGGGATTTTGTATATCTGCATTTAAAGTTACAGACTCTCCACACGTTGTAATATCGGGACCAAGATCTACACTGGCATTAAAACTATTACCTTCTATAAAAACTGCAGAATCATAATTATCGTCATCCTGGTCTGCTATCACTAACTTTATTTCATATTCTTGATTAGGTTGTATTGCAGCGGTTGCCGTTAGGACTACGGTTCTTCCGTTATAGTTAGTGTCGCCTACATTATAACCTTCAAAATATTCTTCATTTTCGGCAGGACAAAATTCTATAATTTCATCGTGAATAGTGTTGGTGTTTACAGGTGTCGTAGTTCCTGGAATTAAGGCAATATTAGTAAACGGATCTGTAGAGCCAGCTTCTCTAATTAAAAAAGCAAAACCATCAGAATAGGTGCAAGGAAAATTTTGTGCATATTCCTCTGAGGCTAATATGTAATTAAACTGAATTTGGTTGGCAACAGATATAAAATTAAACTGAATAGATGTTGCATTATGTGTGTCGGTTATGCCAAGAGCATTTTCTAAATCTGAGTCTGTTAGCCAAGTTTCGTCACCTTCGTTTAAGACATCTGTGTTTAAGATATTTCCAGCGGAATCTACATTACCTGTTGTTAAAACAATACCGTTTTCAAAAGGGAAGTTAGAGTTTTCTTTTTGAAAACTTCCATAGCTCGAAAATCCATTTGCAGAACCATTAACACTCGAAACGATGTTAGAAATTTCTACACAATTTTGTCCGAGATTATTCTGAATTAACTGTTCTAAAGATAAAGATGTGTCTGTAGTAATCTGTTGACTTATAGCAAAATAAAAACAAAACGTTGTAAGTATTAAAGCTAAGTATTTCTTTAATTTCATTAATAATGTAGGTTGATTAATAGCTATTGCAAAATACAATGGAATGAAATTATAAAAAATCCCCAACAGTGGGTATTTTCAATGCTGAAATGCTTAATAATTAGGTTAATAGGTGGCTAGAGAGTTTTTTTAACGTCTCAGCGCAAAGTGCCCTTTGACTTCAAAGACGTTGTCATCTTGTCTCACTTTAGCAACAAACCAGTAATCACCAGCAGGCATAGGATTGCCGTTGTAAGA
>NZ_JAZHOU010000009.1:0-16477 GCF_036553625.1 Winogradskyella poriferorum
TCAAAGCGAACAATGCTATTATAATTCCTATTCCAATTGCCATTCGTGATTTCATTTTTCTAATTGGCTACAACGGTCTCGGCTATGAGTAGTTGCGTGGGTTAGCACTAAATTTTGCAAGTACACCCCAAACTGAAAATCCGCGAGGATTTTCAGAAGTAGTCGAGAACAAGCAATTACTTATAGCCATTGTTGTGGTTAGTGTTTTTTTATTTATTTACTCAATTTTAAAATTCTAAAAGCACCTTGAATTACCAAAACAAAAACTATTGTTCCGATAATCAAATCAGGTTTGCTTGAACTCAACCAGTTTACCAAAAGTCCAGCTGTTATTACTCCTAAATTTATAATCACATCGTTTGAAGTGAAAATCATACTTGCTTTCATATGAGCATCTTCCTTACTTTTTGACTTTTGTAAAATGTAAAGGCAAATTCCGTTTGCAATAAGTGCAAAAATCGAAACAATAATCATTGTCGAAAAGTTGGGTAGTTTCTCGTCTCCGAAAAATCTCCTTAAAACTTCTACAAATCCAATAATTGCAAGTGTTATTTGAAAATATCCAGCAAGTTTGGCAATCCGTTTTTTCTTTATTACTGTTCCGCCAACCGCAAACAAACTAATTCCATAAACAAAACTATCTGCAAGCATATCTAAACTGTCTGCGACCAATCCCATTGACTTTGAGATTATTCCTGTTGTTATTTCGATTAGGAAAAATGCGAAATTTATTCCGAGGACAGTCCAAAGTAATTTTTTTTGATTTGCATTTTCATTAAATTCCGTTTGGTCAGTTTGTTCAGTCGAGATTTTCTTTCCGCCTAAATTCAGTTCGATAACTGACTTTTCAATTTGGTCAGTTTCTCCGCTGTGAAAAACGGTCAGTTTTCGGTTCGGAATGTCAAAGTCCAAATTCGCAATACTTGAAATTCCGTCCAATTTCATTCGGATTAGATTTTCCTCTGAAGGACAGTCCATTTTAGTAATCTCAAATATTGTTTTATTCATTTAGTTTCTCGGTTTTTTTACATTAACCACAACGGTCTCGGCTATGAGTAGTTGCGTTGTTTAGCACTTAACTTTGCAAGTACACACCAAACTGAAAATCCGCGAGGATTTTCAGAAGTAGGCGAGAACAAGCAATTACTTATAGCCATTGTTGTGCGTTCGTACTTTTTTATTTCCAAACCTCATTTAATGTTTCTCTAAATAGCTTGTCAAGCTTTTCAGTTTCTGGTTTGAAATTTTTATTATAATCTTTTACTTTATTTTCAAAATATCCAATTTGCTCTTCAACAAATTCGTTAATTATTTCAATTCGAGGTTCTTTGTCAAGTTCCTCTCCTGATTTTTTCCGCTCCAATAAATTCTCAATTTCTTTTTTTAATTCAGGATTCTCAACTTGAGTATTCACAAGCTTTTCAAATTCCATTGGTGCCATCGTTCCCATAGATTCAATCCATTTACAAGCTAATATTGGCCTTAAAACATAAAAGTATTTTTTAACTCTTACTAAATCAGTTTGCAAATAGTCTCGATAATTTCCTTTTGCCATATGCAAATAGTGATAAGTACAAGACTTTGGATTAAAATAATATTTGGTCAATTCGCGCATTTTTTCCGCTGTCGAATATTGTTCTAAATAGATTAGCGGACTTCGTAACCATTCCAACAGAGGTGGATTTGATTTTCTAAATAACTTTAGAGTTTTTCTTAATTCCCAACCTGCAAAATCTAAATCATTTGGCAACATTACTTCCATATTATCCTTTTTGTCATCAATGGATAAATACCAATTGGGATTTTGAATATATAAGAACCTCACATCCCAATCACTATCAGTTGAAGCAAATCCCCAAGCTCTACTTCCAGATTCAACAGCGTAAAGTATCTGAATTTCCTTTTCCTTTTCAATTCGTTTTAACTCTCTTTTTATTTCTTCGGTCAATTTTCTCGGTTTTTTTGGTATGACGCACAACGGTCTTGTATATGAAAAGTAGCAGATTTGTATGTGCAATTTTTCAGTTGAAAACAAAGATAGCAGAAAAGAACCAAACTTTTAGTTTAGCTCTTAACTGCTATTTTTTATATACGTTGTTACCCACTGGCTTTATTCCGTTCTGCTTTTCAATTCCGATATTTTCTTAAATGTTCGGATTGAGCGTTGGCAAGACATACTCTTTTGCAATTTTTGATGGCG
Organism: Winogradskyella poriferorum; assembly: GCF_036553625.1. Classification (NCBI taxonomy): domain Bacteria; kingdom Pseudomonadati; phylum Bacteroidota; class Flavobacteriia; order Flavobacteriales; family Flavobacteriaceae; genus Winogradskyella; species Winogradskyella poriferorum. The sequence continues at coordinate 2,201 of NZ_JAZHOU010000009.1, forward strand.
TGGTGGCTTTGAGCGAATTGCAAATGTGTATGGCTTTTAGTAGGGATTAACTTGCACAACAACTCAATTTAGAAACATCTTTTCCAAAAGTAATTGCTGCTAATTTGATTCCTTCTCCAAGTGTCAAATATGGATAAAAACTTTCAGCCAAATCTTTTACTGTAATTCCAAATTTAATAGCCATACTTAATTGTTGGATGAGTTCACCACCTTCTGGTGCTATTACTCTTGCTCCAATTAATTTATCCGTTTCCGTATTACGAATCAACTTTATAAATCCTCTGGTATCTTGTGCAGCTAAAGCTCTTGGTACATGTGTTAGATCTAATTTTGATACTTCAAAAGGAATGCCTCTTGATTCAGCTTCAATTTCATCCATACCTGCTCCCGCAATTTGAGGGTCTGTAAATACTACCCAAGGTAATGATGCATAATCTACACTTTGTTTTGATAATGAAAATGCATTATTAACGGCTGTACTGCCTTCGGTTGCTGCTGTATACACAAATGGCGGTGTATTAGTGACATCACCAGCTGCATAAATATTGGAAATATTAGTTTCCATTTTTTCATTAACCACAATATGCCCTCTTTCTGATAATTTTAGGTCTATTTTTTTTAGACCTAATTTAGACGTGTTTGGCGTGGTTCCTGTCGCGACAACAATATGTCCTTTTTCAACAATTTGTGTTGTAGAACCATCAGGACAGTTACAATGAATAATAGTATTGTTGCCCTCTTTTTCAAATTTAAAGGCTCTAAAATTTGGAAGAATTTCAATGCCTTCACTTTTCATTTGTTCAACTAAAACACCAGTAATGTCTTCGGTTTGACTTCGTAAAGGTCTATCTGTAAATTCAATGATGCGCACTTTTACACCTAAACGATTATAGGCCATTGCTATTTCCAACCCTATGTAACCTGCGCCCATAATGGTTAGGCTTTCTGGTTTTTCTTCTAAATCGAACAAAGACACATTAGTTAAATACCCAACTTCATTTAATCCTTCGATATTAGGTATGTTGGTGGTTGCTCCCGTGGCTATTATAATATTGGTTGCAGTGAACTTGTCTTTTCCATCTACAAGAATGGTTTTAGTATCCACAAACTCTGCCCATCCCTTGAGCATGGTCAAGCCTTTAAAATCACTGACCACATCCATATATTTTTGTTGTTGTAATGCAGCAACTAAAGCTTTTTTATCCTTGATAACTTGTGCGAAATCAATGTCAACGCCTTTTGGTTTTATTCCTGCAAAATTAGAATGTGTAGCGTGGTAAGCTGTTTCGGCAGCTCGAATTAGATTTTTAGAAGGTACACAACCTACATTAACACAAGTGCCACCAAAATCTAAACCACCATTTACCATAAGCGTGGTAAGCCCTAAACTTTCGGCTTTTATGGCTGCTGAAAATGCAGCAGAACCACCTCCAATTACGATTAAATCGAATTGATTTTTTCCTTTGTTGGACGCTTTATCTGTCGTGCTATCCGAAATTGAATCACAACAATCCTCTTTTTCATTGCCTTTAACAACCGTATACTTACCAATGCTATTTACAGCGTTAATCAATTCCTCTTTATTCAACTTGGCAGTATCAAAAGTAAATTCTCCTTTACCAGTTTCGTGGTTCACAGAACTGATTAGAATACCATCTTTTTTATTGATATCCTTTTCGATATGTAATGAACAGCCACTACAGGTCATTCCTTCTATCTGTAATGAAACAGTTTCTGTTTTTTGAGATAACTCGTTTTTCTTTTTAAATAAATTCTTCATATTAAAAATGATTTGTTTTTATGTGGTGCTTAATAAATATAGGTGATTATTTTTAACAACATTTTAAGCCAATTTTATTCGATTCAAATAAATCTTCCATGGTTAATATCTTGCCATTTACATTGCTGTCAAGCCATTGTTTTGCGGTTTGTTCGCTTGCAAAAAAAAAGACGTGATTGCAAAAGGAACCTCTGATATTGCAAGAGTCCATTTTTTCAATCAAAGAGAGAAATATTGGATATGGATTAGATGATATCAAATGATCGCATTCAATATTCAACTCAATTATAGAATTGTCAATTGGGTCTTGAGATATAATTTGGGACGAAACATCCAGCCATTCGGTAAACAATATAGCGTCTAATGCACACCAAGTATAAAGTGTTTTGCCTTGCACTATAAACTTGTGGTTGGTAGGTGTAATCGACAAACCAGAAAAGGCTGTAATTTGGTTATTTTCATTTAGCTCTCCTAATAATTCCAACAGTGAATCAGCTTTCTCTTTAGTTGCATCGATAAGTGCATAAAATGTTGTTTTTGGCAGTGGATTGCCTTTAAGTAATTCCCTTTGGACATTCACGATAAAATTATTATCATCAAGTTGAATTTCAGATAACATGGTGTTTAATTGTTTGCCCAAATATTGCTTTGCTGTTTTCATAAGATTTATTTTTATTTATTAATAACTTTATAACCCGTTGAATTTATAGCTTTTTCTATATCTTCTTTAGATGTTTTTGTATTGTCAAACTCCACTTCGGCATTAGCTTTCTCATAAGAAGCAGCTACATTAACAATACCTTCTAATTCGTTAACAGCGTGCTTAACGTGTTCTTCACAAGAAGCGCAAGTCATACCTTTTACATCAAAATTTACAGTTTGAATGTCTGATTGATTTACGACAATAACCTCTTTTTTGTTATCTGGATAAAATATATGAGAATAATAAGGAAAGCTAATTGAAATAGCTGCAAACAATGTAATGCCTATTAAAAAGCCTTTGGTTTGATACCATTTTGGTTTTGCATCAACTTCGCAACAGTCATCGGCTTTTTTGGGTTTTAAGTAAGCATACCAAGCATAGCCAATAGCTATTACAGCTAAACCTATTAAATAGGGTCTAAAAGGTTCCATCCAAGATAGTGCAGATGCACTTCCTCCAACGCCAGCTATTAATGCTATAACAGGTGGTATGCAACAAGATGATGCTGCTACAGCAGCAAATAAACCTGTGTATGCTGCATTTTTTGATGTTTTTTCTGTTTTCATTTCTTTATAAATTATGCTGTTTTTCTAATTAATTCGATAGATTTAAAAATGCTAATAAATATCTCTGTTTCATCTTTATTTAATGAATAATAAAGTGTTTGACCATCTCGTCTTGAATTGATTATTCCTGCATCTTTGATTTTACGTATATGTTGTGAGATCGCAGGAACACTCATTTTTAGTATATCAGCTAAATCACAAGGACATAGTTCATTTTCTAAATTCAATAAATAAAGAATTCTCAATCTTACATCGCTTCCTGCAATTGATAAAAGTTTTGTCATTTTTTGAAAACTCCCTTCCATATTATCCAATGCCTCCATACAGTTTTGTAACTGCTTATGGTTGGCTTCCGCTCTTGTACAGGTTATTTCTAATTTCATTTGTGTATATATTTTTATTAAAGTTATTTGCTTTGTCGTACAAACATATAATTAATTACGTATATAAGCAAATACTTAAATACATAATTACGAATTTTGGGAAAGTTTTAGCTCTTTTGGTTTTTAGAGCGTTGGATTTATGTGTTGGGAAAAACCGAAAGTGCTAAAATATGCGGCTGGTTTTCAGCTTGTGGGTAACGGTCTCGTATAACCGTCAGTTACGGGATTAAAGTTAATGATTTTCGGTTAAGCACTGACGTTAGCAATTCCGAGTGGATTCGGACGTAGTCGAATCTGCCGTAATTGCGGTTATACATTGTTGTAACACGTTTTTATTTTTCATTCCGTTTACTTTTCCTTTCTTTCTTGACCTTTTTTTTGATTTTAGATTTCTCTTTCCATTTATTCAAATCAGAATTTGGGTCAGAAGCTTGTTTGTCAATTTCTTCTTTTGTTAGACCTTTAAAATCTTTAATTGTTATGTGAATACTTTTGGACATATTTTATTCATTTCTTTCTTTAAGTCGTTTTAATAAGTCTACTAAATGCTGTTCAGAGTGAGTTCTCATTGAAAATTCAAAATGCCAAAGTGCATCGTTTTTGCTTGTGTTGTCCATTCTCCATTTTACAGCAAGTAAATCTTTAATAATGTCAGTTAAATCATCTAATTCATCACCACATCCAATTTCGATATTCGGTTCCATTTTATTCGAATCTAAAACCATACTATACCAATCGAAGCTGGGGAAATTAGATTTAATATTTTCCTTTATTTCGTTGTAATCAAAGTTTGGTTCTTCATCATAATCCGTTTCTTCAAATTCAAATTCCACATCTAAAAATTCCGAGTAAATTCCGACTAACAGTTTTTTTAGAACATCAGTTTTGTCGGTCAATTCAACTTTTGGGTTTATTCCGAACTCTGTGACTTGGTCTATAAGTTTTCTTAATTCACTCAATTTTTGTTGGTTTGGTTAAATGTGTTACAACGGTCTCGGCTATGAGTAGTTGCGTGGTTTAGCACTAAACTTTGCAAGTACACACCAAACTGAAAATCCGCGAGGATTTTCAGAAGTAGGCGAGAACAAGCGATTACTTATAGCCATTGTTGGCAGTAGGTTTTTTATATTTCCACTAGATTATATTCTATTTTTTCTTTTTGTGAAACTGTGTTAATTATTGTTGTTTTTGTTATTGTAACATCTCTTAGTTCACCAATATGTAATTCTTTTAATACCTCTGTAAATAAGCTTGCACATTTTACAGAAAAAATTTGGCCTGAATCGACATCTCTAATTTCAATTTTATTTTTTAGACTTAAAGTAATTAATTCAGCTTGAAAGCTTATAGTTTCAGGTTCAGATATTTCAATACTTTTAAAAGTATTTGTGAACATTAATATTTTATCTTTATCTCCAATCCATTCACGAGTTTCATAGTCCGGACTTTCCCAAGTAAGTTCAATTTCTAAATCATCTTTAACGAGCTCATCTAGAAAATTCGAAAAGTATTTAGAGCTTTTTACTCCAACTTTCTCGATGTTTTCCATCAATTCAGTTTCATTGTTTGAAGCAAATAATTCAAATGTATTTTCTAATGAATCTTGAATTATACTCTTTCCAAAAATGTCAGGACTGGTTTTTGCAGAAACATAAAAAATTGTAGAACCACTAGCCATACCTTCAAGTCTGATATCAAGGCTATTTTTTAAAATACTTTCAATTTTTTTTCCTCCTTTTTTTCCATATTGAAGAAATTGAGAAGTTTTGTAAAGTGCATTCGAAAAAGAGTTTGTTATTCCTCCAACTGATTCTAATGGAAATGTTCCTGACCTTGCAATATTGCCTTTAAGCCTTAAAGCTATTATTTCCTTATTACGTTTGAGGTTTGCATCGTGTAATGATTTTTGAAGGTTGCTAATTTCTGATTTGTAATTTTCGATTTGCAATTTTATAGCAAAATCATTCGGATTACTTTTAAGCAAAGGAATTAGCTCCTCAATCTGTGATTGAAGATACTCTATACTTTTGTTTAATTTGCTAATTGATTCCATATTCAAATCTAGCTATACCTTTAGGAACTTCATTTCTAGTAAAACCAAACCAACCTCTCCAATAACTTCTATTATTTATATCATCATTTGCGCATAACAATATATCTAAATCATATCTTATTTTACTATTTGGTCTGTTAAAAAGACTATTTATTATTTTTTTTTCATCAATACTTAATGAATTTATTTGGTTTTTATCATATACTATAAGTAAGTCAATATCGTCTGGTTCATCTTTTAGGGTTAAGAAAGAGCCATCTAACCAAATCTCAAATTTCGCATTTACTTGAGATAATTGACCTAAAAACGTTCTCAGTTGACTAACTAAGTGAATTCTTCTCGTTTGATTTGTAAAATTATTTACAAATATAGTTTCTAGGTTATTTAAATCAATATCGTGAAACCCTGCGGGTAAAAGTGGTTCGTATTCTGTTTTAGTCATTCGTTCGTTTTACTTACTGCCAACGTTTTTGTATAAGATTAGTTGCGTGTTTTAAGCTATTAGTTTAGCAAATATAAACCGAATAGAAAATCCGCGAGGATTTTCGTAAGTAGGCTAGTACTAGCAATTAATTTTATACGGTGTTGAGCTTAGTTTTTTTCCTCTCCATATATTCGTGAACTTGTTTTGCTTTCGGTCTCCATTGAATAGCCATATCGTCAAGTTTAGTAAATTTTCCTTTAGAGTGTATTTTGATTTTTTCCAGTTTCAATTTCGTTTCAATGTTAGACGTTGTCGTAGCTAAAATGATACTATTATCATCTTCAATTCCGTCTTCTGACATTACTTTTAAGTCATAATTTACTAATTGATTTCCTTTCCTGTATTTTTTAGATTTATCAAAAAGAGTCCTTATGTAATGTTCTGATGCTGAATGATTAAAAAATATATTATTTGTACAGTTTAAAAATTGTAAGATATTCAATGAATCTACAGAATTTGTATTTGATATTTCAACAACAGATTCTTTTCGATTCCCGACTTTATAAATGTCAGAATCAAATATTATTAAAAGATATTGTTCATTTAATGGGAAAAATATTTGTTGTCCTATCCAGCCACTACCATTATAATTCATACCATCAAACCAATTTTGAGATTCCATAAATTGATTGTATTTCACAACAGGAAAGTCTGATGTAATAAAAGGATGATTAGTTGTGTTTTTTAATAATTTAAAATTTAAATCCATTGCTAGCATGACTCTGCCTTTTAAATTATCAAGCATTATTTTATGAAGGTTTTCATTTTTCACAAATTGATTTAAAATATCTTGCTTTTCTTGATTATAGAAGGTTGAATCTATTTTGTCAACTCTATCTTTTTGTTCAAGTAGGGTTTGCCTCATAAGATTCACACGCATTGGATTCCTAGATTCCATTGTGAAAATCAAGTGTAACATATCTGATTGTTCAGATGAAAATTGTTTTGGGATATTTTCGTTTTGAATATATTTCAACACTAAAGGTGCTAAAATATTTTCAAGGTTTTGGTAGAAATCTTCAAGCACACCATCTTTACCATAAAAGTATTTTTTTGAAGCCTGCTTTTTTAGTTTTCCATCTTTTATGAAAAATTCGCTTTTAGTATTAAAAACGCCTATTTGATTCAAGTTGTTCAAATATGAAAAATGCCTTAAATAGAATTTAGGCACATAGTGTTGATTCGCCTTTTCTGTATTTGATTTCAAGGGCTGGTTCAAATTAAGCACAACGGTATCGTATAACCGACAGTTACGGGTTAATATGCGTTAATTTTCGGTTTAGAACTGGTGTTAGCAATTCCGAGTGGATTCGGACATAGTCGAATCCGCTGTAATTGCGGTTATACATTGTTGTGCGTTCGTATTTTTATTCCGATTTAAAATTCCTTGTTCCATTTTGGTAAAGTTCCGAAAATCTCAAAATGTCTTTGCATAATAATTCCCTCAACGGTCGCTGGGATGTCAGAATGTTTTTTATCAAACGTTTCGTACCAATAAATATCCAAAGCTTCTATTTTTTCCGCTTTCAGTTTTTCTTTCCAACTTATTTTTCTCGGTTTATCAAATTGTTTACCATTAACAAGCCTGTCATACATTCCGCCTTTCCGTACTTTTTTGGTTCCATTCTGATAGATTTTCCCTGAAGAACCAATATAAATTAATTCAATTTTTCCATTTTTGAGAGCGTAAACAATATAAATTCCGATTCCGTTTTTCGGTGCATTACAGACTTTTTCAAGCTCATCGTTTTCTTCAAAAAAGAAATGTCCATTTGATTTGTATTCTTCTAATTCTTCAAACATTTTCGTTCAGTTTGGGTATGACGCACAACGGTTTAGAGCATGAGAAAGTTGCGTATTTTATAGCAGGATTTTTCATAACTCATTTTCAACTTTAAATATATTACTTTTTTTTCTTTTATACTTTTTTGAAGCAATTTTTTATGCGCATTGTTGGGCACAGTTTTTAATAGTTAGTGTTTCTGAAGTCCAACCATATTTTTAATTCAGATTCTTTCAGTTTATGCTTTTCTGAATACTTCGATACAATTCCACTGTATTTTTGAAATTGAAATCTGTCAAGTCTTGGGTTTGCAATTAACTCGAATTCCAGTTCGTTAATGTCAGGTAATTTATATTTAAGTCCAGGTATTTCCAGAATCTCTTTCATAAATCCAATTATTCTATATTCCGATTCGTGATTAAAGGCTTGATGTTTTCTAAAAGCAGAATATTTAAGTGAGGATTCTTGTTCCTTAAATAACATTTTGTCAAAATTCTGATATTGCACAATTCCAGCAACAACTAAATCAATTTTACTTGTGGGTTCTGTTTGTAAGCTTATAGAATCTTTAATTAATTTTTGAAAGTACTTACGCTCAAATCGAATGGCAAAACCAGCTTTTCCATAAATATCCCACATTGCAAAGGATTCCGTGTCATTAAGAATCCAACAGCTTACAAATCGGTGTTTCTGTTGTTTTGTCAATTTTGCTTGTATTGCTCTTAATTCAGCCTTATTATTTTGAATTATTTGAGTCCAAATGGTTTCTGATATTTCCGGATTTGCTTCTTCTGGTTTTGATAAAGTTTGAGTTCTTACTTTAAGCTCATTAATGTCGTAAGGTTCAATGTTTTCTAAATTATCTTCAAACTTGTCTAATCTCGACAGGAATAAGCTGTTAGTTTCCAAAAAGTCAATCAGCTTTTCAATAGTTACATATCGATAGACATATTTTTGTTTAATTCCTTTTGTATGATATGTTTCCCAAGTCATTTTAATTGTGCCCAACGTGTTTGGCTATGATACGTTGCGGAAAAATCCACAGGATTCTTTCCGCCGTAGCCGAAAGATAGCAAATTGCAATGAAATTCCGATAGGAATTTCAGCCGCAATGGATTATAGCCGTTGTTGTGTGTAGGTTTTATTTTTATTTATCAATTCAGTTATTTTTTTCGCTTTTCCATAATCCGCATCGTTCAGCCATATTTTTAAATTCCGCTTTTCTGTTTTCAGAGTTAGATTTGCTTTGGTTTTAAATTTCCCTCCGTTTCCACTTCCAGTTAAAAAGTCGATAATTACACTCAAAATTGAAATCAGCCAATTAGTCCGTTCAGAGTTCAATTCCGCACTTTTTATTTCCGTGTATGAGTAAGTTCCGTTGTTTTCCGGTTCGGAAGCATCAATGACATTAAATTCGTCCGTATTCAGGATAAATTTTAATTCCGGTTTATTTCTCAATTCAACAGTTTCTGTCATTCAGCGTTCTGATTTTTCAACTTACACACAACGTTGTTGTATATGGTTTGTTGCGTGGTTTAGCACTAAATTTAGCAAATAAAAACCGAATAGAAAATCCGCGAGGATTTTCGTAAGTAGGCTAGAACTAGCAATAAATTATATACGGTGTTGGCAACAGTATTTTATTTCATTAATCTTTAATCTGTATATGCAATTATATTAAAATCAAGACTATGTTTTTTGCATTTCGGACAATAATTGTTTTTTGTGTTTAATTTTAAATCAAAATTATCCAAAGTGTAATTGTTCTCATTGTTTCCTTTCAATTCTTTATTTGAATAGAATTTATATTTAGAATTATTTTTCTCAATTTTATAGTTGATGATTTCAAATTGTCCTGTATTTATATTAATTGCGGGAACTGGACAATTAATTTGAAAATCTAATTTATTGCCACCGTAATTAAATTTTGTTTTAAAATCACAAAATTTACATTTTGCAGATATAATATTTCCCATTTTAAAAGAAATTATTTATTCCATTCAGGCGGAAATTGCTTGTAAAAAAAATTAAAATACATTTGAAATGTTTCTTTCTTTTTCTTTTCAAATGATTCCCCTAAAACCTGCTCATAATAAGCATCAAGAATAACGATTGATTCAGTTACATAAGTTCCCAAGTCTGATTGCAACATTCTTTTGTAATGTTTAATATGATTTTCAATTACTTTTTTAAGTTGCTCCATCATAGTCATAACGACGTGTTCGTTACCACCAAAAGGATTTTCTCCAAACTTATGAGGATTTAAATTTTCCAAATCCGCAGATAGTTCATCACTTAATATAGTTTGCCTAAAACCAGCTTGTAAAAAAGCCATATCCAATATTGGTTTTCCAGTTCCAATTTCAGTTTCTAAATTTATTTTGACCTTTCGGTCGTCAATTAATAATTCTTTTTGATACATATTCTATTGTTCCATTGTCATTATTGCCATTAATCTTTGAGGTGCTAATCTTTCTAACCATTGATGAGAGTTATTCGTTGGAAAAACTCCAGAAGGTTGTGAACGCAATTTAAAAGCAGAAATAGGATTTCCATCTAATTCCGTTTGTTGTAGTCTTGATATTGGCGAGAAAAAGTCCAAACCTTCTTTCTCTTTTGTAAATGTTTGCATTGTTCCGTCAAATGCTTTTACCATTTCAAAATCAATTCCGTTGGATTTGTACAAATCCACATCTTCGTTTCCAACTGCTTGTAAAAGACTATCCATTGAAAAAGCTCCAATCATTATATCAATTTCTCTTTTAAAGTTGAAAGTTTTGAAGTTTCCAAAATCAACTTGAGATTTTAAACTGCTAAATTCGTTAGGAATTATTATTTGGTCATTTTCGACAAGTCCAAGAGTTTTGTACATTAAACCAAATGGTGATTGAAGCATAATCTCAATATTTCGAGTGCTAACATCATTTAGTTTGTTACGAATAGGTAAGTCGGTTTCAATTGGTAGAATGTCGGTCTTTGATGTTCTATTTTCCCAAATATCATCAATGTTTGTTTTTGAAAACGCTTCTAAAAAGCATTCTTTCATAAAATCATCCATAAGCTTTTAAAATGGTAATGTATCGAGATATATATTTTCTTTCGTTTCTCTGACTTCGATTGATAAACGGGAATATTTATGAATTTTGTCGTAAAAATTTAAGTAATAATTTCTCTGGTTATCTATTATTTTTTCGTGTTCTATTTTGAAAGTTAGTTGTCCTTCTGAACATTGTTTTGTACAACTAACCATATATTTTAAAAATCTGTAAAATCTTGTTTTATTTGGCATTCCAGTCAGAACGTTTTTTGACATTAGAAAAGGAATGAATGATTTAGTGTTATAATTCAAACACGAATTAATCAATTCAGCTTTAATTTTTTCTATGTTGTTAGTTTCGTTCATATTGTTGCCAACGGTCTCGGCTATGAGTAGTTGTGTGGGTTAGCGGTTAATTTAGCAAGTACACACCAAACTGAAAATCCGCGAGGATTTTCAGAAGTAAGCGAGAACAAGCAATTACTTATAGCCATTGTTGTGTGCAGTTTTTATTTATTATTCAGTTCCTTTTCCTGAGTTGCCCACATAATGACATCTCGAAAATCAATCTTTGCTCTTTTGGTCAATTCTACAACCTCATTTAAATTACCTTTAGCTAAATATAAAATTGACATTCTTGTGTTTTTTAAATTATATTCCGATTCAGCCATAACATGCTTTAATTTAATCGATAAAAGTTCTTTTATTACAGATTCTCTAAACCCCAATTCAAAGTCTTTATCTATAAAATTTAGTATTTCCTTATCCATACTATTATAATTCTATTTGCTCATTTTGTTTAAAATTCCGATTGTGTCGGTTTTGTAAAGGTCAAAATCTACTTCTGTACCTGTTTTGGCTAAAAATTCAACTGTTCTTTTATTCAGTCCGAAATAAGGCGTTGAAGATTCTGGGTTTATATCGATGTCGATTACAAACTGTATTCTAGTTGTTAAATCATATTTTTCTTTCAGTCCGTTTATCATTTCTATTTTGGGTTCAATTATATCAATCAATTTTTCAATATAAGTTTCCAAATCAATATCGGTTCCAGCATCGATTTGGTATTTCCACGCAGTTGATTTAGGGACAGACTCTTTTTTTATCATCACAGAAGTCGGTTCAATATTCAATTCTTGTGTTACTTTTTCCGTGTCGAAATAGTCGGCATCAAAAGAGAAGTACAAATAGTTATTGCATTTATTTCCGCTATATGTTAATTTCTCGTTCACTGGTTTGTTTTAATTGCACACAACGGTCTCGGCTATGATTTCGTTGCGGAAAAATCCGCAGGATTCTTTCCGCCGTAGCCGAAAGATAGCAAAAAAGCGTTGAATTCCGATTAGGAATTCAACCGCAATGAATTATAGCCATTGTTGTAGTGCGTTTTTTTTCGTTAATATTCGGTTACAGAACTCCAATTCTCTCCTTTTTTTATCCTATGGATTTGTGTGTCCGAAACTCCGAAGCGTTTTGCAATCATATTGATTCTGTTCTTTTCGTTTTTCAACTGGCGTTTAATGATTTTCACTTTTCCCTCGTTTAGTTTTCCGATTTTTTTACCTCTTTTTTGCACAACTTTTTCCCAATTCGGATTGTTGAATTGATGAATTTCCTTTTCTCTTTTGGTTGCCCATTTTAAGTTTTCCACTCGATTGTCGGTTTTATCATAATTCAGATGAATGACATAAATTCCGTCGTTCTGTTCAAGAAAATGTTCTGCCACAAGTTTGTGCACGTATCTGCTGGTCGATTTTCCGTTCTGTTTTTGTTTGACTGGTAAATTCTGATATCCGTTTATAAAGTATTCTTTAACCAAAAATTCCTTATCGGTTTTGCAGTTTATAATTCTGCCGTAATTTGAGATTTTGAACTTTTCATTTTCGGCAATTCCATCGTCAAATTCGACCTCTTTCCATTCTTCATTCCAATAGTTTCTTATCATCCTAAATGCTTTTCTCAAATGCACTACAACGGTCTCGGCTATGAGTAGTGCGGGTTTGAAAGCTTAAGTTTTCAAACTGGCACGAAAGCGAGCGAGCCGTTTTTTATATTTTTTTAGTTTATGATAGAATAAATATACAAACCGCGAGCGGAAAAAGTAAGAAAATATCTTAAACTTAACCACCAGAAGCAATTACTTATAGCCATTGTTAGGCACTGGCTTTATTCAAATTTTAATCTATTCTGATTGTCCGTTTTAGATATGTGTTCAGTCACTTTATCAATCACATAACTACTTTGGTCAACTATATATGTTTGTAAATCCTCGTCAAAATTCCGTTTTCTCGACAGGATTACTTTTAAAGCATCTCCTTTTCTGAAAGCCTCGTTTTTTAGACGCTCAAAAAATTCATCGTCTTTAATTGATGCTTTAATCGGATAACCTCTAAAAATAAAAGCCCATTTTGCGTGTCCCTCAAAATGTATGGTCTTTATTATTAAAGTCGCTTCGTCGGTCAGAATATCTGATTCAGGTATTTCTTCTATTTCCAACGTTTCTGATTGGTCAATCAGCTTTGGAAAGTCAGTTCGGTTAATATTTATAATTTCTCTTTCTTCTCGTTCTATTTTCAAGTCCTTTACATTTTCGTCGTTATTTACGATTATAAAGGTCTGTTGAATTTTTTGATTTGCTCCAGAATTTTGAGATACATTATAAATTACTTTTGGCAATTCTTTGTCAACGATTTGCTTGTCTTCCAAAATCTGTTTTATTTCTTCTTCTGTTTTGTTTTGGGTTGCATTTGTAGCAAATAAAATCAGAAGTCCAACTAATGTTCCAACGGTTAAATCTCCCATTTTTTCTAAAATCAAGTCTTTGTATTTTGATTTTAGCTTTATTTTGAAACTTCCATTTTCAGGTGGTGAAACCTCAATAATCATATCGTCAGGATTGTAACCTAATTCATTGTTTATTAAGTAAAGTAGCTGTTTGTAATTGTTCAGAAACTCAGTCAGAGTATCAACTTTGATATTTCCGTCTCCACCAAATTTTATTGTCAGTTGGTTGTTTTCAGCCATTGATTAATTCCATATTATTTAGTAAGATAGTTTTCCCAAATTTCGGGTTCAGTATTCTTTAAGTTAGACTCAATGAATTGAATTCCTTTTTTGGATAATCTTCCAATTGTTTTATAAGGTCCCCATTCTTGTTTTTTAATCAAATAATTTCTTACAAAAAAACTGGGTTTAGGGTTATCATCTATTTTTTTTTCAAAGTGAGAGTCATTTAATTCCACATTGCCAAAAGACTTTGAATGTGTTATCATACCTCCAAGAAAAAACAAATCATCAATTTCTTCAAAATATACTATCGGATGATATGATTCATCTTTTCCACTTTTAGAACCTTGGATTATATCTCCTTTTGTAAATTGTTCAGTCATTCAGTTTCTTCAGCTTGTGCCTAACGGTCTGGGCTATGGTTTCGTTACGGAATGGTACGCGAGTATCATTCCGCCGTAACCATAAATTTAGCAAAAAGG